>CAMYMF010000013.1 GCA_947259355.1 uncultured Nitrospirota bacterium | reverse complement strand
ACCTCCGCCTCGAACTCCTTCTGTTCACCGTTGCCGGCCATTACCACGGTGATTCGATCCGCTTCGCGAATGACGTGGTCGTTGGTGAGTATCCGGCCTTCGTTATCGAAGATGAAGCCCGAGCCGCCACCCTCTCCACGAAACCGCCGTCCGCGGTCGTCGCGGAAGTACTCGCGGAAGAAATTCCAGGGCGAGTCTTCCTCCCCCTCCTCGTTCGTGTAGGCGCGCTCGGTGCGAATGAACACGACGGCGGGACCGTCACCGATCACCGTGACCTATACCGATCTCACGCCCCCGGAACCGCCGCGGGATCTGCAGGCGATGACCGATGGGCAGGAGGCCTCCCTAACGTGGGCGGCCAATGGGGAAACGGGCCTTGCGGGCTACCATGTTTATCGCATCGTCGGTGAAACGAGAACCCGTCAGAATGCGGTGGTTGTTACCGACACGAGCTATGTGGATGTTGGACTTCCGGATGGCACGTATGAATACGAAATCACGGCGGCCGATATCTATGGCAATGAAAGCGGTCCGTCGAATCGGGCCGGAGCGGAGATCTTCGCGCCGGTCATCGAACAGCCCGCGTCCCCGACGGCGACGGCGCAGATCCAGATCGAAGGATCGAACGGGGGGGCTGAGAATCTCGTGGAGATCTTTGTCGATACCGGTGCAGGCGCCGTCTCTCAAGGAACGGTCGTTGCCGATGCCGCTGGGAATTTCGTATTTGAGTTGCCGTTGTCCCTGGGCGAGAACAGGGTCACGGCCCGAGCCAATGCAACCTTTACCGGGATGGTGAGAAGGTCAATGGGGATGCAGCCGTCTCGTCGGCCGATGTGACGAGTATTTTTGCCTCGTCCTCTTATTACAATCCGGCGACGCGGGCCTTTGATCTGAACCCGGCTACGTACTGGCTATCCGGGTCCACATACGGAGGCACCCGGCCCGTTTGGTGGGAAATCGACTTTGCTTCCCCGCAGTGGATCACGCATGTCGAGATCGACTGGAGCAGTCTCTCCTATGCAGCCGCGGACTATGAGATACAAGCCTGGTCGCCGAATGGTTGGGTCAGCAAGGCGCAGCTCACCCAGAATGATGTCACGGAAAACGTCTTCTATTTCGAGTCGCCCTTCCGCACAGAGAAGCTGCGGATCTATGTCAACCGTCCCGTTTCTTCGAGCTATTACGGGAGAGTCGGGATCTCCGAGGTTCGCATTTCCAGAGCCAACCTCATTGCAGAAACATCTTATCAAGACTTGAACTTAAGTGACGGCGAATATCATTACACGGTGACGGCGGTAGATCAGTTCGGGTTTGAAAGTGGGCCGTCCAACGAGGCGCCGGCCATTGTGGGAGATGTCACGCCGCCATCGGCGCCGTTGAGTCTCACCGCCAATGCAAGCGGTTCGGATGTGCGCCTCCAGTGGACGGCCAATACAGAAGCTGATCTGGCGGGATACACCGTCTACAGACATACCGATCAGGATTGGATCCAAATCACGGCGTCGCTCGTCACGGAGGCCACCTATACCGACCCTGGCCTGGCCAACGGGATTTATTCCTATCGCGTAACCGCTGTCGATGCGGCGGGCAGTGAGGGCGAACCGTCCAACGAGGCGTCGGCGACCGTGGCTGTCGATCCGCCGCCGGCGCCTGAAAACCTGCGGCTCACAGCAGTCCCGGAAGGCGAAGCGCTGAGCGCAGCGTGGGACGACTCGGGCACGCAGGTTTCAGGATTCAGACTCTATCGAAGTGTCACGGCGGGCGGCCCCTATCAGCCCGTGAACCAAGCGCCGCTCGGGGAGAACAGCTTCACCGATACAGGGCTCACAAACGGCGTCTCGTATTATTACGTAGTCTCTGCGGTCGACCTATTTGGGAATGAGGGCGAGCCCTCCCAGGAGGCCACGGGTATGCCCACGGACACCATTCCGCCGGAGGCTCCGGGAACACACCTTTCATCAAGTGGGACCTGTCTGAGTCGGTATGCGGACCGAATCGAGTTGACAGGTTATGCCGAGCCGGGCATTTTGGTCGAGCTCTTTCAGGACGGTGTCCAGGTGGACAGGACAACCTCTGCCAGCGAAGATGTTACCACAGTCGTCCCCTTGGATAGTGACAGCGAAAGAGGCGCCGTCTCTCCGGATGGAAGGATGATTGCCTTTGAAGAGAATGGGGCCCTCTGGTTCATGGATCTGGTGACGGGTGAAAAGGAGATCGCCCTGTACGAGGCCTTTGGTCCTGTCTGGTCTCCCCGTGGAGACAAGATCGCGTACTACTATTATGATGAAAACTGGAACGGGCGTATCGGGCTGTACCATACCGAGACAGGTGAAAGCATTCCCTTCACCGATGGCGGCAACGATGTTTACGAAGAGAGTCCTTCATGGTCTCAGGATGGAACTAAGATCGCCTTTGTACGATACCTCGGTGGTGTCTATGCGCTCTGGGTGAAAGATCTTGCGTTAGGGACCTTAACTGAAATCCCCGGTACAGGCAATGCCTACAATCCCCAGTTGTCCCCCAATGGCCGCCAGGTCGCCTTTACAGATTACCCCTTTGTCCATGTTGTGGATCTCGAAAGCCACGAACGGATCTTGGTGGATGACCAGAGCGATGAACAGGTACTCCGCTGGTCACCAGAGAGTCGTTGGCTAGCTTATGATTCGCAGATGGATGGGAGTCCGGACCTCTATGTCTGGGATGCCTCGACGGGAAATAGCCTCCAGCTGACAGATACGGATGAACGCGAACATCGCCTGGCCTGGTCCCCCGACGGCAGGCATCTTGTTTATGCGCAAGATGAGGGCGGCGGCAGAGCGTCGTTATGGCTGCAAGCGGTAGACCTCAATGGGGTGGGTGCGAAGCTCGCAGACGATTTGAGCTATGTATGGGCTTTGTTCTACACGACCGACGGTAGGGTCGGATACATCCAGAACAGAAGCCTGACGGTTCTGGAACTTGCAGGAGCCTTCCGTTTCGATGATGTCCCGTTGCTGCCCGGCAACAATCGTTTCTATCTGAAGGGAACCGATTCGGCCGGCAACGAAAGCGTGGCCTCCGATGAGATCTGCGTCTCTTACGATACCAGCCAGTCTCCGGATCTGAGCGTGACGGCGGCGGACATCTTTCTCTACCCACCCTTTCCGATTGCAGGCGAGGAAATGCTCATTGATGTGGCGGTTTCGAATCACGGGTCCGTCTCCGCCGAGGATGTGGAGATAGACATCTACCTGTTCGACGCCGCGGGTCACGTAGATCGCCTGAAATCGGACACAATCCCGCTGGTTGGACCCAATGCCGGCGAGTTCATCACGATGACCTTTGATACGACCGGCATAGAGGGTGCGGCGTCGATCTATGTGGTGCTCGACGGGAATGACCGGATCCAAGAGGCCGATGAGACGAACAATATTGCCTACCGGGATTTCCAGGTCTCCCTACAGGAAGGGGTGAACCTGACCACGTCCCTTGAAAAAGATCAATTCGGCAGTCATGAGGACGTTCGTGTGACGCTCGATCTTGTGAACAGTGGCGTTGAGAGAGATGTGTCCGTCGAGGTGTGGGTTGAGGACGCCGCGGGAGTTCCCGTAGCCCTGCTGGATCATTTCGATGTGACGCTCCCCTATGGCGTACAGGAGCGCTTTGATTACACCTGGAACACGGGCGTGACGTATGCCGGTGCCTATCAGGTCCATGCGACCCTGAACGATCCCCCTCGCTTGGCGGAAGATCAGCTGCTCCCCTTCGAGATCCTACCCACCCTCGCACTCGGATCCAGTGTGACGACGGACAAAGGGGCTTATGGACCCCATGAAAACATCTCGTTGCGTCTCAGCACCGTCAACGACGGTGACAACTACGTGCTGCCTTCTCTGATGACAACGGTGAACATCACCGACTGGGAGGACAATGTTGTCTTCAGCGAAGAGAAGCCTGTGATCAACCTCCAGCCCGAACTTCCTGTAAGCTGGTCCGCCAAATGGAATACAGGGTTGTATCTGCCGGGGATCTACGAGGTTGCTCTGGCGGTGCTGCTCGATGGTGCCGTTGTGTCCGACAGCGTGGCGACATTTGAAGTAGAAGCCGTTGCGGTGCCCTTTGGAGACTTAGCGCCCTCTCCCACATCCCCCGTATACGGGACACCCCTGCACGTCGCCTATTCTGTTCGCAATGTCGGTAACGCCGGCGTCGACCCGCTCCCCCTGGACGTCGTTATTCTGGATGCCGAAACGCGCGCGCCCGTGAGTCACTATTCGGAAAGTATCGCCCTGGCCACCGGCGGTACGCATGCCGGTGAGGTGGTCTTTGCGACAGACGGTTATGGTTTGAAAACCTATCTGGCCGAGTTGCAGGTTTTGATCGATGGGTCCATCAAGACCTTGGCGACCCGCTCGTTGGTGGTGCGAGACGGGGACGCACCGGTTCTGGAAATCGTCTCGCCCCTTTCGGGAGGCATTTATCGAGGCGAAGTCGGATTGTCGTTGACGGCCGCCGATGATCTGTCCGGTGTGGCGCGTGTGGAGTATCGGATCGACGGGGGCGAGTGGCGGCTGCTGCCCATGGCGGATTATACGGCCGGCCGATATGCATCCACATGGGTTCCTTCGGCGAGCGATGACGGTGACCATGATATCAGCTACCGGGCCGTAGACACGGCGGGCAATGTCTCCATCCCACGCGTGGCCACGATCACGATCATCACCAATTCTCCGCCAGTGACGGTGGCGGATGCCTTCGGTGTTGACGAAGACCAGATGTTGCAAGTGCCCGCCGCCGGCCTGTTGAGCAACGACACCGATCCAGACGTCGACCCACTGACAGTTCATCTGGGGACAGCGGCGAACCACGGGGCGCTGACACTGAACCCCGACGGCTCGTTTACTTATATGCCGAATCAGAACTGGCATGGAACGGACCACTTCACCTATCGGGCACACGATGGAGAGGCCTGGTCCGAGGAGGCAGCCGTTGAGATAACCGTAGCCTCTGTGAACGATGCGCCCGTCGCCAGAGACAATACCCACAGCACTGATGAAGACCAGACGCTCGACGTTGCGCTGCCTACCATTTTGGGCAATGACAGCGATGTGGACAGCGAGAGCCTGACGGCAACCTTGGTCAGTGACGTGACCGACGGCATACTCACCCTGGACCCGGATGGATCCTTTGTCTATACACCGGCTGAAAACTGGTTTGGCACCGACAGTTTCACCTACAAGGCCAACGACGGAGCCCTGGTCTCCAACGTGGCCACCGTGACGATCACCGTGGACGCGGTGAACGATGCACCGGTCGCCGTCAATGACGAGGGGTTTGCGGTGGATGAGGACCATACCCTGACGCTGCTGCCCGCAACTTTGCTTGCAAACGATTCGGACATCGAAGGCGATACCTTAACCGTTCTGCTTGAGAGCAATGCCACCCATGGTACGGTGATGCTGAATGACGATGGCTCCCTGAGCTACACCCCTGAGCCTGACTGGAATGGAACGGATAGTTTCACCTACCAAGCCAGCGACGGGGCTGCGATTTCAGATCCGGCGACGGTCGGGATTACTGTGCACGCGGTGAACGATGCTCCCGTCGCACAGGTTGCTACCTACAGCACCGATGAGGACGTGACCCTGAACGTGACGGTGCCAGGTCTTCTCGGGCATGCGACGGATGTTGAGGGGGATGTGCTGACGATTGCACTGGTGGATTCCGCCATGCATGGCGTTGTGACGCTGAACGGAGACGGCTCGTTCAGTTATGTGCCGAATCCCGACTGGAACGGCACCGATAGTTTCTCTTTCACGGCCAACGATGGGGAACTGGACTCCGAGGCCGCCGTGGTGACCCTGACCGTGAATCCGGTGAACGACGCCCCCTGGATTTCGCTTGCGCCGGAAGCGCAGACGGTGCAGTACAGTGATGGGGTTGAGAGGGTGACCGTGACAGCGGGCGATATCGACTCGGCGTCTCTGACGATCACGGCCGCCGGACTCCCGCCTGATCTCAGCGTGAGCGGCGAAGAGTGTGCGTCGGTCAATGGTGTGCTCACCTGCAACTGGTCGATAGACGGTCAAGTTCGGACGGGTGCGGCCATCCATGACATTGCCGTGACGGTCAGCGATGGAGAGCTGCAAGCTGAGACTCAGATGGCGCTTACCGTGGAGCAGGAAAACGCAAGGGTTGATTTCCATGACGACAATCCGGTCTCAGTGCGTGTGGCCCAGGATGGCGGTAACAGCGATCCCTTTAGTGTGACGGCATTGATCCGTGAGGTCATGCCCGATCTGACAAATGGTCCGCAGGCCTATGCAGGAGAGATCAGCCTGAGCGATATTTCCATGAGCCTGATCCCTGTGGGACCCGGCGGCAGTGTGAGCCCCGTGTCGTGTAGCGAAGCGGCCGCCGGCGCCGGCTATGATGGGGTGGTGATGATGACTTGCACCTTCAGCGACGTCGAAGTCAATACCTATACCTTGACCGTCTTGGTGGCGGGCGAGTTCTACGCTGGCATCGGCGAGGACGTTCTCGTGGTGAACGATCCGAGCCTCGGCAAGGCCACCGGCGGTGGCTGGTTCTACTGGCCGGGCACGGAGAATGTGGAGAGCGGCTATGCTGGGGACAAGACGAACTTCGGATTCACCATGAGCTACAAGAAGAACGGAGGGAATGTGAAAGGCAAGCTGCTGCTCATTCGCCACCTGCCCGATGGGACCATCTACCGGGTAAAGAGCAATGCCCTCTACGGTATGGCCCTGGGCGTGGCGGAAGATGTGGATGGTCTGTTCGGCTGGGCCTCCTTCAGCGGCAAGAGCACCTATATGGAGCCCGGCTGGCTCGAGCCTGTCGGCAACCACGAGTTTGTGGTTTACCTCGAGGATCACGACGAGCCCGGCAACGGCCATGACCGCTTCTGGGTGGAGATTCACGACAAGGACGGTAGTCTGATTCCTCACATGTCCATGGACCGTGAGGCCGTGGACAACACCGTCGAGCTCGGCGGCGGCAACGTCGTCGCGCCGCACTGAGAAAGTTCTTGCGGCGGTGGGATTTCGCAAACCAAAAAGGGGGCAGGCTGGTTTTGCGAATAGAGTGGCTTGGCCCCTTGTCTTTCCGTTTCTGAGGTTATTAATCTTTTCAATAGCTTACGCGTTTGTGTGCACAGGCTCCCCAGGCCCGTCAACGTGTGAGCTGCAGCTCATATTACATACTTGACAAATACGAATTCATATATTAAAATCCATGATCATGGTGAGTGTGTGGCAGGTGTGATTTGTAAGGAGATTCTGAGGTCAAACGCTATGAAAGCCAAAGTCGCTGAAAGAGGTCAGGTGACGATTCCGAAAGCCCTGCGGGACCGGCTCGGCATCCGACCGGGAACCGTCCTGGAATTCTGTGAGAAGTCCGGGAAGATTATCATCGTTAAGATGGAACAGGTGGATAAAGTAGACAAAGTCTATGGCAGCCTGGGTCGCGGTCGTCGTTCCGATGACATCATGCGTGAGCTGCGGGGTGACTGAAAACGGTTTGGTGAAAAGGGTGTCTGCGCCGCTTATGGGAGTCAGCCCATTATGATTACAGCTGTGGACACAAACATCCTTGTTGATATCCTGGAGCCGGACCCCGATTATGGGCCGGCCTCACGCGATGCATTGAAGCGTTCTCTTCAAGAGGGCTCTGTCGTGGCATGTGAGGTCGTATGGGCAGAAGTGGCCACGGCTTATGGGGAATCGTTGAAAAAAGTCACAAAGGCGTTGCAGACTATTGGAATCGGGTATTCTCCGATGACCGAGGCAGCGGCGCTGGAAGCTGCAAGATGTTGGTACCGGTATCGCCAAAAGGGCGGCGGGCGCGATCGAATTGCAGCAGATTTTTTGATTGGGGGGCATGCCCGGATACAGTGCGATCGACTGCTGACCAGAGACAGAGATTTTTACTCCGGATCGTTCAAGTCTTTGCAGTTACTCATTCCCAAAACCTAAAAAGCTTCCCGCGGGTCGGACCACAGTAACCTCCTGAAATCAGTGAGTTATCCTCCAAACCGGCACCCAATTTGGGCCTTAAATCGCCCATTTCGCCCATGAAAATACAGTCCTAAGAGGTTCGTGCCAAGCTTGATTCGGTCCCCCGAGCCTCCCCGCCGACGGGAAATAGAAACGCTGTCATCCATAAGAACGGCTAATGGGCGGCGAGCTATTAATTATTATAATGGCCTCACACTGAACGGACTCCCAAGACCAGCAACGCTTTATCCTCATTCAAAGTGGTTCCATGCTCAATAACTGTCATCCAGGATAACAGAGGCCCCATTTCTACCCCTATAGTTTCCTCCTGTTTTCAGACAAAACAAATCTGCATTGTAATGTTTTCGAAGCTTTCCCTTGGAGGCCTTGACAAATGAGCAAATCAGTGGTGTTGGCAAAGCTAAGGGGAGGAAATCATCTTGAACGTTTGAAGCAAAAAGAATCTGTAGAGCGAAATTTTCCCGAAAAGCTAAACTGCCCGTGAGGACGGGACGGAAAGCAGGGGGTTTTTAGAGTACGGGGCAGGAGGAGACGGTGAGGGAAAAACCTAATGAGCTCTTTCGGCACTAAAGGGATTCAATGTGTTCTCTGTCAGACTCTTAAAGATTAACCGAGGATTCTGAAAATTTTGAGATTGTCATCGTTGATGTGTCAATCTTATTCGTTCTTCTGAATCATGGCAGTCTGAGACGCGTACATAACACCTGAGGAGAAGGGATGCAACAGAGTAAACCGTTTTTTGATCGCACTGCTATCGGATTGGAGACAGGTGCAAAGGGCGACATAGTTCGGGAGTTGCAGAATTACCTGCGCCGTTTCGGTTATCTCAAATTAGAAGATCCGGCTGATCCTTATCGCCGATATCGCTCTCCCCAGGCACCTGAATACGAGTACGGTGTATTCGACGATGCAACTTACAGGGCCCTCCGTGCATTTCAAAGGTATTTTGGCATTGAACAGACAGGTATTATTGATGGGCCAACCGCGGCTTTCTTATCCTTACCGCGTTGCGGCGTCCCAGATACTCCCTATCCGGCAGGCGTCAAAGGGGTTGGTGATGCTTGGCCAACCCTGAATTTGCGATATGCCATCAACAATGTAACGCCTGACCTGCCGATGGCAACTGCGATTGCCGCTATTCAGGAAGCGCTTAACCTCTGGGGCGCGGTTACTCAACTAACCTTTACCGAGGTCCAAGTCAGCGATAGTCCGGATATAGTGATCGGTTTCTTCAGCCGTGATCACGGTGATAACGCACCTTTCGATGGTCCCGGTAGTACCCTCGCGCACGCATTCTATCCGCCACCCAATGCACCTTTGCAAGGCGATACACATTTTGATGAAGATGAAACCTGGACGATCACCGTCCCCAATCCTGTTAATACGTTTGACCTAATATCGGTGGCAGTTCACGAGTTCGGACACGCCTTGGGTCTGGATCATTCTACAGACAGAAACGCCATCATGTTCGCAGCTTATTTGGGTATGCGCAGAACTCTAGCACTTGATGATATTCAGCGTATCCAGGCGCTCTATGGTGGACCTTCCGTTCCACCACCACCTCCGGTCGATCCCTGGAATGACCCGGCCATACGTGGGTTGACAGACGAATGGATACAGCAATTGGATAGATGTGTCAAACGGGTTTTTCCTGGCGCGTATGTTGATCGCTGGGGCCGTCTATGTGGTCGTTTGCCCAATACGATTATCCATTGCAATCAGAATCCCGATGTGCCTCCAGGCTGGGATAGTTATCGTTATCTTTGGGTGCAGAACTTCGCGCCTGTTTATTATTCCTATACTCTTTATCAGTACGTGGACCTTCGGCAGGCAGGGAACAGCTTTGAATCTTTGGCCACCTGCGTTGGATAACTACGAGATTCCTTAGCAGCGGCAAGAACCGCTCCGGCGCTCCAGCGGGTCGGACCACAGCAAGTCCCTGAAATAAGAAGATGGCGCCAATCACTTGAAAATTTTTCTTAAGTTTCCCTGGCCCTGCACTTCCTTCCACGTTTCCGTGATCTCTTGCTCTGCCACCATGATGTCCAGAGCAAGGGATACGGCTTCACTTTCGGTGCTGACCTGAAGAAAGAATGGGCTTTGCCTTCGGGCCCGACGCGTACCCCCCTGAATTACACTTGTAATGATTCGCATTTCATTTGCAATTCCTGAGAATCTAATCATTTCAAAGATAATTGTCTTAATTCGTCAATTTTATGTTGTCAATATAGTTTTTCTCTTTTCTATGTTGACATAATACTTAATCGGTGGTTATGTGGGGTCAGAGGAGGGAATATATTGAATTAATAACTAGAATCCCCGCGAACTGGACTTCCCGAACCGCTAAACCGACCATAAGGACGGGAAGAAGTTGAATTTACTTTGTTACTTTGTGAGTCTGTTTGAGGGACCGGAGGAGGAAAATCCGCACGTGTAGTTGACTCATTTATCATTTAAAAGCGAGTCGGAGGTCATCAATGAATAATCAGCCGGCTGCGCCCTGGTGGATTTCTGCTGAATTGCGCATCCAAGAGACCGAGACCGAAAACGAGTGGCGTGGGGATGCCCCTTGGTGGATCGCGGCTGAATTACTGATTCAAGATATTCAAAATGAAGGGAGCATGGGGGACTAAAGGGGGGAGACGACGGAAAAGATTAGAAAGAAAGGAATGAGCCTGGCGGCCAAAGAATGAATGGTTTGACGCCGTCATTTTTCCTGACCTCCTTGTGAAAGCAGCATCCTAGAGAGCCAGTTGAAGCCTGCCCAACCCAATCAGTTAAAAGACCAGCCTGACAAATTTAGCCGACCGTCAGTTCACCGCGTAGCCTTTGCCAAGATGGATGGTACTCCAACCGCTTGCGGGGCATGCGTCTGCTATTGATAATAAATGCTTATACCGGCAGAGACATAAAGAAACATTTATGCCAAGTGAATTGAAGTCATAAGAAGCTCAATATATCTAGCCTTACCATAGCGAACCAGAAGAGAGAGTATAGTGGCGGACAGGACAGAACAGATGGATTACGACCGACATGTCGGATTGCGGCTTTGAAGACGGCATAACAGGGCCGGCATAAACTTCTGTTCTCCTGTCATGGGCCTTGACACATCTGAAAAGCGGAGGCTTATAAAACTAAAGAGATCAATTTAATGTTTTCTGTTTTCTTTCTACGGGAGGTCTCGAATTACAAAAGCCATCGTTTGAAGAAGGATCAACGGGGAATCATTGGGGGGTGGACAATCTTCTTTCCAAGTGTTCCGCTGGATAGACCAGCACCAGTAACGTTCCCGAAAAGCTAAACCGCCTGTAAGGACGGGACGGAAAGCGGCGGGTCTTTCAATATAGTCTGCAGAGAAGATGGCCGAGCTGCCGAAGGATACAACCTTTGGCGGTTCGGCCTTTTTTATTGGGACCCGAGAACGGGGGGAAGGAGAATTACCATGCAGTATCTACTACGAAGTTTCGTAACGGTCTTTTTGCTCCTCAGCGGAGTCATGGCCATGGGCGTATCGGAAGCGCCTGGTGAGTCGAGCCAGGGGCAGATCACCATTCTCTACGACGCCTTTGGCAAGACGTCCAATATGAAGAAGGACTGGGGCTTCTCCGCGTTCCTTGAGTTCGGCGGAAAGCGCATCCTGTTCGACACCGGCAATAACGCCGAGATTTTTGGGCACAATGCGAAGGCCAAAGGTGTGGACCTCACCATGCTTGACTTTGCGGTCGTCTCGCATCGCCATGGCGACCATACCAGTGGCCTGAATCACCTGATGAGTGTCAATCCGAGCGTGAAGATCTACGTGCCACAAGAGAACTTCGGCGTCTTTGGTGCGGCTTTGCCAGGGACTTTCTACAAGCGCGACGAGTCTCTACCTGCTGAGATGCGCTACTTCGACGGGAATCCGCCTGAGATGTTGCGTTTTGGGACCGCGTGGCCACAGGGCAACTTCACGTGGGTGACCGAAACAACCGAGATAGCACCGGGGTTCCACTTGATCTTGTTGAAGGGCCCGTGGGGCGTCGACTTGGAGGTAAAGGAGCTCTCATTGGCGATCGATACCCCCCACGGCATCGTCCTGGTTGTCGGATGCAGTCATCCAACGCTTGAGAAAATCGTCAAGACAGCCAAGGCGGTGATCGGCAAACCGCTACACCTTGTCTTCGGCGGCACCCATCTACTGCCCGCGAAGCCCGATGAGATTAGACGGATTGCGACCGCGCTGCGGGACACCTGGAAGGTGGCATGGCTCGCACCGGTGCACTGCACGGGAGAACCGGCCTTCGCAATCCTGAAGGAGAGCTTCGGACCTCGCTACCTTTATGCAGGGCTGGGCACGACCCTCACTCTGGGGCCCACTGTGAAGACGATGAGCGAAGCCGGAGAGCGGCAGATGCAGGCGATGGACGAGCAGGAGCTGCACCTTTACAGGGAGCTGTTGGCGCGAGGTCACGACAGTCCGGATAGATTGCTGGCGCACAGCGGACGCGCTTCGCACAGGCTTATGGCGCAGGCACGCGAGTAGTGTCCGGCTCTGGTAGCCGCTCTGGCGGGCGCTCTGGCGGGTCGGACCAAGTCAACCTTTGGAAATCATTGGGTTATTCTCCAAATCTGCGCCCGATTTGCCCCTTAAATCGCCCATTTCGCCCATGAAAATACAGTCCTAAGAGGTTCGTACCAGCGCTTGTTTCTTTCCCCCGAGCGCATGGCGCACCGAGCCTCTCTGTCGACGCGAAATAGAAACGCTCTCATCCATAAGAACGGCTAATGGATGGCGAGCTATTAATTATTTTGATGGCCTCACACTGAACGGACTCCCAAGACCAGCAACGCCTCTTCTTCATCCAAAGTGGTTCCATGCTCAATAACTGTCATCCAGGATAATAGACGCCGTGTTCCTCCCCCTATTAACTCCTCCTGTTTTCAGACAAAAGGAATCTGCTTTGTAATGATTTCGAAGCTTTCCCTTGGAGGCCTTGACAAATGAGCAAATCAGTGGTGTTGGGAAGGCAAGGGGAGGAAATCATCTTCAGCGTGTGAAGCAAAGAGAATCTGTACACAGAGACTTTCCCGAAAAGCTAAACCGCCCGTGAGGACGGGACGGAAAGCGGCGGGTCTTTAAAATACTTGAGACGTAGAGACGGCCGAGCTGCCGAAGGATGAGCCTTTGGTGAGTTCGGCTTTTTTGTTGGGTGCAAGGGAAAATATGCTGGCACCTCGAGAACAAGGGATAAGAGAGCCAGTGCTTTGCAAAGAAAGAAGAAAGCGGCACATAAGGCGGACCAAGACAAAGCGTGCAGAGTCATCTATGGGAAGGGTGTTTCTAAAGAGGCCAAGCAGAGAGAGGAGGTTTCCATGAAAACGATACAGCGTTTTGCCGGAGCACTTGTGGTGCCCCTATTTGTGTTCATGCAGGGCTGTGCAACCATGCCCGGCCAGCCCGTGGCCCACGTCACACACCTTCAGGGGCCGTCGGTCGTTGAGGCGCAGATGGAGCGCTACGACGGGCCGAAGGCCAGGGTTGCCGTGGGAGACTTCCAAGTTAAGGCCAGCGATGCGGATCTTGAGATAGGCGACGGCCTGCGGGAGATGTTGGTGACCGCTCTTTTCAACAGCAACCGTTTCATCGTGCTGGATCGGCAGGCCATCCAGGACACGCTGCTTGAGCAGGACTTGGGCGCAAGCGGTCGTGTCAGGAGGGGAACGGAAGCACCCATTGGCGTCCTGGAAGGAGCGGAGATCCTGGTGTATGGCGTCGTCTCGGAATTTGAGAGGGATGCCTCAGGGTTAGGACTGGGTCTTGCCATGCCAAGACTGCCGTTTCGCTTGGGAGGCGGGTACAGAAATGCAGCGATGGCCATTGATCTCCGGGCGGTCGATACGGCGACGGGCAGGATCATCTTTGCAACCAGGGTCGAAGGTAAGGCCTCTGACTTTGATGCACAGATTGGGACAAGAATCGGCGGCGGACGGACGGTGATGCCGGTGGCTTTAGGGGCGTATGAAAACACGCCCATGGAAAAAGCGATACGGGTCTGCATAGATAGCGCGGTGAGCTGTCTTTGCCGCAGTACGCCGACCCAGTACTTTCATTACAAGTAGTGGTGCGGGAGTCATAGGCTATTAGAGGAAAGCCAGAGGGCGACCCAGTCTATGGACGCTGTGGAGGGGGTGTGAGATGAAGGACCAAAGGCGCGTCAGAAGAAGAATCGTTGGTTACTTGTATCTCATGGCATGGGTATTCCTGGCGTTGACACAGCTTCATTCTGATTTGCACGCCCAGGAGACCGTTGATCCTCACTCCGGCCGTCTTTTTGTGACGACGACCGATCTCGTTTTGCCGGCCGGTGCGGTGAACCTGGAGGTGACGCGTTCGTTGCAGCAGAATGCAGAGACAAAAGGGCTTCTAGGCCGGCGTTGGCGATTGAATTGGGAAGCCGAGTTGATGCGGATCGACCCGCTGGTCCTGATCGAAGAGATGACGGGCATTGTTTCGTTTGCGCAGGAGGGCAATAAGACAGAATACAGAGGCGTTTCGGGGGAGCGTGTTGTCTTTGATCAGCAAGGCCGGGCGATCCGAACGAAGATGGATGGTACCCAGGATATCTTCAACGAGCAGGGGCGCTTGATCGAGCGTGACCTGCGCAGTGGCAACAAGGTCACCCTGCATTATGACGCCGGCGGTCGCCTTTCAGCGATGGATGGTCCGCGGGGAAATAGCCTTCGCTTTGCCTATGACGAAACGGGCAAGCTGACCGGCGTTGAGGCTTCCAATGGAGCCAGGGTGCGATACGGCTATCTGGAAGAAAATCTGAGCGAGGTTCAGGTCAACGGTGGGCCAATCCTTCGCTATGTTTACGATGAAAGCAGAACACTGCTCCGGATCGACTACCCTCAGTTGGGCGCCGTGCAATTCATGTACGACACCAAAGGACGGGTTCTGAACCGCACTTGGGCCGACGGTCGTCAGGAGCGTTACGAATATGATGATGAGAAGCGTATTCGGCGACACATTGATGCGGGGGGAGGTATAACGACAAGCCGGTGGAGTGAAAACTACAGGCGGCAGACAATCACAGATCCCCTTAGAAATAAGACCACAATTGAATATAACGATGCCGGACAACCGCTCAAAGTTATTGGCCCGACGGGGGCCATCACGGAAATTGCCTACGACACCCTTGGACGGATGGTTTCTGCCAAGGATCCGCTCGGACGGACCAGCCGCTTCGAATATTTGGGCCACACCAGTTTGCCCTCAGCCATGGTGCGAAAAGATGGCACGCGCCTGGTTTATGATTATGACGAGAACAACAATCTCAAGTCAGTCAAAGCAGGCGACAAGCTGATCCTCGCTTATACTTACACCCGCGACGGTCTCGTGGAAAGCACTCAGGGCATCGGCCTTCCCGAGATACGCTTTACTTATTATCCAAACGGAATGCGAAAGTCAGAAGCCAATGCACTGAATGAGACAACCCTCTTCGAATACGACAGTCGCGGAAACCTGATTCGTGAAACAAATCCCCTTGGCGGTGTAACCGTGCGCAGCTACGATGCACAGAATCGCCTTGTCAGCGAGACCGATCCGGCAGGTGCCATCACACTCTATTCGTACGATGACAAAGGAAGACTTACAAGAATTGCGTATCCCGACAGGCGAGAGTCTCGATTTGAGTATGATGCTTTGGGGCGCTTGACAGCAGAGACAAGTCCTGAAAAACGTACAACATGCTATCAGTATGACAACTCGGGACGTCTTGATGCACTGATCCATCCGAATGGGCAAATTGAAAAATACAGTTATGATGCGGCCGGAAACCTGACCGAGGTAACGAATGGCAAGGGACTGACGAACCGTTACGCGTATAACAGCCTTGGACTGATCGCACATAAGATCAACCCCTTCGGGCTTCAGACCAACTACCGCTATGACAGTGCCGGCAGACTCCTGAGTATGGAAGACAGTCTGGGGGCACGGACTGATTACCGCTACGATGCCCTGGGGCAGATGACGGGGGTCATCGACTCAAACGGTGCAGAAACCGGCTATCAATATGATGTTCTCGGCACCCTGGCACAACTTGTCAGTCCATTGGGAAATACAAAAAGCTTCACCTACTCACCCTTGGGGCAAATCACGGGGGTTAGAGAACCGAACGGGGATCAAGCCCTTTATGAATCTGATCCGGCTGGTCGTCTGGTAGCTGTTCAGAGGCCCAGCGGCGGGAAAGAAGAATGGACGTATGACGGAATGGGTAATCTCCTCAGTGTCACAGACCCTTTGGGCAACAAATGGCGTTACAGCTATGATACGGCCGGACGGCTCACCACTATGAATGACAGCGCTGAAAGAGAGACACACTTTATCTATGATGTTGCCGGGCGGATATTACGGACAGAATTGCCCGACAGGTCAAAAGTAAAATACCGGTATGACCGGTCAGGCAATCTCCAGAGCATTGATGATGGCACATTTCCGGTCGATTATCTCTACGATCAGGCAAACAGAATTACACGGGTTGACTATCCCAGTATTAGAAAGGTCGTCGGTTCTGAGTACAATGCTCAAGGCCTCAAATCAAAACTCATCCTTCCTGACGGGCAGAACATCAACTATGAATACAATGACTATAATCAGCTTTCTGCACTCGTCCTGCCGGACGGAAAGAAAATGCTGTTCACCTATGATGCCAAAGGCCGCCAGAAGACGATCAGCTATCCCAACGGCGTGACCGGCAAGTGGGAATATGAGCCAGGGGGACAGACGGCACGAATCTCCTATGAAGACGGGCAGGGCAATGTCTTATTTGATGATTCATACCAGTATGATCGGGATGGAAATCTGATCGAGAGACGCGAAGTCCACGGGCGGGTGGTACGGTTTGATTATGACGGGGTAGGACAGCTTATTGAAGAGTCGGATACAGGGTTATCCGTCAACTACCGCTATTCAGCTGGCGGAAACAGACTCGAAATGGAAAAGGATGGGAAGGTCACCTCTTACGACTATGATCAAAATGACCGGATGATCAAGGCAGGAAAGGATGCACTCCTCTGGGACACGGACGGCAAACTTATCGAAAGAAGAGGTGCCGGCAAAACAATCTATGAATACGACGCGATGAAGAAGCTCGCCAAGGTGACAGGAGAGGATGGCAGGGCAGTCAGCATCGGGTATGCCGCTAACGGCGACCGGGTAATGAAGCGAAATGGAAAAAGCACGAGCTATTACCTGTATGACGGGTTTAATCTCGTCCAGGAGATTGACACAGATCTCAGAGTACGTGCAACGTACGCCTACGGTCCGGGGATTGACCGTCCATTATCAATGATGTATCAGGTGAAATACTATTTCTATCATTGCGACAAACTTGGCAGTATTCGCATGATAACCGATGAAGAGGGACAGATCGCAGCAGAGTATGATTATGATGCATTCGGAAACATAACGCGCAGAAAGGGGTCCTTACCCAACCCGTTCTTATTCACGGCCCGTGAGTTTGATGAAGAGACCGGGCTCTACTACAACCGGGCTCGTTATTATCATCCAGAGCTGGGTCGTTTCATCGCGGAGGATCCGGCTCCTGCTAAGATGGACCAGCCGATAGATCAAAACCCTTATGTTTATGTAAAGAACACCCCGACCGGTTTTACCGACCCTCTCGGGCTCATGTTTGCGGAGGCGCTGGGTGATCCCTGGGTCTACCCCGAAGTGATGCCTCACCCCGATTCGCCACTCGTGGAATGGCTGAAGTGGGACCTGGCAAGCTTGCGCAGCCATATGCAGTATTTGAGGGAGAATGGCTGGGGATCTGATCCTGAGGCTGTTAGAACACAGGCCATGATCGATGAGGTCAAGACCGAGATTAACCAGGCGAGGGGCGGCCGATCGACGGCATCCACCACGCAGCCTGTGCAGCGGCCGCAATCATCCTCCGGCGGGGCCCGGTCATCGACGATGAATACAATTGATCTGGAAGCACAGCGCTCAGGCGGCACTCAGGCGAACCGTCCCGGAGGCAGATCATCCGGGACCCGGCCTATAAACGTTGGCGAAAGCAGGAGTGCCACCGGTGGGGGCGGCAGCACGGCATACGGACGTGCTGTCCAGGGCGCGAAGACCGGTGCAAAGGGAGGGGCGGCCGTCGGCGGTATCCTGGCAATCGCCAATTACCATGCGTGCATCGAAGAAGGACGCGACCCCTGGGAATGCAAGAAAGAGGCTGCCTGGAGTCTGTTCACCGGGGTAGCGATCGGGGGTGCAGCAGGGGCAGTCATTGCCGCCACCGGCGGCACGGCCGCTCCTGTTGTCATAGGCGTTCTCGGTACAGGGGCAGCGATCCACAGCGGCCATAAGGCAGGCGAGCGGATACGCGAGGCGGAGTTAACCAAAACCGAGCGTGAGAGGATTGCACTACAGCAGTCGCAGGCAGCAGAACGTTTGAAAAATGTCCTGGCCAACCTTGATCCAAAGATCACCGAACTTGAAACCCTGGGAAAGCGCGTGAGCGACACCCTGAAGGAGGCACTGGATGCTGCAGAAAAGGCTGCCGGACCTAAAGGGCCTGCAAAGAAAGCAGAGGATCTTAAGAAGGAATTCGAAACAATCAAAAAGAAGGTCACCGGCGATCTGAACAAGGAATGCATGGAGATTGGAACACGTACACTGGCCGTGGTGGACAAAGCTCAAAAGGCAGAAAAATGGGCGAAGAAGGCCAAAAAGGGGTTCAAGGACTCCATTTCAATACTGGAAACATGCGTGCCCCCCGCGGATGCCATACAGCAGGCCGAAGAGTGGGTTGAAGCCGCCACTGCCCTGACACTCTCTTCAGACAAAAAGTACAAATCGGCAGAGACCGAATTCGAACAACTGCAGAAGGACGTCAAGAATATCAAAACAAAAATAAAGAATATCCGCACAAGGATCGGCAGCATCGAGAACCGGTATGCGGCGCAGTTGACATCGCTCAAAGCAGACGTTTCGAACACGAAGAAATCGGTGAAGCTCACCGAAACGTTGTTCAAGCAGTTGACCAAGGACAAGAATAGCCTCTATCAGACGATTAAGAATCTGAAGAGTGTCTGGCCCAGCGACGAGCTACACTTGTTATCAAGCAGGGAGATTAGGATAGATCGGGTTCAGCCGAAGAGTATAAAATCCCTGGACCGGGCTAAGAAGCTGGCTGCCGAGTCCGAGAAAAAGGGCAAAGCAGGCATCAAGGAAGGGGCGGATTATGCGCTGATTGAGGCGACCCTCTCTGGCTGTGCAAAGACCAATCTGACCAAGCTTGGCCAGGAGGTCGGCAAGGCCGGTACGGCAGTTTTCAAACTGCACAAGTTCGATGCATGGCTTGTACGGATCTCGCAAGAAAGAGAAATCTGTTTGGCCAAGACGAAGAAACAACCTGCACCGAAGACTCCGTCCACACAGCAGGCTGCTCAACCCACATTGACTGCACTGAAAATCTCCCCGTCCAGAGTTGAGTGTGAGACGGGCGAGACGATTAATCCCGCCTTTCAAGTCACCGGAGTCTATTCTGATGGCAGTACGGGCGCTCCGCCCGGTCCGGTGACGTGGTCCAGGAAAGGTCCAATTAAATGTGCAACGCCAAAGGTCATGACCATTACAGCGTCTTTTCGCGGAGCGAAACCTGCGAGCGCACTGGTCGTGATCAAGCCAAAGCAAAAGCCTTCCGGCGGCCTTACCATGACAGGGTGGGGGGTGTCACCCAAGAGGACATCCATCCCCATGACAGAGGGGGGAAAGAAACCCTCTTGCAACTTTGTGTTTGCCTTCAGCTACATTGATTATGGAAAACCCGATCAACCGGTCTCATACGCTGAGGTGCCGGCCCAATGTCCCATACCGGATTCCATCGGTACCCATACAATTATCTGTGAAGCGAAGGATCCTGAACTGGGCCGTGAATGCAAAGATGAAGTCGTAGTGGTCGTGTATGATCCTGGTATTACGGAACGTGTGGGTCAAGGCTACGGACAGAGACCCCCAAAACCAATCGGCGGGAACGGGGACGACGACGATGACAACGGGCATAAGCCGGGTGGTCGCCGTCCAGGTTACGGAGAGATAAGAAAAGGGGTGGACGAGCTCCTACAGGAGACGGAAAAGAATATTCCACCGCAAGGATCGGGAGGAGGGAAGAAACACCCGAGCAAGCCGCAGGGTTGGGTCCACTAGCAGCTGGTACAGTCCTGATGAGAATGAAGGCTGTAAAGCGGGTTGGGGCGTCCGTCAATGACCACTCATAAAATGGAGTCTAACAGCGATCGTACCATGAATGACCGAAATATGAATGAGTTCCTTTTGATCGGGAGGACTCTGCAATTGAAGCAGGAGGCGGGCATGAAGATCTTGCACACGTCAATATGGGTATTTTGCATTTTCGCTGTTTTGAGTCTTTCAATGCCATCCCTTTCCTACGGCCAGGGGGGATCTTCGTCTGCGGCTGCTTGTGCCCAAGCCAGAAAGGATTATATGGCTGCTGAACAGCAATGGTCCTCGCTGAATGCAGAGGTGCAATACCTGCGGGATCAGGTGGAGAAGCTGCATAGTCTCAGATGGGACTCGAAGATTACCTTGAGCGTGTTGGAGGATGCATCAAGAATCATCAAGGATGGCGGGGGTACGAGTTCTTGCCAGAGGCTCACCCTCAACTCCCGAATCCCGAGTACCTTTGGGAAGATCAACCCAGACGGCAGCTTTCATATCGAAGTGCTTGAGACAGCTCCATTGGAGGTTGACGA
Organism: uncultured Nitrospirota bacterium; assembly: GCA_947259355.1. Classification (GTDB taxonomy): domain Bacteria; phylum CG2-30-53-67; class CG2-30-53-67; order CG2-30-53-67; family CG2-30-53-67; genus CALZGC01. The sequence continues at coordinate 52,528 of CAMYMF010000013.1, read as the reverse complement.
GGCCCATCAAAGAATCCAAGCTCTTTTGTCCTGGACCGAAGAGGATCTCAAAAAGACCGATGCAGAGGTCAAAGCGAAGGAACAGCAGAGTCACCGCTTACGTGGAAAGCTGGCGGAGCTTGAGGATCGGGTTGAGGGGGCGTGCAAGGCGGCCGGCGCTAACACGCCCTGGGAGCAGGGGATCCCAAGGTTGTCGGGCGGAGATATTTATCAGCGTTATGTGGACAGAGAAAGGCTCAGGCAGCAAGAGGTGGAGAGCCGCGCCTATGCGTCCGTGGATCGCTATTGGGTCAAAAGGCACTACGCGTCCCGGCATCGAGATTTTCCTTCCAGTGCTGCGTTTCCTTCACGATGTATGCTGATAAGGCTGAAGAATATTGACGGAAGGCATTCAAGCCTTCGTTGTTTCCCGTTCAGCTCTCCGTGGCGCAAGAGATGGATCCTGGAGGAGTTGGATAACGCTGCCCACCATCATGAGCAGATTCCCGGTGTGGGAAAGCTGGGCGCCTATCACCTGATCGATGTTTTTGATGATGTGGCGGCCTGTTATGAGAGATTATTCTAACGGCATTGTACAGACTGTGTGTGAAGCAGACAAGTCCTTGTCACGAGAGTTTCCCGAAGAGCTGAACCGCCCGTGAGGACGGGTTGCTAAGCGGCGGGTCTTGGGGGGGAAACGGTAAAACTGTCGAAGCAAACAACCTTTGGTGAGTTCGGCTTTTTCTATTCAAGGGAGGCACCGCGACGGCATGCGACGCATTTTCGGAGGGACCCATCCGGTTTACGGCGGCGAAGCCAATCCAACCGATTCTACAGCGAGCCGCCAGGGTGTGACGGATCTACCCATTTTCGCCCAGGGGACCATCTCATCGATGCTGGGACGGGAGGATGCAACCTATCATTTTTCCCGTACCGAAACAGGTTACAGCGCGAAGAATGCGCGCCACCGATTGCAGGCAGAGATGCGAACCAACGGCGTGCTCGTGCGAAAGGGCGCGTTCCAGTGGTGCGTTTCGCTGCAGGGGTACGGATACCAAGAGCCGTTGCGAAAGCTCTCGGCGGTCTCTCCCCAGGCAGATGCCAACCGGATCGAATACCGCTATGGCGAACTGACCGAATGGTACGTCAACGGTCCCCGGGGCCTGCAGCAGGGGTTTACCATCCAGCAGGCGCCGGGCGAACGCACCAGCGCGCCGCTCACTCTGAGGCTTGCGATATCCGGCAATGTTACCATGCGCGGGGCAGGGGACGCGCTGATCCTCACAGGACCGGCGGGCCAGACGGTGTTTTACTATGGCGGTCTCAGCGTGTTTGATGCCAGGGGGAAGAGCCTTCGGGCCTGGCTCGAGGTTCGGGGAGAAGCGCTTCTCGTGAGGGTAGACGATGCGCGTGCCGAGTATCCCGTGGTGATCGATCCCTTCATCGAGACGGTGAAACTGACGGCCTCCGACGGCCATGCACAAGATCTCTTCGGCACCTCAGTTGCCACCAGTGGAGAGACGATAGTGGTCGGTGCTGCATCGCATCATATCACCCCCGACAGGAAACAGGGCACCGTCTATGTCTTTGTCAAGCCTGCATCCGGCTGGGAAGACATGAGGGAGAGCGCGAAACTGACCGTCTCCGACGCCGCTGACGGCGATGCGTTCGGCTGCTCGGTGGCCATCAGCGGGGAGACGATCGTCGTCGGTGCCAGGGGGGACCATGTCGGACCAAACAGAAACCAAGGTGCGGCCTACGTCTTCGTCAGGCCTGCGTCCGGGTGGGAAGACATGACCGAGACGGTGAAGCTGACGGCTTCCGATGGTGGCACTGAGGATGAGTTCGGCTGCTCGGTCGCCGTTAGCGAGGAAACGATCGTTGTCGGCGCCCGGGGAGCCAAGACCGGGTCCAACCAGGGCCAGGGCGCCGCGTACGTATTCGTGAAGGATAAACCCGGCGCGACGTTCACGGCGGAAAGCGCAAGACTGACGGCCTCCGATGGGGCTGCATTCGACGGCTTCGGCGTCTCCGTGGCCATCTGCGGCGAGACGATCGTCGTCGGCGCGCCCTTCGACGATATCGGTTCGCAAGACGGGCAGGGTTCCGCCTACGTCTTCGTTCAGCCTGATTCCGGATGGAAGAGGGCCACGGAGACGGCGAAACTAACCGCCTTCGATGGCGACGCTGGCGATTTCTTTGGTGATTCGGTGGCCATCAGGGTTGAGACGATCGTGGTCGGCGCGCCCTCCGATGAGATCGGCTCGCACGACGGGCAGGGCTCGGCCTATGTCTTCGTGAAACCAGAGCTCGGATGGGTCACCACGACCGACAGCGGGAAGCTGACGGCCTTCGACGGCGCTGCGTACGATCAGTTCGGCTCGCAGGTTGCCATCAGCGGAGAGATGATCGTGGTGGGGTCACCCTTTGGCAGTGTCAATTCACAGGAGGCTCAGGGGTCGGCCTACGTCTTCGTCAACCACACCGCGCGACAGTGGGCGGATACGATGGAGGCGTTGAAATTTACGTCATTCGATGGTGCCGGGGCGGATTGGTTTGGCTACTCGGTGGCCGTGAACGGAGAGACCATCGTGGTGGGCGCCGGCTGGCACGACATCGAGCCCCACGGAGATCAGGGGTCGGCCTACGTCTTCGTCTATGACCCCCGTCAATTGCAAAAGGGGGTTTCTGAATGCCGAAAACAGGTAGACCCTGGCCAGGCTGCAGAGGATATCCGGGCGCTAGCACTTTGCGGATGTGGCGGGGAGCCTACTTCTTGTACTCCGGCTCCAGCGGCAAGTTCGCAGCCTGCTTCTTCTTAATCTCCTCGACGGTTTTTTCCAGAGCCAGAAAGCGCTCCGGGGTGCTGGGGTGAGAGGACGCGTGACTGGCCTTGATGTTACCTGGATGGGCGACCGCCATGCGGCGCCAGAACTTGGGGGCGTCCTCGATGTGGAGGCCCGCTTGGGCCATGATGTAGAGACTCACATAGTCCGCCTCGGCTTCGAACTCCTTGGAAAAGCGCTGGGCCGCCAGTTTGCCGAAGAGCCCCTGCGTATTGACCCCGTAGACGGCGCCCACAATGTCGAAGATGGTGCCGAGCATGTAGTTTGTTTTCTTGGCGTTCAGATGTCCCATGGCGTTGTGCGACAATTCATGGCTGATGACCATGGCCAGCTCTTGCTCATTGTCGACGAAGCGCAGCATGCCCCGTTCCACACCAATCCGTCTGCCGTCGGCAAAGGCGTTGACCCGATCGCCGGGGGTCGGAATGACAGGATAGTCGCAGATCGTCTCGGGAATGACGGAGACTGTGCGCTCCGCCCCGGCGCGCGAAATCGTGAGGCTTACAGACTCTCCCGCCTTCAATCGGTTTCTTAGAAGCTCGTCGGCCTCCTTCATGGCCTGGTCACCGGTGGGGAACTCTTGGCCGTCGACGGACACCAGCACGTCTCCCTGGCGCAGCCCCGCCCGCTCCGCCGATGTGCCGGGGACGACCTGCGTGATGCGCAGTGCGTCATCCATTCCGTAAAGCTCGGCCGCCGTCTCCCGAAAAACCTTGGGGAAGGCGCGTTGGTTGGCAAAATAGATGCCGAAAGACGCGCGGACCTTCTCCCCGCAGTACGATGTTGCAGTAGACAGAATCGGATAAGAGACCCGCCGGACAAGCGTCCAGTCGTCCATCAGACTCTGCAGCGCGATGACACTCTGCTTTTTCGTCTCTTCCAGCACCATTTCGTCGCTCAGCTCCACCCGCTTGGTCTGGGGAGCGACACAGCTGATGAGTGCGACGGAAAGCGCCAGAATGACCGTTAGGATTCGTTTGTGTTTCATCCAAGACTCTCTATACAACTTCGGCAGTTATAGGCTTTTTCTCCGCTTCTTAGACGTCCTAACTATAGTCGAAATTCATCGATTTCGAAAGTACCAAACACGAGCGCCCGGGTGTTCCCCACGTATGCAGCCTCGGCCAAGGGCGATGTCGGCAGCCGGCGGGCCTTATGGGGGGAAGGCGCATGGGAGTGCAAAGAGACAGCAAACTGGCCGAACACCGCCCAGAGGCGCTTGGCATTGCTTTTATGCCCCAGTTATGATTATACTGCCGGACCAAAAGGGTACGGCTGAAAGGTAACCGAAGCTATTTGAACCCTTGAGACGCGAAAAGAGAGGATCTGGTCATCACATGCTGAAAGCCACCCATTTATGTGCCCGCTGCCTGGTCGATCAAGCAACCCATGCCGTGGAATTGGTCGTGGACGATCCCGGGGAACGGCTGGCGATCATGGCAGAGATTATGCGTCTGCTTCAGGAGGCGTATCCGGAAAAAATCCCTGCGGCGCTGGGAACCTTGATTCATCAGCACATTCGAGAACGCTCGGGCCGGGACCCCTATGTTGCCCTGAAGGAGAAAAGCAACCGCGTCGCAGCGGACGCGGCGCGCACCCTCCGACAAAACGGGCTCTCCCTGCGCACGGCGGTGCGGGCTGCGGTGGCCGGCAATGCCATCGATTTCGGTGTGGACGGCTCCCGCGAGGCGCTGGCCTCTCTTCGGGAAGAGCTGGAGAAGGATCTCACCACGGACCAGTTTGACCGGTTCCAGCAAGCGGTCCGGGACGCAACGCGTATCCTCTACCTCACCGACAACTGCGGTGAAATCGCCTTTGATTACCTCCTGGTGGAAGAGCTCGTGCGATGGGGTAAGACGGTGGTTGTCTCACCCAAGGAGGAGCCCATTCTGAACGATGCGACGGTCCACGATCTTCGTGCTCTGGGATTTGACCGCCTGGCGCCGATTGTGCCGCACACCCGCGCGTCCATCGGTCTCTCTTTGTCGGAGGCACCGCAGCCCTTCCTGGACGAGTGGCACCGCGCGGATCTGGTCATTGCCAAGGGGATGGGGCATTTTGAAACCCTGTACGGCACCGACAAGAAAATCGCCTTTCTCCTCAAGGCAAAGTGTACTCCGGTGGCGGAGAGCCTGGGGGTTTCCGTCGGATCCCACATCCTGACCTTTTGAGCCTGGGGCTTGCTTGAAGGGGCCGCCTGTGGTAGGATCCTCGCAGCCGAGCATTTCGAAGAGAATTCTCTACAGCGTATCGATTCCCACCCCTGTTTTTTCGTTGGAAATGGGTCCGTCCGGTCCGCGGGGCCGGATACCGGGAAGAGAGCATCCGGGAGGGGGCGTAGATGGTGCCGTATAAGAACAAGGCCTGGAAAGAAGAGATGGCCGTTCGCCTAGACTTCAACCACGTCATGGCCCGGTTTATGGGCGAGCACCACGGCGTGTTCGACGGCGAGATCGAATCGCTCTTGCCCGAGGCCAAGGAGATTCACAACGATATTAAAGAGAAACGGGCCCGAGGCGACCTTCCTTTCATGGATCTTCCGGACCAGGACGTGAAGCCGGTGCTGGAGCTGGCCAAGCAGCTCAAGAAACGGTGCGAGAGTTTTGTGGTGCTCGGCATCGGCGGCTCCGCACTCGGCAACATTGCCATCCACGGGGCCCTGAATCATCCCTTCTACAATGAGCTCTCAAAAACCGGACGCAAACGCGCGCCCCGGATCTACGTCTTGGACAATGTGGATCCCGACCACCTGGCGGGGCTGCTGGACATTCTGGATCTGAAGAAGACCTGCTTCAACGTGATCACCAAATCCGGCGGAACGGCGGAGACCATGGCGAACTTTCTCGTTTGCCAGAAAGCGCTCATCGATGCCCTGGGGCGCGAGGCCCACGGCGATCGGATCGTGGTGACCACCGATGCCACCAAGGGCAACCTCAAACGGGTGGCCGATCGGGAAGGCTATCCCTGTCTCGTCATCCCCGACGGCGTGGGCGGGCGTTTTTCGGTCCTCACCCCGGTGGGCCTTCTCTCGGCGGCCCTGGCTGGTGTGAACATCCGGGAGCTGCTGGCGGGCGCCTCTTTCATGGAGCGCCGATGCCGCAAGATGAAAGTCTGGGAGAATCCGGCCTACTTCAACGCAGCGGTGCATCATATTCTCAACACCAAGCGGGGCAAACACATCTCGGTCATGATGCCCTATTCCAACGCGCTTTACGGCGTCGCAGATTGGTATCGGCAGCTCTGGGCCGAGAGCCTCGGTAAGCGCCGATCCCTGGACGGTCGGGAGATCTTTGCCGGCCAGACGCCGGTGAAAGCCCTGGGCACCACCGATCAGCACTCCCAGATCCAGCTCTACGTGGAAGGGCCCAACGACAAGGTGGTGACATTTCTGGCCGTGGAGGGGTACGGACGGAAAATGGAGATCCCCAAGAGCTACGAGGAGATGGAGGGGATCGCTTATCTCGGCGGGCACACACTGGAAGGGCTGATCCAGGCCGAACAGAGGGCCACCGAGTATGCCCTCACACATCATCGGCGTCCCAACCTGACGCTCACCCTCAAAGCAATCAACCCCTTCAGCCTCGGTCAGCTGTTCATGCTCTACGAGATCCAGACGGTCTTCTCCGGAGGTCTCTACCGGATCAACCCCCTGGACCAGCCCGGCGTGGAAGACGGCAAAGTGGCCACTTATGCACTCATGGGGCGTAACGGCTATGAGTCACAGAAAGAAGCGCTGGGCGCCGCCAAGCCGAAGGACGACAAATATGTATTGGCTCTCTGAGAGGCGACGGTCGCAGGGTCGCTGGCCGGCGGCGCTCCTTGTCGCGGGAGCTCTGCTTCTGCTGGGCACCGCCTGTTCCGTCTCCCGCCCCGTCTATCGGACGGAAAGCGGGAAGACCGTGCAATACGGGCTCGCCTCGTGGTATGGAAAGAAGTTCCACGGTCGTCGGACCGCCAACGGCGAATTCTATGACATGTACAAAATTTCAGCTGCCCACCGGACACTGCCGCTGGGCAGCGTGGTCCGGGTGACCCGCCGAGACAACGGCAAGTCTGTGACAGTTCGCATCAACGATCGCGGGCCCTTCATCCGGGGACGCATCATTGATCTTTCCTACGGCGCTGCGCGCAAAGTTGATATGGTGGTGGACGGTGTGGCTCCCGTGCGGGTGGAGCTCATCTCCGTGGGGGACAACCGTTATTACAAGAACGGCCGCCCGGAGCTTGCCGCGTCTTCTTCTTCCTCCTCCTCCACCACCTCCACCTCCTCTTCTTCCATCGTGACGCCACTGGTCCGTGGGGCGACCTATACGGTGCAGGTTGGATCCTATCTCCAGCGGGAGAATGCACTGCGGCTAAAGCAAAGACTCAGTGCCCGCTACGATACGGTCTACATCCGCGAGTGGGAAGACAGCTATCGGGTCTACTATCGGGTACGGGTGGGTCGGTTCTCCTCGGAAGATGCCGCCCATGATATGGCCCGACGGCTGGAGGCTGAAAACCTCTCCACCTTCGTGACGGCAGACTAATGGCCGCCGCGGACCTGAAGAAGAAGGCCGCCGTCGTTTACCGGCGCCTGCAAAAGGCCCATCCCGACGCCCGCATCGAGCTCAAGTTCAAAACCCCCCTGGAGCTTCTGGTGGCGACGGTTCTCTCCGCGCAGTGCACCGACGTCAGAGTCAACGAAGTCACCGCCTCTCTGTTCAAGAAGTACCGAAAGCCCGAGGACTATCTGCGGCGCGCGCTCTCCGAGCTGGAGGCAGACATCCGTCCCACAGGGTTCTTTCGTCAGAAAGCCAAGAGTCTGCGCGGGGCCATGGAGCGGATGGTGGACACCTTCGGCGGTGAGGTGCCGGGCGACATGGAAGGGCTGACCCGTCTTCCGGGCATCGGGCGGAAGACGGCCAACGTCATTCTGGGCAATGCCTTCGGGGTTCCGGGCATCGTGGTCGACACCCATGTGGCCCGGGTCAGCCAGCGGATCGGATTGACCGACCAGAAAAATCCGGAGAAGATCGAGACCGCGCTGGGTGGGCTATTCCCCCGAAAATCGTGGACCCACCTGAGCCATCTGCTGATCTTCCATGGCCGATACATCTGCAAGGCCCGAAAGCCCCTCTGCGATCGGTGTCCTCTCACGGATGTCTGTGACTACTTCCGTCAATCCCCTCATCCGAAGCGGTAGTGTTTGCGTACATCCTTCCGGACCTTCCACGTGCACGACATGCCGGCTGGAAAGGTCACCAGGTCCCCCTTGCCCATGCGCACCGGTGTGCCGCCCTGCGGTGTGACCTCCACCTCCCCCTCGAGGAAATAACAGGTTTCCGTCTCCTCGTATGTCCAGGGAAACTCGGAGGCCTCTTTCGTCCAGATGGGCCAGTTTTGAACCCCCATCGATTTCAGATGAGACTCCTTCGGTTCGTGTTCGATTTTTATTTCTGCCATGATGTTTGCCTCCGTGCTACTCCCTGGGATACAGCCGTGCCATGCACTCGGGGCAGATGCCGTGGGTCAGATCAATGCCCGGCTCTTCGTGGATGTATGTTTCTATGGGCTCCCAAGTGCCGTCTTCCGCCCGGATATTCTTGCAGCTGGGACAGATGTGCACGTAGTCGCTGAGTAAATGGGTCAGTTTCCCCTCCAGCTTTTTCTGAAGGGCCAGGCGCTCCCGATCGGTTTTTCGGATACGGTTGACGGCGGACTGGGCGTACATGCCGAGGGCGGCCAACAGTGCACAGACGAGCAGACGCATCCAAAATTCGTGCGTGTCGCGAGGGACCAGTTCTTCCCAGAAGCTTCCTTCGTAGAAGAAAAACGCATGGATGCCGGCCTCCAGTATCCAGAATCCGACCGCCAGGAACACGCCGACCCGGAAGACCGTCCCGGACTCCTCCCATGCGTTCGCGACGTCACCGGTCGGCCCCCTTTCGTCGTCATCTACCGGGGCTGTCACTCGTTCGACCTCTCCACAGGTTTTTTCCGGACACGCTGCGCCGCAAAGAAGCGCCAGTAAATCAAAAGGTTGAGGGCAACCACCAAGGCACCCAGTCCCATCTGCATCCCCCGTGTCAGGGGGGCTGGATAAAGGAGGGGCCACAGGTAGTGCTCCACGAATCCGCCGGTGTAGCCTGCCTCACCGCCGAGGCTGCGCAATCGAATCTCCAGCGGTGTCAGCGGACAGATCCATCCGAAGAATTCAATCGCCGCCGCCCACGCCGCCGCCGGCAGGTGCACCCAGACAAGCCGCGGCCATCGAAAAAGCAGCAGGGCCCCGAGGGTGGCGAAGAGCACGAAGCCCAGATGGCAGAGCACCACCATGTCGGCGAGTAACCGATACAGCATGACAGCCGTTGAAACGTGCCTTGCGGCCTCTCCGTTCCCGACCACCGGCAAATCCGGTGCTCACGGCGCCCGACGGCCCAGCACTTTGCGCAAGATTCGAAAATTCGCTTCCGCCCGGGTCACGTCAGGGTCTTCCACGGCGTGCGCGCACTCGAGAGCTTCGACATAACGAAGTGGCAGCCGGTGAAAGCGAGCGCCCGCTACGACAAAGGCCTTGTACCAGGTAAAGGGGTGTAAATCCGAGTCAATATAGCCGGATTGGGCGAAGTAAGTAAAGGCCCGCCGCCCCTCATCATTAGAGACGATCCGCACTGTTTCTCGTGCATAGCCCGATCCGAGCGATTCGGCCAAATCGAGCTGCCGGCGCTCCTGGCGGGTGATTTCGTAAAGAACCCCCTCCACGGCATCCCAGGCACGCCCGGTACGGAGCGCGTTGCACTTGCCTGAGCCGTCCACACCCCGTTTGTGAAAGCGGAGGGCGTGGCCCGTGAGGGAACCAGTGCCAATGGCGCGACCCGAAGGCACCCGCCCCCACAGGCGCAGCGGGTGCATATTGGACCCGTAGGCGAAATATATCAACCGGTCAGCCATGCCATTTCTTCCGGGGTTGGGCCACACAAACCTCCATGATAGCGCAGGTCCTAGAAATTGTCAGCCAACGCCGTTGCCGCATGGTAATCCGCTCAGGAGCGTGAAGAGATGGCGCTTCAGGGACGGTGCTTCCCAGTGCGAGATCCCACGCTAGCCTTCATGCACTATCCGGCTTAAAGGGCTTTCAGGCTCTTGCGGCACGCATCGATGGTGGCATCGATGTCTTCCGTCGAGTGGGCCAGAGACATGAAGGCCGCCTCGAACTGTGACGGGGCCAGATTGATGCCGTGGTTGAGCATTTGGTGGAAGTAGCGGCCGAAGCGCGCCGTGTCGCAGCGGGCGGCGGCCGCGTAATCAGTGACCGCCTCCTCGCTGAAGAAGGTGCAGAACATGGCGCCCACCCGGGTATGGCACGCGGAGATGCCCGCCTCGTCAAAGGCTTTCTCCATGCCCGAGCAAAGGGCCTCTGACTTTCTTTCCAGCGCTTCGTAGGTTCCCGGTTCGCAGAGAATTTTCAAGGTCTCCAACCCGGCCGTCATGGCGAGGGGATTGCCCGAAAGGGTCCCAGCCTGATAGATGGGCCCACAAGGCGCCACCCGCTCCATGATCTCCCGCCTGCCGCCGTAGGCCCCGACGGGAAGGCCTCCGCCAATCACCTTCCCGAGGGTGGTCAGATCCGGGGTCACTCCGAAGCGCTCCTGGGCGCCGCCGTAGGCCACCCGAAAACCGCTCATCACCTCATCGAAAATCAGCACCATCCCCTGCTGGGTGCAGAGTTCCCGGAGCCCCTCCAGGAATCCGGGCTTGGGGGGAATGACTCCCATATTGCCGGGCAGGGGCTCCACGATGATGCCCGCGATCTGCGCCCCCTCCTGTTCGACGATACGACGGACGGCGTCCAGGTCGTTGAAGGGCGCCGTGATCGTGTTGCGGGCGTAGTCGGCCGGCACGCCGGGGCTCGTGGGAACGCCCAGGGTGGTTGCACCGGAGCCGGCCTTGACCAACAGCCCGTCGGCATGCCCGTGATAGCACCCCTCGAATTTGATGATCTTGTCCCGGCCGGTGAAGCCCCGGGCCACCCGGATCGCGCTCATGGTGGCCTCGGTGCCGGAGTTGACCATGCGAACCATCTCGATGGAGGGGACCGCATCGATTACCATCCGGGCCAGTTCGGTCTCCAGCGGTGTGGGCGCTCCGAAACTGGTTCCACGGGCGAGCGCTTCCCGCAAGGCCTCCAAGACGCGGGGGTGGGCATGGCCCACGATCATCGGTCCCCAGGAGCCGACGTAGTCGATATAGCTGCGTCCATCCACGTCATAAATTCGGCTTCCCTCCGCCCGCTCAATAAAAATCGGCACGCCGCCCACCGATTTGAAAGCCCGCACGGGGCTGTTCACGCCGCCGGGTATCAGCCGCTGTGCCTCCTCGAAGTATTTCTCTGAACGTCGTGTCATTGAACGTCTCCACAGTTCGATGGCAAAGTGTGAAAAAGCTACCATTTTCCGCAACGGGGTGTCAACGAAAAGAGCCCGGTTCCGCAGCTGAGACCGGATGATCGGCGGCTTACGGAAAGTACGTCAGGAAAGCCACGAGACTGAGCAGCACAGGAAAAACGAGATGGGGTGTAACATAGGCCCAGCGCACACTACGGCAGAAGCCCCGAAAGTAGCGCAGATGGAGATAGCCGAAGACAGCGAAGGCGGCCAGACAGAACCAGACATTCTCCCGGATGAGGAGCATGATGAGCAAAATGAAGTAGATCAGATCGAAAAAGATGAGACTGAAGAGATGGAAGATGATCTCTCCGTGATAGCGCCGGACAAACATCTCTGCCTCCTCCGTTTGATCAATTCTAACACTGGGGGAGACCTTGGGGCAAATCGTTTATTTCTGGCCCGTCTCAGCCTCGCAGGATGCGGGCCGCGTCTTGGGCCCAGTAGGTGAGAATCATGTCGGCGCCGGCCCGTCGAATGGCCGTGAGCGATTCCATCATGACCCGTTCCTCGTCCAGCCACCCCTCCCGGGCGGCGGCCTTGATCATGGAAAACTCACCGCTCACGTTGTAGGCGGCCACCGGCAGGTCGAATTCCTCTTTGACCCGGTAGATGATGTCGAGATAGGGCAGTGCCGGTTTCACCATGAGGATGTCCGCGCCTTCGGCCACGTCCATTTCGGCCTCCCGCATGGCCTCGCGGGTGTTGGCCGGATCCATTTGATGCGAAGCGCGATCACCGAATTCGGGTGTCGAATCGGCCGCATCCCGGAAGGGGCCGTAAAAGCCCGACGCATACTTGATGGCGTAAGACATGATGGGAATCCCGTCGTAACCTTCTGCGTCCAGCGCCTCCCGGATGACGCCGACCCGACCGTCCATCATATCCGACGGCGCCACCATGTCGGCCCCGGCCCGGGCATGGGAGACGGCTTCCCGGGCCAGCACCTCGAGCGTCGGATCGTTGAGGATTTCGCCGTTCTCCACGATACCGCAGTGACCATGGTCGGTGTACTCGCAGAGGCAGACGTCGGTGATGACCATCAGATCGGGTACCTTCTCCTTCAGCGCCCCCACGGCGGTCTGAATAATCCCCTGCTCGTCGTAAGCGCCGGAGCCCACGGCGTCCTTGACCTGGGGAATGCCGAAGAGGATCACCGCCGGAATGCCGAGCTCATGGACGGCCTGGGCCTCCTTGAGGAGGTTCTCCACGGAGAGCTGGTAGTTGCCGGGCATGGAGGGGATTTCCTTTTTCACCTTCTTGCCGTGAATGGCGAACATGGGGTAGATGAGGTTGTCCACGGAAAGACGCGTTTCGCGCACCATTTTTCGAATCGTCTCATTCTTGCGAACCCGTCTGGGACGGTAGCTGGGAAAGAGCATGGCTCTGGTCTCCTGCGGTAAATGATTCCTCGGTCACAACGCTTCAGCGGCCCTCGGCGCCGAAGTAGCGCACTATGGCATCGGACACGGATTCCAGGGTGGACTCCTCGGGTTCGATCACCACCGACAGGCCCGCTTTCCGAGCCGCGTCGGCGGTCACCGGTCCGATGCAGGCCATCTTAATCTTTGCCAGGGCTTCATGCAACCCTTCGTTGTCAACGGCACGCACAATATTCTTTACATTGGACGGACTGGTGAAAACCATCAGGTCCGCCTTCCGGTTGATGAGGATCTCCTCGAGGGCCTGTCGGTCGATGCGGGGCGGGCGATTGCGGTAGACGGTGACCACCACCACGTCCGCGCCGGCGGCCCGGAGCGATTCGGGTATGATCTTCCGAGCCTGCTCTGCCCGGGGAATCAGAACCCGCTGGCCCTGGAGGTTTACCCGTTGCGTCAACGCCGCCACCACCCCCTCGCCGGTGAAGGTTTCGGGGATCAGGTCCGCCCGGATCCCCCGGGTGCGCAGGGCGCGCGCCGTGGATGTGCCGACGGTGCAGATGCCGATTCCCTTGAGATTGCGCACGTCCCGGTTCCGTGCAACCAGACGGTCGAGAAAGTACCGGACCGCATTGGCGCTGGTCAAAACGATCCAGTCAAAGGAATCGAGTGCGTCGATGGTCCGGTCCAGCCTCTCAAAAGTCTCCGGGGCAACGATATCGATGGCCGGCAGATAGTAGATCACGGCGCCCAGGCGTTCAAGCTGCTTCGAGAAGAGGCCGGCGTTTTTTCGTTCCCGGGTCAGCGCAATGCGTCGTCCGAAAAGCGGCAGGCGTTTGGTCCAGTTCAGTGTGTCGTGGAGGCGCACACTCTCGCCCACGATCATCAGTGCCGGCGCTTTGAAATCCGCGGCCCGCGCCTTCTCGTGAATGTCGGAGAGCGTCCCCACGAGAACTTCCTGCTCCGGGGTGGTCCCCCACCGCACGAGGGCCACCGGGGTGTCCGGTGCCCGACCGGCGGCGAGGATCTTCTGGGCGTTTTGTTTCAACCGGCCGATCCCCATGTAGATGACCAGCGTCCCAACGCCGGTGCTGAGTTTCTCCCAATCGACGGGCGGGCCGCCCTTGCCCGTCCCTTCGTGGCCCGTCACGAAAGCCACCGTTGAGGAGAAGTTGCGATGGGTCAAGGGGATGCCCGCGTAGGCGGCGGCGCCGGTGGCCGCAGGGACCCCGGGAACGAACTCGTACTCGATGCCGTGCCGGATGAGCTCCTCCGCCTCTTCCGCCCCGCGCCCGTAAACCAGGGGGTCGCCCCCCTTGAGCCGGGCCACTTTCTTGCCGGCCCGGGCTTTTTCGACGAGAAACCGGTTGATCTCATCCTGCTGCAAGGTATGGTGATGGCCGGTCTTTCCCGCGTAGACGACTTCGCACCCCTTGCGGGCATACTGAAGGAATTTCTGATTGGCCAGATAGTCGTAGACGATGACATCCGCGTCTCGGATGCATTCGATGGCCCGCAGGGTAATCAGCTTCGGATGGCCCGGGCCCGCGCCGATCAGAAAGACTTTGCCCGTCCGTTTCTGTGCTGCCATGGTTACACCTCGGGGGGCGGCAGCAGTTGCGTGCGGTAAACTTCGTCGAGGATACGCTTGCCGCCGGCGGCCAGGACTCTCTCGCCAAGTTCGATGCCCAGCACCTCCGCTTCGCTCCGGGGACCGCGGATCTCGTCCCGGATGAGCTCCCCGCCATCGACACTTCCCACCAGGCCCCGCAGGTGTATCTCCGACGCCTCGATCACGGCGTAGCCCGCGATGGGGACTTGACAGCCCCCTTCGAGCTTCGTCAGGAAAGCCCGCTCCGCGGCAACGGCGTCGAAGGTGTCCGCATGGCGCAGGAAGGCTATCCATTCGTTCACCTGCGCATCGTGCAGACGGCATTCGATGCCGACCGCGCCCTGGCCGATGGCGGGCAGACTGAGGTCGGTGTCGAGCAGCTCGGTTATTTTCGATTCCCATCCCATGCGCCGGATCCCCGCTGCGGCGAGAACGACGGCATCCAGCCCTTCCGTTTGCAGTTTGGCGATACGGGTGTCCAGATTACCCCGCAAGTTGACCATCTTCAGGTCGGGTCGCCGGTGCAGGAGCTGTGCCTGTCGTCGAAGACTGCTGGTTCCGATCTTGCCCCCCTGGGGCAGCGCGGCAAAGCCCGCACCATGGGACAGCAGTGCATCTCTGGGGTCTTCCCGTTCGCAGATCACCGGCAGATGCAGGGCTTCGGGCAGTTCCGTCGGAACATCTTTCATGCTGTGCACGGCCAGGTCGACCCGCTCGGAAAGCAGAGCCTCTTCGATCTCTTTCACGAAGAGCCCCTTGCCTCCCACCTTGGCCAGCGGGACATCGAGGATCTTGTCTCCGGTGGTCTTGATCTTGAGCAGCGATACCTCGAGGTCAGGATACTGTGCCTCCAACCGACCCTTGATCCAGTTGGCCTGCCAGAGTGCGAGCTGGCTTCCTCGGGTTCCAATACGAAGGGTTTTCCTGTTCGCCATGTTCCTTCCCTATGCTGGGGGCGGTGCACCCCAAGGCGCCTGCCCAATTCACAAACTATCCGCTGCCCCGGGGTCATGATCTCTTGGGGACAACACCCGATCGAGCACGCCGACAGACGGGGTGAGAGCGACCATGGGGGGGGCGCGTCATCAGGGTTTCTGCGGTGGTCCTTTTCGCGTCTGCTCGAGCTGGAAGATCTCTTTGAGAATTTCGATCAGCTGATCTCTTGTGTCCGAGCGGTTCTCCGCCTTCAAGGCCTGCAGCGGCCCGTGGAGTATCTTGTTGACGATGGCCGAGGCCATGGCCTCCACGGCTTTTTTTTCCTTTTTCGACACACCGTTGAGACGGGGCAGCGTCCGGGCCAGTTCCTCTTCCCGGATCTGCTCGAGACGCTCCCGGAGAAGCACGATCATGGGTGTCACGTCGAGGGAATCCAGCCATCTCTCAAAGGTGCCCACTTCGGCGAGCACGATCTCGTCTGCCTTTTCCGCTTCCTTGCGACGCTCCTGAATGTTGGTGTCGATCACAGCCTGCAGGTCGTCGATGTCGTAGAGGTAAACGTTGCTCAGCCGGTTAATGGCCGGATCGAGGTCCCGGGGCACGGCGATATCGATCATAAACATCGGCTTGTTTCGACGCTCATAGAGCACCGTTTTAACCTGCTGGTGCCCGAGGATGTACGTAGGCGATCCCGTGGAGGAGATGATGATATCCGTTCGAATCAGTGAGTCGGTGAAATCCTCGAAACGGATGGCGCTTGCGCTGAATTCTTCGGCAAGCTCCACGGCACGGCTGTACGTCCGGTTCGTGACCAGCAGCCTCTTGGCGCCGTGGTCCATGAGATGGCGCGCCGCCAGCTCACTCATCTCCCCCGCCCCGATGAGCATGACGGTCTTTTCGGAGAGGTCGTCAAAAATCTTCTTCGCCAGTTCCACGGCCGCATAGCTGATGGAAACCGCGTAACGGGCAATCTGGGTCTCGGTCTTGACCCGTTTCGCCACCGAGAAGGCTTTGTGCATGAGGCGGTTCAACACGACCCCGGTGGCCCCCTCTTTGGAGGCCGCGGCAAAGGCGTTCTTGATCTGACCCAGAATCTGAGGCTCTCCGACCATCATGGAGTCCAGAGAGGAAGCTACGCGGAAGATATGCTGAATGGCCTTGCTCCCCGCCAGAGTGTAGAAGTGCGGCTCCACGTCGGAGAATGCGATTCCGCTGCCCGCAGCGAGGTATTGCTTGATCGCAGTGATGCCCGCATGCGCTTCGGGGCAGTGGGCCAATACTTCGACCCGGTTGCAAGTGGAGACGATGACGCATTCAGGCACGGGCGGGCTTTTGAGCCTTGCGAGCTGATCGGGCAGGGCCATGTCGGGCATACAAACCTTCTCCCGGAGTTCCACCGGTGCGGTTTTGTGACTCAATCCGACCAGTACAATTGGCATCAGAATCGCTCCGGGTAATGATAACTCGAAATGAACAAGTTGATGCCGAGGAACGCGAACACGAGCACGGCAAATCCGACGATGGCCATGATGGCAGTGCGCCGTCCCCGCCAGCCGACGGTCAGTCGCGCATGTAACAGGGCGGCATAGATCACCCAGGTGATGAGGGACCAGATCTCCCGAGGGTCTCCCTGGAGATAGCTTCCCAGAGAGGCCCGTGCCCAGAGGGCTCCGGTAATCATCCCGAGCGTCAGGAGAAGAAATCCGATGGTGATGACGCGGTGATTCATGCCGTCGAGGATCTCCAGGGACGGCAGCTTGCGAAAGGTGGCTCCGAACCGGTGGGCCTTCAACTGGTACTCCTGTAGGATGTACATGACGCTGATGGCAAAGGCCAGGGCGAAGGCGGCATCCCCCAGAAAAGCCAGCGTCACATGGACGCCGAGCCAGGAGCTCTGAAGCAGGGGGGTCAATTCCTTTGTTTCGTAGCTGACCAGCGCGGGGTAGAGCAGGGCGGCGAAAGCCAAGGGGATGATGAAAGAGCCGAGAATCAGGATGCGGTAACGAAACTCAAGCAGCAGAAATATCAGGATAATCGTCCAGGAGAAGAAGGAGAGTCCTTCTTGAAAATTGGTGACCGGGAGATGGCCCGCGCGAACATAATCCTGAACCAGCGCAACAGAATGGCACAGGAAGCCGACGACGGCGCTGACCAGATAGGTTCGGCCCAGCAGTTTCTTCGGAAATACGAAATAGAGCAGGCAAGCCACGGTGGAGAGGAGGTAGAACCCCAGGGCGATCTTGAGCATCATTACAAGTCAAATACCTTTCCGTCGGCATACAATTTGTTCAAAAATAGTACAAAAACGATTCAAAATCAATGGTTAATTGGCTTGCGGCCGCCCCAGAAGCCACGGGCCCGTTGAGCCCGCTTGCTCAAAAAAATCACGATTGTGAGCGTGCTCCCGCATGGCCGCAAAAGGAAACAGTAACCCCATGATTTCGCCTCGAGGGTGCCGATAACCGTCTTGACAGGGTGGTTGCATCCATGATGTATATATACCTCTTGCAGCCAGTGACACGGACACAGGTTCTTGCGCCAGAAAGCTGCACCCCTGGGGGGAGGTGCACCTGTCACATTCAACACCGTAAAAGCGGACCGGGGCGGCCATTGGACGGCAACGCCGCGCACCCGTGCCGTGCCGCAACTGTGCCTTCGCCCCTTTGTATCTGAGAAACCGGGTCGGCCCAACCCCAGGCCATGCAGGGGGGGTCTGCGTCTGCCCTTGGATTCGGGAGATGGCAACGGACGTGACCATTTCAAACGAGAAAACCAGAGGTCAGAAACGAACCCAGAGTGCCCTGTACGCTGCCGTGGTGAAGCCTCGCAAACATTCCGGCACCATGCGGATCGAGCGTCGGGACGTGCAGGTGAGTGCCATCGACGAGGGGCAGAAGTTCTGGAAGGTCATCCAGTCGATTCCCGTCGGCGTCCATATGTACCGTTTGGAAGCGGACGGTGACTTGGTGTTCGTGGGGGGCAATCCGGCTGCCGATCGTATCCTGGGTCTCGATCACACGCGGCTCCTCGGAAAAACCATCGAGGAGGCCTTTCCGCCGCTGGCCGACACGGAAGTGCCCGAGCGCTACCGGGCGGCCGCAGCCCGGGGGGAGTCGTGGAAGACCGATCAGATCTTCTACGAAGATGACCAGATCCAGGGGGCCTTTGAGGTTCACGCCTTTCAAAGCGCGCCGGGCACCATGATTGCCACCTTCACCGACATCACCGAGCGTAAACGGATGGAGGCGGCGCTGCAGGAGAGCGAGAAGCGTTACCGCACCATCTTTGAGCAGGCGGGGGACGCCATCTTCATTTTGGACGGCGAGGGGGAGAGTCCGGGCCGTATCGTGGACGCCAATCGGGCGGCGGCGGCCATGCACGGATACACCAGGGCGGAACTTCTCCGGATGAATATTGCCGATCTGGACACCCCCGACTCGGCGCGAAAAGTACAGAAGCGGGTGCAAGCGATCCTCGAGGGCAAGCGGCTCAAGACCGAACTTTACCATATCCGAAAGGATGGCACCATCTTCCCCGTAGAGGTGAGTGCGGGACTGCTCGAACTGGGCAATCATCGCTATATCTTGGCCTTCGACCGGGACGTCAGCGAGCGCAAAAGGGCGGAAAGGGCGTTGAAGAAAAGCGAAGAGCAGATCCGGCGTTTCGCTTACTCCGTCTCCCACGATCTCAAGAATCCTGCCGTGGCGCTCTACGGTCTCACCCAGCTGCTGCGCAAGCGTTGCAGCTCGGCCCTCGACGAGCGCAATCGGGAAATTTGTGAGCAGATCGTCAATTCCTCCGAGCGGATCGCTCAACTGGTGGAGACGATCAATCTGTACATCTCGACCCGCGAGTCGCCGCTGCGGATCGAGCCGGTCAAGCCCAAGGAGCTCCTTCACATCATCCGCCAGGAGTTCTATGCGCAGCTGAGTCTGCGCCACATCCGCTGGATCGAACCGGCCGAGATTCCCGAAATACGGGCCGACACGCTTTCGCTGCTGCGCGTCTTTCGGAACCTGGTGGACAACGCCCTCAAGTATGCCGGTGACGCATTAAGCGAGATTCGCGTCGGCTACGAGTCCTCCGATCGGTGTCACATCTTCTCCGTGACGGATGACGGTGTCGGTGTGGGTGAAGCCGATTCGAAAAAGATCTTCCGGCTGTTCAAGCGACCGGCGGCCTCCCGGGCCATTGCCGGAACGGGACTCGGTCTTGCCATCGTGAAGGAGATCGCGGAGCAGCATCAAGGGCGCGTCTGGACGGCCGCAAGAGACAAAGGCGGCGTCACCTTCTTCGTCTCCTTCTCCAAAGGGCTTTAGCCCGAATAGCGCCTCGTAATAGACTTTCTCATGCAATATTCGGGCTAGCACTTGTAGACTCCTTACAAGACAACCGGTCACCGGCAGGCATGCTGAGGCGTCTGCGGGGGGACTCCTGCGCCCCGGTGTCAGGCTGGTTTCGCGGCAATGCCCTGATAAGTGTAGCCGTGCGTCCTCGGGTCCCCCGCCATGTAGAACTCCTCACACGACACCAGCTCAAAGGACTGCGCCGCAATGAGGGCTTTGATGTTGCGGTTCAGGTGACATCCCGCCGCAATAACTCTCTGAATACCGTTGAGACGCTCTTGCCAGCGCCGGATCCCGGGATCAGGGCTCACGCCGTGCTCCAGAAAGAAGAGACGGCCTCCCGGTTTGAGGACCCGGTGGATTTCCCCAAGAGCCGTCTCCACCTGCGCGATGGAACAGAGGGTGTAAGCCGTCACGACGCTGTCAAAGGTGAGATCCGCCATGGGCAGGCGCGCGCCGTCGAGCAGGTGCGTGTTCACGGCGATGGGAGAGCTCTGGATTCTCTTGAGCGCTTTGGCGGTCATGCCGGGGTTGATGTCCACTGTGGTGATTTGACGGATCTGTTCCGGGTAATGAGGCAGATTCAAGCCCGTTCCGAAACCGACCTCCAAGACCGCCTCTTGCACGCCTGCCAGTAGCGACTGCCGAGCCTTCTCCCGCGCAGGAGAAGCCATCAAATAGTCATAAAAGCTGGGGAGAATGACCTTTGTATAGAAGCCCACCGATGAACCTCCTGCCCGCGGGAGCGGCGCGGTGTGCGCACTGTGGCTCGCCTTCGGTTAGGGATGCCGGTTTCCCGCCTGTAACAGTACCAGAGGGAGGTGGCGGCGGCAAACTCCACGCGGAGGCGTGCCAGCCGGCGGGGTGTGGGGAATTGACAATCTGCGGCGGCGGTGTTTACGTGTAGAGGTAGAGAGACAGGAGGAGGGGGGCTCCGCGGGCGTGCAGTCTGTCGGTCGCTGCGTGCACTTTCCTTGCCCGGGTCATGGGAGGAGGCCATGCCCGAACTCATTCCGGAGATGTGGATCGGTTTCGTTGCCCGCGGGGGGATTCTCATGATTCCCATCGTGCTCTGTTCCATCATCGGGCTGACGCTGATCCTCGAACGGCTCTACACTTATCGCAGGCTTCGACTCCGGGGCTTTCGCGTTCCCGAAGAGGTGCGTCTGCTACTGGCCCAGGGAAACCGGGACGCAGCGCTGGCGGTTCTGGATGCCTCGGACACGGCGGGTGCTGCTGTCATGGCTCAGGCTTTGCGGCAAGCCGAAGCAAAGGGTGCCGACGCATTGGAGGCCACCCTGGACCAGGAGGGCGACCGACTCATCAGCCGAATGGAGGTTTCTCTGCGCGGCCTGGCGACCGTGGCCGGTGTGTCCCCCCTGCTTGGTCTTTTGGGAACGGTCGTTGGGATGATCAAATCATTCATGCAGATAGAGCTTCACGGCGGCAACGTTAGTGCCTCCCTCCTCGCCGGGGGGATCTGGGAGGCCCTCCTCACCACCGCGGCCGGGCTATCGGTGGCCATTCCCTGCCTGCTCTTTCACCATCTGTTTCAGGCCCGGGTGGACCGGGTGGAGATGGCGCTGTCCGGGCTGCGAAAGGAGTTGAAAGATGTGGCGGCCTAAGGGGGCGGAGCGGGATTCGCGCAAAGGCCGCGAGCCGCTGCAACTGGCGATTACCCCCCTCATTGACATCGTGTTTCTCCTACTGATCTTCTTCATGCTCACCTCTCGTTTTGTCGCCCAGGAGGGGATCAAGGTCGATCTGCCGGTGACCAAGAAGGTGCATGTCCGCGGCGCCGCAGAAGAAACGGTCTTGGTGCTTCGGGCCGACGGCACCGTAGTTTTCCAGCGGCGCCTCTTTACACTGGAGACGCTGGCCTCGGAGCTTTCACAGCGCAGGGCACTCCTTCTGGAGAGGCCCATCGAGATTCGCGCCGATCGGGCCGCCTCGGTGCAGTCCATGGTTTCGCTTCTGGAGCTTCTGCGAGGACTTGGTGCCAGGCGGGTTACCGTCGCCACCGTCCACCAGTCACAGGGATCGGTACCGTGATGTTTCCCGAGGCGCCTGCGGGCCCCTTTTTCACCGCTTGATACGGTCAAAATGGGCTCGAATGAGCTGCCATCCCGACGCCTCGCAGCGCTGGATTCTCGATTTAATCATTGAAATCAATCGGTTATGCTGAAAAATTTTTTTTAAAAAAAAAGAGCAGAGGGGCTTGACAAACGTATTACACATGTATTACATTTAGTCCACGTTTTGAAATACAACTGGAAAGGAGGTCACGGTGGCGCTCAAGGCGATCACATTGAGACTGGACGAAGAAGAGTACGAGAAACTCAAAGAACATCTCAGTAAGTTCGGTGATCCGGATATCAATGTGGCCTATGTGCTGCGATCCTACATTAGAGACCTCAACCGGGTGCTCCCTTTCGCCGTGAATGCCGGCTGGGATCTGAAGAATTACTTCGGTTTTCTCGGGATATGGCTGAAACAGTTTGTGTCGATGTCGGACATGGAAATGTTCAGCAAGGGGATGTTCAACTGGTGGCAGTCTCTCTATCCGGGAGGCCCCGGTCCCGGGCCCTCTGGCAGGGGCGCCGGCGAAGAGTCGGACGACGACCAGACGAAATAGAGGCTATTCAAGGATCAGGTCCGGCAAGGGCTTGGTTGTACACAAACCATTCATTCATAAACCAAAAAGGAGATGAACCATGAGCACCAAAACCACCACCACACCGGACGCGGGTCTCTTCCCGAAAACGCTGGGGGAGGACTACCTCAAACTGATGAAGTTTTCCTTCGAGACGGCCTTCGAGAACGCTGTCAAGATTCAGGATCTCAACGTGAAGATCTGGAAGAATCTGTACGACACAGGCAAAGAGGCACAATCCGAGGCTTACAAGATGGTCGACGGATTCATCGAGAACGCCAAGAAGGGGCGCGTCGAGTACAAGAAGGCCGTCGAAGACGGATTCAAGAAGGTCGAGGAAATGCTGTAGGCCGAAGCCGGCAGCAAAGAGGACTGGGGAAATGGCGGAACCGTTTTCCGCCATTTCACTTTTGCAATCAACGGTATTCGAGTATTCTGCGTAAAAAGACTACCGTCTCGCCGTGACGGCGAGAGGGTGGTACGCTACACGAGGGGCAGATGAACGAAGAGATCATCCGGAAAATCATGGATCTCTGGAGCGATCCGCAGTATCAAAAAGGGTTCTTCGATTTTTTCGTAAAGATGCAGCAGGAAGGGCTGGAAGCGGCCCGGAAGTTCTGGCATCAGAGTGCGGAGAAGGAGAAGCTGCACCCCCAAGCTTCGGAGATGTTCGAGCAAATGGCCTCTTTTTACTCAGGCCTCGGTTTCGTTCCCAAGCAGAAATACGATGCAGCGGTTAAGGAAAACGAGGCGCTCAAGAAAGAGAATGAGGCGCTCAAACAAACCATGAAGGAGTTGAACCTGAAGGTCTTCTCCGAGGGAAGCGCGAAAGTTCAGCAGGCCTGGACAACTGTGATGGAAAAACAGATGGCCCTCAGCAAAGAGATGGCCAAGGGATTTATCGAGCTGTTCAAACCGCCTCAGGATAAATCCTAGGATTTCCGAGACGGATCACGGGCTGCTCACAGTCGGGGGCAACGGGTCCATAGGGGGCATGCCGCTTGGGGCGACGCCCAACGGAGCGGGAGGGATCAGATGGGCAAATCGGCAGACAAGAATGCATCGGTGTTCGATGCGTGGGTGAAAAGCCAGAAAGATTATTTTGACACGTGGACGGATGTCACGGAGAAATTTCAGCAGGCGCTGCGCGGGATCGATCTTGCCGCGGGCGCTACTTCGGATGCCGCGGATCTTTTCGGTCTCTATCGGCATTGGCGGCAGACCTTTGGAAAGTACTTTGACAGCGTCCTGAACAGCAATCCCCTTTCGGCGACGCAGGACACCATGTCGAAGCTCTTCGGCACGGCCGACACCTACGTCTGGCTTTACGAATACTGGGCGCCCATGGTGAAAGCCCTTCAGGAAAGGGCCCTGTCGGGGGACGCCTTCAAGGATGTATTTGATCCATCGAAATACGCGGAGCTGCTCAACAAAATCTTCGGCTTCCGTGCCGCGGAAACCCTCAATGAGTTTGTGACCCAGGCCTCGAGTCTCGTGGAAACCTGGGGGGCCAAAGGGGAGCTCCTGCTGAGGCCCTGGTCCGAGGCCATGGCAAAGAATGTGGATGCACTGACAGGGATGGCCGCAGGAGATGCCGACGCAAGCATGGAGATCCTTCACAATGTCTACGCCGCTTTTGACAGCACTTTCGGCAAGGCCTTCAAGATCCCGGCCGTCGGTAAAGACCGGGAGCAGATCGAGTTGCTGCTCAAGACGCTCGACAAATATGCCGTATTTCTCGCGAGAAACACGGAGTACCAGCACACCATTGTCTCCACCGGACAGCGGGCCATGGAAAAAGTTGTCGGCGCCTGTGCCGAAAAGCTCACAAGCAATGGCGAAGTCGCAGGTTTTGAAGACTTCTTTGAGCTGTGGACCTCCGTGCAGGAGAAGGAGTATCTTGCCCTCTTCAAAACAGAGGATTTTGCACGGCTTCAGGGTTCGGTCCTCGACGCCGCCCTCGATGTGCGAAGCCATTTTTACAAACTGATGGAGCTGTTCCTCTCAGACTACCCCGTCGCCCTGCGCTCCGAAATGGACGATATCTATAAGACGATTTATACCATCAAGAAGAGCCTGCGGGAGCTGAAGAAGGTGGGGGCCGGGATGATCGGGATGCAGCAGGAGATGGCATCGCTGAAGCGCCGGGTAAGCGCCATGGAAGAGAAACAGCCCACCCGGAGGACCGCTGCGAAAGCCGCAAGGCCTGCCGTGAAAAAGAAGAAGACTGCCTCCCCCGGGAAAACGGTGACGCGCAAGAAGGCAGGCAGAAAGGAGGGGCAGAAATGAACGAGACCTTCGCAGCATTCGATGCCAAACGCATGGTAAAGGAAATCGGGGAGCTGAATGTCAAACTCCTCAGGGCGGCCGAGACCCTGACGGAGATCGAAGAGGTCGATGTGGGCACGGCGCCCAAGGAGCTGGTCTTCGAGGTGGACAAGGTCCGGCTCTATCGGTACCAATCCGAGAAGAAGGCGACCTGCAAGACGCCCGTGCTCATGGTCTATGCGCTGGTGAACCGCTACTATATGCTCGACCTGCAGCCCGACCGGAGTCTCGTGCGTAAGCTGTTGGACAATGGGATCGATTTGTACATCATTGACTGGGGGTATCCGACGCCGGCGGATCGCTACATTACCCTGGACGACTACATCAACGAGTATCTCAGCGACTGTGTCGATTTCGTGCGGGAGAGCAGCGGCAGCAAGGCAATTAACCTGATGGGGATCTGCCAGGGAGGCACGTTCTGTACGATCTATTCGTCCCTTCATCCGAAGAACGTGAGAAATCTCGTCACACTGGTCACACCCATCGACTTTTCCCCCGACGACGCGCTGCTCTTCAGCTGGTCCAAGAAGATGAATGGCGACAGATTGGTGGACACCTACGGGTTGGTCCCCGGCGACTTGCTGAATGCGGGATTTCTGATGCTCATGCCCTTCACCCTCAATCTCACGAAGTACATGGGCATGCTCGATGCCATGCAGGACAAGGAGCAGCTGCTGAACTTCATCCGCATGGAGAAGTGGATCTTTGACAGCCCCGCCCAGGCGGGGGAATGTTTGCGGCAATTCCTCAACGACCTGTACCGCGACAACAAGCTGGTTAAGGGAGAGTTGGAACTGGGCGGCCGAAAAGTCGATTTGAAGCAGGTGACCATGCCGCTGCTCAATATCTATGCCGTGGGAGATCACATCGTTCCGCCCAGTTCGACCAAACCCCTCAATGATCTTGTGGGGAGCAAGGACAAAGAGCTTTACGAATTCAAGGGCGGGCATATCGGTGTTTTCGTCGGGTCCAAGAGCCAGAAGGAACTGGCCCCGGCCATTGCCGACTGGCTCCATCGGCGATGAGGATTAAAAGACTGGAGCGGCACGGCCGACGCGGCCCGTGCAGACTGATCGCGCAAACGCGGTCGGGGAAAATTCTCTAGGGAAGGGAGGTGATTGTATGGCGGCGCCTAAGAAGGCCGGGTTTCTTTTTGATCCGAAAAGTGCAAGCGATGAAATGCTGAAGTTGATGAAGAACTCTTTTGAAGCCTCTTTCGATAATGTCACCAAAATCCAGGACATGAACGAAAAGATGCTCAAGGAGATGATTCAGCAGGGCAAGTCGGTCCAGGATGATGCTCTGAAAATGGTCAACGACTTCATCGCCAACGCCAAGAAGGGTCAGGACGCGTACCGCAAGGCAATGGAAGACGGCTTCAAGAAGGTCCAAGAGATGTTCAAGGCTCAAAGCTAAGCGTGCATCTAGATCAGTGTAGGGGTGGAAGATCTCTCCGCCTCTACACACCTTCTTTCGCCAGAGCTGCGCGTGCGTTGTCGCCGGTCCACCGGCCGGCCCTTACGACGGCTCTGAGCGGGGTGAAGCATCTGTGATGGAGAGATGTAAATCGGATCTGCTTCATCGCCCGTCCAGTGGAGATTCGTGAAAGCGGCTCCATGGCTATGGCGGATGCCACGCCGGCCGATCCACGCATCGCGGGGGCTCTTGAGAAAAAACAGCCCCCTGTCGGAGGCACCAGCGCATAGCGGTGAATGAGGCCTTGCAGTGCAGTTGGTCGAGGTCCATCGCAAGTTGAACTGGGAAATAGAGGGAGTCCCTACGCTCGGAGGCGCGATAAGCACGGGAACTCTCGTCACACTGTTCCGAAAAATAACGCCCCAGAGAAGTGTCTCTGTTGGGCTTGCATCGCTCCCCATCATTGGCGGTCAGCGCACGGCCGGGGCCGGGGGAGCGCAGTGAATAGATCCTTCCCCATGGGGGGAAGGCAGGCCGATATTCTCGGATCTGGAAAGGAGGGAGTAACTCCGTGGACATTGCGGGAAAGAATATCGTCATTACAGGGGGCGCCCGAGGTCTGGGGCGGCAGTACGCAGTGGACATGAAGCAGCTCGGCGCGAAGCCCTATGCAATCGATTTGTCCCAGGAGAACTTGGACGCGCTGCAAGAAAAGTATGGTATTCCCGGCAAGGTCGTGGATGTAAGCCGCGAACAAGCGGTGGAGGAGTTCTTCGAAAGCTATACAGCGGAACATGGGGCCCCCCACGTGTTGATCAACAATGCGGGCATCACGGCGGACGCGTTGCTCATCAAGAGCAAAGCGGGCAAGATTAAGAAATTTGATTTTTCCGACTGGGAAAAAGTCGTCAAAGTGAATCTCACCGGGGTCTTTCTCTGCGGTCGGGAGGCGGCCTATCAGATGGTGAAACACGACGTGAGAGGTGTGATCATCAATATCTCTTCCATCAGCCGGGCGGGGAACCTGGGACAGACCAATTACTCGGCGACCAAGTCGGCGGTGGACGCCATGACCGTGACCTGGGCCAAGGAACTCTCCCGTTACGGCATTCGCGTCGGAGCCATCGCACCCGGTTATATCAGCACCGAAATGGTGGAGAAGATACGGCCGGACCTTCTCGAAAAGATCGTGCGAAAAATCCCCATGGGCCGCTTGGGTTGGATGGAGGAAATCTCCCAAGCCGCTCAGTTTATCATCAGCAATGATTTCTTCTCGGGCCGGGTGCTCGAAGTGGACGGCGGGATGCGGATCTAGCCATCGGCCCCCCGGCGGACCGCACGGAAGCCATCGTGCGGCGCCGTCATCATGATAGGGAATGCCCCCACCAGAGGGCATTCCCTTTTTTTGTGTGGGAGGACGGAGGGCGTGAGCCCTCCGCCTACCCGATAACGACTCCGTTCACCTCTCTTTTCCCGCATGACTGCGTTACGCTTTCCGCTCCGCAACAAAGTTACGGAGCGTCGCGTGACTCGCTTTAGACAATTCATGCCACCTTCGGCGGATACTAAAACAAAGTATCTTGAGGTGTTGTGGTGCTCAAATCCTCAACGTATGAAAAATACGCCTCCGGTTTTCCGCTTCTCATGCCTTGTCCTGCGGAAAAATAGAAGCAACCTGAGCAGTCACCTTTTTTTGAAAAAAAGAATTAACAGAAACGGGGAGCGTGACTTATACTTTAAGTATACCGATAAAACCCTCAGCGAGGATGGGCACCCCATGAAACCTCCCCGAATTGCGTGCATGATCTGGATGTTGTTCCTTGTTTTTCTTCTCTTTGAAAAGCCCGTGGATGCCAAGACGGTTTACAAATGGACGGACAGCAAAGGGGAGGTGCACCTGACCGATTATCCCCCGGAGCAGACCGGAACTGAAACGCCGGTGGAAGCCATTGACGTCAAGGAAATCGAGCGCAGAATCGAACGGGTGAAGGAACCGATCCTGCCACCCGAAGCCGACGCGGCACTCCAGGAGCTCACCCGGAATCTTGCGGCGGCCATGGGAAGCGCTGCTTCCGTGCCCAGCGAAGAGGGGCCGAGTCCGGAGGAAATGCAACAGCAACTGGCGGGGTGGTTCGCATCGCCGCAGATGGGACTTTTTCAAATGATGAGTGCCAAGTTGTTTACTGCGGTGGTGGCCCTGGGGCTCTTCGTCCATTTGCTCTACAGCCTCTCGCTCTATCTCATTTGTCGCAAACTAGAGGTGCCCCATCCATGGCTGTCCTGGATCCCGACGGTGAACTTTATCCCCACGGTTCAGGCCGCCGGGCTCTCAATCTGGTGGAGTCTTCCCCTCCTGGCGCCGCTGCTGAGCTACATCCCGGGGTTCTCGACGAGTACGATCCTGTCGCTCCTTCTTTTTGTCGTCGTGCTTTTCGATCTCTTCTTCTTCGTGGTGCTCTGGATCCGAATCTGTGGGAATCTCTGGATCAGCCGATGGTGGGGTCTGCTCATCCTGCTGCCCCCGCTCTTCCTGATCCTGCTGGGTTATCTCGCATTCAAGGAGGAACCGGAGGAGCGAAGCGTGCCGACGCTGCGGCCCGCCATGGTCACGCTCGCGGTCTTCGCCGTGTTGACGGCGGGCGCCTACGTCGGTCTAAAAAAAGTGGTGATGCCCCGGATGATGAACGAGATGGAGCAACAGCTCTCTACGATGACTCAGTCGCTCTTGTCCTCGGAGGATGCGGAGCAGCTTCTCTCGAACCCCCAGGGATCCCAGCCGTAAATCTTCCCGGGCACCTGAAACCAAGGCGTGAAACAGGCGGGTTCGGCGGAGACGAACGGCCGCCGTCTGCGCGTCGGCCATTACCGGGCAGGATCCATCTGCGGCACCGGGCACCCCCTGAGGTGCCATGCCAGCAACCTCCCTCTCAGCTTCAGACGCGCCCTTTCCCGCCGGTGCAAGAAGAGCGTGCCCAGTACCATCAGCAAAGACTGCGTGCACTGCAGGCAGAGTTTCACAAAGAGGCCGACCCGGAGCAGTGCGGCGTCTCGACCAGAATGGTGCTGCGCAAAATAGCGATACCGGGACCGATAGTAGTCCATGAGGGAAATCGCTGGATTTAGACCTGGGACTTTTTCCAGATGGTGAATGATCTGTACGTGCGGCAGCAAGAGGATCTGCCGGCCCTTTTGGCGCACCCGCAGACACCACTCCGTCTCCGCTAGATCGAGGAAGTAGCCTTCATCCAGATAACCCACCGCTTGAACGATCTCCCGCCGCGTCATCATGCAGGCCCCTTTCAGAGCGTCCACCTCCGTGGGGCCCGACGGCGCTGTCTCGCCAGGCCCATCGCCTTTGGCGAACAGCCGCGCCAGGAAAGTTCCCTGGGTCAGTTCGGTCCGGAGGTTTGGGAAGACGGCGGCACTCCTTCGGGCCCGTCCGTCTCCGTCCCTCAGTTGTGCACCCACGGCACCGGCGTCGGGCGTACTCTCCAGGAAGGAGGTCATGGCTGCCAGCGCGCCCGGATCGATTTCGACGGCGGGGCTCAACAGGAGGAGGTGCCGCCCCACTGCGCGTCGCAGCCCCTGATTGCAACCCCGCGAAAAGCCGAGGTTGCTCTCGTTGCGAATGAGTTGGACCTGGGGGAATTGGGAGCATACGGCATCGGCGCTGCCGTCTTGCGAGCCGTTGTCAATGACAAGGATCTCCAGGGCGAGGGCCTCCGCTGCGCGGAGCACCGATTGAAGGCATTCCAGGAGGAGCTCCCTGCAGTCGTGGCTCACGACAACGATGCTCAACTCGGTCATGGACGAACCTCTCGCTGCCGCGGGAGCAGTCGGTCTACCGCCTGCAGAACATGGGAGACCTCGATGCGCTGCATACAGAGGGTGTCGCCCCGCGGGCAGACCCGCTCCCAGCAGGGAGCACACTCACACTCTTTCTTCACGATTTCGTGCGGACCGAGCGGGCCGGTGGCCGCCGGATCGGTGGAACCGAAGATCGCGACCACCCGTGTGCCGACGGCCGATGCCAGATGCATGGGTCCCGAGTCATTGGAGACGAACAGATCGCACTGCGCCAGCAATCCAGCCAATTGGGGCAGGCTCGTCTGCCCCGCGAGATTGAGAGCGGGGCCGTGAACCGATGCACCGATCTCCTCACAGAGGGCTCTCTCCGATGCCCCTCCCACCAGCACCACCCCGGCCTGCCGCTCACCGCACAGGCGACGGGCGAGACCGGCAAACCGCTCGGGGAACCACATCTTCGCCGGACCAAACGCGGCGCCTGGGCTGAAGCCGATGAGCGGCCCCTGGACGGTCCGGCGCAGAGAAGCCAGGGTCTTTTCAGCCCACTGCCGGGCCTTCAAATCGATCTCCAGATGGCAGTTGAGCGGGATGTCAGCCGAGCCGAAGGGGGCCAGCAGGGTCAGATAGTCTCTGGCCTGATGCTGACCGCTCCCTTTCAAGACCGGTGCAATCCGCTGCGTCAAGAGGAGCCCCCGTCCATCCCGGTCGAAACCTATCCGTTCAGGAATCCCGGCGAGAAACGGTACCAGCGCCGAATCAAAGGAGTTGGGAAGAATCAGACAAAGGTCGAAGTGCTCCCGTCTGAGCTGTCCCGCGAGTGCGACGCGGTCTGCAAGTCCCCGTATCCCGGGGCGCACCACGAAACTCTGGACACCATCCACCGCGGAGAAACTTGCGAAGAGCTGGTCCAGCGGTTCCTGGATGAGCAGGGTGATGCGGCTGTTGGGCAGACGGCGTCGCACGCTCCGCATGGCGGGAATGGTCAACACGGCATCACCGATCCAGTTGACCCCCCGGATCAGGATGTTCTGCGCGCTTTCGGTCATGGTCGGAATGCTCTCACTGGGTTTCGACTACCCCTCGATCGCTTCGGCCTCATCAATCAGCATCACGGGAATCTCATCCCGGATAGGGTAGCGAAGTTTACAGGCATGGCAGATCAACCCGTCTTCGGCCTCCGTCAGTGTCAGGTCCCCCTTACACTTGGGGCAGGCCAGGATGTTGAGTAGGTCTTTGTTGAGCGCCATCGTCTCCTCCTTACTGGCGGCTTCGTCAAAAGTGCATCTGCGGCGTTATGCGACGCCCTTTGTCGCTGCGGCGTACGGACAGTACGCCTCACTCCTCAGGGCTTGCAAGCCTTGCATCTGCATCTTTTGACTGTGCCGCGGGCGGCTTCGTCAAGAGCGCATCTGCTACGTTGCACGGCACCGCTCGTCGCTGCGACGTACCTATAGTACGCCTCACTCTTCGCGGCTTGTGCGCCTTGCATCTGCATCTTTTGACTGTGCCGCGGCTTCGTCAAAAGCGCATCTGCGGCGTTATGCTTTCCTCCGCCTCCGCTTTGCTCTGGCGGGTCGCATGCCCCGCTTCACTTTATCTATGCCACCTCGGGTGGCCTCACGCTGCGGTATCTTGTGGTATGCTTCACCCTTTGTCCCCGCGACATACAGGCAGTATGTTT
Source organism: uncultured Nitrospirota bacterium (assembly GCA_947259355.1). Classification (GTDB taxonomy): domain Bacteria; phylum CG2-30-53-67; class CG2-30-53-67; order CG2-30-53-67; family CG2-30-53-67; genus CALZGC01. The sequence continues at coordinate 21,119 of CAMYMF010000013.1, read as the reverse complement.
TATCCCTCGTCACTGCCGAGCAGATCGATTTCGATTCGCCAGAATCCAGTCGACGGCTCCCGAAAGATTGGCTGCCACGTAATCGGGCCAAGAGCGCATGACGGCATCGGCTCGGTCCCATTCCTCCTGTCCGTGTCCGGTTAAGACCAGGACCGAACGCATCCCGCTGTTTCTGGCCAGCTCGATGTCTTTGAAATGGTCCCCCACCATGTAAGAGTCGGACAGCTCGATATTGAGGTCCCGCGCGGCCTGTTTCACCAAGGCGGTCTGCGGTTTGCGGCAATCGCACTTGCGCGTATAGGCCGCGACGGATCCTTCCAGATGATGGGGGCAGACATAGATGCCATCAAGACAGGCGCCGACCTCCGCCAGTGCAGCACAGAGTCGCGCGTGAATCACTTCAAGCATCGCTTCCGTGAAATAGCCTCGGGCAATGCCCGACTGGTTTGTCACGAGTACCGCGGAGAATCCGGCCTCATTGATTCGCCGGACGGCCTCGCTGGACCCGTCGATGAGTATGAGCGCGCCGGGCTCGCGCAGGTAGCCCACCTCTTCATTGATGGTGCCGTCACGGTCCAGAAATACTGCAGCCCGTTTCATCCATGCCTCGCGATGCTGGGTGTGCGATCAGACGCTCACTATAGCGGAACCACGGGTGCAATGGAATAGAAAAATCGAGCGGCCACAATGTCAACGGACGGTGCCGCCGCGGATCAGCCCAATCAGTCGGCTCAGGAAGTGATCCTCATCGTCGAGGGTGACCGAGAGTTCCAGTGCGAGCAGTGGCATCGGCGGTTGCCAGTGGGGGAGACGGACGGCGTCTTTTTCAGAGGTGACCAGAAATTGGGCCCTCGCGTTTTGCGCGTCGCGCTGCAGCGTATCCAACTCGGCCGGTCTGTAGGCGTGGTGGTCCGGGAAGGATCTGGTGAGAGCTACACGTGCGCCGATTTGCTGCAGACTTGCGAAGAAGCGCTGCGGTCGGGCGATGCCTGCAAAGGCAGCTACGATTTTTCCTTGCAGGATAGCGGCAGGACTTCGTTCGCCGTCGGGGAGGCTGTGTACAAAAGGGGTGTTGAATCGGGCTCGGTGGACGGGGACCTGCGGCGCCCACCGGTGAAGGGCCTCTGTGGTTTCGCGCGAGGGGTTGCAGGTGAGGACGATCAGATCCGCCCGCTCCGCGGCCGCAGGTCCCTCCCGCAGGTTCCCGCCCGGGAGGCACCGTGCTTCTGTGCGAAATTCAGTCCCATCGAGGAGCAGAATATCTGCATCCCGGCGCAGCCGCAGATGCTGAAAGCCGTCGTCCATGATCAGCACGTCGCTGTCAAAACGCCGCAGGGCTTCCTGTCCTGCGGCGAACCGATCGCTGCCGACCACCACAGGCGTGCCCGGGAGCTTTTGCGCCATCAGATAAGGCTCGTCACCGGCCTCCTGAGGGTCGAGCAAGACCGCATCCGTGTCGGCGACAACGTGCACCGTTGCCTCGCTCGCCCTCCCATAACCACGGCTGACAATAACCGGGCGGAGTCCGTGCCGGGAGAGCTCAACGGCAATCTTGATGACCAGGGGCGTTTTGCCGCTGCCGCCGGTGGTGAGGTTCCCGACGCAGACCACGGGACGGCGCAGGCGCCGAGATGTCAGCCAGCCGCCGGCGTAGAGCGCGGCCCGAAGCGCCATGACACGGCCATACAGCGGGGAGAGCGGAACGAGAAAGGCCTGAAGCTTCTTCATGCTCGGATGCTCGGGATCGAGACGTTTTCGGCGAACGGGCTCGCATGACATCGGGTCCTACTCCATCAGCAACTCGCCCACCACGGCAAGATTTCTTTCCAGGGCCCCCTGATTGTTCCGGATGACCGCCATGCCAGCGTCTCCCATGGCCTGGCGCCGGGTATCGTTTCCCAGCAGTTCCCCAACGGCGGCGCTCAGCCCCTCAGCCTTTTTCACCTGCAGGCCTGCACCGTGATCGATCATGACCTCCGTGATTTCGGGAAAGTTCTCCATATGGGGTCCGAATACCACGGGCACACCGTAGATGGCCGGTTCCAGGATATTGTGTCCGCCTGCGGCGACGAGGCTGCCGCCGACGAAGGCCACGGTGCCGATGCCGTAGAGCCGCATGAGCTCACCGACCGTATCGAGGAGCAGAACCGCCCGACCGGCCTGAGGGCGGCTCCGCTTCTGGTAGGTGAGCCCCCGGGCTTGAAGAAGCGCTTCCACCTCCACAGCCCGCTCGGGGTGTCTCGGCGCCAGGATGAAGACCAGATCGGGGTAGGTGTGTCTGAGTTGCAGATAACTCTCCATGAGAGGACCCTCTTCACCGTCATGAGTGCTCCCGGCAATCAGGATAGGACCTTCCTCCGGTAGAAAATAGTCCCGTCGAATGGCCAGCTGCTCCATCTCCCCCAGGGGGAGCACGTGCCGGTCGAACTTGATATTGCCTGCGTTCTGGACATGGGCCGGGGGTGCGCCGAGGGCGATGATCCGTTGCGCGTCCTCCTCGGTCTGCATGAGAAAGGCGCTGATGCGAGGCAGCACCCGTTTCATCATGAAGCGAATACGCCGATAGCCCCGATAAGAACTCTTTGAGATACGGCCGTTGACAATGAGGATCGGCACACCGCGCCTGTGCAGCAGCCGAATGCAGTTGGGCCAGATCTCCGTCTCAATTAGAATGAAGAGGACGGGGTTGATCTTCCGGAGAACCCGATGGACGACGCCGGGCAGATCGAATGGGAAGAAGATCACGGTATCGGCATCGGGGACCTGCGTCCGGGCCGTTCGGTTACCCGTCGCAGTGACAGTGCTCAGAACGATTTTGCGAGCAGGGTACTGGCGACGCAATTCCCGGATCAGCGAGGCCGCGGCGATCGTTTCACCAACGGACACGGCATGCACCCAGATCGGTTTGGATCCCGCGATGGGCTGCAGCAGGGGCACGGGAAGAAACCCGAGACGTTGCCCCACTCCCTGTCGGTATTTTGCGGTGGTAACAAGTTTGACGAGAAACCAGGGCAACGCTGCCACAGCCAGGAGGGTGATCAGGATGTTGTAGACGAAGAACACGTCGCGGTTTCCCTGCTCAGAAGAATCGTTCAATCACTGTCGAAGTAGCGATCGGACTGCTCGGTGACCTGCTTCAGCCGGCCTTCCAACTCGCCCCGGAGCCGTTCCAGTGCTTCGCCCCGCGCGTTGTTCGGCACGACAAAGGGGTCTCCGAATACCAGAGCAGCCCGGGCAAAGGGCAGCGGAAAGCGAAAGCGGTCCCAGCTGTTGAAAATCTTCTGGCGGTTGAAACTGATGGAGACCGGGAGGATCGGGACCGCCGCCTTCTTCGCTGCGAGCAGGGCGCCGATCTGCACCTTATACTTGGGACCTCGGGGGCCGTCCGGCGTAATGCCTCCGTTTCCGCCTTGCGTCAGGATCCCCGCCAGGTCGGCCACGGCCCGCAATCCGCCCTTGGACGATGAGCCGCGGATGGAGGCGATGCCGAAATGACGGGCGACGCGCGCGATGAGTTCTCCGTCCCGGCTCTGACTGATCATCATCGTCAGGTTCTCCCCGCGCAGGAAATAACAGACGTAGAGGAGCCGATTATGCCAGAACGCGAAGAGAACGGATTGTTTCTCCTTCCGGAGCCGCTCCAGATGCTCCCGCCCCACCATTTCCAGTTTCAGGGTGAGCGCGACCAGTTTGATCAGCAGGGAAGCTACGGGGGGGAGCAGAACATCCACCATCCTCTGGAGACTCATCCGGAATGACCCTCGACAGGCGCCGGCGCGTCCCCGAACTGTCTGTCATAGAGTTGCTTGTAGAGCCCGTCTTGCTCTATCAGTGCGGCGTGATGGCCACTCTCGACGATGCGACCGTCCTGAATGACCAGAATCCGATCGGCGTCGAGGATGGTCGAGAGGCGGTGGGCGATGACGAAGGTGGTTCTGCCCTGCATCAGTCGATTGATGGCCTCCTGGACAATCCGCTCCGATTCCGTGTCGAGCGCGGAGGTGGCTTCATCGAGAATGAGAATGGGGGCATCTTTGAGAAGGGCCCGGGCAATGGAGAGCCGCTGGCGCTGTCCGCCAGAGAGCGTCAAACCACTCTCGCCGATTTCGGTGTCATACCCCTGTGGCAGTTCTTTGATGAAAGCATGGGCGTTGGCGGCCTGCGCGGCTGCAACGATCTTTGCGTCGGGGATCTCCTCCAGGCCGTAAGCGATGTTGTTGCGTACCGTGTCGTTGAAAAGGACTGTTTCCTGACTGACAATGGCGATCTGGCGCCGCAGGGAGGCCAGGCTCACGTCCCGGATGTCGTGTCCGTCGATCCGAATGGCGCCCTCCGTCACTTCATAGAATCTCGGAATCAAATTGAGCAGGGTCGTCTTGCCCCCCCCACTCGGCCCAACGAGGGCGACGACCTCGCCGGTCTTTACCGCGACAGAGACGCCCTGGATGACCATCTTGTCTTCGTAACGGAAGTAGACGTCTTCAAAGGTGACCCCCCGCGCCACCCGCGGCAGATCCGTGGCATCGGGTCTGTCCACAATGTCCGGTACCTGGTCCACCAGATGAAAGATCCGGTCCGCCGCAGCCATTCCCTCCTGGATCATGTAGTGCACCTTGCTCAGTTTCTTGACCGGCGCGTACATCATGATGATGGCGGCCATGAGGGTGGTAAACTCCGCGAAGTCGATCTGCCCTTGGATGACGCCCGAGCCTCCAATGTAGATGACCAGCGCGACGCCGATGCCTTCGATCAGATCCATGACCGGTTCAGAGACGCCCCGCACCACGTCTGACTTGAGTCGGGTCTTGTAGAGCCGCTGGCTCCGGTCGCGAAAGCGGCGGTTTTCGTACTTCTCCATTCCGAAGGCCTTGACGATCCGCATGCCTGTGATGGTTTCGTGTAGGAAAGAGCTGATCAATCCGAAGTTCACCTGGGTCTTGGTGCTGATCTTTCGAAGTTTTCGGCCGAAGCGGACCACCGGGATGGTGGAGAGCGGCAGCACCACCACGAAGATGAGGGTGATCATGGGGTCCTTGACCACGGCAATCGTTAGGAGGACCACGATGGTCATGCTCTCCATGATCAGGCTGGAGAGGGCCTTGGACACTGACTGCTGCACGAGACCGACATCATTGGTGATGCGCGACATGAGAACCCCCGTCGGATTACGGACAAAAAAGGAGAGCGACATCCGCAGGAGATGTTCGTAGACGTGGTTCTGCAGGTCACGGATCGTACGCTGGGAGACGAGAGCCATGAAGTAGGCCTGCCCGAACATGCTCAGGCCTCGGGCAAGGTAGACGGCCAGGATGACCGCCGGCATGATCGCAAGGATGGATGTCTTTTTCGAGAGAAAGATTCCCTGGGCCAGCGGGCCGGCCACCCATGCCAGCGCCCCCTTCGCCAGGGACACCCCCGCCATGCAGAGAAAGGAGAGGAAGAAATACCCTTTGTAGCGCGCCATGAAGCCGAGCAGGCGTCGGTAGGTCTTCATGCGGTCTCTCCGATCACGTTCAACACAATGCCCGCGGCCCGGGCCGATGCGCCCGGTTCACCGAGCGTCGCCATGGCGGTCTTCAATCTCGTCGAAATCCGTCGGGCATGTTCAGGATCCTGCAGGCACTGCAATGCCTCCGCGACAATCCGCCGGGGCGTGACGGCATCCTGGATCAGCTCGGGCACGATCCCTTCCCCCGCGACCATATTGATCAGCCCGATGTAAGGGATGCGGACCAGGCGTTTGGCCAGAAAGTACGTCAACGCGGACATGCGGTAGAGAATGACCATGGGAACGCCGAAGTACGCCGTTTCCAGTGTGGCCGTTCCCGAGGCGACGATGGCGAAATCCGACACGGACAGGGCCTCGTAGACCTGACCGGGGAAGGTCTCGATGGGTACCGGCGCACGCCCGGTGATGGCCGTCACCTCCCTCTCCGTAAGGGTGGGGGCGATGGGCAGCAGAAACCGCACCGGCGGGACCTCTTTTCGGATTTGCGCCACGGCCTCCAGCATGACGGGCAGCAGCGATCGGATCTCATTGCTGCGGCTGCCAGGCAGCAGGGTGACCACACGCTCCTCCGGCGCGAGCCCGAAATGCTCCCGCGCCTCTGACGGCGAGAGCGTTGGCCGAACGGCATCGAGCAGCGGATGCCCCACGAAGATCCCCTTGTTGCCGTAGAGTGCTTCCTCGAAGGGAAGAATGACCAAGATTTTCTCCACCAGCTCTCGGATCTGATGCACCCGCTGCTTCCGCCAGGCCCAGACTTGGGGACTGATGTAATAGAGAATGGGAATGCCCAGCTTCTTCGCCACCGCGCCCACCCGCAGGTTGAAGTCCGGGAAATCGACGAGGATCAGGAGGTCAGGATGTTCTTGCCGCAACGTTTTCTTGACCGCGCGGTGCGCCTTCAGGATTTGCCACGCCTTCGAAAGAACTTCTGAAAAGCCGGTGACTGCAATGGCGTGGTTGTCAAAGATGAGCGCCACGCCGGCTGCCTGCATCCGGGTTCCGCCGATGCCGACGAAGCGCACGTCGGCATCTTTCTTGGCGATCTCCCGGACGAGGTTGGCTGCGTGCAGATCGCCCGAGGCTTCGCCGACGATGATCATGATTCGCTTTGCACTCATGATGCAGAAGCCTGTCCGCTGGCCGTGGGGCCCTCGCCGATCTCAGCAAGGATGTCGGTGGCGACCTGCAGTGCGTTGAGCCCCTCCTCTCCACCGACAATGGGCCGCAGGCGATCTTGGACGGCTTCCACGAAAGCGGACAGCTCTACCTTCAGGGGCTCCTCCTTGGGAATGGCGACTTCCTCCCGGACGATCTTCGGCATTTGGCCGCTGAGGTAGCCCCGGGGATCGCCCACGCGACGATAACACTCGACGGTCTGGGCCTGGAAGTCCAGGGAGATATAGGTGTCGGGCTGAAAGAAGCGCATCTTGCGCTGCGGCCTTGCCGACACGCGGCTGGCGGTCACGTTGGCCACACAGCCGTTTTCAAACGCCAACCTCGCATTCGCGATGTCCACATTGGGCGTGATGACGGCGACACCGTTGGCGCGGATCTCCCGGACGGGTGAACGGACCAAGCTGAGGATGATGTCAATATCGTGTATCATCAGATCCAGGATGACGTCCACATCGGTGGCGCGATCGACGAACACGCCCAGGCGATGGACCTCGATGAACCCGGGGTTGCGTACCAGCCGGGCCAGTTCACGGACGGCTCCGTTAAAGCGCTCGATGTGGCCCACTTGCAGAATGCGCTGGTGCATGCCGGCCATGCGGACCAGCTCCTCCGCCTGGGGTAGCGTCGCCGTGATCGGTTTCTCCACCAGCACGTCGATGCCATGCTGCAGAAAATCCCGGGCAATCTCAAAGTGAGTGACCGTCGGTGAGGCGATGCTGACGGCATCGATCCCAGAGAGGAGGTCACGATAATCTACATAGTGCGGGACGCCATATTTGCCGCCGATCTTGGCGGCGCGATCTTCATCCACGTCGACCACGCCCGCGAGCTTTACCCCCTCCATGTCGGCGTAGATCCGGGCATGATGCCGGCCCAGGTAGCCGACGCCGACGACACCGAGCCGGGGGGGCGATGACTCTTTCTTGTCGTGGTTCATGATGATTCACCCTTTCGCAGGCGGGTGGTGTCGCGCTTTTCGCGCGGCTCCCCGTATCGCTGGACGATGCGTTGCACGATCTCAGAAGTCGACTTTCCCTGTACCACCGGCACAAGGGCCACTTGGCCGCCGTAGGATTCGACGAAATCCGCGCCCACGACCTCCTGCTTGCGATAGTCCCTCCCTTTGACCAGGATGTTCGGACGGAGAGTCCGAATCAGCTTCATCGGTGTGCTTTCATTGAAAACGGTCAGGTAATCGACACAGTCCAGGGCAGCAAGGATATGGGACCGTTCTTCCTCCGAGATCAGCGGCCGCCGTTTGCCCTTCAGCCGGCGCACCGACGCATCGCTGTTCAGCCCCACGATCAGGCAGTCCCCCAGTCGTCGGGCCGCCTGGAGGTATTGAATGTGACCGACGTGCAGCAGGTCGAAACAGCCGTTTGTGAAGACAACCCGTTTGCCATCTCCCTGTAGGAGCCGCACCCGGTCGCGCAGCTCCGCGGCCTCCAGGATCTTGCCGTCGCCCGGGGAGAGGAGCTCCCCATGGTAGGCCATCACTTCCTGCGGCGAGACCCTCGCCGCCCCTACCTTACCGACCACAATGCCTGCAGCGGTGTTGGCCACGTGGGCCGCCGTCGTAAAGTCATGGCCGGCCGCGGCCACCAGGGTGAAGACGGCAATCACTGTATCGCCCGCCCCGCTGACGTCAAAGACCTCCCTGGCGACCGTGGGAATCAGGATGAATGCGTCCCGATCCAGAAGGGCCATGCCGTCTTTCCCCAGGGTGATCAGGCAGGCCGGGCTCTTCAGAAGTCGCTGCAGTTCTCTGGCAGCCCGATGGATCTGCTCGGGATTCTCCAGCGGCAGGCCCAGGGCCTCGGAGGCCTCCTTGCGGTTGGGGGTGAGACAAGTCACGCCCCGGTAATGCCGCAGGTCCTTTCGCTTGGGGTCGGCCACGACGATCTTACGGCAGCGACGGGCCTCGGCAAGGGTTTCCGCCAGGACCCCATCGGTCAGAACTCCTTTGCCGTAATCCGAGAGGATCACCCCGTCGCACAACGGGATCTGCTTGCGCACGTAGTTGATCAGACGGGCCTCGGCTCGCCCGCTCAAGGGGATGCGCTGCTCCCGGTCGATCCGCAGGAGCTGCTGATGCTGACCCATCACCCGAGTTTTCACGGAGGTCGGGCGCTTGGGATCGGTGACGAGTCCCTGGATGCGCACGCCCTCCTCCCGGAGCCGGGTCTTGAGCAGGGCCCCCTTGTCATCGCTGCCCACCGCCCCGGCCAGCAAGACCCGGGAGCTCAGCGCGATGAGATTGCCCGCAACATTGGCCGCTCCGCCAAGCAGTGCATTTTCGGACTGCACGTCCACCACCTGAATGGGCGCCTCCGGCGAAATCCGCTCGATGCGTCCCCAGACGTACTCGTCGACCATGACATCCCCAACGACGAGGACCTTTCGATTCCGGACCGTCCCAAGGATTTTTCGGATTTCGTCGTGGGTCATGCAACCTCGCTCTTTACGGGACGTCCGGTCTCTGCAGCCCGTGCTATAGTCTCTCCAGGATGGCGCGGGCCAGCAGGGGAATCATGATCTCGTGATGGCCTGTGAGTGCATATCCCGTGCCGCGTTTCAGCGTCGGACGTCGGACCACGTTTTCCCGGGGGCGGTAATGCTGGATCATGTCGAAATTCACCGTGACGAAATCGGAGACCTTCCGTCCCAGATTGCGCGCCACGCTGATGGCTTTGAGAAACACCTCGGGAATCAGTACCGCGGAGCCCACATTCATGAAGACGCCGCCCCCTCCCAGATCGGAAACGACCGAGCAGAGAAGTCTGAAATCGTGAAACGTGGCCCCGCCCATGAGCGCGCCGTCCATGCCCGGGTGCATGTGGATGATGTCCGCGCCGATGGAAACGTGCACGGTGGCGGGGACTCCGTGCCGCGCGGCGGCGGCCAGAATACTCAACGCCTTGTGCCGATGGTTTTGTGACAGGATGAAGCGACCCAGCGATTCGCCGTAGCCCCATCCCTTGGCGGTACCCTGCGTCAGGGCGGTAAGAATCCCCTCGCCCGTCTCGCGGGCCATGCCAAAACGCCCGCTCCGAATCTCCTCACCCACGTCTTCCGAGCTGCCGCCGATGAGGGAAACCTCATAATCATGGATGGAGCCCGCGCCATTCATGGCCACGGCGCTCACCACACCGCGGTCCATGAGCTCGATGACGATGGGCGAAAGTCCGCATTTGATGACGTGACCCCCCATGGCCATCACCACGGGCCGGCCGGCGCGATGGGCCCGCAGCACCGCGTCCACCACGGCCCGGAAATCCTGCGCAGCGAGAATGTCGGGCAGGGAGTCGAGAAAGCTGGAAAAGCCCTCGCCCTTCCGGCTCGGACGGCCAAACTGGGCAACGCCCACCTTGTTTTCTCGCGTGCCGATCGCATGGGTGCGGACCTTCTTGAGATCCACCGGCGTTCGCTTCCGCATCCCTCGCCTCTGTGCTGTTTCCAAAACCGCGCCCGCCCAGACGTGTCTTTACGAGCGCGATTGTTTATTTGCAGACACCCCGTTTCGACTGGAGGACGAAACGGACCAGTTCCTCTACCTCGGGCAGACCGGTACTCTCCTGCCGGGCCTTCTCGGCCGCTTCCTCCAGGATTAGATTGGAGCGAAAGAGGTGCCGGTAGGCCTGTTTGAGCTTCTGCACCGTCGCTTCGGCAAAGCCGTGGCGCTTCAGACCGACGGTGTTCAGGCCGCGCAGAACGGCCCGGTTGCCGGTGGCGTTACAGAAGGGCGGCACATCCTTGGGCACGGCCGAGGCGCCACCAATGATGGCGTATCGCCCGATGTTCACAAACTGGTGAATGGCGGAGAGCCCCCCGATGATCGCATGATCTGCAATGCTGATGTGGCCGGCCAGCGTCGCGGCGTTGGCCATGACTACGTGATTGCCGATCCGGCAGTCATGGGCCACGTGGCAGTAGGCCATGAAAAAGTTGTCATCCCCGATGACCGTCTCGCCGCCGCCCCCTTCGGTGCCTCGGTTAAGCGTCACGAACTCCCGGAAGACATTGTTGCGGCCGATCCGCAGGACCGACGGCTCCCCCCGGAACTTAAGATCCTGCGGGGGCTCGCCGATGGATGAGAAAGGATAGAAAGCGCATCCCTCTCCGATCTCGGTCCATCCGTCGATGCTGACATGGGACTTGATCTTCGTTCCGCGCCTGATCTGAACGTGCTCCCCAATGACGCAGAAGGGACCGATCTCCACATCGTCCTCAATGCGGGCACCGGGGTGCATGATGCTCGTCGGGTGCACTTTCATCGATGACCTTTTCTTCTCTTCGTTTTACGTTGCCGCTCTTGCGCGCGCCACTCGAACCCTTCGGTTCCAGACGCCTTCAGCTTTTCACCGTTATGCTTCAACCCATTGATTCACTTGTCGGTGATGGTGGCAGTCAGTTGTGCTTCCGCCACTTTCCGGTCGCCCACGAAGGCCTTTCCCTCGAACTTCATGATGGGCACGCGAATCTTGAGAACATCCAACTCGAGGCGAAGCTGGTCGCCGGGCTGTACGGGATGACGAAACTTCGCTTTATCGATGGTCATGAAGTAGATCACTTTGGAGTCTGGATCTTCCACCATCTGCATGGAGAGCACTCCGGCTGTCTGGGCCATGGCCTCGATGATCAAGACGCCAGGCATAATGGGATGTCCCGGGAAATGCCCCTGGAAGAAAGGCTCATTGACCGAGACGTTCTTGAGCCCAACGATTCGCTTCTTGGGCGCCATTTCGACAATACGGTCCACCAGCAGCAGGGGATAGCGGTGCGGCAGGTACTGCATGATCTCATTGATGTCCATCATGGCGCTCTCCTCCCTTCCGTTCTCTCATAAGTTCCTTGATCGTCTGCTGCAGTCTGCGCAGGTCTCGCCGGATTGCCGGCAGATGGGCGAAGGATGCAGCGGCCTTCAGCCACTGCCGGTGCGGGATCACCGGCAGACCGCTGACGGTCTGGCCGGGAGCGACGTCCTTGGTGACGCCTGACTGCGCGCCCACGGTTACGCTGTCTCCGATGCTCAGATGACCGGCTACGCCGACCTGACCCGCCAGGGTGACCCGGCTTCCGACGACAGTGCTGCCCGAAATGCCGACCTGAGAGACGATAATCGAGTTCTCTCCGATCTGCACGTTGTGGGCGATCTGCACGAGGTTGTCGATCTTCGTGCCGGCGCCGATGACGGTGTCCCCCAGGGTGCCCCGGTCGATTGTCGTGTTGGCTCCGATTTCGACATCGTCACCGATCACGACGCCGCCCATCTGAGGGATTTTATAGTAACGCTCGCCGTCGGGTGCGAAGCCGAAACCGTCACTGCCGATGACGGCCCCGTCGTGAATAATCACCCGGTGGCCGATGCGGACACCGTCCCGTACCGACACGCCCGCATGAAGGACCGCATCCTCTCCGATCACCGCGCCGTCCCCGATGATCACCCCCGGGCAGAGGGTGACGCGATCGCCGATGCGTACGTGATCCCCCAGGGTGACCCGCGGGTATATGGACAGCTCCTGTCCCAGTTTGCAGGCCTCCCCCTGTATCAGGTCCGCACTCACGCCCCGGTGCGTCGCCCCGCCTCCGCAGGTGAGGGTGGCGATCTTGGCAAAGGCCAGATAAGGGTTCGCGCTCCGAATGGCCGGAATGGGCGATGGGATCCCGGGCGCCAGAACCACGGCGGCCGCACCGGTATCCTTCAGGGCGCCGAGATATTTCGGATTCGCCACGAAGGTGATCTCGCCGGCCCCCGCCCGTTCGATGGGCGCGACGCCGTGGATTTCAACGGAGCCGTCGCCGTCGAGATCCCCTTGGACGGCCGAGGCCAGCTGCGCAAGCCGCCAGGTTTCTCCTGTCTCGCTCTGTGACATGGCAGGCCTATTTGTTTCGTTTGTCATACGCTTCGACGACGGCGTCGGTGATGTCGGCGGTGGTTGCCATGTAGAGCACGCCGCCGGTGGCGCGCTCCACAATCGCAGTGTAGCCCTCTTTCTCGCCGATCTCCTTCACAATGTCGGTGAGTTCCTTCATGATGTTTTGCATGAGACCGGAGCCTTTCCGCTTGAACTCCTCCTCCTTGTCGTTGGCGTAGCGTTTCAGATCCTTGAATTCTTTCAGTAGTTCCTCTTCCTTTTTCGTCCGCACATCGTCATTCATCACTGCCGTTTTCTTTTCGAATGCCTGCTTCTTGCTCTCCAGGGAGTCCCGCTTCCTCGAAATGGCCGCCTGCTCGCTTTTCAAGTCCCGTTCGAGTTCCGCATTCAGCTTCTGGATCACTTTTGATTTCTCGAAAACCTTCTGAAAATCGACGAAACCGATACGATCCTCTTTGGCGTGGGCGACGGCGCCGGAAGCGCAGAGGACGCCGACGGTCGCAATGAACATCAGGGTTGTGCTTGCTTTCATGGTCTCACTCCTTCACGATGCGACAATGGTGACTTTCAAGGACTGCCGGACGGAGCCGCCGTCAGAAGGCCGTCCCCAGACTGAACTGAATGGTTTCCACTTCATCGAAGGGCTCTTCGTCCAACACATCGGTCCAGACAATCTTCACCGGCCCCATGGGGGACCGCCAGTAGAAACCGATTCCGTAACTTTTCTTCCACTCGTCCCCGTCGGTCAGGTGGGGGCTCCGGACAACCTGGAAGGCGTCGAATGTGCCGTCGCCATCCAGGTCCACCGGCGTGCCCGGCGTGCTGGTGATGGTTGTCTCACTGGCCGGGTCGAAGACTTTCCCCGCATCGAAGAAGAGAAAGGCCTTCAGGCCGGCGGCCGGCGCGATGGGGAAGTAGAACTCCGTATTGACAAGGACCAATTTGCGTCCGCCGATCAGGCTTCCAAAAGCGTTTCTCGGGCCCAGGCTCCGGTATTGGAATCCTCGCACCGATTCGATGCCGCCCAGGAAGAACAGCTCGGAAACGGGGATCTCCTCGGCCCGAGCGACGTCGACATAGCCGAACTCCCCGTTGATGGACAGCGTAGTCTTGCCCGGACCATCAAAGAAGATCCGATCGGAAAAGAAATATTTGTTGAAATCTGCGTCCCCCAGGAAACTCGCGAATTTGGCTGACGCCCGTGCCAGATACCCCCCGGTGGGATCCAGGATGTTGTCCACCGTGTTGCGTCGCCACCCCAGGGTGATGCCGAAGACCGACTGGGCCTCCGTCGAAGCATCTTGAAGGGCAAGGTCCACATCGGTGAAATCGACTTCCTCATAGTTGAGTCCGATGCTGCCATGACTGTATTCATCCAGGGCCCGGCCAAACGTAAGCGTGCCGCCCGTCGTGTCTTCCTCGAAAGAGTCAAAATCGGAGATTGTCTTGAATAGATGAATGCCCAGACTGATTTCCCGGTTGTAGAGCCATGGCTCCACGAACCGGATGTTGAAGGTGCTGTCCTCCCCCCCGAGCATGGCCGCCACATTCAGCTCCCGCCCCGTGCCAAAGAGGTTTCTCTGCCGCACGTCGAAGGACCCCACCAAACCCTGCGTCGAACTTGCACCGAGACCAAAGCTCAGCGAGCCGGTCTGCTGTTCCTTGACTGCAATATCCAGATCGACCACCTGCTCTCCGGGCCGCCGATTCGTCGTGATCTGGACGTCCTCGAAATAGCCCGTGTTGCGGATACGCACTCTGCTGCGGTCGATCTTGGCAATGTTGTACTGATCGCCCTCATTGAACCGAAGTTCCCGTCGGATCACCGTATCGCGGGTGCGCACGTTCCCGGTGATATTGACTTCGCCTACGAAGACCCGCTGCCCCTCTGAGATGTCCCACGTGAGATGCACGCTACGGTCGGAACGATTCAGCTCCGTCAGGGGGGAAATGCTGGCAAAGGCGAAGCCCTTTTCTCCGAAGAGGTTGCTCAGTGTCTGGATATCCTCGCGGATCTTCTCACTACTGAAGACCTCCCCCTCCTGGGAGTTCATGGCGGCCTTCAAGGTTTTCTCGGGAATGGCCGTATTTCCCTGAAAGTCGATTCGGCCCACGCTGTACTGCTCGCCTTCGGAGATGGGAATGGTCACGGCAATCATGTTCTTCTTCCAGAAAATCCCCTTGAACCATTCATAGGCGCGATCCCGGGGGCGGCGGTCCGGTTTGCTGAAAGAGACCTGAGGCTCGCCCAACTGGACCTCCAGATAGCCGTGGCTGTAATAATAGTCCTTGATCCGTTGCATATCGATGTCGAGGATTTCCCGCTTGTAGACCCCCGCAGAGGTCAGCCAGGAGAGCATCCACTGTTCCTTTGTCTCCATGGCCCCCTTCTTGATCTTGCTCGCCTTGAGGCTCTTGTTGCCGTCCAGGAGTATCTCCCCGATGACGACTTTCTTCCCCTCTTCAATGGCGTAGACCAGTTGCTTGTTCTGATTCCTGTCGGTCTCCACTCGGCTTCGTATCTGGGCGAAATAGAAGCCGGAGCCTTGATACAGTTTCTTGATGGCCTCCTTGTCCTTCTTAACGCTCTTCAGGTCGAAGGGGGAGCCGATTCTCGAGTGCAGCACGTCGCGGATGCGCCCCTCTTCGAGCTCCTTGTTGTCCTTGATGGTGATCCCGGAGATGATCGGCTTTTCCTCCACCCGGAAGACCAGCCGAACGCCGTCCTCTATTGGCTCGCTTTCGGCTTGGACGTTCTCGAAATAGCCGCCCATACCGTAGATGGCCCGAATGTCTTCGCGAATCATTTCCAGGGAGAGCCGCTCACCGACCCGGGAGCCGATCCGGCCCAGAATGGTGCCGCTGTCGATGCGCCGGTTGCCGACGATATCGATCTTGCGAATGATCGGTGCACCGACGTCCTGGGCGAAGGCACCCACCGCGAACAGGCAGAGCAGAACGGCAAGGCCGTTGACCGAAAGGGTCCATTCTCCGTTGACGGGCCGTCGGGGCCGTTGTCTCGGTTCAGATTCTCTCAACGCGTCACTCTCCGGTTGCACGGCGGGGCCGAGCTGCGACCCAGATTCTGCGCAGCATCAGGTAGAGCAGCGGGAACAGGCAGAGCAGCCCGTCGAGCGCGGCCGACGGCGCCCTGCCGGTGGCGGTCTCGCTGGCAAGCGCGCATCCGCCTCCTCCGCCGGGGTCCCCGGGGTCCAGAACGGGCAAATCGAGCACCAGCGCAAAAGTTCCGAGCGTGTTGGTCTCGAAGGAAATCTGCTGATGAACAGCGGTCTGCCCATGATCATGTTTTGCCCAGCCGGTGATCTCCTGCCAGCTGCTTCCGGATAGCTGAAAGACCCGGGCTTGATCCATGTCGTAGCCGGCCAGTACCGGGAGCGTGATGGTCGCCGTACCGGTGAGGTCCGCATTCTGCAGTTCGAACGTGACCAAAGGCATGGAAAAATCAAAGGCAATGGGAAGGGCCGGGACGGTCTCCCGTGTTTCGGAAATCATGACGAGCGCGTCTTGAGGCATCGCAGCCTCCGGCAGCGCGAGACTGGTCCCGAAAAGACTGGTGATGGGAGCGGCCGAAACCGACGGGGGGTCGAGGACGGCCACGGTGCCCCCTGCCGCCTGCGCGATCCATCCTGCAGCCTCTGCGATCAGCTTCCCGGCGAAGCTCGCGCCGACGGTGGAGGCGGGGCTCTCGTTCTGATTCAGCGATCCCACGTAGTCGGTGGTGTTGTCGCTCAGTGAATTGCCCGAGTTCACCACCGTGCCGGTGGATGTCGACTCGATGCCGATCTCATTGGAAGTGATGAGATTGTCGGTGATGTTTGCATCGGTGGCATCGCTAACCAAGATTCCCCGACCACTGTTGTCGGAGATGGTGTTCCGGTTCAGGGTGATGCCGGTGCCGCTGCCCGCGACCTGAATGCTGTCCCCGAAGTTGGCGCGGAGGGTGTTGTTGTCGACGGAGATATCGTTGCCGTCGCTGATCCGTATCCCCACAGCGTTGGCCCTGGTGAGGGTGCTGCCGGCGACTGAGACGCCGCGGCTGTTGTCGATGACGACGCCCGCAGCTCCCCCGGTGAGGGAGAGGGTTGCATTGCGGATGCTCACCGTATCCGACGCGTTTGCGAGATTCTCTACACGAATGCCATACGAGACGGGGGCGGCCTCGGTGACCTGGAAGATGACCTGATCGAGCAGCGCGGTGGTGGTCTCCGCTGCGCCGCTGATCAGCACGCCTTCGTTACAGTTCTCCAGGGTGATTTTCACCGCCGTGGTCTCGGTGCTTGCGCTATCGGTTGCTTGTATCCGTATGGCCGGTGCAGTGGTGCTTTCTCGGATTGTGAAACCGGTCAGGACGACGCCGTCCACGCCGATGATGCTGATGCCGCCGGGCAGTACCAGTGTCGTCAGGTTTGCCCCGGCACCGATCAGGGTGATGGGTCTGTCCACCGACAGGCTCGCGTCCAGATCATGCTCTCCCGGCGGAATATAGAGGATGTTTCCGTCTCCGGCGCTGCTGATCGCGCTTTGGATGGATCCGCTGACGAGGGTGTACCCTAGAGACGGAGATGCGACCGGGGAGAGAGGATCGGCACCGAACGCGTCGCCGTAGGTGTACTCCACGGCATCACTGTAGCCGTCGCCGTCCGAATCAGCCAGAGCGGGATCGGTTTCGCCAGTGTCCACCTGTCCGTTCTGATTGACGTCCTCCCGCGCTTCCTCGATCCCGTCACCGTCGGTGTCCGCGCTGCGCGGATCGGTGCCGAGGGTCGCTTCGTCCCCGTCGGAGAGGCCGTCGCCGTCGCTGTCCGCCTCGGTCGGTTGCGTTCCCTGCGTGAATTCGTCGAGATTGCTGACACCGTCGCCATCGTTGTCGTCCGCGCTGTCATCGACAGCGGGATCAAGCCCGAAAAAGCGCTCGAAGCGATCGAGCATGCCGTCGCCGTCCGCATCGGGGTCGGTGCCGTAAAAGAGCATGGAACGGCCCTCGGCGATTCCGGATGCCGCTGTGGTTATTGCGAAAGAGCCGTCCGTATTTTCAAGGCCGATCGTTGTCGTCGCGCCGTCGACGGCAGTGCCGCCCCCGAGGGTGCTGTACTGAAAAAGAATGTCGCCGTTGTCTTCGTAGAGCACGACGGCGAAGCTGCGATTGCCACCGAGGCCGGCGACCGGTACGCCGATCCATTGGACGATGAAATAACGCTGACCGGCGGTGCCGCCCGCCCGGGTGTAGATGCTGCCCCCGGCCGACGGGTCGAGATCGCTCGCAAGCGGCGCGATCACGGCGTTGGGAGTGGCTGGATCAGGAAAGCTCGGCGGCAGGGCGGCTGTGTCAAGATTGTTCGAGTCGAACCCGATCATTCCGTTTGCGCTCACACTGACCGTTGTGTACGCGGTGCCGTAATAATCGATGGAAAAGCCGAGCGCGATGGGATCGCTCACCCCGTTGTCGCCCAGCGCCAACAGGGCGCCCTCTGTCGCGGCGTCGATCGTGTCGTACGTCTCGAAGCTGCGGGGGGGGTCGACGTAATCTATCGCCGAAACCACGGAAGTCGGCAAGATTAGGAAGATGAGGAACAGCAGGGGCGTTATTCTTTTCAAAGCGA
The DNA here is from genome assembly GCA_947259355.1 of uncultured Nitrospirota bacterium. Taxonomy (GTDB): domain Bacteria; phylum CG2-30-53-67; class CG2-30-53-67; order CG2-30-53-67; family CG2-30-53-67; genus CALZGC01. The sequence goes on along the minus strand of CAMYMF010000013.1, from coordinate 2,937 downwards.
CGCAATCTCTCCACAGATCTGGCTGGGACGAGCTGATTGGCATATCTCCCCCTCTGGAAATGAACCTGTGAAAAATAGGATATCTACCCGGAAAAGTCAATAGATATATAAGGTTTTCAACCCCGGGCGAGCGGCGGGCTGCGTGTTTTGCCGCCCCCGGTCCATTTAGACCCTAAGATGTTCTGTGCTATAATAAAATTCAAACATTCACTGAAAGACCCATAAGGAAAGCAGATACCATGGCGAGCAAGAACAATGGCGGCAGGGATCCGTCGAGGAAGGTCTACGTACTGGACACGAACGTGCTACTTTACGACCCCGATTCCCTTTTCGCCTTCAGCGACAACGACGTCGTGATTCCGGTGGTGGTCATCGAAGAGATGGACAACTTCAAAAAAGACCTGAACGAAACCGGACGAAATGCGCGGCTGGTCTCCCGACGGCTGGATGAGCTGCGGAAGAACAAGGGGCTCTCCCAAGGCGTTCAGTTGAAAAACGGCGGTGTCCTCCGGGTCTACGTGGAAAAGAAGGTTTTTGATCTGCTCCCGGCGGAGTTGCACATCTCCAAGGCCGACAACAGGATCCTCTCCGTGGCGCTGGCGCTGAAGCAGACCGACCAGAAGCACGAAGTGATCATGATTTCAAAGGACACCAACCTGCGGGTCAAGGCCAATGCCTTCGGCATCCAGGCCGAAGATTACAAGACCCACCGGGTGGAGATTAACGAACTCTACACCGGTGCCGCCACCCGGGAGGTCATGCCCGATGTGATCGACCGTTTCTATCAGGACAAGGCGCTGCCCTGGGAGGCGGACGGGCTTTTCCCCAATCAATTCCTGCATCTGCAGGATCAGACCTCAAACTCCCATTCGGCCCTGGCCCGGTATTACCACGAGCGAAAGAGTCTGCTGCCCCTGCAGGACTACAGCGGCGGCGTGTGGGGAATCCGTCCACTCAATCGGGAACAGCAGTATGCCATGGACATTCTGATGGACGAGCGGATCCGGCTGGTCACCCTGGTGGGCATCGCGGGAACCGGAAAGACCCTGCTCGCCCTGGCGGCGGGACTGGAAAAAACCGTGGAGCAGGGTGTATACAAACGCTTGGTGGCCTGCCGCCCCATCCTTCCGATGGGCCGGGACCTCGGTTATCTGCCCGGCGACATCGAGGAGAAGCTGATGCCCTGGATGCAGCCCATATTCGACAATATGGAACTGTTGTTGGCCGCTTCGGGTGGCCAGGACGATATCAAGCGTAATCTCCACGAATTGCAGAGCATGGGATTGTTGCAAATGGAGGCGCTGACCTATATTCGAGGTCGCTCGCTTCCCCAACAGTATCTGATCGTTGACGAGGCCCAGAATCTCACCCCCCACGAGATCAAGACCGTTATCACCCGGGCCGGTGGCGGCACCAAGGTGATTCTGACAGGAGACCCCTATCAGATTGACAATCCCTATGTTGATGCGGCGAGCAACGGCCTGAGCTACGTGGTGGAGCGCTTCAAGGGGGAGCCGCTGGCCGGTCACGTGACCCTTTTCAAGGGAGAGCGCTCTGAGCTGGCCGAATTGGCAGCACGTGTTCTGTAATCATTAAGAATTGTTTCTGAAGATGCGGGGAATAAAATTTAAGGCCCCTTCGTTTGTTCTTTCGAGGGCAAATATTTTGCTTGTAATGTTGGGTCCGTTTGCGCTATATTTACGAGAACGGCATTGACCGAAACGACTGACTCGGCCCTGGTGAAACGGGCTTTTTCGAAGATAAAACATGCTCTTTGCTCTGCTGACGGTTCTTTTCACGCTCCTCTTTCTGTGCGTTCCTGATCAAGCCTTTGCCTGGGGTCCTGCCACCCACATGTATTACGGGCTAGAGATTTTGAAGGATCTCTCCGCTCTCTCTCCGATGGTGGCATCCATTCTGGCCAGATTTCCCGAGGATTACCTTTACGGATGCATCAGCGCGGACATTACCGTTGGTAAGAAATACACGCAGTATCGAAATCATTGTCACAACTGGCGTATCGGCCTCAGGCTTCTCGCCGAGGCGGACAGCTTCGCGCAGAAGGCCTTCGCCTTTGGTTACCTGAGCCATCTGGCGGCCGATACTGTGGCGCACAACTTCTTCGTCCCCTCCCGGATCATCAGCGCCTATTCCCGGCGATCTCTGGGACACACTTACTGGGAGATCCGGGCCGACAGCCTCGTGCCGCGAAAATACTGGCGCCGGATCGGAAAGATCAGTGAGACCGTTCAGGCGTCGCACGATGGCCTCATGGAGAATGTTGTGGCTCGAACTCTTTTTTCCTTTGATGTAAATAAGAAGATCTTCAACAGCATACTGCAGATCCACCGTTTCAAGCGATGGCGCGGCCTGGTGCGCGAAATTGGGGCCCGTTCCCGGTGGATTCTCGGGCTCCAGGACATCGAGAAATACCACCGGCTGTCCAAGCTCGCCATCCTCGATCTGCTGGTCTCCTTCAAAAACGCGGAGTGCATGAAACTCGATCCCACGGGAAACGCGAACCTTAAACGCGCCCGCAAGATCCGGCGGGACCTCCGACGGGTGGCGCGCGGACGGGTGCTGAGCACGACGGACTACCGATCGTTCATGAAACAGCTTCCCGTGCAGGCACCGCACTTCTATGATTAGTAGACACTGGCGGGATTCGTCCGCCTGCACGGGGATTCCCACTGTCTGGTAACTGCCGTCGGACGCCCTCCCTCACGACGCCGAACCGCAAAAGATCTTCCAACATCGTTCACGATCCGAGAGAACAAAGGAAAGCCGTTCGATGCCGTCAAAAAAAAGCGCGAAGGATCCCCTCATTGGTGCTCACATGTCCATTGCGGGCGGGGTGCCAAGAGCGCTTGAACGGGGCGCGGCTCTCAACTGCCGAACCATCCAACTCTTCACCAAGAATGCCAACCAGTGGCGGGC
>CAMYMF010000012.1:57984-60441 GCA_947259355.1 uncultured Nitrospirota bacterium | reverse complement strand
GAGGGCAATTCGGGGACCACAGCGTTCACCTTCACTGTCTCGTTGAGCAATCCGAGCGCGACCGATGTGACCGTTGACTACACGACAACCGATGGCACAGCCGCCACGGCCGATAGCGATTACACGGCTACCTCGGGAACGCTGACCGTTCCCGCCGGAAGCACAACAGGGCAGATCACGGTCAATGTGACGGGCGATACCAAAGTCGAAGGGAACGAGACGTTCACGGTCGAACTGTCGAATCCGGTGGGGGCGACGATCACCGATAACCAGGGTCTGGGGACCATCAACAATGATGACGCCACAACGATCTCAATTGATGATGTAACGGTCGCCGAGGGCAATTCGGGGACGACAGCTTTTACTTTCACCATCAGCCTCACGAATGCGAGCGCCACAGACGTCACCGTCGATTACACGACAACCGACGGCACGGCTATGACGGCGGACGCTGACTATACGGCGACTTCGGGGACCCTCACGATCCCGGCGGGAAGCACCACGGCTCAGATCACAGTCGATGTGACCGGCGACGTCAAAGTGGAAGGCAATGAAACTTTTACCGTCGATCTCTCCAATCCCGTCGGGGCCACGATTACGGACAATCAGGGTGTCGGCACAATCCAGAACGATGATGCGACCTCAATCTCCATCAACGACCTCTCAATACTCGAGGGGAACGCCGGGACCACGGCCTTTAGTTTTACTGTTACGATGTCTAATCCGAGCGCGAGCAATGTCAGCGTCGATTACCAGAGCAATGACGGTACCGCGACCGCCGGCGTCGATTACACGGGTATTCCGGTCACCACACTCACGTTTTTGCCGGGAGAGACCAGCAAAGCGGTTACCGTCAATGTCAATGGGGATGTCACCGTGGAAGTGGACGAGACGTTCACGGTGGACCTCACCAATCCTTCCGGTGCCACACTATCCGATAGTCAGGGCGTCGGGACCATCCGGAACGATGACGGCACTACTTTTTCCATTAACGATGTGAGCCTTGCCGAAGGCAATGCCGGCACGACGGCTTTCAATTTTACCGTGTCCCTGTCCAATCCCAGTGCCGTCAATGTGAGCGTCGATTATCAGACGGCCGACGGTACGGCGAGCGCGGGAGTGGATTATACCGCAATTGCGCTCACCACGCTGACCTTCTTGCCGGGGGAGACGAGCAAGACGGTCACGGTGAGCGTGAACGGCGATGTCATCGTAGAGGCCGACGAGACGTTCACCGTGGAACTTTCCAATCCCGTGGGTGCCACCCTGGCCGACAACCAGGGCTTGGGGACTATCCTGAACGATGACTCAACCGTTGTGACCATCGACGATGTCAGCATCAGTGAAGGAAATGCTGGCAGCAGCGCTTTCACCTTTACAGTCACGCTGAGTAACCCCAGTGCCACTGACGTGACCATCGATTACACGAGCACTGACGGATCAGCGACGACAGGCGATTCTGACTACGCTGCGGCCTCGGGCACGGTGACGATTCCAGCGGGCAGCACGACGGAGCAGATCACGGTCAATGTGACCGGCGATACAAAGGTGGAGGGCAACGAGACCTTTACGGTCGATCTCTCGAACCCGGTGGGAGCTACGATCTCAGACAATCAGGGTCTCGGGACGATCAACAATGATGATTCGACGACGATCTCCATTGATGACGTGACCGTTGCCGAAGGCAATTCCGGTCCTACGGCCTTTACCTTCACTGTCAGCCTCACGAATCCCAGCGCGACCGATGTGACGGTTGACTACACGACAACTGACGGCACGGCTGCGGCGGCCGACACCGATTACACGGCAACCTCAGGTACGCTAACCATGCCCGCTGGGAGCACGACAGCACAGATCACGGTTAATGTTACCGGGGATACGAAGGTCGAAGGAAACGAGACGTTCACTGTGGATCTCTCCAATCCGGTGGGGGCTACGATCTCAGACAATCAGGGTCTGGGAAGGGTCAACAATGATGATTCGACGACGATCTCCATTGATGATGTCAGTATCAACGAGGGCAACGCCGGTACGACCAACTTTACGTTCACCGTGAGCCTCACGAATCCGAGCGCCACCGACGTCACCGTCGACTACGCAACCACCGACGGTACGGCCACGACGGCGGACAGTGACTATACGGCAACCTCGGGCACCCTCACAATCCCCGCGGGGAGCACCACCGGTCAGATCACGGTAAACGCGACTGGGGATGCCAAGGTGGAGGGGAACGAGGCGTTTACCGTGGACCTCTCCAATCCGGTCGGTGCGACGATTACCGATAATCAGGGCCTGGGTACCATCAATAATGACGATGCCACGACCATCGGCATCGACGATGTCAGCACCAATGAAGGCGACGCCGGGTCCACGGCCTTCAACTTCACCGTAACACTGTCCAATCCGAGTGCGAGTAACGTCAGTGTCGACTATCAGACAACCGATGGTACAGCAGTG
>CAMYMF010000012.1:0-57974 GCA_947259355.1 uncultured Nitrospirota bacterium | reverse complement strand
GGAACCATCCAGAATGATGACGGCACGACATTTTCCGTTGACGACGTGAGCCTTGCCGAAGGCAACGCCGGCACCACGGCCTTTGATTTTACACTGACCCTGTCGAATCCGAGTGCCGCCAATGTGACCGTCGACTATCAGACAACCGATGGTACGGCGACAACCGGTGGGAGCGATTACAACGCCGTGCCAGCCACTACTTTGACATTTCTGCCGGGAGAGACGACCAAGACGGTCACGGTAAACGTGACCGGCGATGTCCTCGTGGAGGCCGATGAGGCGTTCACCCTCGATTTGTCGAATCCCTCGGGAGCCACGATGGCAGACAGCCAAGGCCTGGGGACGATCCAGAACGATGATGCCACGACCATCAGCATCAACGATGTCAGCATCAACGAAGGCCACTCCGGTACGACCGCGTTCACCTTCACCGTCAGCCTGACGACTCCGAGCGTGAGCGATGTGACCGTCGACTACACGACGACCGACGGCACGGCGACGACGGCAGACAGCGACTATACCACAACATCCGGAACACTCACGATCCCTGCCGGCAGCACCACAGCCCCGATAACGGTGAATGTCATAGGCGATGCCGCGGTGGAACCCGATGAGACCTTCACCCTTGATCTCGCCAATCCGTCAGGGGCCACCCTGTCCGACAATCAGGGCCTAGGTACCATCGGGAATGATGATTCGGGGAACGACGGGACGGTTACGATCACTGAATTCTCGCGCCCGGGAGAGACACTGAATATTGAGGTCGTCGATGTCGACCTGAACACAAATGGGGCCGTTGTGGAATCGGTGATTGTGGCCCTGGTGAACGACATGACCGGCGAAGGAGAGCCGCTCACCCTCACAGAGACAGGTCCGGACACGGAGGTCTTCACCGGCACCGTAGCAACCACCTTCGGTACGGTGGCCGGTGCCCCCAACGACGGCAGCTTCAACACCCAGGCCGGTGATACGATCACGGTCACCTATAACGATATGCTGACCTCGACCAACGGCACGGCAACACTAACAGATGTCGACACCGTGCTCGGCGGCGTTGACGGTGTCGTTACCATTACGCCTACCAGCTTTCCCGGCGATACTCTCACGATAACAGTGACCGATGCCGACCTTAATCTGAACGCGACGGTCGCTGACAGCGTCATGGTGGATGTCTTTAACGATGTGACGGGCGAGCTCGAACAGGTGACCCTGACCGAAACGGGGCCAAACACCGGCGTCTTCTCGGGTTCCCTTCCGACCACCTTCGGCACGAGCGCCGGCACCGCCAATGACGGTGTGCTCAACACGCAGGGGAGTGACACGGTCACCGTCACTTACATGGACAACCTTACCACAACGGGCGGCAGCGCCGTCAGAACCGCCACCGATGTGGTTCAGGCGCTGGCAGCCATAGAGGGCTATGCCTGGATCGACGGGAACGGAAACGATATATTCGATGGTACGGAGAGCCCGCTCAATGCTTGGACCATCGAAATCGTCAAGGGTCCAACCGTGCTCGCGACGACGTCGGTCGCTGCCGATGGATCCTATAGTGTGAACAACCTCATCCCCGATACGGGCTATTCCGTCGTGCTGCGGCATCCCGAAACAAATGTGGTGTGGGAGCGCCTGGACGGTGTGACGCTTCTCGCCGGGACGACCGTGGTTGACCAGAACCTCCCGGTGGATCCGAGCGGCATCGTCTACGACGCGCAGGCCCGGACGCCCCTGCCTGGGGTCACCCTGACCTTGATGAATGCGTCCGGCGTGCTCGTGGCAAACAGCTGTCTGGGGGTCGGCCAGCAGGGGCAGGTCACAGGGAGCGACGGGGCTTACCGTTTTGATGTCGCCCTTGGGGCCGACCCGTCATGCCCCTCAGACACCGTCTACACGATCGTATGGAGTACGCCGCCGGGTTATGTGAGCGGGGTATCCACGCAGATCCCGCCGCTTCCCGGGCCCTTCGACCCGACGGGATTGCCGAATCCGGTTCAGATCGTGCCGAGCTTCTCTGTCCCGGCCATGGGCGACAGCACCGATTATTATCTCAGCTTTCAGTTGGCCAGCGGTGATCCCGATATCATCAACAATCATCTTCCTGTGGATCCTCTGGTCCCGAATGCCTTCAGTGTGAGAACCGTCAAGACAGCAGATCGAAGTCGTGCAATACTCGGGGAGATGGTTCGCTACCGGGTAACCCTGGAGAACATCACGCTCAATAACGTGGATCTCGTCGACGTGACCCTGGTGGACACCATTCCGGCGGGTTTCGGTTATGTCAAGGATTCGGCCCGTCTGAACGGAGAGAAGAACGCCCTGACGGTCACCGGCGTGCGCCCCGTCAGATTCGGCGGCATCGACATCCCGGCGGGGGAGACCGTCACGCTGACATACGTGCTCCGCATCGGCCCAGGCGTCGTTCCAGGCAACTATGTGAACAGTGCCGCGCCCTTCAGTGGAAGCACGCAGATCGGCAATCGTGCCAAAGCGACCGTCGAGATCACCTCCGATCCCGATTTCGAACAGACCACCATCATTGGAAAGGTTTTCAATGACCGCAACGGCGACGGCTGGCAAGACCCTGGGGAGGAGGGGATTCCGGGCGTGCGGTTGGCGACCGTGAGCGGTCTGGTTGTTGAAACCGATGCCTACGGCCGGTATCACCTGGCCGGCATCGAAGGTGGGCGGTTTGACCGGGGACGTAATTTCATTCTGAAGGTCGACCCCTCGACGCTGCCCGAGGGGGCGGTCTTTACCACCGAGAACCCCCGGGTCAAGCGCATCACCCAGGGACTTCTCAACCGATTTGACTTCGGTGTGCGTCTGTCAGATCAGGAGCCGTGCTGCAAGTCCATTGAAGTCAAGCTGGGCGAGATCTTCTTCGAACGGGGCAGCGACGAAATCCGGCCCGAATATATGCCTTTGATCGGGGATCTGGCAGAGCGGCTTCGCGAGCACGGGGGTGGCACCCTTTATATCCAGGGGCACCGCGAGGTCTCGGAGGGTGCAGACCGTAAGAGAGACCGGACCGACTCAGGCATTCCGGCCCTCCATGTTCTCGAGGAACGCTTTGGCAAGCGCAAGGCCTCGCTCTCCCGGGGGCAGCGGGCGGAACTGGACCGCCTCGTGCGTCGATGGCGTAGCATTTCGGATATTCGCATCGAGGTTGTCGGTCATACGTCCAACGTTCCCATCGCCCCCGCCAACCGTGCGGAATTCGCCGACAACCATGCCTTGTCGGAAGCCCGGGCCCAGAGTGTCGCCCGCTACTTGCGGGAGAGACTGGGGCTCCCGTCGGACCGGATCACCGCCCGGGGAAAAGGCCCCGACGAACCGGTTGCGAGCAATGAGACGGCGGAAGGGCGCGCACGCAACAGGCGGATTGAACTCTATATTCGGGGTGCCGGTGCGAAGGACGCCCTGCTCTCGGCCGTGGAGGAGGCGGCTGGTCCGGAGGCCCCGAACCTCAGTCAGCGGCGCGCCCGCAAAATCTACGATGCCTTGCAACCGCTGCTTGGCGACCAACTGATGCGGCAGATCAGAATCGAGATCCGACGGGAGGGGGAATCGACGGATCCCGGCGCGTCGCAGGAACCGCAAGCTTCGCAACGTGAAAACAAAGACAGAGAGGCCGGCTGGAAGACAGGTTTCAGTCTTGCCCTGGCGTCTTTGAGTGAGTTCGTGGTCCCCTCGGCCTATGCCGAGGAGCCTTCAGTAGACGCATGCACCGTCGATCATTGTCGGACGGCGGCCGGCTATGTGGTGGAGATTATCACCCCGGACAGTCAAACCAGACCCGACCTTGCTGGATCTGCTGCCGCCCGACGGAGCAGCCGCCGAGTGGATCTGAGCGGCCGATTCGTCGTGGAAGTGCCGGGTGGCGGTAAGCTGTGGGCGACGGAGGACCCATCCGTCGTCGACCCGCGACTCGCGGTGGCCGGTCCGGAGACACTGCCAGTGTCCGACGGCCGAATCGGAGAAACGGCGGCCTTCTGGGCCTATACCAATTATGCAGCCTTCATCCACCGGCTGGAGGTACTGATCTATCGGGCAGAGGACACCGACCGGATGGCTCCGATTGCTAAAATCAGAATGCCCCGTCGGAGTCTGATGCATGCCCTGTGGAACGGCGAGGTTTCCGGTCAACGCAGACTCCGGGCGGGCGATGAACTGGTTTATCTGCTGCGGGCTTACGATGCGGAAGGTCGTGTCGACGAGACCCGTCCGCAATCGGTCCGGCTGGTGCATGCCAGTGTGTTGCATGAATCCCAGAATCGAACTGAAGGGGCGGAGATGCCCCCTCGAGGTATTGGACCCCGCCTGGCACTGGAAGAGAATCTGCGCGGCGGTACGCCGCTTTCCGGAAACCTTCTGGTCCTCGAACCGCCCGGCCCCGAAGTCGTTACCGTGAGCAAGAGCAAGGTGTATACGCTGACGCCCCACTTCGGTCGACGAAAAGCTGAACTCCTGGCGAAGGACAGAGCGGCCCTTAGGCGGATCGCTGAGCAATGGGAGGGCGTCGCGAAAATACGCGTCCAGGCTATTGGCCACACTTCGGACGTCCCCATCGCACCGGGCAACCGGCATGAGTTTGCGGATAACTATGTGCTCTCCGAAGCCCGTGCGGAAAGCGTGGCCCGCTACATGCAGCAGGCCCTTCAGTTGTCGGACGATGCGATATTCGTCGATGGCAGAGGTTCCGATGAACCGGTGGCGAGCAACAAGACCGCCGCCGGGCGGGCCAGGAACCGCCGCGTCGAGTTGACCATCTGGGGAGAGGAGCGGGTCCATGAAGTGCAGGAAAGAGGGCCCGAGATGACGCTGCTCGATCGAGAGCGCGGGCTCGATGTTTCCGCCGACGCTGGTCTGGTCGCTGCGGAGGAGGCTCTGGCGGGATTGGTGGCTGCACAATCTGCGACAACCACCCCGGACTTCGACGATGGGGCATTGATTCCGGGGCATGCTCTCGGGACCGTCTATGGGAGAAGCGATTTGATCCGGCAGAACATTCCTGTGCATGGTAGTCGGGTACGTATCCATGGACAGGAGATCGGCGGTGCCTATGCCCTGATGATCAACGGCGAGGAGATTCCCGTCGACACGGACAGTGAGTTTGCCGTGGAATACATGATGCCCGTAGGGACCCATGAGTTCGGCGTGACCCTGGTGACGGCCGAAGAGGCGGTGGCCTGCAGCAGGACGCTGACTACAGAAGTCACGGGAAAGCACATGTTCCTGGTTGGTCTGGCCGACGTGACGGTATCGGGGAACAATATTTCCGGCAGTGTGGAACCCCTTGCGGCGGATGACCGCTACGATGAGGATGTTCTGGTGGAGGGGCGTCTCGCTTTCTATCTCAAGGGCAAGATCCGAGGCAAATACCTCCTCACGGCCCAGATGGACAGCGAGGAAGAAGAGCTGAAAAACGTGTTGCGGCACCTCCACCGCAAAGATCCGCAAAGTCTCTTCCGTCGCCTGGACCCCGACCGCTATTATCCGGTCTATGGCGACGACTCGACCACCATTCAGGACATCGATTCCCAGGGGCGTCTCTACCTGCGCATCGATTGGGACAAGTCCCGGGTCCTCTGGGGTGACTACCACACGGGCCTCACCGGCAATGAGTTCGCCCAGTACAATCGGAGCCTCTACGGTGCCCAGGTGTCTCATGAAAGCACCGGAACCACGGCCCTGGATGATGCTAGAACGCAGGGGCGTCTCTTTGTTTCCGAAGCGCAGACGGTCCTAGGTCACGCGGAGTTCCTGGGGACCGGCGGAAGCCTTTATTATCTCAAGCATACTGACATCGTGCCCGGATCGGAGAAGGTTCGTGTGGAAGTGCGAGACCGCGACAGTCAGCGGGTTGTCCAGAACAGCACCCTTGAGCAGGGTGGCGACTACGACATAGACGAACTGCAGGGACGCATCATCCTGACCCGACCCCTGCTGCAGGTGGCTCGTCAGGCGGCGCCGTCGCTGGTGAAGGATGTTCCCCTGGATGGAAACGAGGTGGTGCTGCTGGTCGATTACGAATATGTCCCCGATAGTTTCGAAGCGGAAGATGTCACCGTCGGTGGTCGTGCCAAGCAGTGGGTGACCGACCATGTCGGTGTCGGTGCCACCTATGTTGATGAGAATCGGGGTGGCGAGGATTATACCTTGCGGGGGGCGGACGTGACTCTCAAGGCCGGCCGCGGGACCCATGTGAAGGTGGAGTACGCCGAAACGGAGGCGGCTCAGGCCGATGTCTGGCACTCCGATGACGGCGGATTGAGCTTCACAAAACGGAATCCTCCGGCAATGGAGGAGACCGAAGGCTCTGCCGTGGGCGTGGAGGCGCGGGTTAATTTCACGGAAGTCACAGACGGTCGGCGCGAAGGTGTAGCCGCCGCATGGTGGAAAGACCGGGACGCGGGCTTCTCCACGGCCCGAGTCCCCGACGGGCAGCGCTCGGAAGAATACGGCGCTGAAGTCTTTCTGCAACTGGATGAAAATTTCTCCATGGCATCCCGCGGGACGGTTCTGAACCGTGACGGCCAGAGCCGAGACGCCACCTTCGGGATTCAGGCCGACTACCGCCGCGGCGAGAAGACGACGCTCGGTTTGGAGATGCGCTACGTCAGCGACGCACCGGACATGGGCGCGGAGGAAAAGGCTGTGCTCGGTGCGGTGAAAGTGGGTTATGATGTGACCGAGCGGGTCAATGTCTACGGCATAGCCCAGGCCACGGTCGACAAGAACGACGCCTACGAGGACAACGATCTTTACACAGTGGGCGTTGACACCCAATGGAACGAGCGGTTGTCCGTCAAGGCCGAAGCGAGCTACGGCGATCGGGGCAGATCGTTTTTGCTGGGGACAGATTACCGGATCACCGACTGGCATCAGTTCTATACAAGCTACACGTTCCTGACGGACCGGACCGATCGTGACGAATATGGAATTTTCACACTGGGTGAACGGATCGGCCTGAGCAATCAATTGCGGGTCTACCATGAGAACCAGTTCCGCCACAGCGATCGGCAAGCCGGCATTGCCCATGTCTTCGGACTCGACTTTGATGCCACGGAACACTGGTCCCTCGGCGCCTCGTTTCAATCGAGCCGACTGGACGATAGCACCGAGGGCATCGAGCGGGACGCGGGAACCCTATCGGCCCTTTACCGAAGCGGGCAGACCCGCCTCAGCAGCAAACTCGAGTACCGGCGAGACCGGGGCAGTGAGCGACGTCGCCAATGGCTGACCACTAATCTGCTCAATTACAGATGGAGGCAGGACTACACGTGGCTTGGAAAACTCAGTCTGTCCCGTACTGAGGATGCGCTCGACGCTCTGGGTGATGCCCGCTTCGTAGAGGCCGCGTTGGGCCTGGCGTATCGGCCCGTTCACCATGATCGATTCAACCTGCTCGGCCGGTACACCTTCCTCTACGATTTGCCCAGCCTGGCCCAGGACGGCATCGGCACCGATCAGCGCTCCCACGTGCTCTCCTTCGAAGGGCTGTACCGTCTCAACCGGTTCTGGGATCTGGGGGTCAAAGTGGCCTCGCGTATCGGGGAGCTTCGGGTCGATCGCAACAGCGGTGACTGGTTCCGGAGTCAAACCAACTTCGCCGCCCTTCGAGGCAACTATCACCTCATTCGGCACTGGGATGCGCTGCTCGAGTATCGGTGGCTGAACGTGGACGAAGCCGAGTCCACTCGTCAAGGTTTTCTGGCCGGTCTCTCCCGTCACATTGGAGAGCACTACAAGCTGGGCATCGGGTACAATTTCACCGATTTCTCCGATGACCTCACCGAACTCGAGTACGACTTTGACGGATGGTTCATCAACGCGATCGGGAAGTATTGATTTGCCTGTCCTACGAGAAGGGCCGTCGAGGAGGACGGGACCTCCGTGACTTGCATGGTGCAATCAAAACTGTATTTCATTGATAGAATTGAGGATTTTGGCCTGACGTACGTGCAGAGACGGCTGGGTCGAGTTTCCTGATTCACTCCGCCCGACCCCGGGATCCCTCCTGTCATTCCTGTTTCCGTTTTCGAGCTGATATGATATAACTGCTTCACTCCCCGCTCGTGCCGATCACGCATACCCTATCCAAGCCGTTGCGGCCTCGTCAGGGCGCGCGACTGAGGCCCATTCCTGTGGGGTACATTGCCGGGAGCGCCAGACAGTAGCAACTGCGCGCCAGCAACCGTTGATGTCGGAAGAAGATTTCAGAAAGGAGCCATTTATGAAGCACCACCGTATCCGCTTGGTTCTCGCGTTGGGCGTTCTCTTGGCCCTCCTTCTGACTGCAGGTTGTACCAAAGGCTGCCAACAGCGGGTCAGCCATTTGAAGAGCAACCTCGTCGGTCTCGACCGCACCATCACCCTCTATGCCCATGACGGATCGGTCATCCGTGCGTGGGATGGGCGGTTTCAGGTGGAGGCCACGGGTGGTTCCGCGCGCTTTATTGACCAGGGAAAAGCGGTCTATATTTCCGGAACGTTCGTCATCGAAGAGAAGTAACCGGCCCCTAGCCCGGACATTGCATGTAGTCAGGTCGGTGCCTTGCCTGCGGCTCGCGCTGGGCATGATCGAGGCCCTCCTTGTGCGGGGATTGGGGCCCATTGCAGTGCAAGTTATCCCACCGTTCCCGTCTATCCCCCCGTTCTTGCAGTCGTTTGACACCCCCATCATTTTGCGGTACACGTTGGATACGTTTTGCTTTGTGCATGTTTGCTTTCTTTCCAGCGGTTTTTGTGGTGAAGGCGTAGTACCATGAGGCCCCGTGGGTCTCTTTCAACCGTGGTGCCAAGGAGAGAAAACGGGCCGGCCGGAGGCGGAGTCAACTTGAATGCGTCCCGAACAGGTTTACTTCGGGACGGTCCTGCGCGGCGCATTATGACTGAACCAGTTGCCGAGAACAGTCTGTCCCGGATCGGTGCCCGAACCCTGGCGGGAGCGTTCCACGCCTACCGCGAGACATTCCAGGCCATCACCGAGCGGGCGAGGATTCGTTTTGAAGAGCGTGATTGGCAGGGCATGCGGGCCGATGCCACCGAACGGTTGGATCTGTACAAGAACGTCATCGGTCGGATTGAGAGCGATATGCGACGGATCCTTGACTCCCGTGTGGAAGATCCGCAAGTGTGGGCGGCCATGAAGACCTTTTATTCCCGTTTCATTGCTACCCGCCACGACTGGGAGCTGGCGGAGACTTTTTTCAATTCGGTGACCCGCCGTATTTTCGCCACGGCCGGCGTGAATCGGACGATGGAATTTGTGGATACCGATTTCAAATCGCCTCCGACAGCGTCGCACGCGGAGGTTTTCCACACGCATGTGAGCACCGGATCGCTGGTTGATCTTGTCGCATCTATCCTGGGGAGCTACCCGCTGAGTGATCATTTTCAGGATATTGCGCGTGACGTAGAATGGGTGGCAGGAGAAATCGAAAGTCGGCTGAAGGGTCTGGGTCTGCCCGGTCCGATCGATCGCTCAGAGATGGTGGCGCACATCTTCTATCGCGGGATGGGGGCCTATATCATCGGTCGATTGCGTGCCAACTCAGAGCTCATTCCACTGGGAATCGCGCTGCTCAATTCGCCGGAGGGCGTGGCGGTGGATGCCGTGCTTGTGGAAGAGAACCAGATCAGCATTCTCTTCAGTTTCACGCGCTCCTACTTTCATGTAGCGGCCGACCGGCCTTATGATCTGGTGAAATTCCTCAAGACGATTCTGCCCCGAAAGCGGATCTCGGAACTCTATATATCGATGGGGTTCAACAAGCATGGCAAGACCGAACTTTATCGGGAACTGCTGGAACACCTGGCGGCCTCTCCCGAGGATCGCTTCGAGATTTCTCGGGGCGAGCCCGGACTGGTGATGATCGTCTTCAATATGGCCGAGGACGATCTGGTGTTCAAACTGATCCGGGATCGCTTCGCCACACCGAAGAAGGTGAGCCGGCAGGGCGTCATGAAGAAATACGATCTTGTGTTCAGACACGATCGGGCGGGCCGGCTGGTGGACGCACAGGCCTTTGAACATCTCAAGTTCGATTTGTCACGGTTTTCACCAGAGTTGACTGAGGAGCTGCGCCGGGAAGCTGCAAAGACCGTTCGCTTCGGTGAGGATCACCTTGTCGTGGAGCATGCTTACGTAGAGCGGCGCGTCACACCGCTGAATCTCTATTTGCAGACGGCAGACGGCACCGCAGCGAAGCGGGTCGTCATGGATTTGGGACGGGCCATCAAGGATCTTGCCGTGAGCAACATCTTTCCCGGGGATGTCCTACTGAAGAATTTCGGCGTGACCCGGCACGGACGGGTTGTCTTCTACGATTACGACGAGATCTGTTTCTTGACAACCTGCCATTTCCGAGAACTCCCTCAGTCTTCCCATGACGAGGACGAGCTGTCGGACGAACCCTGGTTCTACGTTGGGGAGCAGGATGTGTTTCCCGAGGAGTTCGTGAGATTTCTCGGGCTGGCGGGTCCGTTGCGGGAGCTCTTCCTGGAACACCACGGCGACCTTTTCGATGTGTCCTTCTGGCGGACGACGCAGAAGGCCATCGAGGCCGGTGAGTTCTTCCATATTTTTCCCTATGACAGTTCGCAACGCCGCCGGTGCTTGTCCGCGGCGCCACAGAGGAGTGGGGAGCCGACGGGGATGTGACGGGTGCGGTCATGGGCTGCGGTGTGTGGCACCGCGCAGGCACCCGGAAAGGACAGAGAGATGAAGAATACCAAGACCAGTGAAAAGACCGCTGAGGGGATCGAGGTCACCGGGACGCTCTCCCCAGAGTTCGCACGGATTCTGACACCGGAGGCGCAAGCGTTTCTGGGGAGGCTCCATCGCGAGTTTGATGCCCGCCGGCGGGAGCTTTTGACGCGGCGTCAGAGTGTGCAGACCCGCATCGACGGCGGGTGGCTGCCGGACTTTCTCTCGAAGACCCGGGAGGTCCGAGAGGGTGCCTGGACGGCGGCGCCCATTCCCAAGGACCTTCAGGATCGCCGTGTGGAAATTACCGGGCCGGTGGAGCGAAAGATGATGATCAATGCTCTCAACTCGGGCGCCAGCGCGTTTATGGCCGATTTCGAAGATTCCCATGCACCCACCTGGGCGGGGACCCTCCAGGGGCAGATCAATCTCTGCGATGCTGTGAACCGGACGATCACCTTTGACAGTCCCGAGGGCAAACACTACGCGTTAAAGGACAAGACGGCGACGCTCATGGTTCGCCCCCGGGGATGGCATCTGGTGGAGAAGCATTTCCGGGTCGATGGCGGGCCGATTTCGGCGAGCATCTTCGACTTTGGTCTTTATCTCCTTCACAACGCGAAGAACCTGAGCGCCCGGGGAACGGGCCCGTACTTCTATCTGCCGAAGATGGAAAGCCACCTGGAGGCCAGGCTCTGGAACGACATTTTCGTGAAAGCTCAGGAGATACTCGACATTCCGCAAGGTACCATCAAAGCGACGGTGCTCATCGAGACCGTCTTGGCGGCCTTTGAAACGGATGAGATCATCTACGAACTGAAAGAGCATATGGCCGGGCTGAACTGCGGCCGGTGGGACTACATCTTCAGCTTCATCAAACGCTTTCGGCGTGTGCCGGGATATATCTTTCCAGACCGTGCCCAGATCACGATGACCCGTCACTGTATGCGCTCCTATTCGTTCCGGGTCATTCAATCGTGTCACCGCCGCGGGGTCCATGCCATGGGCGGGATGGCCGCGCAGATTCCCATCAAAGACAATGCGGAGGCCAACGCGATTGCGCTGGAGAAAGTTCGGCAGGATAAGATTCGCGAAGCGGGGGACGGGCACGACGGCACCTGGGTGGCCCATCCGGGTCTGGTGCAGATCGCCAAGGAGGAGTTCGACCGGGCCATGCCGACGCCCAATCAGATCCACAGAAGGCGAGACGATGTCCATGTCACAGCGAAAGATCTCCTGAAGCTGCCCAAAGGCGAGATTACGGAGGCAGGGCTTCGCACCAATATCGATGTGGGCATTCAGTACATGGCCAGTTGGTTGCGCGGGATGGGTTGTGTTCCCATCTATCATTTAATGGAGGACGCGGCCACGGCTGAAATCTCAAGGACCCAGGTCTGGCAGTGGGTGCACCACCCCCAGGGGGTTCTTGCCGATGGGCGCAAAGTCACCCCGGAAATGTGCCGCGACGTGATGGCAGAGGAACTTGGAAAAATCAAATCGGCCGTCGGCGAGGCACGCTTTGCGCAGGGTCATTACGAAAAGGCGGCGACGCTCTTCGAAGAAATTGTGTTAGCCGACGAGCTCGATGAGTTTCTCACGCTCAAGGCCTATGATCATCTGGACTAGCCCGGATAGATCACAGGTAAACGCGTGGGTCGGTGGGATCGTTTGCACCTGCACGGCGCGGGGCGATCATTGATGTGGACGAAAGGAAAGGGTGGAGGGAGATGAGCAAGACCATCGAAGAAACAGGCATGGAACTCTGTGAGAGACTGGCTTGTCACGAGATTCTGGAAGACGACGCACAAGCCATGGGCTGTGAATGGAAAACGGATCCGAGATGGAAAGGCATTGCGCGGCCCTACACGCCGGACGATGTGCTGAAATTGCGGGGCACCCTCAAGGTGGAGTGCACCTTTGCCGAAGCGGGCGCCAAGCGCCTCTGGTGTCTGCTTCAACGGGAGCCCTTTATCTCGGCCCTTGGTGCTCTCACCGGCAATCAGGCGGTGCAACAGGTGGAAGCGGGACTGAAGGCCATCTACCTCAGCGGCTGGCAGGTGGCAGCCGATGCCAACCTGGCGGGCGAGATGTATCCCGACCAGAGCCTCTACCCTTCCAACAGTGTGCCCGAGGTGGTACGGCGAATCAACAAGGCCCTGCGGCGGGCTGATCAGATCCAGGTGCTCGACGGGCGCAAGGGCGGCCCCTACTGGTTCGCGCCGATCATCGCCGATGCCGAAGCCGGTTTCGGGGGACCCCTGAACGCATACGAGCTGATGAAACAGATGATCGAAGCGGGCGCCGCGGGTGTTCACTTTGAGGATCAGCTGGCGTCGGCCAAGAAGTGCGGCCATCTGGGCGGTAAGGTGCTGGTCCCCACCAGCGAGTTTATTACCAAGCTGATTGCTGCGCGCCTGGCGGCGGATGTCTGCGGCGTGCCCACCATCCTCATCGCCCGGACGGACGCGGAGGCGGCCAAACTTCTGACCAGCGACATCGATGAACGGGACCGCCCCTTCATCCGGAAGGGAAAGAAACGCTCGGCGGAAGGTTTCTTCTATGTTCGGGAGGGCGTCGAGAGCGCGATCGCCCGGGGGCTGGCGTATGCATCTTATGCGGATCTCGTTTGGTGCGAAACATCCCATCCTGATCTGAAGCAGGCCAGGAAGTTCGCGGAGGGAATTCACGCCCAGTATCCCGGGAAACTATTGGCCTACAACTGCTCACCCTCCTTCAACTGGAAAGCCCATCTGGACGACGCCACCATCGCCAAGTTTCAGCGGGAACTCGCCGCGATGGGCTTCAAGTTTCAGTTCGTGACACTGGCCGGTTTTCACACCCTCAATCTGGGGATGTTCGAGCTGGCCCGGAAATACAAGGATCAGGGAATGCTGGCCTACTCCGAGTTTCAGCAGGCCGAGTTCGCCCATGGTCAGGATGATGGCTACATGGCCATCACCCATCAGAAGTTCGTGGGCACCGGATATTTCGACCGGGTGATGAATTGCATCACAGGGGGGGAGACTTCCGTGCAGGCCATGAAAGGCTCCACCGAAAAGGGACAGTTCTAGCGCTCGCGCCGCACAAGGGGACGGGCGCGAGCTGCGGATAGTCTGCGCGCGTCTTTCAGTTCTGTCTCATTTTTCGAAGAGCTTCAGATACTGACCATAGCCTTCCTTCTCCAGGTCCTCCACGGGAATAAAGCGAAGGGCCGCCGAGTTGATGCAGTATCGAAGGCCCGTTGACTTCGGACCGTCTCCGAAGACGTGGCCCAGGTGAGAGTCGGCTCCCTTGCTGCGAACCTCGGTGCGGACCCTCAAAAATTTGCGGTCCGACTTTTCCACGATATTGGCCGAGACCAGCGGTTTGGTGAAGCTCGGCCATCCGGTGCCGGAGTCGAACTTGTCCGTGGAGCTAAACAAAGGCTCTCCGGAGACGATGTCCACATAGATCCCGGCTCGTTTGTTGTCCCAGTATTCGTTGGCGAACGGCGGCTCCGTGCCGTCCTCCTGGGTCACTTGGTACTGCAAGGGCGTTAGCTCTTTCTTCGATGTGCTCATGGACTTCTTCTCCTTCTTCTCCCCCTCCTGCTCTTTTCGTTCCCAGATCTTCGCGAGGAATTGATCTCGGCCTGAATTGAACCGGTAATATTTGTACCGAATGGGGTTCTTCTTGTAGTAATCCTGGTGATACTCCTCGGCGACATAGAAGGTCGGGGCCCGTCGGATCGGTGTGACGATCGGCTTGCCGCCATAGAGGTTTCTTGCCGCCAGGGCATCGCGCGAAGCTTCAGCGGCGGCTCTCTGTTGTTCGTCATGATAGAAAATGGCCGTGGAGTATTCATGGCCCCGGTCTACGAACTGGCCGTTCCCATCGGTGGGATCGATCTGCCGCCAGAAAACGTCGAGCAACTTCTCATAGGTCACTCGATTCGGATCATAAAGAATTTGAACCACTTCCAGATGCCCGCCGGCACCATAGTCCTGATAGGTGGGATTCTTGCTCGTGCCGCCGGCATAACCGGAGGTCACCGAGAAAACCCCGTCCAGTTGCTCAAAGGGTTTTTCCATGCACCAGAAACATCCGCCCGCAAAGGTGGCCTTCTTCTCCATGTTGTACACCTCCGTGGCATTCTTCCCGTGCTCGTGCGGAAGGAAGAAGACGAAAAGAGCCGCCCCAAGAAGTAGGGCTGCCAGAAAGGTTATTCTCATCGTGGGTTTCCGCATCACACGTTCATTTTTCGCTACACTGACATGGTCTCGCGTTTTCAGAGTATACTTCAGGGGGCCGGGAGTTAACAACCGATGCAGCAGCAAAGCTTAGGTGCAGGACAGAAACACCGCGCACGTGTCGCCCGCCCCGGATCTGCGGCCAGCCAAAGACTTCTCGTAAACGCTATTTCACCTCCCCGACGGCACAGGGGAGTGCAAGTGGTGGCGATTTACGCTGCCGTCCGTATGGCGACGAGTGCGACACCGAGCTTCTTCTCCAGGGCCTGCACCCGGCCGAGCTGCTCTTTCGTGATCGCTGCCGGGTTCACCTGATGACAGGAGAAGGCGAGAATCGGTATTCCCAGATCCTTTTCCAGCTTTTGGATCGACACGAGTGCCTTCGAGTCGATTCCGGTCGAGAGACTGCACAGCATGCTGCACCTCCTTGGGTCCCCGATGATGGACAGATGGGGTTCATTCCCTCGCTCCATAGTCTACCTGCAATCGCGAAAAGGTCAACTTTGAAGGAGAGTAGTATTCGCCCGAATTGGGGCACCGCCCGTTCAGCCAGTGATTGTTGGTGAAATTTCCTTCGGTTAGATATTGATCGGCGGAAATCAAAATGGACGCAGGGAGGCCGAAATACAGCAACCAGCGGCGAGACTTGCCTCTTTTTCTTTTGATTGGTGCAGAGCAAAAAACAGATGTAAAGGAAGAGGTACAAGCGGGGTGAAACGGAGAGCGTACCAACCGTCTGACCCCGCCGAGGGTCTCAGAGTTTGCCGCCCCGCTCAATGACTTCCTGCACTTTGCCCACCATGGGGGCCGAGGGGGTCAGGGTGAGGTCCCCTTCAACCTTCCAGTTGGCGGGGCAAGCCTCTTTCGGCTTACGGGACACGCGCAGCGACGCCTTGGACTTTCGCATCAGCTCGTGCATGTTCCGGCGTCCTGGAGCTTGTTCGAATGCCGCTGGTCAAAGTCACCCGTGGCGGGGTTGTAGGCCTCCAACGTGAAATCGGGGATCTTTTGTCCGACTTGGTGTGTCTGGATCATCTCCGTTCTTCCTCTAGTTCGTATCCATCCGGAAATTGAAACGGACACGAATTAGTTTCCAATTTAGAAATGAGGAGTTTTTTCGATGAGCAAGGCTGCACAAGGGTTTACGACGAGGCATACTCACTGTACGTCGAGGAAGTGAGCCCGCGGAGAACGCAGCGCATCGGGAAGAGGGCCTTTTCCCGATGGAAACTAGTTCGTATCCACGGTGAAGTATGACTTAGACAGCTCCTTGTCAAGCTGAAAGGACTCATTGAAAATTTCGAGGAGCAGCATATTCTGCTTGGCGAGCATTACGCTGTTTCCTATCAGGGCATAGAACAGGATGCTCAGGCGGGTCTTGGAGGTATCATTGCGGATGCGTTCAATCTGGTTTTCATGAAAGAGTTCCGCCATGGCCCGCATGGACTTGTATTGATCAATGACATTCTGATAGTCGACAATCTTCTTCTGATGGAACGTGTCTTCGACTTTTTGGAGGATATCGACGATGCATGCTTTGATCTGCTTCAATTCTTCGATCTGCACAGGCAGCAGCCCCTTGTGTTTGTTGCTCAGGTGCACGTAAGAGCGCAGGATGATGTCCCGGTGCCCGTCGGAGAGTTTCTGCAACCGTCGGGTGGTCTGCGAGTACTTGTAGGATATCTTGTAATCCTCTTTCTGCAGGAGGCGCAGGACCTTATAGATATTGGCCGTGATGATGTTGGCCCAGAGCTGTATCTGCCGAATTTTCCTGCGCTGCCGGCTTAGCGTGTCCACATCCTGTGTGAAGAGCGCATCAAAGGTCACATCCAGAGACTCCCGGATTTCCTTCAGCAGATAGGCCAGGTGCTCAAAGGTGTTGGAGATGGCAGCAGGAGCATCCTTGATCTTTTTCAAATTGAAGATCTTCGTCTCCTCCTTCTCTTTGATGCGCCCTTTGTGCTGCTGGTGGTTCTTCCAAATGATAAAGCCCGCCAAGGACATGAGAAGGAGAACCCCAGGAGCCTGGAGATAATGGATGGTGCCGGCAAAGACAAAGGAGACGACAAACGCGATAAAGGCGGTCATAAACCATCCGCCGATGACGGTTAACACGCCGGTGACTCGGTAAACCGCGCTTTCCAGGCCCCAGGCCCGGTCCGCAAAGGATGTCCCCATGGCCACCATGAACGTCACGTACGTCGTCGAGAGGGGCAGCTTCAGGGATGTGGCAAAAGAGACCACTGCGCTGGCCACCATGAGGTTCACCGATGCACGCACCAGGTCAAAGGAGGGCTGACTCCCATGGGTGACGGTGGATGCCCCCCGTCTGGGATCCATCCGTTTGCGCACCAGCGCCCGCATCCTTTTCGGTAGCAGACCCTTGAAGGCGCCCATGCAGGAATCAACCATGCTCACAATGGTTCGGGAGAGCCAGATAGACTCGAAACGCTCCATCCCTTCTTCCTGCTGGCCCAGGCTGATTTCCGTTTCCGTGACGCTCCGGGCCTTCTTGGAAACCCAGAGGGTCACCACCATGATCGCGCCCGCCAGGAGCAATAAGTGGGTTTGGGAGTGCACTTTCTGGTTCAGCGCGGCCATCGGGATGTTCAGGGGATCGGTGGATGCCACCGCCGTCTGGTACGCATTGAACCCTGCCAGAGGCACACCGATGAAATTCACCAGATCATTGCTGGCAAAAGCCATGGCCAGTGCAAAGGTGCCGATCAGCACGATGATGCGTAGGATGTTGATGCGGGACAACTTCATTACCGCCTGCAGAACGACGGCGGAGATGCTAAAGATGGCGACAAGAATGAAAACAGTATGGGACTTGACCCAGACCACGGCATCGGAGGTCATGAAGGAGGCCCCTTTGGCTCCCTTGATCACAATGAAGAAGGTGATGGCCGCCATGGCGATACCGCCCCAAAGCGCCCCGTAACGTTTGAGCCGTGTCTCATAGTCGAACGTAAACAGCAGACGGGTCAGAAACTGGACGGCTGCGCCGGCGATAAAGGCGACCACGATGGAAAGGAGAATCCCCGAAATGATGGCAAAGGCTTTGGCCGTGTTGATATAGTCCCCCACGCCGAAGGCATCACTGCTGTAGACAACTTTAATGACCGAGGCGGCCACGGCCGCGCCCAGCAGTTCAAAAACAATGGAGACCGTCGTCGACGTGGGCAGCCCATGGGTATTGAAAAAATCTAGCAGGAGAACGTCGGTCAACATGACCGCCATGAAAATGGTAAAGAGTTCGGGCATGGTAAAGAACTGGGGATGGAAGATCCCCTTTCTCGCAACTTCCATCATCCCGCTCGAGAAAGTCACGCCCGCGAGGATTCCCAGACTGGCCACCGTCATGATCACGACAAAGGACGCAACCCGAGAACCGATAGCGGAATTCAGGAAATTGACGGCGTCGTTCGTAACGCCCACGGCGAGATCGAACACGGCAAAGAAGGCCAGAATCATGACAGCTACCGAAAAGATCTCAATTCCCATCAACAGTCCTCATCTGTTCGGAGTGGCAGGTTGGCTGCTCGGCGGCAACGCCGGTCGGAGGATTCATCAACGGCTTCGGGTTTTTTCACAGATATCACAACCTGTGTTGCCAACCATTTTACTGGGTGGGATAATCGAAACTTGCACTAAAGAAGATAACACAACTTGGGGGGGATTGCTACAAAATCATGCGGCCTCTGCCGTGGCCGAGACGGGCTGTGCTTGGGCGTCTGTTTGAATGCAACCAGGGCAAATCTGAATATAACCTATTGAAATGAATGCGGATTTCTTGTTGGGGGTGCCCGGAGGTGCTTGGGGTTCCGGCAGGAGGCGGCGAACGCCAGCATCACCAGCCCCAGCCGCGCTCGAGCAATTTCAGAAACCGCCGCCCGTGCGGAATCCACCGCCCGAGCCGAAGCCGCCGCCACCGCGCCCGATTGGACCCCACCGGCCTTTCGGGAAGGGAATTCGCCAGGTACCATTGTCGCCGAAGCCGCCGCTTCCGAATCGCGGGTTGGATCGCATTCGGCGATAGCGCTGGGCGCGGCGGATCGTTCGCCACAGGTCGTCCGAGCTTGCCATGCCTCGGAGAAACTGGCTCAGGACGACGGCGAGCAGGTCCGCGTTGCCAAAGACCGAGTGAATGTCGTCGAAGCGCTCATGCTTGAAGCGCCGCCGCACATCCTCCAGTTCCTGCAGGCGAGCGAGTTGCCGCTCATACATCTTCTTGTGCTCTGCCAGCGTTTCTTCCAGGTCCGTTTCCCTCTCGTTCAGGTCGGCCAGCTCATGGACGATGACATCGTCCGCCGCCGTGGCTGTTGCCCGGGCATACCCGTGCAAAACGGAAAGTTTTTCCCGCTGAAACGCGCCGGCCAGGGCTTCGATACAGCGGCGGAAAAACGCATCCTCTCCCGCGGCGTAGGTTGCCCGCTCCTTAAGAAAGCCCCGGATTTCTTCCTCCCGGTCGTGAATGTTCCGGTCAATGGCTGCCATGCGTTCCTCGGCCTCGTCGAGGGCCTGCCGCATTTTGAAGACGCCACCCTGTTCTGCCGCTTCCCGCTCAAGGGATTTCAGCGCCTCAAACTCCCGATCTGCTGCCGCCCGAGCGCGAGCGGCATGTTCCCGCAGGCGCACCGGAATGTCCAACAGCATGGCATAATTGGGGCGTGCATCCTGGTAGTTGCAGAGATTGGCAACCCATTTGTCCAGAAAGCGCGTCAACCGGTTGCCCGAGTATTTCGTGGTGCCATAACCCCGTTTCCAGAGATAGATGAAAAGCGGGTCCGATTCGTAGGGCTTGCCCTTTTCTGCGCGATCCGATTCGGCTTGGTGGGTTTTCTCCTCCGCATGTCGGGCCACGCTATCGGCTTTGCGTGCCGTTTCCAGTTGACGCTGATACTCGGGGTCCCCGTGAAGCTGTTTCTGCACTTCCCCTTCCGAGACGTCCAGGGCTTCCGCGGCCCGCTCGACCCGATCGCTCTGTTCCGCCCGGCGCTGTTCGAGATCACTCTGCGTCTTCCGGGCGGCGTCGATCCGCTGCTGCAGACTTTGCAATGCCGCCTCCCGTTCCGCCAGAAGCTCACTGACGCGACGATCCGCGGCGTCGAGACCGGCGGCAATTTCACCGCTGACCATTTGATCCAGGCGGATCTGCGCCAGTCTTCTGTAACGGGCACCTTCATCCTGACGGAGCGCGACGAGATCGCGGCTGGTCGACTGAATCCGCTCGTCGACCTGCTGGACCTGCTCGCGCACCTGGTTCAGGCCCTGTTCAATGGAGTGGAGTGTCTCCCGC
Source organism: uncultured Nitrospirota bacterium (assembly GCA_947259355.1). Lineage (GTDB taxonomy): Bacteria > CG2-30-53-67 > CG2-30-53-67 > CG2-30-53-67 > CG2-30-53-67 > CALZGC01. Next base: position 37,732 of record CAMYMF010000012.1, on the reverse strand, counting down.
CCCGTCCACACAATCTCTCTCCTACCAGCGTGTGATGGCCCCACCCGTCGTGGGCACAAGGTAGTCCGGTTCGAGGTAACCCCGCCGCTTGACGGCGAAGCGCCGGTTCTGAATGATGCCGTCGTCCTGTTTGTCGGCCGAGATGTTCTGAAAGACCGACAGATCCACGCGCAGAGCCCAACGATTGACTTGGTAGGTCCGGCCGTCCTCCTCATTTGTGATGGGGAGGGTCAGCGTCTTACCGTCCGGTGTGACCGCCTCGACAATGATGTAATAGTTGCGGGCTTTGGGGTTTCGTTCGGGGACCCGCCAGACACCGGTGTATTCATCGGGACGGGACACCACACGAATCTCGTACTCCCGTTCGAGTTGGTTGCGCAGATCATTCAAGGCTTCCGAAGCTTCGCGGGTCGTGCTCAAATCCCCTGCTTTCAGAGCGGCCAGAGCGCTGGTGTATAACTGCCGGGCCCGCCCCTTGGCGTCGTCTGCTTTCGCAACGTGCAGGGCCGCGTCGCGCGCGGCCGCAAGCTCCGCAGGCACCTTGCCGAGGGCCATGATAGCAGCCAGGGCTGCCTGGGCTTTGTCAATTTCTCCACCGGCTTGGGTGAGCAGCGCCTCCCGTTGCTGCAGGGTTTGGCGAGCAGCGGGGGCTTTCGCGTCAAAATGCCTGCTGTCCAGGTTGGGTTGGACCACCAGCTCCCGGGCGGACGCGAGGAACCCGCGGGCCAAACGTAGCGATTGGCCGGCGATTTTGTGCTGTGCTGAGAATGTCTCCGCGAGAGACGTGGGAAGTCCGGTGGGACTATCGGGCAGCGCCGTTTCGATCCGGGTTGCTTCACGGGCCAGCGCGTCGAGACGCTCGGCGGTTCCCCGAATCTCCGTGTTTAGCTGGGTGACTTGCTGCTTGAGCCGCCGTTGCCCGGGCCCGACAACAAAGAACTGGGCCGCAACCCAAATGAGAGCGAGCACCAGCGCGGCCGCGCCGGCACGCTTCGTCCAACGGCCGCGTGCGACGTACAGGCGTGCCAACATGGTGGCGGGACTGCGACCCGGCGGCTTGTAGACGAAACGTTCTTCCTTGAGGGCCGCCACGCCCTCCGCCAGAACGGCGTCGGGTACATCAATACCCTGCGAGGCGTAGATCTCCCGCAAGCGCTCGATCAGTTTGCGGTCGCGCGCATCCGAGTGCAGTTCCCGCTCGACGAGTATCTCCCGATGACGCAGGGTGTCGACCACATCCATGGCCAACATGACTTCGTCCAGGGGTCGCTGTTCCGCTTGTGTTGCCTCGGCCATGGGGCAGCCTCACGCAGTCTCGGTAGGCCTCAGGACGCCTGGGCTGCGGGGGGCAGCGGCAAGGCCTTGCCTTCTTGCACCAGACGGGCCAGGCGCTGTTTGCCCTCTTCAACAACCACGCGTATCTCCTCGGCATTCTGGGTGCTGAGCCGGCGCATCTCTTCGATGATCTCCCGGGAACGCTGCTGGTAGTTGACCACCGATTCGACGAGACGTTTCACGGCATCGGCCCGAATGGTGGGGCCATACCCGGCTTTGAGGGCCTCCTCCTGCACTTTGCCGCCGATGTCGGCGAGATCCTCTAGGCTCTTGCTCATGCCCTCCTTCATGGCGTTCAATGTCTGTGTGCTCTCGTGCAGTCCGAATAACCCTATGAAGGAGGCGCTCAAGGCGGTGAGCACCGTCTCGTTGGTGCCGAAGAAACTAATGGCCTGCTGATAGACGCGCTCTTTGGCGGTGGTGGTCTGCATGAGCCGGGCCATAATGACCTCGGAGGTGTTGTATCCGATGGTCAAATTGTCCGAGAGGTCTTTGGCGATCTGGTAGCGGCGCTCCTCCGTCTGAACCTCCCGGATCCGTTCGTCCCGGGCCAGTTCCAGTTTCGCCCGCTCTGCGGCATCCTCTCCGGTGTATGCTTCGACGGCCTGGACTGCTTTCTGCAGGTGTGCCTTGGTCTGCGTGAGAACCGCTTCGGCCTTCTTGAGCACTTCCAGGGCCAGGACCTCCGATTCCTTCAGCGCGCCGCGGAAATCGAGGTAGGCATTGAGAATGAGATGCTCCCGCTCGATCTGGTCCTTGGAATCCTCCGCCACATCGAGATAGACCTTCTTGATTGCGTCGAAGCGGTGGGGAATGTCGCCACGGGTCAGTTTCATCCAGACGTTCTGCAGACGCTCCCAGGTGTTGATTGTGCCGTCTTCAATCTGCTCCACCATTCCCTTGGCATCTTCCCGAATGGTATTGAAGGCGTTGGTGATCTGCTCGTAACGCTCGCCCAGTTCCATGCGGGTCACCTGCTCCCGCACGACTTCGTTGAACAGAGAGGCTTGGCTGAGGGTGCGCGCGATGGCTACGATCTTCTCCTGGTCGAGATCGGCGATCTGGTTGATCAGCGCGATCACCGGTGCCTCCTCCGTCTTATCCGGGACCAGTCCAAGATCGCGCAAGGCCGTCATGGCTTTGTCGAGATACTTCATGGGTGTGCTCATCTGGCTCATCTTCGTCCCTCCTTTACGGCGCCTCAGCCGCGGACGCCTCTTCACGGGTACCGCGTTGACCGGCCGCTTCCGGCTGCGGGCCGTTGCCGTCAACCGGAGTCTCCAAGTTCGATCACCGGGCCGGACTCCCTGTCCGTCGGGGCCCGATCCGACGACATCCGTTCCCTCATCCCCCCGCCTGCGCCAATGCGGCAGATGGGGCTGCATCCCCAAAATTTGACCGATTTCACGCCGAATCACGTGGGAGGATTTTCGGATGGCACCTGAGTCTAGCAGGAGATCCCTGATGCGTCAACCGGACGGCTCCTGGGGGCAAAAAAGCTTCGAGGGGGAGCTGCCAGCAGGTATCGAGTATGGCGGATGGCTGTTGGCTGGAAAGATCGCGCCAGCTTCAGCGGCCCTGGATGAGGGTTCCAACGGACACGGTCACACCCAGGCCGGCATCGCCCGCGCCGGGAATACCGCTTTTCATTTTGAGATTCTTCATGTAGAGCAGGTCCTGGGATGTTTCAATCTGATAGAGGAAGCGGATGAGCTCTTGCATAGTGATACGTTCCAGCTTGATCTCCACGACCGATTCCCGAAACTCACCCACCTTGGTTTCACGCTGAGGCTTGATATGGACAATCCGTTCCTTCATCTCAGCCTTGGTCGCCAGATGCTCAAGATGGGCGAAGACGGAGAAGCCATTGCCCCGCTGTTCGATGACCCCCTTGATGCGTTCGATACCGTCCCGGTCCTGGACGACGGAGGAGCGCAGGCGAACCATCTGGGCGAGTTCATTGCGTTTGGCCTTGATCTTTCTGTTGAGGACATCGTTCTTCTGCATCAGGGGATCGAGAATCACGCTCCAGATGAAGACGGCACCAAGAAAGACCCCGGCCGCGAGGATCAGGCGCTGCTCCCGTAGGTTGAGACCCTGGTAATAGCGGAGCGCGCGATCGACCAGGGGTTGACGTCGAAGCTTGTCCCAGAGGCCCGTGGGACCCTTCTTCTCGGGAAGCACCGGTTCTTCCGACACGACGGGTTGAGGCGTCTGTACCTGGCCCGCGGGCACCACCCGCTTGGACTGAGATGGATAGCCGGACGCCGGCGCGACGGGCGCGAACTTCGCAACGCTTTCCGGGGAGATGGCCTTTTGTGACACCTGCCCTGACTCATCGGTGATCTTGAGAAAAGGCTTTTCGCGAGCCGCCGCTGGCGCGGCATCATCTTCGGCGGCTGCAGCGGGGCTGCCGCTTTCGTCGAGGCGCGGGACGCCTTCCAGGAGCGCTTCCCAGCCCTTCGGGTTCAGACGCCGCTTCGCCTGTTTTCTCAGTTCCTCTTCTTTGTCACTCATGGGAGAGCACCTCGATGGCCAGATGCCGGTAGTGGATGGCCCCGTCAGAATTGGCGGCGTACTTGATCACCGGTTTGCGGTATAGTTCGGCTTCACTGATAGTCTGGCTTCTCGGGATCAGCGTCGCAAAGATCTTCTTTCCGAAAATGCTGTGAAGTTCCTCGTAAAAGACCCGGTTCAGCGGCGCGCTGGTCTCATACATGGTAATCAACACGCCCATGAGATTGATCCGATGCCCGAGGCGATGAAAAATGGCGACGACCATCTTGTTGAGCATATCCAGACCCTTCGTGGCATAGTACTTGGCTTCCGTCGGGATGATCATGTCCGTGGAGGCCAGCAAAGCATTGAGACTCAGAACGCCAAGGGACGGCGGACAGTCAATAATGATGTAATCATAACGGCCATTGACTTCCTGAAGGCTGTTGCGCAGCCGGTATGGCCGTGAGGCATCACGGGCGAGCTGCACCTCGCAGCCTGCCAGATCCATGTGGGCCGGCAGCACATCCAGGCGCGCCAGCTCGGACGGGCACAGCGCGTCGCTGATGCGCAGCTCGTTGTTCACAAGGACATCGTAGACCGTCCGCTCGAGTCCATCCGGTTCGATGTTCAGTCCCATGCTGGCGTTGGCCTGCGAATCCATGTCTATGAGCAGCACCCGTTTTCCAAGCTCCGAGAGGCAGGCCGACAAATTCACGGCCGTGGTGGTCTTGCCGATGCCCCCTTTCTGGTTGATGATGGATATGACCTTCATGGATGCCTCGTGCGATTTGCAATAACCCTGTCAAGGTTGTCAATCTCCTCTGTGAGCCCCCAGGGGTGCCTACGCCCTCACGCATGCCTCCCGGCACGGGCTAGCTTTCAAAGGTGATGGTCATCTGGAAATTGACCTGCTCCTTGCTCTTTCCTACCTTGGCATTGCTGACCTTTACCGTGGCCAGCAGGGGCGATTTTCGCAGCTCCTGTTCGATACGGTTGACCGAGTTGAACGAATCGGTCCAACCCACGAAGCGCACAGATCGATCATCGAGAGAGAAATTGTTTATGACCAGCTGAATTTCGTTGGGAATGCGCTCTGTGATCTCCTTGAGGATCTCCAGGGGCGACGGTTTTTCCCCGAAGACGTTCTCGAAGATCTCGTTCTGTTTCTCGATTTCCTTGACCAGCAGCTTCATCTGCTCCAGCTCATTGACCACATTCTTCTCATTGGGGAAGGTCTCCTGGAAGAGGCTCCGCATCTCCTGCTGGATCCGTCGTACCTGATACTCCTTGGCCTGAATGCCCACGTAAAAGTCGGCCAGCAGCCCGACCAGAAGAAAGACCCCTATGAAGACGGCATATCGCAGCTGTCGCTTGGATTCGACCAGCCGTGCGGCGAAGGAGCTCTTCTTTTTTCGATAGGCGCAGGCGATGGCATCCCGACCGCCCTGCATCAGGGCCATGCCCAGGGGCGCATGGACTCCCTGACAGGCCTGCCCCGGTGCCAGGTTGTGCTCCAACTGCTGCAAAGGGTTCGGAATCTCCACCTGCTTCGACAACTGGGCCGCCAGGAAGGGTGTGAGTAGATGCAAGCCAGGGGCGGCACCGGTTACGTAAAGCGCGTTCGGGAGCCGTCCCGGCGGGGAGAGCAGCAGCGGCTGCAGGCTGCGTTGTATCTGTCCGCTCAGTTTGGCCGTCACGTCGCCCAGCGGTTCCTCGATCTCCGCAGCTTCGGCTTGGGTGGCCGCCGCCAGTCGTTCGGCCAGAATGGGCCCTTCCAATCCTGTGATCTCCTGGATCTTCTCAAAGTAGTTCCGATCACTCCATTGGATGCGCGTAAAGTGGGTCAGCTTTCCCTGGCGATAAAGCGACAGAATGCTGAAATCCGACGTGACGTGCAGGTGCAATCCCTCGCCATCCTGTGGAATGATGCCGGTTTGCAACAGGGTGTTGGCCGCCGAAAGGGATGAGACCGACAGCATGCGCAGCGGCACCTCGGCGGCTTCGAAGAGTTGGGTGCGCCGATCGAGGACGCTCTTGGGAAGCGCGTAAACGAGCAGTTCGCTCTTGCCTTGCTCCTGACGGAGAATCCGGTATGCGAGATCCAGCTCATCAATGGGGAAGGGGACCAGCGGCTCCATTTCGTAGGGGAGGATCTTCTCGATCTTGCCCCGCTCCCGGAAGGGGACCGAGATCTCCCGAGTAATCAGCAGATCGCCGGGTACTGCGGTCACCACTTCCTCTTTGCTCAATCCGTGTTCCGCAAAGAAGAGCGAGAGACCGTCCGGCGAGAGCCCATCGCCCTCGATGGGCTCTTCGATATAGCGCAGCAGCTGCACCTGCTTCTTGAGGGGCACCGAGATCTCGACGGCCTGGATTCCCTGTCGATTGATCTCGACGCCGGTGATGATTCTGGCCATGGTAATACTCTCAAAAGTCCTTAAATTTCACGCCAGTAGATGAGATTCACCTTATCATTATTGCTGTCCCTTTTCAAGACTGCGTGGACCCTTTTCACCACATTGTGGGCTTTCACACGAATGTGGGCGGAAAAATAGGTTGATTTGATGCCCAGTCTCTTTCTGATGTTGCCGGCTCCCGGCGTGGGCGGAATGTCCGCTTCAGTCATGATCGGCCGGTTGGCTTCGACTTCTTCTGCGAAGCCCGGGTCCACGAGTGCGGCGAGAAGGTCAAACGAGGCGGTATTGACGTTGACCTTGCTCTGAGAGTCTCCGAAGACGGTGAACAGATCCTGCAACCCCGGCCGCTCTTCCTCGGCATTGCCGTAATAGAGGTCGTCCTGGACCCCCTTGACCATGAAGAGCTCGCTCAGGTCGATGAGCTTGTTGTTCTGCGGCAGGTAGGGCGGCACAAGCGACTGGTAGTACGCATTCTCAGCTCCGAAGGCCAGGGGCGTATCATCGCTGTCGATCCAGTCTTGAATCGACTCGAAGACCTCCTCTTCCAGGCCGAGCTGGTCCTGCAGGTTTAGCAGAACCTCTGGCAGGCCCGCTCCCAGGGGCATGGGACTCCTGAAGAGATTCTTGGTATCATTGATCCAGAGCTTGCCGTCTTCGTCCCGGATGAGCAGTTCCACCAGGATGGCGCCGTTGTCCTCTTCGTGACGATTGGGGGTGGCCCATATCGCGTCGTCTTCCGAGTCGAGATCGTCGTACTCAAAGGATTCGTCTTCCAACAGCAGCGCCTTGGCGGCTTCCACGGCGCCCCGTGCCAAAAAGTAGGCCCGGATGTCATCCCGGAGATTTTCCGCCAGATGGATGTTGACGCGGGTCCGGTAATTCATGTCGAGAATGAGCACCGACAGCGCACCGGTGACGAGTAGCACAAGAATCAGTGCAAAGCCTGCTTCGTTGGTTCGGGGTCGGCCGTTTGTCTGCCTGTTCGTCATGGGGTGTTGCCTCATTGCAGGTCCGGCGGTTGAATCAGTGTTCGAAAGGCAGCTGGATTTCCGCGATCGTCGAGAAGGGTCAGCTCCAGCCGGATGAGCACGGGCATTTCCCCGTCAGACCACTCTTCCAGCCAGTCCTTCTCTTCCCTTTCGTAATAGAAGATATTCAGGCTCTCCACCTGATCACTGAGTATGTAGAGAGTGCCGCCGCTGTTGTAGTCTCCGTCGCGGGAGGCATCGACGCTTTTGACCAGCACGCGCTCGTCCGTTTCGGCATCGACATCCACGAAATAGCTGATTTCCGCCAGGTGTCCCTCGCGGGCGTTCGGTCCCGGCCGGCGGTGGGCCGTTGTGACCATATGGACGGCATCCACGGCGGTGTCCTCCAGTTCGGCGTTGCTTCCCTCCAGAGAAATGGCGCTGCGCAGCTCACGGCCCATCATGTCAAGTAGGGTCTGGGCCGTCTGATAGACGTCTTCGTTGGACTCGAGCACGGCGAACGTCTTGGTGGTCCCGAAGAACGATGCATAAACCACGCCCAGCATGATCGACAAAATGACAATGGCGACCAGTATCTCCAGGAGCGTCAGTCCGGTGTCGGCGCGCCAGTGTTTCATAAACCGCTCCCAGTGGAAACAAAGCTCGACAGCGTCACGCCTTGGGCCGACTTGCTCTTCTCATCCCAGAAGACCGTCAAATCGATGCGATAGAGGGTGGCGGCTTCCGTGGCTGTGACGGTATATTCCCAGCCGTACTGATTATAGGCTTCGTCTTCAAACTCTCCCGATTCGGAATAAAAAGGCGGCGATTCGCTCTCGCCGATTTCGATCATCTTTTCCGTGATCTTCTCCTGGGCCAGCAGGGTAGCCACCGTCGTACGGTTGGAGATCTGCTGCAGCCGGATGGTCTTGATCTGCAGGCCCAGAATGGTCACGAGGGACATGCCGAGGATGGCCACGGCAAAGATCACCTCCAGAAGGGTGAAGCCCCCTTCATCTTTGTCCTGAAACCTTGAACTCCTCACGATATCCCTCTTCGATCGTCACCCGTCCCGTCAGCGGATTGATATGGAGCGTGTACTGCTCCTCGCCTTTGCGAAGATGGATGAAGTTGCCCGTCACCAAACCGTTGGGTGCAATCCGCAGATGGGCGGTACCGGACGTTTCCTTCTCGCCCGTCTCCGTAATGACATCTTCCATCTTTACGCCCTCCGGTAAGCGATAGGCCCGCATCATGAGCGATGTGTCGGGCTCATAGGTGAAGATGACCTGCCCCTCACCCTCATCACGCATCTCCCGTTCGATGCGGATTTCCCCCTGGGTCATGTCACAGACCACGCGCCGCGGAATCCGCTCCAGGGTGGCTTTGCTGCGCGCCAGGGTGATCAGTGCCCGAAGCTGACGCACCGAGTGCTTCAGATTGGTCGAATAGATCGCATCCCCGATCCTGGGAAGGGTGATCCCCACCATGATCGTGATGAGCAGGAGGGTGACGGTCAGTTCGATGAGGGTGAATCCGTCCTGCCGGCAACGACCCGGGTTATTCAATGTTCCAGCTTTCCACATCGGCATTCTTGCGGTCGCCGCCGTCCGCTCCGTCGGCACCGTAAGACTCCAGATCGTACTCCGGCGTGTGCGAGCCGGGCGAAACGTAGACGTAGGGGCTGCCCCACGGATCTTTAGGCACTTTCCCTTTTTCCAGGTAGCCTCCCTCGCGCCAGTTCTTGGCACTCCCGGGCTGCTCCACCAGGGCCCGCAGTCCCTCTTCGGTGGTTGGGAAGGCCCCGTTGTCCAGTTCATAGAGGGCCAGGGCGCTTTCGATGTTTCGGATCTGGGCAATGGCCGTGTTACGTCGAGCCGATTCGGTCTGCCCAAACAACTTGGGGCCGACGACCGTGGCCAGCACCGACAGGATGACCAGCACAACCAGCAGTTCAATCAGAGTGAAACCGCGTTGCATGACGCTCACTGACAGCGCGTGTGACCGCACTGTGGTGCGAAACGGTGTGCAACGGGAGGTGAAGAACAGATTCATGGACGACTCCTCTTTTGATTATTTGATCAATTGATTGATTTCAAAGATGGGGAGGAGAATGGAGATGACAATAAAGCCGACCACCAGGGCCAGTCCTACGATCATAATCGGCTCCAGCAGGGATGTCAGCGTATTGATGGTCGTGTTGATTTCGTTGTCCGACGCGTCGGCCACTTTGGTCAGCATATCCTCCAGGGTGCCGCTCTTTTCTCCCACGGCGATCATGTGAATCATGATCGGCGGAAAGACGCCGCTCCGCCGCAGCGGCTCGTGAATGGCCGAGCCTTCGCCGATGACGGTTCGGGCGTCATCGATGGTCTTCTCCAGAATCTTGTTCCCCACCACATTCTTCACGATGTCCAGGGCACTCAGCAGGGGCACACCGTTTCGCAGCAGGGTCCCCAGGGTTCGGGAAAAGCGGGCGATGGCCACCTTCCGCACCAGCGAGCCGAAGAGCGGCATCTTGAGGTTGAACCGGTCGATGCGGATGCGCCCCTCCTCTGTGCGGCTGTATGCCTTGAATCCTACGACCGCCAAGGCCCCCATCAGGAAGAAGAGCCACCAGTAGCGTTGCGTGAAGCCGCTGACGGCGATGAGGATGGCCGTCGGCAGGGGCAGGGTCTGCTGCATGTCCGCAAAGATCTGGCTCACCGCAGGCACCACCGTGGTCAACAGAAACAGAAGCACCAGAATGGCCACCGAGATGGTCACGGCGGGATAGATCAGGGCGGAGAGGACCTTCCGTTTCAGTTCCACCTGTTGTTCCAGAAAGTCGGCCAGACGGAGCAGCACGATCTCGAGCGATCCGCTCCCTTCCCCCGATCGGATCATGTTCGCCATGAGCGGGGAGAAGGCACGGGGATGGCGGGAGAGCGCGTCGGCAAAACTCATTCCTTCCCGGACCGACTCGCGTACCTGCGAGAGGATCTTCTTCAAGGCCCGGTTGTCAAGCTGTTCAATGACCGCCGAGAGGGCCTCCACCAGCGGAATGCCGGCGTTGAGCAGCGTCGAGAGCTGGCGGATCATGACCGAGACTTCAATGGCTTTGATCCGCGTGAAGAAGGTGATTTCCGTCGCGGCCTTCTTTTCCGCAAGCGCGGTGGTTTCGGACAAATCGGTGATGAAGATCTTCTGTTCCCGGAGTTTAAACTTGGCCTCCTGGAACGAGTCGGCATCCACGATACCGCTGACAGTTTTTCCCTTCTGGTTGAAGGCTTTGTATTCGTAAACAGGCATGGCTTATTCTTGGGTGACTCTCAGGACTTCTTCGATGGTGGTGATCCCCTGCAGGACCTTCAGTGCGCCGTCGAAGCGGAGCGTCTTCATGCCCTCCTGCAGGGCTTCCTCCTTGATAGCATTGGCATCGACATTTTGCAGGATGAGCTTGTTGACTCTGTCCGACGTGAGCAGAAGCTCATAAATACCGGTACGTCCGTGATAGCCCGTCTGGAAGCAGTGTTCGCATCCCTTGCCATGGGAAAAGGAGGGGCTGCTCAGTTTGGCGGCGTCCAGGCCAAGCTCCTCCAATTCCGCTTCGGCCGGTGTGTGGGAGACCTTGCAGTGCGGACAGATGACCCGAACGAGACGCTGCGCCAGGATACCGACGACCGAGGAGGAGACAAGGAACGGCTCGATGCCCATGTCGATCAGACGGGTCACGGCGCCGGCGGAGTCATTGGTGTGCAATGTGGAGAAGACGAGGTGACCGGTGAGCGAGGCCTGGATGGCGATTTCCGCCGTCTCCAGGTCGCGGATCTCACCGATCATGATCACGTCCGGGTCCTGCCGCAGAATCGAGCGCAGACCCCGGGCAAAGGACAAATCGATCTTCGGACTGACCTGAATCTGTCCGATCCCCTTCACCTGATACTCGATGGGGTCCTCGATGGTGAGAATGTTCTTGTCGGGCGAATTGATCTTGTTCAAGGCGGCATAGAGGGTGGTGCTCTTGCCGCTTCCCGTCGGACCGGTGACCAGGATGATGCCGTGGCTCTTGCGGATCAGCCGGGAGACCATTTTGTAGTGCTGCTGGGTCATGCCGATGTCTTCGAGATCGTAGATGGTTGCGTTCTTGTCCAGGAGTCGCAGCACCACCCGTTCGCCGAAGGCGGTCGGAATGATGGAAACACGGATATCCACTTCCTTGTTGGCGATCTTGATCCGGATGCGCCCGTCCTGGGGCAGGCGTTTCTCGGCGATGTTCAGGTTCGCCAGGATCTTGATGCGGGAAATCAGGGCCGACTGAAATCGCTTGGGGGGCTGCAGCCTCTCGTAGAGGACACCGTCGATGCGGTAGCGTACCAGCATGTCCTTTTCATAGGGCTCGATATGAATATCACTGGCCCGGGCTTCCACCGCCTGATAGAGCATCAAATTGATCAGTTTGATAATGGGTGCTTCCGTCTCCGCGTCGAGCAGGTCCTGGACGACATCCCATTCCTCGGCGATCGATTCGTAGGCCTCCCCGGAGAGATCATCGATGACGCTCTCGGCGGTGTCGGTGGCGCTGCCGAAGAAGAGGTTGATGCTCCTGTTAATCATATCCTCCGGAGCCAGGTAGGGCTCGACACTTTTCTGAAGGAGTTTGCCGAGATCGTCCAGCGGGACCAGGTGCGCGGGATCGGAGATGGCCACCCGGACCCCATGATCATCCTCAAAGAAGGGGAAGAGCACAAAGCGTTTCAGGTACCCCCTGGGGATACGTTCGAGGGTGCCTTCTTTTAACTGCGGTTCCGGGATCTCCTGTAAGACCGGAAGGCCCATGTCCATATTGTTACTGTTCACGTTTCAGTGTCCTCATGTGACGCGCGGCTGCTCCGTGTTTCACCGAAGGGCCTCGCGATTCTCGAGAATGATGGATTCAATGTTACGCTGCTGCAAGGCCTGCTGCACCCGGCTCGCCTCTTCCTTCGTGGCATAATCGCCCACCACCAACCAGTAGATCGTTCTCGGGTAGGGGTGGTTCTCGATGGTAACCCCATATCCCTGTCGGTGCAGGCGGCCAGCCATGGGATCGAGGGCCTCCGGCGCTTGCGGGAAGGTCAGCTGTATGTAGAGATTCTCGCCATCTCGGATCTTTTCAATGCCGGCCCTCTCTGTCCTGGCTTGTGCGGCAATCTTCTCGAAATCGGACTCCCCCTTGAGGGGTCCGACCCGCAGGGTGTTCTGGTTCCGCATGACCGTTTTCGTGCGGGTCATCGGCGAATACCCGAGATCGGAGAGCCGTCTTTGATGTTTTCTGAGAAAATGGGTATCGAAATAGACGCCCGCCCGGACGAGATAACCGGTCAGTTCCGGCGTGGTGCTGCGGGCCATGGTTTCCCGCACCGCTGGGCCGGGCGCAGCCGCAGCCGGGAGGGACGAGGATCGGGTCAACTCCTGCAGCACGGCCATGGCCTCTTTCTTCTTCTGTTCGATGACGGCCGGATCGGGAAGCTCCATGGACGCGGCGCCGAGCCCCGTTGGCATCGCGGAGGCGCCTGGCTCCGGCGCGGCCGGGGACGGTGCCGATGGGGCGGTTTTCGCGGGGGGGCCGGTGTCGGGCCGGGCAGCCGCCTGCACGGACGCATCCGCCCCCGGGACGGACCCGCTCTGCGGACGCCGTTCACGGGTTCGATCGGGCAACAGTTCCGGTTTGTGCAATTGCGGCAGCGAGTCTCTCTCGCCCGTGCCGGGCCCTTTGTCGGGACCGTAGAAATCAAGTTCCGGTGTTCGGCTTTCGTAACGCTTGAAATCCTCAAAGGTTTCAAACTTGCCTTCAGACAGGTCCGCCGCCTCCGTGGGATTGGTGACGATGTGGGGGGTCAGGAAGATCATCAGGTTGGTCTTTCCCGTGGAATTCGTACTCGACCGGAAAAGATAACCCAGTAAGGGAAGATCCCCGAGACATGGGACTTTGGTATCGCTGTCGGTGACGTCATCCTCGATGAGCCCGCCGATGACGATGGTATGGCCATCCTTGACCACGACGGTCGTATCGGCGGACCGCTTGGTCGTCACCGGCGCGGTGGCACCGGTCCCGCCCGGTCCTGTCGTGGCCTCCTCGTTGACCCTGGAGATCTCCTGGAAGAGCTCCAGGCGAACCGTCCGGTTCTGACTGATGTGAGGGGTCACCTTCAGGGTGAGCCCCACGTCCCGAAAATCAAAAGACTGAAAGACGTCGTTGACCCCCTGCTCTCCGGTGCGAGCCTGCGACAAGAAGGGACGGTTCTCACCCACCTTGATCTCGGCCTCTTCGTTGTCCATGGTGAGAATCTGTGGGGTGGCCAGAATATTGGTGTCGCCGCGGGTGGCCACGGCCGTAATCAAGGCCGAAATGGAAGGAAATTCCAGCCCATCCACCTCGATGAAATTGCCGAAGACGCCGAGGTTGAAGCCGGTGCCAAGGCTCGTCGGGATTTCCCGCTCATTGATGCTGTCAATGACCCGCGGCAGATTGCCGCCGCCCGTCAGCGAGCCGCCGAAGCCGAGTTTGTCGACGGAGTTGTCAGTGCCCACCTCGCCGCCAAAACCGATCCATTCAACACCCAGGCTCATGGAGTCCGATCCCCGGACTTCCATAAAGAGGGCTTCGATGAGTACCTGGGACCGCGGGATGTCGAGTTTCTGAATCACGCCTTTGATCTGCTCGTAGTCTTCGGGGTCGGCATTGATAATGAGGGAGTTGGTCGCCTTGTCGGCAACAATCTTGATGTCCGTTTCCGTCGGGAGTTTTGCCTGCCCCTGCCCGGCCTTCTGGTCCTGTTTGATGCCGGTGATGAACTCCTGGAGCACCGAGACCATCTCCTCGGCCACCGCGTTCTGGAGGTAGTAGATATTGATCCGACCCTTCCCCTCAGGGGCTTCCACGTCCAGTTTTCTCACCAGGTTGATGATCGTTTCGTAGTCCGTCCGTGTGGCGAGCACGATGAGGGAGTTGGTGCGCTCATCGGAGATGATCTTGGCCGACGTGGAGACACCGCCGGCCGTCACCGCAGCCTGCTGGGGGGCCCGGCCCCGCGGTCTTGCAGGGGCCCTCGGGGTCGCCACGGTTCCCTCTTCCAGAATCTTGTTTAGATGGTCGGTGACGGTTTTCACGGAAGCAAAGCGAAGCGGAATCACATACAACTCCGCATGATACCCCTTGACATCGATTTCATTGATGATCTTCATGATGCGGTAGAGGTTCGATTTGACATCGGTGAGGATGAGGGTATTGGTCGGTTTGTAGGGGTTCAGGTTGCCGTACTTGGACACCAGCGGCCGCACGAGGGTGGACGCTTCGTTGACATCAACGTACTCCAGTCGAACGATGCGGGTCACGAACTCGTCGTTCCTCTCCCCCAGAAAGGAGGGCCTTGCGGTGAGCGTCTCGATGCCGCGCTGTTTGGCTTCGCTGCTCTGCACGATTTTGATGGCCTTGCCGGCGGGTATCAGCGTGAAGCCCTTCACTTCGAGGATCGACTGAAACACGTTGAAGGCTTCCTGGAGCGTAATCTTCTCTGGAGAGAAGACGGTGACCTTCCCCTTGATGTTGTCATCGACGATAAAGTTCTTCTGGGACAGCTCGCTCATGAACTTAATCAAGACCCGAATGTCCGTGTCCTCGAAGTTCATGGTGATCAACTCCTCCTCGGCCTGCACGGAAGGTGCCGAGAAGGGGAGGAGCAAACAGGTGAACAGCACGGCCCATATCGTGAGACGAACCAGACTCTGACGTATCATGACGGTCCCCATGTGATCGGTTTCGATGAAGCGTTCACCCACCGGTGTCCGCTTTGCGTGCGCCGCTCTTGCTAGCGCTGCCCCGGCTCCGGTGCGGGCGCAGTCCCCTGGTGCTCCTCCAGTTGCAGTTTGATGCCGCCGTCGCGACCCCGGAAGAAGAGATCCGGTTTCTTCTTTTCGTATTGCTTGTAAGACTCGAATTCCGAGTGTTTACGCTCCGAGAGCGCTGCCGCTTCGATTGGGTTGGTGATAATGTGCGGGGTGAGGAAGATCATCAGATTGGTCTTGTCGTTCGCATTGCTCTGGGACTTGAACAGATACCCCAGCAAGGGGAGGTCTCCCAGGCAGGGAACCTTGGTGCTCGTGTCCGTCACGGCGTCCTGAATGAGCCCGGCAATGACGATGGTATGCCCGTCCTGAACAACCACCGTGGTGTCGGCGGAGCGCTTGTTCGTTACTGGGGCGGTGGAACCGGTCCCTCCCGGTCCTAGCGTTGCCTCTTCGTTCACGCGGGAAATCTCCTGAAACAGCTCCAGGCGAACGATCCGGTTCTGGCTGATGTGCGGGGTGACTTTGAGGGTCAATCCCACGTCCCGGAAGTCAAAGGACTGAAAGACGTCGTTCACACCCTGCTCGCCGGTGCGGGACTGGGTGAGAAAGGGGCGGTTCTCGCCCACCCTGATCTCGGCTTCCTCGTTGTCCATGGTCAAAATCTGCGGGGTGGCCAGGACGTTGGTATCGGAGCGGGTAGCCACCGCGGTGACCAGTGCCGACAGCGAGGGGAACTCCAGGCCGTCCACTTCGATGAAATTCCCGAAGACACCGAGATTGAACCCGCCGCCGAGGCCTGTGGGGATCTCGCGTTCGTTGATCGAGTCGATCACGCTGACGAGGTTTCCCTGGTTCGTGAGGGAGCCGCCGAAGCCGAGCTTGTCGATGGAATTGTCCGTGCCCACCTCCCCGCCGAAGGTCTGCCACTCCACGCCGAGGTTCAGCGAGTCGGTCCCCCGCACTTCCATGATCAGGGCTTCAATGAGCACCTGCGATCGGGGGATGTCGAGTTTCTCAATGACGCCCCGGATCTGTTCGTAGTCGTCGGGCTCTGCGTTGATGATCAGCGAGTTGGTGGCTTTGTTAGAGACGATCTTGATGTCCGTGTCCGAAGGCAGGACCGGTACGGCCTGCCCCTTCTTCGCCCCCGGTTGGATGCCGGAGATGAATTCCTTCAGGTCGTCCACAATCTCTTCGGCGACGACATGCTGGAGGTAATAAATGTTGATCCGGCCCTTGCCTTCCGGGGCTTCCACGTCGAGTTTCTCAACGAGGCGGGTGATGGTTCGATAGTCACTCCGGGTGGCCAGCACGATGAGGGAGTTGGTCCGCTCATCGGCGAGGATCTTGGCCGATGAGGAGACCCCGGCCACCGCGGCCGGCGCCCTCGTGGTCTGGCCCCGTCGGGTGGTTCTTCGCGTCACGCGAGTAACGCCGGTGGGGGCTGCTTGCTGGAGAATTGAGGTCAAGTGTTCTGTCACCGTTGAGACCGACGCGTACTGGAGTGGAATCACGTAGAGGTCTGCATGGTAGCCTTTGACATCGAGTTCCCTGATGATCGTCATGATCCGAAAAAGGTTCGATTTCATGTCGGTCATGATCAGGGTGTTGGTCGGTTTGTACGCGACCAGATGTCCGTCCGGTGAGAAAAGGGGTCGAATCAGCCCGGACAGCTGATCGGCGTCGGTGTATTCCAGGCGGGTCACCTGGGTGACGAACTCGTCGGCGTGCTGCCGGGGAATGTCCCGTTTTCCGATGACCGTTGACAGGGCCTTCTGCTTCGCTTCGCTGCTGGGGATGATTTTTGTGGCCTTGCCTGCAGGTACCAGGGCGAAGCCGTTGACCTCCAGAATAGACTCGAAAACGCTGTAGGCCTCCTGGATCGTGATTTCCTCCGGTGAGACAATGGTCACCTTGCCGGTGACTTTCTCATCGATGATGAAGTTCTTGTGGGTCAGCTCACTGATGAATTTGATCACCATGTGGATGTCGGTGTCCTCGAAGTTCATGGTGATGGTGTGGTCGGCGGCCGTTACCGGGCGGGGGGCCAAGAGGAACAGGAGCACCGCCGCCGCGAGACAGCACAGCGCGAACAGGGTTCGTTCAGACTGTCTGGTGAATGCGCGAAATGGGTTCAAGCCACAGCTCCGTTCTCATGCAAGATGGCATGCCGGGGCCGCGTCTTGGCGCACGTTCCGTATGCCGGCTTGGGAATGCGATATCATCTGCATTTATTCGATGGTGTAGCTGATCGTGATGATCTGATTGTCCCGTTCCACCCCCAAATCAAGGGCGGTCGCGTCCGCGTATTTGTTGAAGATCTCAAAGATATTCCTGAACTCCTCGGCCGGCGCTCCGTTGATTTCTTTGATGATGTCGTTTTTCTGGAGGCCGAATTCTTCGAGCCGGCTTCCCTGGCGGACGTAGGTGACGGTGAAACCGTCCCGCTTTCCCGCCGTGAAATGGGGGATGATCCGCACATCACGCATGACGGAGCGGATATCACTGACCGCTTCCTCTATCTCCTGCCTCGGGATGGAACGGCGTGTGGGTTTCGACGGTCGAGCCCGACTCCCTTTGGAATCGCTCTTTTTGGGGTCGTTGGTGAACATGAGAAGCAGCTCTTTGCGCCCGTTGCGGTTGATGACGGCGCGATCGGTGTAGACGGCACTCAACGTGATGCCGTTGGAGATGGTGTCGTCGATGTGGTAGAGATTCTGCATCCGGAGCTTCTCGTCCTCGATGATCGCGAAGGAACGCTCCTTCGTGGTGGCCACAACCGTTCCCTTCAGGGTCAGCCTGAGATCCGTTACCTCGAGATTTTCCGTCGGCTCCACCGGCTTGGGTCCCGATTCTGACTCGGAGGGTGTCTCGCCCTGAAAGAGATTGCGTTTGGCGATTTCGGCGAAGTCCTCCAGCGGTTTTTCTTCTTTCCGCTCGCTCACTGTCGGCTCTGTCTGGGTCTGCGTCGGCCGTTCTTCGCCCAGACGGCTGTTGATTATTTTCATGGCGATGTCAGCGGCAAAGAGGATGGCCAACGTGATTAATATGATATGGAGCAGTTTCATCTGTTTCATGAAAAGGAGATCCCTCAGGCTTGTAAGTCATTTTAATTTATTAAAAATTCGGATCATTGTCAAGAAGGTTCACCCGGTTTCAGCCCCCGGAATCATCCCGCTTGCCGCTGCACCCGCACTTGGAGGATAAGACACTGCCCTAGACCGGTCGGTTCCGGTTGATGCCGGTTTTTTTTCGTGATCCGCCAGTGCGGCGAGACCCGCCAAAGCGTCAGAAAAACCGTACATTCTTATTGACAGTAGTGGGGTCTGTGATAGAATTTTAGTAAATACCGGTTGTTTCGGTAGTTTCCCCCTCATTTCTAAAGCATTCTATTCTTGGAGATTTCCGTATGGTGAAAAGACTCTCTGTCGCCACCATCCTGTTCTTCTTGTGGCTTGCTGCGGGCTGTTCGCACCGGGGGGCCGTACCCACCGGCGTCGGTCTGGATCTGTCGGCGGAGAGCGGGCCGAGCAATGCAGGTCATTACCGCTGTGCCACCGTGAGTGATCTCAATGGGGACGGGCTGCCCGATATCGCGGCAGGGTCGTTCCTGCCCGGCGGGGTGTCGATCTGGTACGGAGACGGGCACGGCAGATGGCGGGTGGCGCCGCGGCCTGCCGTGATCGGAGATGTCCGCTCCATTGCGGCCGGCGATCTCAATGGGGACGGGCGCACCGACCTGGTCATCGGCGGTCAGCGGGACCTGAAAGGCGTCGTCGTGCTCCTGCAGGGGGCGGACGGACGATGGCACCGGGGGGTCTCCCCGGCGGAAATGGGGAGTTACGAAAGTCTCAAATGCGTCGATGTCAACGCGGACGGTTTTCTCGATCTCGTGGCCGCGAACAGCTCCGGAGACCTGCAGGGAGGCATTCAAATCTGGCTGGGGGACGGACAGGGAGAGTGGATCGATGAGGTCGGTCCCGATGCGTCGCACATTTACCGGGATGTGGAAGTGGCCGATATCAACCGGGACGGGAACCTCGACATCATCGGCACAGCGTGGGGCCACTCCGGGGGTATCTTCATCTTCACCGGAAGCGGGGACGGTGCCTGGTCCGCCTATGCCAGTCCAGCGAAAAAAGGGGACTTCTGGGGGGTAACGGCTGCCGATTTCAATGGGGACGGATGGCTCGATGTGGCGGCCACCACCTACTACGAGGGCATCAAGATCTGGTGCGGTGGCGAAGGCGGAGAGTGGGTGGAAAAGATCTCCCCCGTGGAGGAGGGCTTTTTCTGGGAAGTGCTGGCCGATGACTTCGATGGCGACGGAATAACCGATCTTGCCGCCAGTTCGGCCGATTCCAGAGGGGTTCGGCTCTGGTTGGGGCGCGCCGTGGGGGAATGGCGTCCGGTGGTGCACGCCCTTCCCGAGGACGGTGGCTACTACGGGATGGTGCTGTCCGATGTCAACGGAGACGGACACCATGATCTCGTGGCGTCGAGCTACAGTGAGGGAGTCAAAGTGTGGCTCGGCGGCGGTGCAGCGGTGCAGCCGCCGGCGGTGGGCACGAACGAGGTTCCCCCAGCTGCCGCGAGTCGGAAAGATGCCGCACCACTCATGACCCGCATAGGCGTTCACTTTGAGGTTGGCACCGTTACACCCTCGGCGTCGGGCAGGGAGGCCATAGAACGGATCGTGAGCCTTCTGGAATCGGCCGAAGGGGCAGAGGTGCGCCTCGAAGGGCATGCGTCGGGCTCGGAGCCGACGGGGGAGGACAGAACGCTCATGGAGCTCTCCGAGGCCCGGGCCGTTGCCGTGCGGGACATTCTGGGCGAGCGCGGCGCCATGGACCCCGACAAAGCCACCGTTGTCGGCTATGCCGACGGCCAGGCTGCCGCGGAAATGGGGACACAGGATGCAGCCGGCGGGGCTCGCGTCGAGGTGGTCGTGACGAACCGGGAGGAGGCGGACGCGGCAGAGACCATGACTCCTGAAGAGCAGCAACAGCACTCATCCTTCCAGGAGAGCCATTCCCTGAATGGCTACCGGATTGGCCCCGGCGACATCTTGAAGATCATCCTCTGGAAACATTTCAGTGCTGACGAGTACGAAGTACGGGTCCGACCGGATGGAACACTTTCCTTCCCCATGGTGGACAGCATCGCCGTCAGCGGACTGACGGTCACCGAGCTCGATAGACTGCTGACCGCGAAACTCAGCCGATACATCAAGCAGCCCAAAATCGACGTGCTTGTCCAGGAGTTCCACAGCCAGGAAGTCCTCGTGCTCGGAGCCGTCAATGCGCTGGTGCGCCAGCCGACGGGTCCCGGCGTCTATGTGCTGACGAAACCGACGAGAATTGTGGAGTTGATTACCATTGCCGGCGGGCCGCGGCCGACAGCCAATTTGAAGAAGGTGACTGTGCAGCGTCAGAACGGCTCCACCGTTTATGTCAATCTCTACAAGGCCATCTTTCAGTCCGACCTCAGCCAGGACATCCCGGTCTATCCCGGTGATTCCATTTTTATCCCCGAGATGTCCGAAGGGATGAACAAGATATACATTTTCGGCGAAGTCAAGAATCCGGGGATCTACGATCTGAAGGAAGGGATGAATGTGCTGGAGGCGGTGGGTAAGGCGGGCAGTTTTGCAGATAGCGCTGTTATCAACGACGTCCGGGTCATCCGTGGCGATATCTCTCATCCGAAAGTGATCCCCGTCGATTTCCGCAAGCTCTTCAATAGCGGGAACCTGGCCATCAATGTCACCCTGCGGGACAACGACATCATCTACGTGCCGAGAACCCGAATCGCGTCGGTCGCCGGGCTCCTCAAAAACATCCGGCCGGCCCTCGATTTCGTGCTCTGGCCCTATCAATTCGAAGCGCTGCGCACCACCATTGATCTGAACAAAGAGAATATTCGGCCGTTGGACAGCAGCCCTTAGACGGCCATGGCGCGGATGGATCGGAGCGACCGCGTCCGGTTGCTTGTCACACCTCTTGAGCAGGGGATTCTATGAAAGCCATCGACACGTCCCAGTATGAGTTTGATCTGAGGGATTACCTTATCATTCTGGCCAAGCGCAAGCGGCTGATCCTCTTCACCGCCCTGGCCGTTGGCTTTCTCAGCTTGATCATTGCCATGCGCAAACCCTCCATCTTTGAAGCGATGTCCAGCGTGAAGGTGGAGCAGAGCAAGACCGTGGCAGGCCTCTTCCTCGAGGCCTTCACCTGGAACGCCTGGGACAACATTGCCAGTGAATCGGAAGTCATCCGCAGCACGCCAGTGGTGATCCGGGTATGCCAGTCGCTGGGGTTGGTGCCGCCGGAGCTTACTCTGGAGGAGGTCCAGCAGTCCGAACAGCATATGGCCGTGGTGCGCGGGGTGCAGGGCCAAATTCGCACCGAGCAAGAAGGCAGCACGAACATCATCAATATTATGATATCCGCTGGGGAGGCAGAGCGCGCAAAGCGCATTGCCAACACCGTGGCGGAGGCCTATCGTGCCTACCATATTCATACCCGTACCCACGAGGCCCGACGTACCCGGGAATTCATTGAGAATCAGCTCCTGGAAACGCAGAACAAGTTGGAGGCGTCCGAGAAGCGGCTGCGCAACTTCAAGGAACAGCACAAGCTCATCACCTTCGATGCAGAAGTCAATTTGACTTTAAGCAAACTTCAGGCCGCAGAGGCAGAGCTGCAGCGGGTGCAGCGCAGGAGCGAAGAAAGCGCTGCCATGATCCGGCGGTTGGAGAAGTCGACCATCGGCGCCCTGGACGAGATGCTCTCGGAGCGACCCTATGTGGAGGAGGGAAACACGATCTTGTCCCAGCTGAACAGCTCTCTGGTGGAACTGATCCTGAACCGGAATAATCTGCTCATTGATTACACCACCGAGCATCCTCAGGTGAAGGGGCTGGATGAAAAGATCCGGGACGTGCGTCGGGAGATGCTGCGGGAGCTGCGCAACCAGGAGGCCGCCTATCGTCAGCGGGCCGTGGTGCTCGAAGAAGAAGTCTCCGGCATGATGGATCGGAACCGGAATCTGCCGGAGTATGAGGTCCAGTTGAGCCAGCTCCAGCGCGACGTGAGAGTCAACGAAGATCTCTTTTCCCTGCTCCGGACCAAACATCAGGAAGCCGAAATCCGGGAAAAGGAACATGCCGATGAAGTCTCGGTGATCCGCACGGCCGATCAGGGTGTTCGCATCAGCAACAAACGGGTGGCCACCACGGTGGTCGGTCTGTTGCTGGGCGCCATGGTGGGGCTGCTCATGGCACTCTTCCGGGAGACGCTGGACACCTCCATCGGTACCATTGAAGACGTGGAACGCTACCTGCAGATCCCCGTGCTCGGCGTGATTCCCCACATTGACTTGAACGAACTGCGGGAAATTCTCATCAAGACCAGTGACAAGGACAGCCGCATCGAGGACCTCTTGGGGCGGCACGCCCATCTCATTACCCAGCTGAAACCGAAATCATCGGTGGCCGAGAGTTACCGCACCCTGCGGACCAACATACAGTTTACCAATCTGGAAAAGCAAGGCCAGGTCATCCTCTTTACGAGTTCCTCTCTGAAGGAGGGCAAGAGCACCACCGTGGCCAACCTGGCCATCACCAAGGCCCAGGAGGGGAACAAGGTGCTTCTGGTAAACTGCGACCTTCGCAAACCGTCGGTGTACAAGATCTTCGGTGTCAACCGGGACGTCGGTCTGACCGATGTCATCCTGGGCAAAATCCACTGGCGCGAAGCGGTCAAGGATATCACCGATCTTATGATGGGCAAGATGCGTATGGACGACATCATGAAAACGCCCGGTTTGGAGAATCTCCAAATCATCACCTGCGGCGGCATTCCCCCGAACCCCGCGGAGTTGCTCAGTTCTTCCGGCATGAATGAATTTCTGGACGCCGTGCGCGAAGAGTACGACATGATCCTCATGGATTGCCCGCCCATTTTGCCGGTTACGGATGCTGCTATTCTGTCGCCCAAGGTGGACGGGGTGGTGCTGGTCTACCAGGCCGGTCGGATTCCGCGCAACGCGCTCAAACGTGCCAAGACCCATCTGGACAATGTTCAGGCCAACATACTGGGGATCGTCCTGAACGACATTAGCGCGGAGATCAGCGGTTACTATCCGCTCTCCCAGTATCAGTACAAGTACTACGGAGAGGATACCGGTCGGGAGCAGGAAGCAAGGACCGACTGGCTGGCGGCGCTGGAGAAGTCGCTGCAGCGCGCCAAAGAGGGTCTTGCCAAGACCAACGTCTTCCGGCTCTTTTTCTGATCCGGGGCCAGGCTGTTCCGGCGACGGCGTCCGCAGATCCCTTCCCGGTTCTTCGCCCCACCGACCCTGAGAGAAGGTTATGATTGCTTCCGAACGGTCGAGGACTCACCTCTTCTACCTGCTGCTGCTTGCGGTGGTGTTCCTGACGACGCAGGCCGTGACAAGTTTGGAGACAGGTGCGGCCTTCAAGGCGGTGGCGGGCTTTGCCATCGTGGTGGTCTCGATCTTCCGCATCGAAGCGGCCCTCTACATTTTGGTCTTCTCCATGCTGCTCTCGCCGGAAATTAAGGTGGGCGGTGGGGGCGGCCGCGACATCGTGCTGCGGGTGGACGATATCCTCCTGGTGATCATCGGCATCTCCTGGTTTGCCCGGACGGCCATCTTCAAGGAGATGGGACTGATCCGTAAGACCCCCATCAACCGGGCCATCCTCATCTATGCCTTCGTCTGTGTCTTCTCCACGACCCTGGGGGTTTTCTTCGGCCGGGTCCGGCCGGCCAGCGGCTTTTTCTATGTGATGAAATATCTCGAGTATTTCTTGGTCTATTTTCTGGTGGTCAATCATCTCCAACGGGAGGATCAGGTGAGGCGGTTTGTGTGGGCCCTGCTCGTCACGGGGATCCTCATCTCCATTTATGGGATGTTGCAGATTCCGGGGGGTGTTCGCGTCTCGGCGCCCTTTGAGGGAGAGTCCGGGGAGCCCAACACGCTGGGCGGCTATCTGCTCCTGCTGATGGCCCTCGCGTCCGGTCTCTTCCTGACAGCCCGCACGGATAAGCGCAAGCTGCTCTATCTCGGGCTGGTGGCTTTCTTCGCGGTTCCCTTTGTGTATACCCTCTCGCGCACATCGTGGATCGCCCTGCTGCCGATGATCGGCACCCTGCTCTTCTTCAGCTATCGAAAGACGGTCCTCGTCTACTTTGCCATTCTGGCGACCATCCTGACGTTCCTGCTGGCGCCCCAGAGCGCTCGGGAGCGAGTGCACTATACCTTTCAAACCCATCCGACCAAGTCCGTCCAGATCGCTGGCATTACCCTCGACCCTTCCTCCTCCGAGCGGGTGACGAGCTGGCAGCAATGTCTCAGGGATTTTGTGAATCACCCCGTGCTCGGCTACGGGGTCACAGGATACGGGTTCATTGACAGCCAGTATTTCCGGACCTTGGTGGAATTGGGGCTCGTCGGGATGGCGGCCCTCGGTTACCTGCTCTTTGTCATTTTCCGGGAGGTTCTCCTCGTGTATCGGCACAGCGACACACCGTTCAAGACGGGGCTCTCCCTGGGAATGCTGGCGGGCTGTGCGGCCATGTACGTGCACGCCATTGGGGCCAACACCTTTGTGATCGTGCGGATCATGGAGCCTTTCATGTTTTTGCTTGGGATCGTGCTGATTCTGCCGAGTCTGACCGAGGCGGACAGGTCCGCAGCGACCCCCGAGACGGCCCATACGCCCGTTGCCCATTTTTGAGACTTCCCCGTAAGACAGGTCTTGATCCCAGGCTGCCGGGGACGTGCCAGTGTGACCATGAGCCCGAGACTTTCAGACAAGATCGTCACCAACACCCTCTTCAATACGGCCGGGCGGTTCTGGCAGGTGCTGGTCAGCTTCTTTCTCACGCCCTACATTCTGCATCACATCGGTCTTGAGCAATTTGCCGCCTGGGCCCTGATCGGAGCCCTCCTCGGATATATAGGTCTCTTCGACTTGGGCGTGGGCAACGCCTTCGTCAAATTCATTGCACACGACCACGCACTGGGAGAGCAGCGGCGTATCAACCAGACCGTCCGGGCTGGCCTTCTTATCTATGCCCTGGTGGGCCTTGGCATTCTGCTCATCGCACCCCCGTGCTTTCCCGCGCTCTTTCGCATGCTGCACTTCCCGGCAGACACCTTCGAGGCTGTGCAATCAGCCTTCCGGATCGGGCTGGTCCTCTTTGCGGTGAAAAGCCTCTTCGGCGTCTACAACGCCGTGCTTGTCGGCCTGCAGCGGACGGATCTGGGCAACAAGATTCAAATGGCATCGTCCATTCCCAGGGTGCTGGGGACCGTCTTTGTCCTGGAGGGCGGCTACGGCATCGTCGGGCTAATGCTCAACGAACTGGCGGTCATCTCTTTGTCGGGGCTCTGCCAGACGCGACTGGCCTATGGCGTCCTGCCCGGTTTGACCGTGCGGGCCGAGGGCGGCGTTTCATGGAAATCCATCGAGAGACTTTTTGGATTCGGCATGCGCATCCATGTCAGTACCCTGGCATCCTTTCTGAACCTCCATCTCGACAAATTCCTCATTGCTTTCTTCGTCAACGGGGTCTTTGTGGCATTCTACGAAATGGCCTCCCGATTGACGCTGACGGTCCGCTCCTTCCCGTCACTGCTCGTCTCGGCGGTGATGCCGGCGGTGTCCGAGCTGAGCGCCCGCAATGAGCGCCGACGGGTCTACGATCTCTTTCTCTTCGGGTCCAAGTGCGTGGTGCTGGTGGGAACCCCGCTCATGTTCTTCGTCGCCCTGACCGCATCGGACCTCATCACGCTCTGGATGGGCAGGGGCTACGAGAAAGCCGTCCCCGTAGTACAGCTGCTGGCTCTCGCCTATTACACGGTCATTCCCACAGCCGCCATCTCCCATACCGTCCAGGGGCTCCACAAGCCCGAGTATCAGATGAAAGCCGCGGGCTTCGTGCTGGTCTTCAATACCGTTCTGAGTACCCTCCTGGTGGTCCGGCTGGGGTTTCTGGGCGCACCGCTGGGCACGTTCATCGCCTCGCTGTTGAGTCTGATCTACTACACGAGCATCGTGCTGCGCTTCTTCGAACGCTCCCCGGCAGCCTTCTTTCGGGACCTCTACGAGAAGCCGATGCTCATCTCGCTGGCATTGTGTCTGCTTCTCTATCTCGCCGGGCGGCTCGGGATGGACCCGGACGGCTCTCCGGGGCGGCTGACCGTGCTGTGGATCCTCAGCCTCAAGGCGATGCTCTTCTTCGGGCTTTATGCCGGGGCCATGCTGATGAGTGATTATCTGAAAGAGGCGGACCGGCGCATCTTTCGTCTGCAGCTCCAACGGGTGTTGCCTCGGTTCATCCGGGTCTGAACGGAGATACATCGGCCATGACGACCATGACCTATACAGGCGAGCGTCTCATCAAACCGAGACGGGGTTTCAACTTTGAAGATGTCTACTATGAGCATCTGTATCGCTACGAACTGGCCGGTCGGTTTTGCCGCGGGGCCCGGGTGCTCGACGTGGCCTGCGGGACAGGATACGGAAGCCATTACCTGGCGCAGCGAGCCCGATGGGTAGCCGGGGCGGACCTCTCCCAGGAGGCACTGCACTTCTGCCGGGAGCAGTACGGCTCTGCGAGAACCCATTTCGTGCACATGGATGCCGCCTGCCTGGGGTTCCGGGATGCCTCCTTTGACCGAGTGGTCTCCTTTGAAACGCTGGAACATATCACCGAGCAGCGGGCGTTTCTCGGTGAAATCAGGCGGGTCCTTGTGCCCGGAGGGCTCGCCATCATCTCGACGCCCGATCGGGAGCACTACAACTGCACGGAGCAGTCCAATCCTTACCACGAAAAGGAGCTGACCTTGGAGGAATTCCGCCGATTGTTTGGGGCCGTCTTTGAAGAGATCGGCTGGTGGGGGCAGGAGACCGCTGCAGATCAGGGTGCCCGTAAGGCCCGCTATGAGCGCCAGACGCCGGGGATCCGCATGGGCATGCGGATTGCCCTGAAGAGGCTGCTGTTCGCAAACCCCATGCTCTACGGGCTTTTTCCCTATGTCAGCGGCAAGCGTCGCGCGCTCCACCCCGTTCCCCTTCGCGAGGGAGAAGGATACAAGTATCTCATCGCCGTAGGACGCAAACAACCATGAATCCCATACAGACAGTGACGGCTTCGGAAAAAATTCGGATTCGCTTCGTTCCCAAGAACGATCTGACAGATGACCCGGTCAATCGGATGCGTTGCTACAATGTCATGGCCGCTTTGAGACAGATTGGTTGTGATGCCGACCTCTTGAGACCGGGCGATCCGTGCGAGGTGCTCGTCATCCTCAGTCTCGACTTTCAACGATGGCTTCCGGAGGCGGCGCGGATCCAGGAGAGGGGCGGTGTGGTGATTTTTGATCTCTCCGACAATGAGTTCCGCCGGCGCGCGGAGATTTCGGTGGCGAAGTTCAAGGGGATGCGCCGCTATGCTGCCAACCCCTGGCAGGTGCTTCAGCGGGTCTATTTCTTCTTTCGAAGACGAAAGCTCGACCGGGGTCTCTCCCAAATGATCCGTACCGCCAACGCAGTCACCACGAGCACCCTCCAGATTCAGGCGGATCTGAAGACCGGCAAGGGCCAGGTGCACTACATACCCGACATCATTGATTTTGATCGCCTGGCGGCGGACAAGGACCATCAATCGACGCGCACGCCCGTGGTTGTCTGGCTCGGTATGCCGAATAACACCATCTTTCTGACGGAAGTGGCGCAGACCCTGGCCCGCCTACAGCGCAAGATGGCCCTGCGGGTCCATCTTATTACGCACGAGAGCACCTACCAGTTTTATCGGGACCTGAATCGTCGGCTGGCCTTCAGCTACCAGCTCGTCCCGTGGAACCTTGAGACGGTGGGGACCGAACTGCGGCAGGCGGACATTGCGGTGGCGCCGCTGCCCGCAGGGGTGTCCAAGTCGGTCAACAAGATCGCCACCTATTGGATGGCTGGGCTCCCGGTGGTAGTGTCCCCCTGCGTCGACTACAGGGCGCTTGTGTCGCACGGGGAAGACGGATTCCTCGCCCCCACGGAGGACGATTGGGCCCGTTACATTGGAGATCTGGCGGCGGATGCAGGGCTGCGGCAACGGCTTGCGGACAAGGGACGGTCCAAGGTGCTGGGCTCCTTTTCGCCAGGGGCCGTGGCGCAAGCCTGGAAAGCTTGTTGCGAGCAGGTCTATCGCGAGCAAGGCCAGGTCCCAATCCCCGTTGGGAGAGAACTCTGAGATGTTTGACTGGAGGCTTTTCAAGAGGCCGTTCTACATTCTCAAGCGATTACAAAAGGCGTCGCTCCGCAAGGCGGGCACCCTGCTGCGGGGCCGGCTGCGCGATGTGGGATGCGGCGAGTCGTTTTACCGGGAGCTCTGCCCGAACACCGACTATATCGGCCTGGACCGGACCCCCGGGCTGAACACCGCGGTGCTGGGCGACGGGCTGGATCTTCCCTTCAAGGACGGTATGCTAGACGCGGCCGTCCCGACGGATGTCCTCGAGCCCGTTCGGGTCGCGCGTATCGGCGCTGTTTGTTCTCTCATCCATATGCGTATGATCGATGTGGCCCATGAGGTCATTCAAAAGATGCGCTTCTTTCTCACGCCGAAATATCGGAAGGGGGCAGGGCTTGTCGCACTGTTACCCTTTTTATGGATCCTCTATTACCTTTCGCTGCTTTTGGATCGATTCGACAGGAGGGATGCTCTGGGATGGGCCATACTTGCCAGGAAGATCGCATAGAAAAGATTGCCTCGCCGAGGCAGACCGAGCGGCGAACGATACTGCCCCCAACAAAGGTGGTCCATCTCGTGGAGGATATGGGGGTCGGCGGGTTGGAACGTAATCTGGCCTTGATCGTGGAAAATCTTGATCGCCAACAGTTTGACGTCTCCGTTTGGTGTCTCGAAGAAGGCGGCGCCATTGCCGACGAGTTGCGCGAAAAGGGCGTGGACGTGCGGGTCCTCGACCTGCCCACCTATCACCGTCCCGGCAACGTGGTGAAACTGGCTCGCCTCCTGCGGCGGGAAAAGGTACAAATCCTGCACACCCACGAGTATTTTGCCAACACCATGGGTCGGCTGGCCGCCGTGCTGGCCGGCACACCGCGCCGCTTTGCGCATATCCAGAACAGCCACTGGAGACCGGCAGAGCGAAAGGGCAGGCACTACCTCATCGATCGTATTCTGAGTCGCACCTGTGATCGGGTCATTGCCTGTTCCGAGATGGCGCGACGCTATCAGATCGAAGTGGAACGGATTCATCCCGACCGGGTGGTGATGGTGCCCAATTGCGCGGACGCACGGATCTTCGACCCTTCCGTGGCCCACCCCGGGATACGCCGTGAGTTCGGCTTCAAGGATTCCGAGATTCTCATCGCCTCCGTGGCCCGCCTGACGGAGGTCAAGGGGCACCAGTTTCTCCTGGATGCCGCCGTGCCGATCTTTGAGGCGTTCCCGGCCTGCCGGATTCTCATCGTCGGCGACGGGCCGGAGCGTCCTTACCTCGAACGACAGGCTCGAGCCCTTGCTCTGGAGGATCGGATCCATTTTCTCGGAACCCGGCAGGATATCCCGAACATCCTCGCCTCCATCGATCTCTTTGTACAGCCCACCCTCGTCCGGGAAGGGCTGCCCCTGGCCATCACCGAGGCCATGGCCAGCGGGAAACCGGTGGTCGCCACGGATGTGGGGGGTGTTTCGGAAGCCGTCCGCCACGGGGAGACGGGGATTCTGGTGCCGCCGGGGGATGCCGAGGCACTCGCGGAGGGGATCCTCTCTCTGCTGGGTGATCCCGAGCAGCGCCACGGGCTGGCGGCAGCGGGTCGCAGGCTCTGTCTCGAACAGTTCAGCATAGAAACCGTCATCAAGAAGATCGAAGCGCTCTACGCCGGAGAGGGCGCGGATGCGGGCATGGGGGAGGGTCGATGATCCCACGAGTTCTGCGGGATCGCTGATACGCACCCCATGGGCCCTGTCGAAGGCTTTACCATGTTGACCCTTGTGTCATTCAAGACCTGAAAAAGCGGGACGGGGTCGCTGTGAGAGACGGCCTGTTTCACTGCACGGGGGGAGAGCCGGTCTGCCAGGCAGGAATCACCATGAGGGCTGGGCCGGGTATTTTCAGCTATTAAAGAGCCCTCTGTATTATTCTGAAAAAGGATGGACTGCTCTATATGAGAGCTCCCATGACCGGGTGTCTGCACTACGGCCCGAACGATTACTACCGTCTTACACGCGATGTCCTTGACTTTCTGCTCAAGAAAAACGGGCTGGCCGCAGTGAAAGTCGTTCGCATCGGCGGCATTTCTTACAATGGCATATAGGTGACATCCGTGAGAAAGAAGAAAGTTGTCCAGCTGGTTGAAGACATGGGCGTGGGGGGGCTGGAGAGAAATCTCGCGCTCATTGTGGAGAACCTGAATCCTTCTCTTTTCGACGTCTCCGTCTGGTGTCTTGAGGAGGGAGGCTATATTGCCCATGAATTGCAGCAAAAGGGATTCGACGTAATCCATTTGAATCTCCCCAATTACCACAACCCGGTCAACATTCTGAAACTGGCAAAGTTACTCCGGGAACATGAGGTGGATATACTGCATACCCATGAGTATTTTGCCAACACCATGGGACGGCTGGCCGCGATACTGGCAGGCACGCCCAAGCGCTTTGCCCACATCCAGAATAGTCACTGGCCCGCGCATGTGCGAAAAAAGAGGCATTACCGCATCGATAAGTTCTTGTCCTGGTTTTGTGATCATGTCATTGCCTGTTCGGAGATGGCACGCAAGTTTCAGGTCGAGGTAGAGGGGCTGCATCCCGACAAGGTGGTGACGGTGCACAATTGCACGGATCTTGCACTGTACGATCCGTCAGAACCTCACCCGGGGATTCGTGAGGAGTTCGGCTTTACGTCACAGAACATTCTCATAGCCAGTATCGCCCGCTTGACCCGGGTCAAGGGTCATCGTTTCCTCATTGAGGCGGCCCCCGCCATTCTTGAAGAATTTCCGGAATGCAGGATCCTGATCGCCGGGTATGGGATCGAGAGGGAGAATCTCGAAAAGCAGGTCCAGGAGCTCTCACTAGAAGAGCGTGTTCTGTTTCTGGGCACGCGTCACGATATTCCCAATGTTCTCTCATCCATCGATTTGTTCGTCCAGCCGACCCTCATACGGGAAGGACTGCCATTGGCCATTACAGAGGCCATGGCCAGCGGGACAGCGGTTGTCGCCACGGATGTCGGCGGGGTATCCGAAGCGGTCCTCCATAAGAAAACCGGGATTCTGGTTCCGCCGGGTGACCGGAATGCCCTGGCCGATGGCATCCTGTTTCTTCTGAGAAACCCCTCTTTTAGGCACGCGATGGCCATGAATGGGCGTCAGCATTGTATCGAACAGTATGGGTCGAAAACCATGATCGGCAAGATTGAAGCTTTGTATGGCGCGGAATTACTTGCTGGTTAGTGCAGGAGAGCGCGATGCTGCAGAACCTGATACGGGACCCCCTCTACGCTGTCTACTGGGCACTGCGGCGTCCGTACAACCTTTACCAGGAAGCTGTCTTAAAGCGCACCGCCATGGTTGGCAAAAAGGTGCGTATATTTGTCCATGCAGAATGGACCAACCGGCACCGTCAACAACTTGTCATCGGGGACCACGTCATACTGGGGAAGGTTGTTTTACATGTCCATGACAAAGGCATGCTGAAGATCTCTGATTTCGCTGCGTTGAGCGGGGTCAGAATTGAATGTGCCGAACGTGTTGAGATCGGCAAGTATTGCCAGATATCCTACAACGTAGAAATTCATGATAACAACAGTCACCCCATTGACCCGACGATGCGCAAAGAGCAGATCATCGGCGTGCATCGTGACCGCACGGCCCATGGAAGTATCTATCATTCGGAAACCAGAGCCGTCCTGATTGAAGAGAATGCCTGGATCGGACACGATGTGATCATTCTGAAAGGTGTTCGTGTGGGCCGGAACGCCATTGTTGCCACGGGCAGTGTGGTGACCAAAGATGTTCCCGAGAACACCATCGTGGCCGGCAACCCGGCTCGCATCGTCAAGACGCTCTCCTATCAAGACACTGACGGAGCGCATGAAAAGATGGCACGGACCACAGCCATGGTATGTGAGTAAGAACCAAATGGGCGAGCAGAAGAGAATATTGTATGTGAGCGATTCCTCGGATCTCGATCTGGGCGGTCAGGTCAGTCTCTTTAACCTGATTAAACGTCTGGACCGAAGCCGTTATCAGCCCGTTGCCATCTGTCCGAATCCGGGACCGCTCGTGGAACACCTGGAGGATGTCGGGTGCGCGGTTCACCTGCTCGATTCCTCCTTTTTCCGTCTCTCGACGCTGTGGCGATTGGCCACGCTAAGATGGCTCTATGGTTTCTGGAAAATCATCACCCGGGAACGGGTTGACATGGTCCACACGGACCGGCCCGTGACAACCTTTCTGGCCGGGCTTGTCTGCCTGTTTCGCGGCATTCCTCTTGTCTGGCACGCTCGGGTCAGTTCTTCCGATCCCGTCCTGGACCGGCTGAACCCGTTCCTGGTCAACAGGATCATCGGCGTCTCACGGGCTGTTGGGGATCGCTTTGGGGTCCGGAGCGGGCGAACACCAAAATATAGAACCATCTATAATGGTGTCGATTGCGAGAAGTTCCATCCCGGCCTGTCGGGACAGTCGTTCCGGGAAGAGATCGGCCTGGCACGGGATATCTGCCTTGTGGGTACGATTGCCCAGCTGGTTCCGCAAAAAGGAATGGAAGAGTTCCTTGCGGCCTCCCGGCAGGTGCTTGATAAGACCGATGCGGTGCGTTTTGTGATTGTCGGGACCGGAGAGCCCGGCTATGAACAGAAGCTCCGAGCCCTGGTTCCTGAAGAAGATCAGGACAAGCGGGTCCTATTCACAGGCTATCGAAAAGACATTCCCACCGTCCTGGCCGCGATGGATATCCTTGTGCTGGCGTCGTGGATGGAGGGCCTTCCCCGGGCGGTGATTGAGGCCATGGCCTGCGGGAAACCCGTCATCGGCACATCGGTGGGCGGGATCCCTGAAGCCATTGAGCACGCGACGACGGGCATCCTTGTGCCTGTCCAAAGCCCTGAGGCGCTGGTGGCCTCTATCCTGAGCTTGTCGCAGGACAAAGCAGCCCGTCAGCGGATGGGCAGGGCCGGCCGTGAGCGGTGCGAAGCGTTGTTCAACATTATTGATCATGTCCATGCCGTGGAGAAGCTCTACGACGAGATAGAGGTGGCACCCCAATCCGTCAGGAGGCGGTTTCGACAAGCCTTCAAGAATCTCTATCTGCGATGCCGAAGCGCGTGTCTGCATCTACTCTCCACCATGCTCCGTCCGAAAAAGAAGAACGATCGTCCACATCACCCGGACACCATACTCATTGTCTCTCAACAGAGGCTGGGAGACGCCGCACTCGCCACGCCTCTGCTGGATGCCCTTGGCCGGCGATTTCATGGGGCAGCCATTCATGTTTTGGCGAATGATTATGTTGCGTCTCTATTCGAGATGGTCCCGGATCTGGGATCAATCCTCCCGGGGCCGCAGGAGAAAGGGTGGTGGCGGATCCGGGGGTTTTTTCGCGCACTCAAGGCGATTCGGAAACTGAAACCAGAACTTCTTGTCGATCTGAATACCGATGGGAATCTTCAGACGGCGCTGATGGCAAGATTTGCAAGAGCCGGCTTCACAGCAGGATATGATCAGTACGGCCGCGGGGTTTTCTTCGATCAACCCGTTGCCTTCCCTGAAAAGGCAATGCATTTTGTTGACCTGCTGATGTATCTGCTCTCACCCTGGGGGATAAACCTGGCGCATGAATGCCGTCTTTTTATTCCGGACCGGGAACGTGAAGAGGCAAAAAAATGGATCGCAAAGATGGACCTGCACGGCCGCGAAGCACGGATCGGGATACATCCGGGCGCACATCATCCCACGCAGCGCTGGCCGCTGGCCTCATTTGCCGAACTGGCCGACCGGATTCTCGCTGCCGGAACCGGCCGGATTGTTCTCTTCGGGGGGCCACACGAGTGGCACCAGGTGCTGCAGATTCACGAGATGATGCGGGAGCCGCCGATCTTGGCGCCTCCTTCTCTGAGTCTCAAGGATCTGGCCGCCCGGCTGTCGGTCATGGATCTTGTTGTCTGCAACAACTCCGGTCCCCTGCACCTGGCGGCCGCCGTCGGAACCCCCACGGTCTCTTTCATGGGACCCACCAACGCCGTGCAGTGGTGGCCTTTCGGAGAGAACCACACCGTGTTCCGCAGGGATGATCTTCCCTGTATCGGCTGCAATTCGGGATCCTGCAGGATCGGAACACATGATTGCATGGAGCGGATCAGTCCGGATGCCGTGTTTGACGCCATTCAAGTGAAGCTTGCCCGTTTCACGTCGGAGACAGAGAAGGCTCTGCCGGTTTCTGAACAGTTTTCGGTGAAGGAATGAAGGTCGTCTATCAAAGCAAAGAGATTCTACTCCCGGATTTTCTGGTCGTCGGGGCGAGCCGGAGCGGCACGACCTCTCTCTATTCCTACTTAAAAAACCATCCGGACGTCTTCATGCCCGCCTTGAAGGAGCCCCAGTTTTTCAGTTATCTCGGTGAGGCGTATTCTCCCCACACCGATGACATCAGAAGCGAACCGTGGAATGTGGAAGATTACCTGGGACTGTTCGGTTCCACAGGGCCCGGTCAGATTCTCGGTGAAGCATCGACATCCTACCTCTATATTTATCCCCGGACGCAAAACAATATCAGAAAACTCTACGGGGATCGGATGAAAAAGCTTAAAATCATTGGTGTGCTGCGGGATCCAGTGAGCCGCGCCTGGTCCACCTACATGCTGAGAAAACAGGGCGGGGGCTGGACCGAGGATTTTTTCACGATTGCCAGGGAGTTGGAAGCGGCCGGCGACCCCTATGAATATTATAATTTTCTCAGGTCCGGTCTTTACTATGAGCAGGTTAAAGCCTACCAGACTCGTTTTCCTTTATCACGATTCTTTCTTTTCGAAGAGCTGACATCGGAACCGGAACGGGTCTTCAAGGAGATCCTGGAGTTTGTGGGGGCCCGCAAGGTCTTTGTCGCTTCAAACGTCGGCAAACAATATAACTTTTCAGGTGTTCCCCGGAATGTTCTTGTGGCTCCGCTATACAGACTCCTCTTTGAGCGGAGCCGCTTTAAAACATCTCTCAAATGGCTTCTCCCGGAATCGGTCAGGATGACGGTAAAGAGAATCGTCGGATCGAAGGTCATAAAGAAATCTGGAATACCCGATAATATCAGACACTATCTGAGAGAGAAATATGAGACAGACCTGACTCAGCTGATCGAGCTTTTTCCGGATGAACGTCAAAAGAGAATCATTCAAGGATGGTTGGCATCCTGAGCTTCTCCGGGCAACAATCTACCGGCGGTGTTTTTCTACCCGGCGGTTCAAACATCCATGCCAAGTTCAGCCAGCAGCTGAACTTCAAGGATTTCGAGCAGTGCGATCTGACCCGGGACCTGCAGCTCGATCTCAACGGCATTTTCACCCTAGGCTGGTAGTGCGCCACCACGAGCACCCATCCTCTCTGGGCGGTCTTTCACCAGAACCTGGGTCGGGTCTTCGCCCGGGGCGGCAATGTCTGCCAGCATCCGGCGAGCTGCGTGCCGACCCGGGTGGTACTGCCGTTTGTTCCGGGGCAGTAAGGTGCATCCCGTTTTTTTTATCAAAGGCAAGAACCAATCTTACCGCAGAGGACGCCGAGAACGCAGAGGAAAGGCCAGCTCGCGTAAAAGCCAAAAATGATAAACAAATCCTACCGCAGAGGGGGCAGAGGACAACAAAGAGCACTTCCCCATTTACTATTTACCATTTACTGTTTTCCAAGACGCCGCAGAGGGCGCTGAGGACGCAGAGGAATACCCATCGCGTGAAAAGAAGAAACCTAGAAGCAAGAACCCATCTTACAGCGGAGAACGCTGAGATCCCCATTGAGTCGGACGACGCAATGCTGGGCGCTAGATGACGGTGCATGATGCAGTCATCAGGGTGAGTCTGTCCCCCCCTTTGCTAAAGGGGGATTCTGAAATAGAGACCGATCGGAAACGCTCTTCCAAAGGTTAGCAAAGCCTGGTCCTTCTATGGCGTACTGCTTTTACCATTTTCCATTTCCCAATTTCTATTTCCCAACCTGCCTTCCACCTTCAGTCTTTAGCCTTCAGTCTTTACGCTCTTTCCCATTTTCTACTTTCTACTTTCTATTTCCTGCCCTGCCTTCAGCCTTCTGTCTTCTGTTTTTTGTCTTTTGAACTCTCTGTCATCCGTCCTCCGTTACTCAGTCTTCCGTTCTTTTACTGCCCACTGGCTCTTCAGTTTCTTCTCCCTCCGCCAATTTCCCATCTTTTCATATAGTTAGCAGGTCGGTTGCTTTGCAGCCCCACCTCGTACTCCCCACCCACCGCTCAACAAAAGAGCAAAACCACCAGTTGTAGGACTAAACCCTACAAAACAATTCAGAGCAATCCTACAATATAATCAGACAAACAAGGACATACAGAGTCAGAATTGGCTGTTATATTCCATAAAGCATTTTATTTACGCAAAATATGTCACAAATATCTTAATATAGCGAGGAGAAATAAGAAATGACTTTAAGAATCGGAAAAATCAGACTATTCAGGCCTAATTTCATGGCCGCCTTGCTTCTGGTGGCTGTGATGCTCATGCCGGCCATTGGTGAAGCCGGGGGAGGCCCCATAGCTGCCGGAAGCCGGTTGACAGGTTTTGATTCGTGGAACCAGACCAGTGCCACATGGCAGGGGACCGGCAGTAACACGTCGTACATCGAAGGGGACACCGCCCCGTTCCGGGTAACCCTGTCGCCCCAGGACGGCGACTGCGGCAACCCCCCCGTGACCGGCACCTGTGACTTCTTCTTCATCTACATTTGCCTCGACGCGGACGCCGGGCCTCAAGACGGCAGCCTCACTCCCCCCTATGCCTTGAGCGACATCGATGTATGGAATACGACCACCACGCCGAGCTCACCGACCGGGTTCCTCGACACGAATCCCGGTCCGGTCTACGGAAGAAAGATCGGCGTCTCCAGCGTCACCTATGAGGGGCTCAACGCAGGGGACTGCGCGTCGGCAAGCGCAGACCAGAATGCTTGGAAAGTAGGGTTCCGATTTTCCCCCAGTCTCTTTAACTCTGACGGCACGGCGACAGGGGAAGATGGTTTCGCCCTTTTCGGCGGCGAGATTGCGGTGCCTGGGGCCACCATCGGGGGTACGGCTACGATCGTTGGTGCCGGTGAGGGCGCTTCCCAGATCAATGGCACCTTCCAGGCCCGTGTGACCGACGGCGCCGGGACGGGGAGCTTCGTGGCCGCGCTGGCGACCGCACCCGTCGTGACCACGGACAAGCCCGACTATTCACCGGGGGAGCCCGTTGTGATAGACGGCACAGGCTTTGCGATCAACACGTCCTTCGACCTTGACATCACCCGGCCTGACGCGTCTGTTGATTCTTACGTTGTGACAAGCGACGGTGTTGGCGACTTCACCTATATTTATGCACTGAACGGCATTGTGGGTCTCTACACCGTAGAGGTCAAGGACCAAGGCACAGGTATTGTCCTTGCTTCGA
>CAMYMF010000011.1 GCA_947259355.1 uncultured Nitrospirota bacterium | reverse complement strand
AGCGGCTGCAGCGGGGCGGCATGCTGGGCGTCCGGGGTCCCTTTGGAACGGCGTGGCCGGTGGTGGAGGCTGAAGGGCACGATGTGGTGATTGTGGCCGGCGGTATCGGACTCGCGCCGCTGCGTCCCGTCATTTACCACGTCCTGGCACATCGGCAGAAATATGGAAAGCTGGTGGTGCTCTACGGCGCCAGAACACCGGCCGACATCCTTTTCCTGCGGGAGCTGCGCCAATGGCGAAGCCGGATCGACACCTATGTGGATGTGACCGTTGATCGGGGCGGCGACGACTGGCGCGGTTCGGTGGGCGTCGTCACCCTGCTGCTGCCACGGGTCCGGTTCGACCCGCTGCACACAGTGGCCATGGTCTGCGGTCCGGAGATCATGATGCGCCACGCAGTCCTTGCGCTGCGAAAAAGCGGTGTGGCGCCGGAGAATGTCTACCTCTCCATGGAGCGTAACATGAAGTGCGGCATCGGGCTGTGCGGCCACTGCCAGTGCGGGCCTAGCTTCGTTTGCAAGGACGGGCCGGTCTATCCCTACGGGAGGGTCCAGGAGCTCCTGGCCATCCGGGAGATCTGAGATGACTCGAAAACCCAAACTCGCGGTCTGGAAGTTTGCCTCCTGCGACGGCTGCCAGCTGAGCCTACTCGATTGCGAGGACGAGCTGCTCGCCGTGGCGGGCGCCGTGGAAATCGCGTACTTCCCCGAGGCCTCCCGCGCGATACGCAAAGGGCCCTATGATCTCTCCCTCGTAGAGGGCTCCATCACCACGCCTCACGATGCCGAACGGATCCACAAAGTGCGGCGGGCTTCCAAGGTACTCGTCACTATCGGGGCCTGTGCCACGGCCGGCGGCATTCAGGCGCTTCGCAACTTCAGCAATGTTGAGGATTTCGTGAAGACCGTTTATGCCAATCCGGCCTATGTCCAGACGTTGCGCAAGTCCACCGCCATCTCGGACCATGTGCCCGTCGATTTTGAACTGCGGGGCTGCCCGATCAACAAGACTCAGTTGCTCGAAGTGTTGAGCGCGTTTCTCAACGGCCGCCGGCCTGTCACACCGCCCCACAGCGTCTGCGTGGAGTGCAAGCTGCATGGCATCGTCTGCGTCATGGTGGCCCACGGGACCCCCTGCCTCGGCGGGGTTACCCATGCCGGCTGCGGGGCGATCTGCCCCGCCTACCAGCGGGGCTGCTACGGTTGTTTCGGGCCCCAGGAGGTGCCCAACACGGCCGCGTTGAGTCGACATTTTCGCAGCGAAGGGGTGGCGGCGAAGCGCGTCGTACAGATGTTCCGGGGGTTCAACGCGTATGCCGAGCCCTTTCGCAAAGAGAGCGAGGCCCAGGAGCCCCGGGGCGAATCGGGAGACCGCGGATGACCCGACGAAGAACCAAGACCCTCAAAGTCGACCCGCTCACGCGGGTGGAAGGGGAGGGCTCGCTCTTTGTGAAGATCAAAGACGGATGTCTGCATGACGTGCAACTCAAGATTTACGAGCCGCCGCGCTTCTTCGAAGCCTTCCTGCGGGGCCGTCACTTCTCGGAGGCGCCCGACATCACCGCCCGGATCTGCGGCATCTGTCCCATCGCGTATCAGATGAGTGCCGTTCAGGCCGTGGAGGACGCCCTGGGGCTTGCGGTGGACGGTCCGCTGCGGGAGCTGCGCCGTCTCATTTACTGCGGTGAATGGATCGAAAGCCATGTCCTGCACGTCTACATGCTCCATGCCCCCGATTTCCTCGGCTATTCCGATGCCATCCGAATGGCCCAGGAGCACGGCGCTGAGGTCGAGCGGGGCCTGGCCCTCAAAAAGATCGGTAACGAAATCGTTTCCTTCCTGGGGGGCCGGGAGATCCACCCCATCAACATGCGGGTCGGCGGCTTCTACCGGGTACCGACCCGCCGGGAACTGGACCCCCTGGCAGAGAAGCTTCGATGGGCGTGCGACGCGGCCCGCGACATGGTTCGATTCGCCGCGTCCCTTCCCTTTCCAGAATTTGAACCGGAATACACCTTTGTTTCGTTACG
Source organism: uncultured Nitrospirota bacterium (assembly GCA_947259355.1). Lineage (GTDB taxonomy): Bacteria > CG2-30-53-67 > CG2-30-53-67 > CG2-30-53-67 > CG2-30-53-67 > CALZGC01. The sequence goes on along the minus strand of CAMYMF010000011.1, from coordinate 59,317 downwards.
CCACCCCGCTGAGTATCCCATGGACCAGGGACGGCTGGTGTCGAACCGGGGTCTCGACATCGCCGTGTCGGACTACGAAGCGCACTTTGAAGAAGAGCATGTGGCCCATTCTAACGCGCTCCATGCAACCTATGGTGAACACGGTGACTATCTGGTCGGGCCTCTTGCGCGCTACAGCCTGAACTTCGAGCGGCTCACGCCGGGCGCGCAGGAAGCGGCGCGGGAGGCCGGGCTCGGTCCCGTCTGCCGAAACCCGTTCCAGAGCATCGTGGTGCGGAGTGTGGAGACCCTCTATGCCTGTGAAGAAGCGCTTCGGATCATTGAGAGTTACGAACAGCCGTCAGCAGCCTTTGTGGACGCAACGCCTCGCGCGGGTACCGGATTCGGCTGCACCGAAGCGCCCCGGGGAATCCTCTATCACCGTTACCAGGTCGGCGCCGACGGCAGCATCCTCGCCGCCCGTATCGTGCCGCCCACCTCGCAGAACCAAAAGCGCATTGAGCAGGATCTGCGGGAGTTCCTCCCAGCACGGCTCGGGGTGCCCGAGGCAGAACTCACATGGCAGTGCGAGCAGGCCATCCGGAACTATGACCCCTGCATCTCCTGCGCCACCCACTTTCTCAAGCTGAAGGTGGACCGTATCTGAGGGATCATGGCAGCCGCTGCAAAGAGCCCAACCCTGGTCATCGGCATCGGTCATCCCCACCGCGGCGACGATGCCGCAGGACTCCTGGTCGCACGGAGACTACAACGACAGGCGCCGCCCCGCATCGCGATTCGCGAGTCCACCGGCGATGGCCTGTCGCTCCTGGATCGCTGGCAACAGAAAGATCGGGTTTTTCTGGTGGATGCGATACAATCGGGCGCGCCGGAAGGAACGCTTCACCGCTTTGAGCTCGGTCAGGGTCCGACCCCTTTCGAGGCCTGTCGCAACACCCCGCACGGTTTCGGAGTGGCTGAGGCCATCGAACTGGCCCGGACATTGGGCCGCCTGCCGAGACGGCTCATCGTTTACGCCATTGAAGGGAGGGCTTTCGGCATCGGAGACGCCCTCAGCGCTGCGGTGGAAGAGGCGGTCCTGGAAGTTGTCCGGCGGATCTGTGCGGAAGTAGAAGTATAAGTCGCTTATCTGGGTATGGCGCATTTCCCTACTTCTTTCGGAAACAGGTCAGATGGCCGTCGGCGTAGACGGTTGAGAAGCTGTCATCGAGATGTGGACCGAGGCAGTCGGCGATGCTGAAGATGACCAGTGCATGGTCGATGACGGCCAGTTTCCGGGCCAGGCGCCGGTAAAGCCCGTCACCCGTCGCGGAGGGTTTGGCGGGGCGGTAGAGATAGATGAAATCGACCCCGTCCAGGGAGACCTCGGCCACGTCCCCGTGCACCCAGACCATCCGGTCGTCCTCGATCCCTAGTATCCTCTGATAGATCTTCCCCATCTGTATCATGGCCGAGGAGATCTCGATCTGCAGGGTTTGTCGATGGGGAAAAAGACGCTGGAGCAGGATCCCCTGCAGGCCGTTTCCCGCGCCCAGATCGGCGCTGATTGTCTCGGGACTGATGAACGGTGCCGCCTGGAGCAGGGGTGCGAACCCGCCGGCAATACAGGCGTAGCCGTCCCCGGCATCGAGCCGTTCCCGTTCGACTGCAGCATAGGTACCGCCGGCCTGATGGAGCAGACTGTAGAGCGCAACAGCGGGCCCCTCGACGCACTCGGGATCGCCGCCCGCGAGAGCCCTTTCCAGGTCCCCCACCAACGGCGCGAGGCCGGGTATCGTCTTCCGGACAGGACCGGATTTGCCCAGGGTGAGCAGGATCCGGCAGACTGCGAGCAGCGGATCAGTTAGCATCATGAACCGCTCCGGGACCGGCGACGGGACTGATGCGGTCGTCCACCGGGGTTTCGTTGATCCGAATCATGAGCCGTGCGGTGTAGAGGACCAGCGCGAGGAATACCGTGGCCAGCAGGACTCCGGCGATTCCCTTCATCCGGGCCCGCCGGCCCGTGACAATTCGGGTGTCCCGGATCACCTGGGTCCCCGGTGGTGGGAAGCGGCTCGCGCGATAGGTTCGAATCGAGAAATAGAGCAGGTAAAGACTGAAGGGGACGAAGAGGAGCGTCATGGCAAGGGCCAGTATATGCAGCCGGTTCAGCAGCTGCTCCATGGACGCCCGGGGGTTCTCCCGGGCAAGTTGATCCAGCTGGCCGAACTCGTTTTGGATAAAGACGAGCAGGACCAGACCGAGCACGGAGGCCGCCACCACAAAGAGAATGGTCTTTCTCCGCAGAGCCCGGTCGGCTTTGAGAACAGGTTCATTCACAGGGCACTCCGTCAGTCGTGTCTCCGGCGCTAGGAACGACTATCGCCGAAGCAGGTAGACGACGAGACCCAGCAGCAAGAAGGCGAAAATCTTCCGGAAGCTGGCCGTCGACACGTGCTCCACCAAACGGGCACCGATCTGTGCTCCCACAATGCCGCCGAGGCCGAGCAGAATGCCCGCCCGGTAATCGATGTGGGTCAAGCGGCCGTGGGCCACCAAAGCGGAGACGGCGATGATGAGAATGGCCATGAAAGAGGTGCCCACCGCTTTCTGTGCGGAGTATCCTAAGAACAGAAGGAAGGGCACCATTACGAAACCGCCGCCGAGGCCTGAGAAGGCCGCCGCGATACCGGCCACAAAGCCCATGAGGACCAGGAGCAAAAGATGAAAGCCCATCGTCATTGCCTTTCTGTAAGGGGCCGCGTGGCGTCCCGAGGAGACGGGACACCCTTCACGGCAAGGACTCCGGTGTCCCAGATGCTGCTGCTGAGGTTTTGGGTTGCAATAGTATAGCATTTATCATATTTTATTCAAACCTGTCGCCCCGGCGGGGTATGTGTAGGCTTGCGGGCCAGTTTGCAGAGAGAAATAGAAGAGAGATTGTGCCGGGCCCGTCCTGGAAGAACCTGTCCTGAATCGTGGGTTAGAGTCCGAGGAGAGACGAGATGAAGATCAAAGTGGAGAAGGCACTGGTCGAATTTGAGCCGGAAAACGATGAGGAAACGGCAGCCCTCCAGAAGGTCTGGGAGGTGATCGTAGACTGCGTGCGGTCCAACAAGAAGCTGGTTCCCGTGGGGGAATACATCCCGCTCAAGCGGAACTTGGCTCGCTTTGCCATTGAGGACTAACTAGTTTCCGGATGGAAACAATTTATTGTAACCATCCAGAGGTGAAGCATTTCCGAATCGACACTAACTAGCTTCCGTCCGGAAACAGCCCTTTTCCCCGATGAGCTGCGTTCTCCGCGGGCTTACTTCCTCGACGTACACTTGAGTACGCCGGATCGTAAACCCTTCTGCGGCATGTTGAACACATTCATTCAAGAATTCAACAAGTGAAATCCCGCCATTTCGCGAGACTCATCGAAAAGATTGCTCATTTCCAAGTTGGAAACTATGCCGGGCCCGTCTTATCACGAGCTAGCTTTCAGTCCGTTTGCTCGAGACAGCAGGCTGCTGCTGGGTGATGCAGTGCAGCGTGCCGAAGCCTCGGACCAATGCCCGGCAGTCGATGGAAACAATCTGGCGCTCGGGGAAGAACCGCTGCAGGAGTGCGGCCGCGACGGCGTCGTTGGGATCGCTGTACGCCGGCACCAGCACCACGCCTGTGCCGATGAGGAAGTTGGCATACGTCGCGGGCAGTCTCCCCCCCGGGCCGTCGAGACGACCGGGCATGGGCAGTTTCACAATCTCAAAATGATCTCCCCTTCCATCGGTTGCTTCCAATAGCCGCGCATGGTTTTCGCATAGCGGCCTGTGGTTCACATCGGCCCGATTCTCCTCGAAGGCGCAGACGATGGTCCGGGCGTTGACGAAGCGGGCGATGGTGTCGACGTGACCGTCGGTGTCGTCCCCGGCAATCCCCCCGTTGAGCCAGACGAATTGGTAGACCCCCAGGTAATCCCGCAGATAGGCTTCGATCTCATCCCTGCTCCGTCCAGGGTTCCGATTTGAATTGAGAAGACATTGCTCCGTCGTGAGGAGCACGCCCTCTCCGTTGACATCGATGGCGCCGCCTTCCAGGACCAATCCCGGCTCAAAACGGTGGATACCCAGCAGCTGCTCCATGAAGCGCGGGATCCGTGCGTCGCCAAGATGGGTCTCATATTTCCCCCCCCAGGCATTGAAACCCCAGTGAACCATGGCCAGCTTTCCGGCGGAGCGGTTTGTGACAAAGATCGGTCCGTAGTCGCGAAACCAGACATCGCGGTACGGATGCACATGCAGATGGACGCGGGTTGCATCGATCGTCGCGTCCCGCAGTTGCTGAGAGACCCGGGCGGACATGCTGTCATCCGTGACCAGCAGATGGACGTTCTGCGCCACGTGGAGCGTGGCGATGATCTGAAGATAGGTCCCCTCGACTTCGGACAGTCCGCCCGGAAAGGTCGCTTTGTCATGAGGCCAGGCAAGCCAGACGGCGTCCTGCCGCTCCCACTCCGCGGGCATGACGTAACCGCACGCACGGGGCGTGTCGGCCGGGTTTGGGTTGGTGGCTTGGGAATCGATGTCGGTCATGGGAGCGCCTTTCACTGAGACCCTTGAACCCTCGAATGCTTGACCCCTTGCTTTGGCTTTTCTACCACCCTCCCGTAGGTGTCGGGGCGGCGGTTTCGCAGAAACCCCCAGCCCTCCCGAATCTCCTCATTTTGACTCGGATCGACCGGTACCACGAGCAGCTCCTCCTCCGTTTGGCTGGCACACCGAAGAACCTGTCCGAAGGCGTCGCAGACAAAGGAGCCGCCCCAGAAGTCGAGCCGTGCCTCGCGACCGACGCGGTTTACCGCAGCCACATGCACGCCGTTCGCGATCGCGTGGGCCCGTTGAATCGTCTCCCAGCCGCTGTGCCAGTCTTCCTCTGGGACCTGATCCCGAATCCAGCCGATGGCTGTCGGGTAAAAAATGATTTCGGCGCCATCCAGGGCACAGACCCGAGCCGCTTCGGGGAACCATTGATCGTAGCAGATGAGTACGGCAAAGATCCCGTACCGGGTGCGGTAAATGCGGTAGCCCCCATCGCCCGGCGCGAAATAGTCCTGCTCATAGAAGAGCGGATCGTGGGGAATGTGTAACTTCCGGTAGGACGGCAGCAAGGAGCCGTCTGCGTCGATGACCGCAGCGGTGTTGAAGAACCGACCATCCCGGGCCTTTTCAAAGAGGGGCAGAATGAGCACGATACCGAGGCGACGGGCCAGCGGCGCAAAGCGCGTCGTCGTCGGGCCAGGCACCGACTCGGCCAGGTGAAAGAAATCCTGTTTCGACTCCTGTGGAAAGTAGCGGTTCTGAAACATTTCGGGCAGACAAATGATCTGGGCCCCCGCCGCGGCCGTCTCTTCGACCTTCGCCAGGGCCCGGTCGGTGTTGGCGCGCGAATCTTCCGACATGGCCATCTGAACGAGGCCGATCGAGAGTTCCCGCGCCTGAGGCTTCACGGTCATGATAGGGCTCCGCAACTAGTCTGAGAGTTCACGATAGTATTTGAGATAACGAAAACTGGACAGGATCAGCGCCAGGCCGATGCCGATGTAGAGCACCGAGAGATAAGGCTTCGGAATGGGGGAGTGGCGCAATCCGACACCCATGGCAATCATTATTACAACGATCAGATAGCTCTTCCATGACTGAAAAGCGAAGACACACCGTTTCCCCTGCATGGGGAGAATGCGCCCCAGGTTCTTGTCCACGACCCGGAGAAAGCCGAAGTGATGAATGAACAGAGAAACACCGAGCCCCGAAAGCCCCAGCGCAACGGCCGCGGCGCCTCCCTGCGCCATGAGCCATTGGCGGGCGTAGTTGAGTAGCATGAGCCCCACCAGGACCCACAGAACGCCCGAGAGAAGAACCAGCGTTTGCTTCCCCACCGCGGGCTTGAGTCGCTGCAGTTTTCTATCCATCGGTGCCGGCGAGTATAGCGGGATCCGCAGGCAAAGTCAAAAGCATCGCCGCCCCCGGCTTGGACACACCGACCAATCCCTTCTTGACAACCCCCGGGCCGGTTGGTAAGATACGCCGATTGTTTGACGGCGGTGTTTTGGTATTACTTTCAAAGGGATAGGTAGCCCGGATATTGTGTGGGCCATCGTCAGGGGAGGCACCAGAAATCCTGGGGGCGGCACAGGCAAGGCGCAGAAGATCTGCTGGCTGAAGAGACGATGGCGCTGAAATATTTCGAAGTCAGTAAATCTCCTGCAACGGCGCATGGGGCAGCTTATCCGTCTTCGCAGAATGCTACGCCGCGACAAGTCCGGGCCCGTAATCGATGGACCCATGCCCTATTCGGGCCGGATCACGGAGGATCCTGTCAGTGACGAAGAAGCCCTGGGGCGGGCGGTTTGCCAAGGAGACGGACGCGTCGGTCGAGGCCTTCACGGCCTCCGTTCATTTTGACCGGCGCCTCGCCCCCTTTGATATCGACGGAAGCATCGCACACTGCAGGATGCTGGCCCGGCAGAATATCATCTCCGCGGCGGACGCGGATAAGATCGTCCGGGGCCTTCGCGCTATCGGCAGGGAGATCGCCAACGGGACTTTTCCTTTCCGGCCCGAGTATGAAGACATTCACATGAACATCGAGCGGCGGCTCATCGAAAAGATCGGCACGGTGGGCGGGAAGCTTCATACGGCTCGGAGCCGCAACGATCAGGTGGCCCTCGATACGCGTCTCTACCTGCGCCATGAGATAGATACCGTCGACAACCTCTTGCGGGATCTGATGCTCGCGCTCGTGCGAAAGGCACGGGACGAAGTGGATGTCATCATGCCGGGCTTCACCCATCTGCAGATCGCCCAGCCTGTTCCTTTTGCGCACCACCTGTTGGCCTATTGCGAGATGTTTGCCCGGGACCGGGAGCGGCTCTCGGACTGTGCCCGGCGGGTCAATCGGATGCCCCTCGGCTCGGGCGCGCTGTCGGGGACCAGCTTCGAGATCGACCGGCGCTATGTGGCCGAAGCATTGGGCTTTCAGGCGGTGACGCAGAACAGCATGGATGCCGTCAGCGACCGGGACTACCTCATTGAGTTCCTCGCCGCGGCATCGCTGATCATGATGCATCTGTCCCGGTTTTGCGAAGAGCTGATTCTCTGGACGAGTGAGCCCTTCTCATTCGTGGAGATCGGGGACGCGTACTGCACCGGCAGCAGTATCATGCCGCAAAAGAAGAATCCCGATGTCCCCGAATTGATACGGGGCAAGACGGGGCGGGTCTATGGGCACCTCATGGCCCTGTTGACGACGCTGAAGGGGCTGCCCCTGGCGTACAACCGGGACCTCCAAGAGGACAAGGAGCCCCTGTTCGATGCCGTGGACACGCTGAAGGGATCGCTCACGGTTTTTACGGGGATGCTGCAGGGTCTGACCGTGCGCGCCGAGCAGATGGAGGCTGTGGCGGCCAAGGGCTTCTCCACGGCCACCGATTTTGCGGACTACCTGGTACGCAAGGGGCTTCCCTTTCGTCGGGCGCACGAAGTGACGGGCGCCGTCGTGCGGTTCTGCATTGAATCGGGACGGGATCTCCCGACGGTCCGTCTGGACGAGTTCCAAGGCTTTCATCCGGACATTGACGAGGATGTGTATGAAGTCATCGACCCCAGGCGATCCGTTTCGGCCCGGAATATCCCAGGCGGGACAGCACCGTCTCGTGTCCGCAGACGGCTGCGAGAGATGGAGCGGAGCCTCACCCGGCCATCGAGGGAAAAGCGGACCGCCAAGCCGAAAGGCCGTTAGGGGCGTCCGGGTGCTCATGGGTGCGGGCTGCCTACTCCTGCTGGCGGGGGGTTGCGGGGTGAAAACACCCGTGATGCCGCCGGACGTTCAACTGCCCGCGGCTGTGTCGCGGGTGGACGCCTTTGTGCGGGGCGCCGAGTTCCTGTTGACCTGGGAGGCCCCCGACGAGAAAGCGCACGCTGAGATCGCCGCCTACAAAGTATTTCGGGAAGACCCGGCGGTCCGGTTGCGCAACGAATGCCGGTGCCCCGAGTTCGAAGAGATCGCTGCCCTCGATCCGGGGGCAGAGCGTGCGGCGCCGACGGCCGCAAACCGCTACATTCTGCGCACAGCCGTCGATTCCGCCTGGGCGGGTAAGACCTATCGCTACGTGGTGGTTCCCATCGGGAAAGCAGGATATGCCGGGCACGAATCCCGGGCCATCACCATTCGCTGGTTGGCTGCGCCCCCCCCGCCGCCCGCACCGGCCGCCGAGGGGCAAGATCGTGCCGTGACCCTGCGCTGGCCGGTGGCCGATGATCCGGCGGTTCGTTTGCGCTACAACATCTATCGCAAAGCGCAGGGGGCCTCCGACCCGCTCTATCCGGTTAACCGCCGTCCTGTGACCGGCCCTGAGTATGTCGATCGCGGGTTGCAAAACGGCGTCGCGTATGTCTATACAATGCGCAGCACCCGGTCGATCGAAGCGCCCTGGGTGGAGAGCGACGCGGGGCGTGCGGTGGTCGTCACACCCCTCGACCGGATCCCGCCGGCCCCGCCGCAGGGTCTGGAGGCCATTCCAGGACCGGGTTTCATCCGCCTGGTCTGGGAGGAGAACCGGGAGGACGATCTTAGGGGGTATCGGATATACCGGCGTGAAGGGGCCCGAGGCGTTCCGAGGGTTATCGGCGAAGTGGCCCAGCCGGTGAGCCTGTTTGCCGACGGCGAGATCCGGGATGGGGTTGTGTACCACTACCATATCACGGCCCTCGACACGGCGCCGACACCCAATGAGAGCGCCCCATCCCGAGCGGTACGGATGATTGCCCACGGCCGTTGAGGCAGGGTCGGCCGCCCGCGGGTGAAAGAGGAGCGACGGCATGCATCATTTCAAGTACCGGGGCGATGAGCTCTACTGTGAAGACGTCTCCATCGAGAAGATTGCAGACGCAGTGGGCACCCCGTTCTACCTTTACAGTGTCGCCACGCTCCAGCGTCACTACCGGGCCTTTGAAGACGCCCTGAAGACGACGGACCACCTGATCTGCTACTCGGTGAAGGCCAACGCCAACCTGGCCATTCTGTCGCAGTTCGCGCGCCTGGGCAGCGGTTTCGACATTGTCTCCGGCGGTGAGCTCTTTCGCGCGCTCAAAGCTGGGGGCGATCCGAAAAAAATGGTCTTCTCGGGCGTGGGCAAGACCCGGGAGGAAATCCGCGAAGCCCTGGTGGCGGGGATCCTGATGTTCAATGTGGAGTCGCTGCAGGAGCTTCACGAGATCGATTCGGTGGCGGCCGCTGCAGGGAAGACCGCGTCCATTGCGTTTCGGGTGAACCCGGATGTGGACCCCAAGACGCATCCCTACATTTCGACGGGACTGAAACAGAACAAGTTCGGCATTCCCCTGGTGGAGGCGTTGGCGGCCTACCGCACCGCGCGAAGCCTGCGCCATGTCACACCCGTCGGTGTGGACTGCCACATCGGATCGCAGCTGACTGAAATTGCACCCTTTGTCGACGCCCTGGCTCGCGTCAAGGATCTCATCGCACAGCTCAGAGACGATGGTTTTGAGATACAATACCTCGATTTGGGGGGCGGGCTTGGCATCACCTATGATGAAGAGGAGCCACCCCACCCGACGAAGTACGGGCGGGAGTTGATCGAGAACACCGAGGGGCTCGGATGTACTCTGATTCTGGAACCGGGCCGGGTGATTGTGGGCAACGCCGGGATCATGGTGACCCGGGTTCTTTATACGAAAGAGAACCTGGGAAAGAAATTTGTGATCGTCGATGCCGGCATGAATGATCTCATGCGCCCGAGTCTCTACCAGGCCTATCACCGGCTCCAAGCGGTACGGCGGCGGATCACGGAGATGGTGACGGCCGACGTGGTGGGGCCCATTTGCGAGTCCGGAGATTTCCTCGCACAGGACCGCGAGATCCAGCCCTATGAAAAGGGAGACCTGGTGGCCGTCATGTCCGTGGGGGCCTACGGTTTTGCCATGGCGTCCAATTACAATACGCGGCCCCGGGCGCCGGAGGTGCTGGTCTCGGACGATCGCTACTATGTGATCCGCAGGCGGGAGACGCTGGCCGAGCTGATTGCGGCGGAGGAGGTGCCTGATTTTCTGCGTCACGCTTGAGGTGCGCCGGCGATGAGCCTCATGGATGCGATCATCCTCGGTGTGGTTCAGGGCTTGACCGAGTTTCTACCGATCAGCAGTTCGGGACACCTCGTCCTCGGACAGCATTTGCTGAAAGCGTCGGGCCCCGGTCTTGCCTTCGATGTGGTGCTCCATCTGGGGACATTGGTGTCCGTGCTGATCTACTTCCGGAGAGATCTCCTGGAGCTGCTCCAGGCATTTACCGGCGATGGCGACGGGCCGTGGCGGCGGGTGGGTTTGCTCATTCTGTTGGGCACCGTTCCTACGGCGCTCATCGGTGTGTTGTTCAAGGAACCGCTGGAGGCCATGTTCTCTTCGGTGCGGGTCGTGGCCGTCATGCTCTGTGTGACGGGGCTCGTGCTCTTTCTTGCCGAGCGGGTCGGCCGGACGCACCGGCCGCTCTTCGACATCCAGCGGGTGGACGCGCTGCTGATCGGTTTGGTCCAGGGGATCTCCATTATTCCGGGCCTGTCCCGGTCGGGGTCCACCATTGCGACGGGACTCTTGCTCGGGATTGAGGCGGATGCCGCTGCGCGGTTTTCGTTTCTGCTCTCCATTCCGGCCATTCTCGGGGCCGTGGTGCTGCAGAGCGGCGATATTGTGGGCCAGACGATGGACGGCTCCGCCGTCGCCTTCGTGGCCGGATTCCTGACGTCTGCCGTCAGCGGGTGGTGGGCCATCGGAATTCTGTTGAAATTTCTCAAATGGAAGAGACTGACCATTTTCTCTATCTATTGCTGGCTGGTAGCGGCGGTTGCCTTCTGGGCGACCGTCTGATCCTGGAGGCTCTGCGTGTCGGCGGATAAGCAAAAAGTGCAGGCTCGGATGCGGGAGGTATTGGGCGTGATCTGCGCGGTCATCGCCATCTATCTGCTCATCAGCCTGCTGAGTTATCACAACACGGACGCCTCCTTCAGCACGCCCGGCGACGGGATGATTCGGAATTACGGCGGTCTGGTCGGCGCGTATCTGGCAGACATTCTTTTTCAGCTCATTGGTGTTGCGGCCTTCCTGCTGCCTCTCTTTGTCTTCATCTTTGCGGGGAGCCTGATTCGCAACCAGCCCTGGGGCCGCAACCGGCTGCTGCTCCAGCTCAGCGGTGGCATACTGTTCATGCTCTCCACGGCGGCCGTGCTCAGTTTGCAGTACAAGAGTCTGCCGCTCTTTTCGCAGACTCTCCATCGGGCCGGCGGATTTCTGGGCGGCCAGCTCGCCGTGCTCATGGGACATCTGCTCGGTCGGCCCGGAAGCTACCTGGTGATCGTGACACTCCTCTTTGTCTCTCTCATGATTACCACGGGTCTATCGCTGCAGACGCTGGCGCGGTGGGCCGCCCGTGCGGCGGCCGGCCTGAAGGGGCTCTATGGGCGGGGCCGCGATTTCTACGCCCGCAGACGGGAGAAGGAGAAGAAGACGGAGACCCTCAAGCGGAAGATCGAGATCAAGAGCCTGCGCCCGAAGCCGAAAGTGGAGGAGACGCCGCCGGTTGCAAAGCGGGTCGAAGCCTTTCAGGAGGAGCTTGACTTCAAAGCCACCGACGGTGTATACCGTCTGCCCCCGCCCAGCCTCCTCGAGGATCCGCCCAAGTCGGAACGAAAAGCCAGCCGGGATGAGCTGCTTATGAACTCGGAGATCCTCGAGAAGAAGCTGGCCGATTTCGGGGTTCACGGACAGGTGACGGAAGTCCACCCCGGTCCCGTGGTGACCATGTATGAATTCCAGCCGGCTCCCGGCATCAAGGTCAGCAAGATCATCAATCTGGCCGACGATCTGGCCATGGCCCTGCGGGCTATCCGGGTTCGGATCGTGGCACCCCTGCCGGGCAAGGCGGCCGTGGGCATCGAAATACCGAACAACAATCGGGAAGATGTCTACATGAAGGACGTGGTGACGTCGGAGGGCTACCAACGGGCGCAGTCTCGACTGAAGCTCGCCCTGGGCAAGAACATCTTCGGCGAGCCCTTCTACTACGATCTGGCCAAGATGCCCCATTTGCTCGTGGCGGGGGCCACAGGCTCGGGCAAGTCGGTGGCAGTGAACTCCATGATCATCAGCCTCCTGTTCAATGCGACGCCCGACGAAGTGCGGATGATCATGGTCGATCCGAAAATGCTGGAACTGTCCATCTACGACGGCATCCCCCATCTCATTGCACCGGTGGTGACCGACTCACGAAAAGCCGCCGGCGCACTCTTCTGGGCCGTCAAAGAGATGGAGCGCCGCTATCAACTCCTCTCGGAAAAGGGGGTGCGCAACATCATCGGCTTCAACCGCATCATCGAGAAAGAGATCGCCGAGTGGTCTCACAAGAGCAAGACCCTCTCGCTCACAGACACGGCGCGGCCGGATATCGGTGAGAAGCCCCAAAAGCTTCCCTATCTGGTGATCGTCATTGACGAACTGGCGGATCTCATGATGGTGGCCGGACGGGATGTGGAGGAAGCCATCACCCGGTTGTCCCAGATGGCTCGCGCCGCGGGGATTCATCTGATCATGGCGACCCAGCGCCCGTCCACCGATGTCATCACTGGGGTCATCAAGGCCAACTTCCCGGCGCGCATCTCCTTTCAGGTATCGTCCAAGTATGATGCCCGGACCATTCTCGATACGGTCGGTTCCGAGCACCTGCTGGGCAAAGGCGACATGCTTTTTCTCCCCCCCGCCTCCTCGCAGCTGATTCGGGTACACGGCTCCTTTCTCTCGGACGACGACATCCGCCAGGTGGTGGACTTTGTGAAGAAACAGGGGACGCCCGAGTACGATGAGGAGGTGCTCAAGGCGCATATCCGCTCGGAGGGGGAGAAGGGCGAGGAGGAGCCCTATGACGAATTCTATGATGATGCGGTGCAGCTCGTGATCGAAAGTCGGCAGGCTTCCATCTCGATGCTGCAGCGGCGGCTGCGGGTCGGTTACAACCGGGCCGCCCGAATGATCGAACGGATGGAAAGAGACGGTGTCGTCGGGCCGGCGGACGGCGCGCGCCCTCGGGATGTCCTGGTGGGCAAGGAATTCCACTGAAATCCCGGCGGCGCGAGAAGGCACCGCTTTGTCCGGTCCTGAATAAACGAACACCGCCGCACGTCTATTGATTGGTTTAGACGGGAATTTTCTGCCTCTCCGCCGGAGGCGATGAAGGAGCCAAATTGATGCGTTCGCCTCGAAGTCCATTGACGAATCGTGGTTCCCGGTTGCTCGGGTCGTTCCTGTTGCTGTTGTGTGCGATGCCCCCGCAGCTGGTGGAGACTACCACCGCCGTGGCGCCTGACCTGCAGGGCGTCATCGAAAGGGTGGAGCAGTACTACAAGGGCGTTTCCGATCTGCAGGCTCGGTTCGTGCAGGTCGCCCGGATTCTTTCGTACCCGGAGGACCAACGTTCGGAGGGCACCTTCTACTTGAAACGCAAGCAGATGATGCGGTGGGACTATGAGACCCCCGTGAAGGATCAGTATTTCATCAATGGCGAGACGGTCATCGCTTACTCTCCGGATGTCAAACAGGCCCGCCGGCTCCGTTTGGCCGGCAAGGGCGGGGTCCGCTCTCCCTTGGTCTTCTTTGAAGGGCTCACGGCGGCCCAGTCAGAATATGCCATTGCTTTCAGTGCGGATCCGAGCTTCGACCGCTCCTCGCGCTACATCCTGGAACTCACGCCGAGGCATCGGGAGAAACCATCGCTTCTCAAGATCCTGCTCTTCGTTGACAAAACGACCTTCCAGGTCGTCCGCGTCGATCAATACGATCTCTACGGCAATGTGACGGAGCTCTACTTCAAAGAGAGCAAAGTGAATCAAGGGCTGTCCGACACCCTTTTTCGCTTCGAGCCCCCCAAGGGGGTGGCGGTCATCGATCAGCCCTGAGATGCGACCGGGCTCGGATCAATGGCGAGGGTTTGTGGTTCGAGGCGCTCTCGACCTCACACTGTTTTAACGCGTATTCAACATGAAAACAGACAGAATCGGTCTCGTCTCGCTGGGCTGTGCCAAGAACCTGGTGGACAGCGAAGGGATGGCGGGGCGGCTGCGTCGGGCGGGTTATGACTTCGCTTCAGATGCCGCTGCGGCAGACCTCATCCTGATCAACACCTGCGGTTTCGTGGACGACGCCAAGCGGGAGTCCATTGACACCATTTTGGAGTACTGCCGGCTGAAAGGGAGCGGCCAGCTGCGCGCGCTCGTGGTCACGGGGTGTCTGGCGCAACGTTACGCCCGGGAGCTGTGCCGAGAGATTCCGGAAGTGGACCGGTTTCTTCCGATTGCCGACGAGTCCCGGATTGTGGAAATCGTCGATCAGCTCCTCGGCCATTCTCCAACGCCCCCGCCTGAAGAGACGGTGGCTGCACCGGCGCGGGAGCTGCTGACCCCCTTTTATACCGCCTATCTCAAGATATCCGAGGGGTGCAGCAACGGGTGCAGCTACTGCGCCATTCCAATGATCCGTGGGCCCCATCGCAGCCGGCACCTCCCGGAGCTGATAGCGGAGGCCGAGGCGCTGGCTGCAGGCGGGGTACGGGAGCTGGTCCTGATCGGGCAGGACATCACCCGCTATGGGCAGGATCGGGGGACAACAGACGGATTGCCCGAGGTGCTCCGGAACCTCGCCGCCGTGGAGGGGCTCGACTGGATCCGGCTCCTCTATGCTTATCCCCACCGCGTCTCGGAGGCCCTCATCGAGATTATGGCCTCTGAGCCCCGGGTGGTGCCTTATCTGGACCTGCCGGTGCAGCACATCAGTGACACAGTGCTGCGCCGCATGGGCCGCGTCGGGGGTGCGCAGGCCATCCGACGGGCCGTCGGCAGAGCACGGGAAGCCCTGCCCGATTTGGTTCTGCGCACGAGTCTGATCGTTGGCTTTCCCGGTGAAACGGAGGCCGAGTTTCAGGATTTGTGTGCGTTTGTGGCGGAGAGCCGCTTTGAGCATCTTGGGGTCTTCGCCTATTCCCAGGAAGATGGAACGCCGGCAGCCGCGTTGCCCGGACACGTTCCCGAGCCGGTCAAGGTGTCCCGGCGTGATCGGATTCTGTCGCTGCAGAGCGGTATTTCCCGAGAGAAGAATCGCCGTCGGATAGGGAGCATCCTGCGGGTCCTTGTGGAGGGCCACTCCCGGGAGACGGAGCTGCTCCTGGCCGGACGCTACTACGGCCAGGCTCCGGAGGTCGATGGGGCGGTACTGATCAACCGGGGCGATGCGGTGCCGGGCGAGTTTTACGACGTTCGTATCACCGATGCACACGAGTATGATCTGGTCGGTGAGATCGTAGGGCATTCCGGAGGGGGCGATGCTTCATGAAAAGAAGATCGTGGTGGTTCTACCGGCCTACAACGCCGAGAAGACCCTGGAGGCCACCTATGCGGAAATTCCCCATGCCATCGTGGATGACGTGCTTCTGGTGGACGACAAGAGCTCGGATCGAACCTTGGCCGTGGCACGGCGGCTCGGGATGCGAATCATCGAACACCACCAGAACCTTGGCGATGGCGGCAATCAAAAGACCTGCTACCGCGAGGCGCTGAAACTGGGCGCGGACATCGTGGTGATGCTTCACCCCGACTATCAGTACACGCCCAGGCTGATGGCCACCATGGTATCGCTCATCGCGGAAGAACAGTTCGATGTGGTGCTCGGCTCCCGTATCCTCGGCATTGGTGCCCTCGCCGGAGGAATGCCCCGCTACAAATACTTCAGCAACCGTTTTCTCACGGCCGTCGAAAACCTGCTGCTGGGGCACAAACTCTCAGAATATCACACGGGCTACCGCGCTTTCTCCCGCAGGGTGCTCGAGGCACTACCCCTACTGGAGAACTCCGATGACTTTGTCTTCGACAATCAGATGCTCGCGCAGATCATCTACTTCGGTTTTTCCGTCGAAGAGATCACCTGCCCCACGCGCTACTTCGAGGAAGCCTCGTCCATCAGTTTCACCCGCAGCGTTGTCTATGGGCTGGGGGTTCTCGAAACGGCGGTGCGGTTCCGGCTCCAGAAGCTGGGCTGGCATGGCAGCCGGATTTTCGATGCCGACGGACGGCGGTTGGACGCACCAATCTGATCAGGGGCGCGGGCCAGTCAGCCCCGAGGCGGGTTACAGCACGATTCCTTTGCTCTCCAGCAGGGTCCCCTGGACCCGATGCAAGTTCATGAGTGATTCCCGGTAATCGATGATGGCCCGGAGCTCGTTGCTCTTGGCCACGGCCAGTTTCTCCTGAAATTCCAGGACATCGTGGCTGGTCGCCAGCCCCACCTCGAAACGACGGGTCTCGGTCCGGAGCCGCTCTTCGGCCAGCTTGCGGGCCGCCGTCGCAGCAGCGATCCGCTTCCGGTTGGTTTCGATCTGACGGTAGGCTTCCCGGACCACCTGAATCGCCTCATTCTCCAGATCCTTTAGGGCAAAGAGTGCCTGTTGGGTTTCCAGATCGGCCATGATCTTCTCGCTCTTCGCGGCCCGGTTTCCGAGGGGATAAGCCAGCTCCAGACCGATGCTGTAGTCGTAGTGGTCTTTCGATCGCAACTCCTCCAGGGTGTCGGAGTAATTGCCGTCGAAGGGGCTGAAGACCACACCGGGCCCCTGGGCGACGGGCTGCGCGTTGCCCGCCAAGCCGCTGAGACCGAGAGATCCCACCAGATCGAGCCGCGGCAGGGTCTGGTTGCGGGCGTATTTCAGCTGAATCTGCTTGTTCTCGAGATCGATCCGGGCCTGGTTGAGATCGGGTCGTTGGGTCAGCGCGGTGCGGAGCACCTCCGCCAGAGGGGCGACCTGCGTCTCTATCGTCGGGTCATCGGAGGGGATGAGACGGACATCCCAGTAGCGGGGGTCCGCGCTCAGATTGATCGCCTTGCGGAGCAGGTCTTCGGCATCGCGCACGGCATCCTCCGCGGTGATCACAGCCTCCTCGCGGGCCGCCCGCTCCGCTTCCGCCTGAAGAATCTCCACTTCCGGCAGGACGCCGACTTCCACTTTGCGGCGGGTGATCTTCAGGAAATCCTCAGCCAGTCGGAGGGATTCCTCTTTCACCAGAAGTTCCTCCCGGGCGTAGACCAGCTCCCAGTAGGTCGATTCCACATCGAAGAGGATCTCCATCACGGCATCCTTGAACTGGTACTCCGAGATATCCCGGTTGTTGGAGGCGATGCGCAGGCCCGTGGTGTTGACGCCGATGCCGAAGTCTTTCAATAGCGGCTGCGTCAGGGAGAGAATGAGATCCGACGTGTAGCTTGGATTCAGGCCGGCAAAGACCGAGTTGGTCTCATCCCGCCGGTTGGTGAAGACCAGCTCCGTTTCGGTGCCGGTCCGCCAGCGGTTCGAAATGCCCGCGTTCCACTGGATCTCTTCGGATTCATTCTGTGGCGGCAGGGCCAGTGCAGATCCCGTTTGTCGCACCGAGCGGTCCTTGGCCACCGTCAGCGAGGCGGTGGGGTCAAAGGCCGATTCTTCGCGGACCACCTCCTGATCGCTGATTTGGGTTTGCATCCGCTGAATGGCGATCTGGAGGTTGTTGCGCAGTGCCAGTTGCAGGGAGGCGCTGAGCGGGATGCCGACCTCGTTGTGCTGCAGCAGATCCTGCAGTTGCGCTTCCGTGATGTCCGGATGCAACGCACTGTCGACGGCTGCGGAAACGCCCTCAAGCGGCCGCCCCAAGAAAACCAGGAGGGTGAGAAGAAGAAGGCGCTGCCGGTGAGTCATTCCTGTTCCCTTACGCGCTGATCGGCTTCCTCAACTTTTCGCACCTGGGTCCGCCGGTAGTCTTTGAGTTCCTGCTTCAGTGGATTTTGTTTGAGGGCCAGAATGCGGGTGGCCAGCAGCGCCGCGTTTCGGGCGCCCCCTTGACCGATGCCCATGGTTGCCACCGGCACTCCGCCGGGCATCTGTACCGTGGAGAGGAGGGCATCGAGTCCCTGCAGGGTTGTGGAGGCAATGGGGACCCCGATGACGGGCAGGTCGGTGCCGGCGGCCAGCACACCCGCCAGATGGGCGGCCGCGCCGGCCCCGGCGATGATCATCTGCAGGCCGCGACCGGCGGCCTTCTTGGCGTATTCCGCCGCCGCATCGGGCGTGCGGTGCGCGGAAAGGACGCGCATCTCGTAGGAGATCTCAAAGCGCTGCAAGGTCTCCGCGGCCTCTTTCATAATCGGCAGGTCCGACTCACTTCCCATCACGATTCCAACGAGGGGTTTCTTCATGGGGCGTGTCCTTATCTTTAGGTGTCGCTGTTGCTCACTACGGCGGCATGCGTGGGTGGTCGCACACCGCTCTCTGCGTTGCGCTCCTTGCGACCTGTGACAGAGAGGCCGCAGCGCTGCCACGCGGTGAGCTTCTCGTTAGGGCACCCATTTGGCAACAGGGTTGCCTCTACGGCCTCTCATGACGATCGCTCATGCAATATCCGGGCTAGTCCCGTTGCAGCCCTTTCTGGCCGATATCGGTGCGGTAATGCTTCCCTTCGAAATGAATGCGGTTCACTGCGTCGTAGGTCTTGCCAAGAGTCGACGCCAAGTCGGTGCCGCGGGCCGTTATACCCAGGACCCGCCCGCCGCCGGTCACGATTCGACCGCCGCTTTTCTGGGTACCTGCGTGAAAGACATAAAGATCGTCCGAGTCCGGCACGGCATCAAGCCCCGTGATTTCCTTTCCCGTTTCATAGCTGCCGGGGTATCCTCCGGAGGCCAGCACCACACAGGCGCTCGCGCCTTTGGTCCACTCGATCCGGCACTCATGGAGGCGGTTCTCCAGGATGGCTTCGATGATGTCGATCAGATCGCTCTTCAGTCGAAAAAGAATGGGCTGGGCCTCGGGGTCTCCGAAGCGCACATTGTATTCGAGCACCGAGATGCCATCGCCGGTGATCATCAGCCCCGCATAGAGTACCCCGCTGAAGGGCCTTCCCTCTTCGGCCATGCCCCGGACTGTGGGAACCATGATGGCATCCATGATCTCGGCCGTTCTCTCCTGAATGACCGGGGCGGGCGTGTAGGCGCCCATGCCGCCCGTGTTGGGCCCACGATCTCCGTCCAGGACCTGTTTGTGGTCCTGGGACGAGAGCATGGGCACCACCGTCTTGCCGTCGGTAAAGGCCATGAAGGACGCCTCTTCTCCCACCAGACACGCCTCCACCACCACCGTGTCACCCGCCGAACCGAAGCGTTTGGCCCGCATGATCTGTTCCACCGCTGCGACCGCTTCGTCCACCTGCTGCGCCACGATGACACCCTTGCCTGCAGCCAACCCATCGGCCTTGACGACAATGGGTGCGCCCTGGCGCCGGATGCACGCAATGGCGGCTTCAGGATCGGTGAAGCTTTCATAGGCGGCCGTCGCAATGCCGTGGCGGGTGAGGAAATCCTTGGTGAATTGCTTACTCCCTTCCAGGATGGCGGCATTCTTTTTCGGTCCGAAAACCCGAAGGCCCGCTTCCTCAAAGCGATCAACGATGCCTTCCACGAGGGGGTCTTCCGGCCCGACGACGGTTAAATCGATCCCGCTTTCACGGGCAAAACGGACGAGGCCTTCCATGTCGTTGGCGCCAATGTCGACGCATTCAGCCAGCTTCGAAATCCCTCCGTTACCCGGTGCACAGTAGATCCGCTCCACTCGCGGGCTCTGGGTGAGCTTCCAGACGAGCGTGTGTTCCCTCCCTCCCGACCCGACGACCAATACTTTCATGATGCACCCGCTCCCCTTGGTTGAGGTTTTATGGATATCTGCTCTTGCAATGTATGTGGAACCCGGATTTTGCAGGATGTGGCAGCGCTCGAACCGCCCCCCATGTTATTGGAACCGCGGCCGATTGTCAACCGTGTTTCCCGCCCATGGCCGCTTCTGTCGGCGGTGGACGGGCCGCCTCCCTCCGTGTGTCAATCAACCTTGTTTTCCAAGGACTTATGTGATAGGGTACGTTCCAGATTCGTTCGACAGGCAGGTGGCTTTCATGCCGAAACGGAGGCGGACAAAGACGAGCGCGTTTGGGACACCGGGCCGGATCAGTCATGATGCCTCGGCTTTCTACAAAGGTGCCCTCTTCGCCGATGCCAGGCCCTCCGAAGCGCCTTCTTACCAGGAAAGCCCCATCCCCATCGCACGCCTCGACACCCTCTACTGCAAGTCGAGTGAAGAGATGGACGAGATTCCCGACAACAGCGTTCACCTCATGGTCACATCCCCCCCGTACAATGTCCAGAAGGAATATGATCAGGATCTCTCCATCGGAGAGTATCGCGACCTGCTGCGGACCGTTTTCGCGGAGACCTACCGCAAGCTGGTCACCGGCGGCAAGGCCTGCATCAATGTGGCCAACCTGGGGCGTAAACCCTACATTCCTCTGCACGTCTATCTGATCCAGGACATGATCGATTTGGGTTACCTGATGCGGGGCGAAATCATCTGGAACAAGGGACCCAGTGCCAGTCCGTCCACGGCGTGGGGCAGCTGGCGGTCTGCGGCCAACCCTGTTCTGCGGGATGTCCATGAGTATATTCTGGTTTTCTCCAAGGAGTCCTTTTCCCGAAAACGGGGCGAGCGCAGGAATACCATCACCAAGGAGGGCTTTCTGGAGTGGACCCGGAGTGTCTGGAGCTTTTCTGCGGTGTCGGCCAGAAGCATCGGACATCCGGCGCCCTTCCCGGAGGAGCTGCCCCATCGTTTGATCCAGCTCTACACGTTTGAAGGTGATGTGGTTTTGGATCCGTTCTGCGGCAGCGGTACGACGTGTCTGGCAGCCCTGAAAGACGGGCGCCGTTATATCGGCTACGATACCGAACAGCGGTATCTCGATCTGGCACACGCGCGCATGGATGCACACCGGCACTCAGGAAGGGAGGCACAACGCCAAGGCAGCCAACAGCTGTGAAGTCATGGTGTGCTGTATCATTCGCAAGATTAACCAAAAGGAGAGAACCCATGGGTGAAGGACTGAGTCTGATTGATTGGATCGAGAGTAGACTGGCCGGACCGGTTCCGGAAATGCCCCACGCCGTGGCCTTACAGGTCCTGGAGTTCTTTGAGGACATCCGAAGCGTCAAGGCGAACGGAAAGGATTTCGTGCTCTACGTCAAACACCAGCGGGACCTGGGCAATGATGACGAGGCGGATCTGTTCGAGTCGGTGGAGAAGCTGGAACTGGCGGATCTGGACCGGGTGCTTGGAGAAATCCGCGCGCGCCTGAAGCTGGACGCGTCGGCCTGAGGCATCGACGCCGGGCGCGTCCCCCCTTGATGTCTGCCGTCGGTTCAGCGGCGTGCTTGCGACAGCGCTGCCGCTGGTTGTGGTCCGTGTCAAACAAAAGGCGACCCTCCAGGAGATAGAGGTTTGGCTTACGGTGAATCACATTACAATCTCGGCCCGCACGGGAAGACGAACTTAGATTCCCATCACACTCCCTTCACATCCTGCATTGCCTTCAAAGCTCAGTGCACCCACAGACACCACAAGAGATAGGAATTTCTTTGCACTGACATACCGACAAAATGCCCGAGATAACTTTTATGTCGAGTAACGCCGTGGTTCGTGCCTGACGGCATGCCACCGTTTGCTGCGTTTCTTCGATGTCGCCATCCCTGGGGAAACGAAGGACGCCCCAGGGCGAGGGTGACCCCGGCAGGACAGCTGGGGGAGAAAACAATCCTGTCTTGTATCGGGGCCAGCGAGCCCTGTGACATGATGCAGCCTCCTTCGTCCAGCCGGCCCAGACGAAGTGCGCGGGAAGCAAGATGTCTTCAAACACCAGTGGGGGAGGGACTGTTCGCATGCACGCGTCAAGTGCCGTGATGGTGAGGGAATATGGCAGTGCAGGCCGAAGAGGAGAGGCGCGCTTTGTTGTCGAAAAAAGATGAAACCAGGGCGTCCCCGGGGCAAAGGTTCTCTGGCATTCTCAAGGCGTGCCTGTAGTTTGCACTAGCCCGAATATTGCATGAGTAAGTCTATTGCGAGGCCGGCCTTGTCGCGGCACAGCATTGTGCGAAGACGGATAAGCCGCCGTATGCGGCGTCGGCCGGCCTCACAGATTGGCAAGACTTATGCCGCCGGGACAAGCCTTCATCGAGATGGTCCAGGAGGGCATCCTGTCTTCGGTTGACGGCGGCAGCATCTGATGGCATAGTCAACCCGGAATTGAACAGATAAATCTACCCCGGATGACCTCCATGAAATCTTTGGCCGCTGAACTGGCGTATTTC
This sequence comes from uncultured Nitrospirota bacterium, assembly GCA_947259355.1. Classification (GTDB taxonomy): domain Bacteria; phylum CG2-30-53-67; class CG2-30-53-67; order CG2-30-53-67; family CG2-30-53-67; genus CALZGC01. The sequence continues at coordinate 37,034 of CAMYMF010000011.1, read as the reverse complement.
TTACGCCGACGGGCAAGGCAGAACCTGAAGGCGTTGATTTTATACTGCGCCTTCCTGGCCGGGATAATTCTGGTTTACGCAACCCTATTCCGGTACCTCATGTGGAATCTGGAGGGGCGTGAATTCTCCTTCATCGCCGGGATCTACTGGACGATAACGGTCATGACCACCCTCGGCTTTGGAGACATCACCTTTCACAGCGACCCCGGCTATCTCTTTGCGGCCGTTGTGACGATCTCCGGCGTGGTATTCCTGCTGATTATCCTCCCCTTTGGCCTGATCAGCCTGTTTCTCGCCCCGTGGATAGAACACCGGTTGCGCTACCATCCAAGCCTCGAACTGCCTTCCTCGACCACCGGTCATGTCCTCATTTTCGGCATCGATCCGATCGCCCGAACATTTATTCGCAAGCTGCAGACCCGCAACATCCCTTTCGTGGTTATCACCGATGATTACGAGGAAGGCGAAGTGCTCGAAGAGGAACAAGACGCGCAGGTCATCTATGGGTCCCCCACTGACCGCAATGTTCTGACGGGCGCCAGGGTCGAGTCGGCCCGGTACGTCATCGCCAATCTCGGCGATCCCGAAAATGCCAATCTCTGCCTGACGGTCCGCTCACTCTGCAAGACGCCCATCGCCGCCATGGTGCTGGAGCCCGACCATGCGGAACCGCTCCGCTTGGCGGGCGCCAATCAAGTCATCCCGCTGCAAAAGATTCTTGGCCGCTACCTGGCGACTCGGGCAACCACCCGGGGGGCCCTGGCCCACGTCATCGATTCCTTCGGCAGCCTGCAGATCGCGGAAATCCCCATCTACGGCACTGACTTTGTCGGTCTGACGCTGGAGGAGGCAAGAATCAGGCAGCGCACCGGCCTGGCGGTCATCGGTGTTTGGGAGCGGGGTGTCTTCACCAGCCCTTCCCGTGAAACAGTGCTGCAGAAGGGTGCGCTGATGATGTTGGCGGGCACCCGGGAACAGCTCGAGGTCCTCGAACAGTTGACCGGCGGCCAGGCGGAGGACGACTTTATATTCATTCTCGGGCACGGCCGTATCGGCTGCGCGGCTGCCGCTTTTCTCGAACGCAAACCGGTGCCCTTCATTGTTGTTGACCAGCGGCAAAACCCCGAGTGTGCCGACCACACGCCGGTGATCGGTGACGCCAAGTCGCGGTTGCTGCTCAAGAAAGCCGGCGTTGACAAGGCCAAGGGGCTGGTTGTTACCACCAACGACGATAGCACCAACATCTTTCTCACGCTGACCAGCCGGCACAGCAACGCGAACATACGCATCGTCGCGAGGGCCAATCGAGACGAAAATGCCGATCAGCTCTATGCGGCCGGGGCCGACTTCGTCGTTTCCAGAGCGTCCGTGGGTGCCAGCATCCTGATCAATGTTCTCGAATCGAAGGAATCGGTCTTTCTAACCGAAGGGATCAACGTCTTCCGCCGTCCTCTGCCGCCCGGCCTGGCAGGGAAATCGATTGCCGACTCCCGCATCCGCTCCCTCACCGGGTGCTCCATCGTCGCCCTGGAGCCCCCCAAGGGGGGCGAACCGATGATCGTCCCCCCTCCCGAAACCGTCCTTGTGGAGGAGGTGCAGCTGATTCTCATCGGCAGCCCCGCGCAGGAGCAACAGTTCGGTCAGACCCTTGGCCAAGGGTAAGCACGGCGGAAACATCGTGAACAGGCGCAACCGTTGCACGTGAGGGCAGTCCGCTTTGGTCACCTGCTCGTGACAATCTTTGGACGCCCGTGCCACGCGCTAAACGCCCTTCGGCGAAAACGGCGACCCTTCGAGGTCGCCGTTTCTATGTAATTGGAAACAGAATTGGCTGGTACCCCCGAGAGGATTCGAACCTCCGACACCAGGAACCGGAGTCCTGTGCTCTATCCATCTGAGCTACGGGGGCATTCTTGGAGGCGGCTGCGTAAGAAGGCCGTCTGCTGCACCTCTATGCTGCGACGGTTTCGTAACAAAAATCAACGCCGCCCGGATTAATATGGCTTAGTAAAAAGCACCAGATGCAAGGCTTGCGCATCCTGCAGAATGAGGCGTACTTTCGCGTACGCCGCACAAACCATCGCGCAGCCCAACGCCGAGATTGCGGAAAAGAGCCGTTTCCCATCGTCAGTGTCGGAAGTGGCGCATCTTAGTAAACACCATCGCCATATTATACTCATCGGCCGCGGCGATCACTTCATCGTCTTTGACCGATCCGCCCGGTTGAATGATCGCCGTGGCACCCGACTTGGCTGCCTCGTCGATGCCGTCGCGAAAGGGGAAAAAGGCGTCCGAAGCCAGCGCGCACCCCTGCGTGGGGCTCAGGGCTTTGGAGATGGCGAGACGGGTCGAATCGACCCGGCTCATCTGCCCGGCGCCGATGCCCACAGTACGGTCGGCTCGGGTCAGGATGATGGCGTTGGACTTCACATGCTTGGCCACTCGCCATGCGAAGCCCATGGCCTTTAGTTCATCTTCGCTCGGCAGCCGTTTCGTGACGATCTCAAGATGGTTTATGTCCACACTCCCCAGATCCCGCTCCTGGTAGATGAGGCCGCCCACCACCCGTTTCATATCCATATCGCGCGCCCGCTCGTGACCCCAGATATCTACTTCCAGGACGCGGATATTCTCCTTTGACCGGAAGATTTCCAGTACCTCCGGATTGTATCCCGGCGCGATCACGACTTCCACGAAGGTGGAAACGATCTCCTTGGCCGTGGCTGCATCGACGGGCCGGTTAAAAGCCAGCACGCCTCCGAAGGCCGAGACGGGGTCTGCCTCCCGGGCAGTGACATAGGCCTCCCGCAGATCGCTGGCCGTGGCAACCCCGCAGGGATTGTTGTGCTTAATGATGACCGACACGGGCTCTTCGAACTCCTTGGCCAGTTCCAGAGCCGCGTTGGCGTCCAGATAGTTGTTGAAGGACATGGCCTTGCCCTGGCGGATGACGGCATTGGAAACGCAAGGTTCCTCGATCTGTAGTGCCCGATAGAAGGCACCCCGTTGGTGGGGATTCTCCCCGTAGCGCAGTTCCTCCGATTTGGTGAACTGCAGGTTCAGGGTTGGCGGGAAAAGTGGGGTACGCCCCTGGGCCCCTAAATAACCTGCAATCATGCTGTCGTAGCGGGCTGTGCTCTGGAAGACTTTGCAGGCCAGCGCGTAACGGGTCTTGGGGCTGACGCTGCCGTCGTTTTCTTCCATTTCTCGAAGTACCCAGTCGTAATCCGCCGGGTCGACCAGGACGACGACATCCGTGTAGTTCTTGGCTGCAGCCCGCAGCATGGTAGGCCCCCCGATGTCGATGTTCTCGATGGCGTCTTCCAGAGAGCAATCGGCTTTGGCAACGGTCGCCTCGAAGGGATATAGGTTCACAACCACGATGTCGATCGGCTCAATTCCCTGCGCTTCCATCTGCTCCAGGTGCTCCGGCAGGCTTCGCCGGCCGAGCAGTCCGCCGTGGATCCTGGGATGGAGGGTTTTGATACGCCCATCCAGCATTTCGGGGAATCCCGTGTAATCGGAGACGGAACGCACAGCAATGCCGTTTTCCTTCAGCAGCTTTGCGGTACCCCCTGTGGAAAGGATCTCAAACCCCATGATCTTCAGCTTCTTGGCCAAGGGGGCGATCCCCGTCTTGTCCGAAACGCTGATCAGTGCCCGTTTCATCATCCCTTCCCTATCCTTTCTCGTGTCCGCTCGGTGTGGGGTGGGGGAGCGCCTCCTCAGGGCCCCCGTCGGTTTTGGGAGACCGAAGCGTCATCTCCGGAATGAACACCTTCAGGTCCCGGGTGACACGTGTCTGGCAGGCGAAGCGGAAGCCCGCATCAAGTTTACCCTGGGACAGCAGGTGCACTTCATTGCCCGTGGGTTCCGTAAAGCAGCGGATCAGGCGCACGAGACATTGCCCGCAGGTGCCGCCGCCCGAGCATTCGCTCGCGAGATCCAAACCGGCAGCGCCGGCCGCGTCGAAAACCCGCTGCTGGTCCGCGACGGTTCTTTTCACGCCAAAGGGGAGAAACTCCACCCGGTGTTCTCGTGCCATGTGCTGCTGCTCGGGAATATGAAGGTCAGAGGCAATCCTGAAAACAGGCCTCACTCTACACAGTTTTCCCGGCCTTGTCAACATGATAGGCATCGCCGAGCACCGCCGTGAGCTTCGTCTGCACCGCCGGTGATGCGGGCGGTGTCGCGTCAGCCAAGCCCTTTTATTTGAGGGGTTTGGCGCACGGTACGTTGCGGTTCTCCGAGGGGGTTACGGCTTGACAAACATGGCCCGATCTTCTACTATCACACTATTTTGAACGGGAAGGCCCATGAAAATTGAACAAGTTTGGAAAGACTTGGAGAAGGATCTGGCCGCCGTGGAGCAATGTCTCTCCCAGAACCTGCACTCCAGGGCACCGCTGATTTCGGAGGTGGGCTTCCACATACTGAGCGGGGGCGGCAAGCGAATTCGCCCCCTGCTGCTCCTGCTATCCGCCAAGGCGTGCGGTTACCGCGGCGCGCGACACTATCTGCTCGGCAGCATCGTAGAATATATCCACACGGCATCACTGCTGCACGACGACGTCATCGATGAGGCCAGCATCCGGCGAGGCCAGGCGTCGGCCAATAGCGTCTTTGGCAATCAGGCGAGTATCCTCGTTGGCGACTTCCTCTATTCCAAGGCCCTCTACCTGGCTGTTCGGGAACAAAACCAGGAGATCATGGACGTTCTGTCCGACGCAACCACGGTCATGTCGGAAGGCGAGGTGATGCAGTTGGCCAGCATAGGGAACCTCGAGCTGACAGAAGAGGAGTACCTCACGGTCGTGACCAACAAGACGGCCGTGCTTATTTCTGCAGCCTGCCACTTGGGGGCTATTCTGGCCGACGCGGCTGCGACTTGGAAGCAGGCCATGGTCCAGTTCGGACTGGATATCGGCATTGCCTTTCAGCTCATTGATGACGCGCTCGATTACGCCGCGCAGGAGGGAAAGCTGGGCAAGAAGATCGGCAAGGACCTTATGGAAGGGAAAGTGACGCTGCCCGTCATTCATCTGTTGCGCCACAGCGCGGCTGCGGAACAATTCCGTATTCGAGCGATCTTTGAAGATGGCACCCCCGACACGGACGATGCAGACTTCGTACAGGACTGCATCGCGAGATATGATTCCATCAACTACACTATGCAGCAGGCCCAATCGCATATTGAAACGGCCAAGCGGCATCTGGATCCCATCGAAGACTCGTCGGCCAAGGATGCGCTCTTTGCCGTGTCCGATTACATCTCCCGCAGGCAACGCTGAGCAGCGCCGGTCATGTCCGCGGTCATGCAAACAGAGATGCGGCGCGCCGAGTCAGCCCCTTCAGCCTTCCCGGTCCTCGAAGATGAAACCTCACTTCATGGCGCTCGCCCTTTTCATTGCACTTGCCGTGGGATCAACCGCGGGATGCCGGAGCCAGTCGCCGCCGGTGCAGCGCCAGCAGTATCTCATGGGCACCACCATGTCCATCTCCATTGCGGGCGCCGAGACGACGCTTGCACACCGCGCGGCCGACGCGGCCTTTCAGGAGATCCGACGTTTGGAGGGGCTCATGAGCACCTATTTGGCGGACAGCGATATCTCTCGGGTGAACCGTGGCGCCGGCCAAGCCTCGGTGGTGGTGGATGCGGAAGTGCTCGGCGTGATTCGGGAGGCCCTGCGTTATGCCCATCTATCCGGGGGCGCCTTTGACATTGCGTTTAAACCACTGGCGCGCCTCTGGCAGTTTGAACCGGGCAGTGTGCCGCCTTCCACGGCTGCGGTGCACGCAGTATTGCCGCTGGTCGATTACCGCAACGTCCTCATCGACGAAGACGGGCGTGTGCGGCTGGTGCGCCCGGGAATGGCCATCGGTCTCGGGGGCATTGCCAAGGGCTATGCCGCGGACCGTGCCGCCGAGATCTTGGAGAAAATGGGCATTGCCAATGCCACCATCAATGCCGGCGGCGATGTTCGCGTCATGGGAAGGCCGTCGCCGGACCGGCCGTGGCGTATCGGGATTCAGCATCCCCGAAAGCGGCAGGCCCTGCTGGATGAGGTGTCCCTCTCGATGGGAGCCGTGGCGACTTCGGGAGACTATGAGCGCTTCTTCGTTCACGAGGGCCAGCGTTATCATCATCTTCTGGATGTGCGCACAGGATTTCCGGCGCGGGGATGCATGAGTGTCACGGTCATCGCGGCGTCGGCCATGACGGCCGATGCGCTGTCGACGGCCGCCTTCGTGCTTGGACCGGAAGCGGGGCTGGCTCTGATCGAAGGGCAACCCGGCGTCGAGGCGATGATTGTCGATGCCCGCGGTGAGGTTCACCGCACCACAGGTTTTCCAACAGGAGGGGGAGTGTGAAAAGAAGTCGGCCGGGCAAAACCGTCGCGGACTCGACGGTGGTCACAACGGCGTTGGCCCAACCGAACGATGCCAATCATCTGGGCAACATTTTCGGTGGGAAGGTGTTGGCCATGATCGATCTGGCGGGCGCCATGACTGCCATACGGCACTGCCGGCAGACGGTGGTGACGGCGTCGGTGGAGCGGGTTGACTTCGACCACCCCATCAAGATTGGCTATCTGGTTATCATTGAGGCGCGACTCACCGCAGCGTTCAGGACATCCGTGGAGGTGGCCGTCGAAATTCATTCGGAAAACCCCATCACGGGAAGCCGATGCAGGACCTGTTCCGCACGGGTCACCTATGTGTGCCTCGATGAGGCAGGCCGACCAGCACCGGTGCCGCCGCTGGTCTGCGAGACACCCGAGGAGAAAACACGGGAGCGCGACGCGCATGCCCGCAGGGCAACTTGGCAGCAGGAACGGAGGCGTGGCGACTGCGAGGAATAGCCCCGTCCGGGGATTCGTTGTGGAACCGTTCGCAGGGCGCGGCACTCTATAGAAATAGTCGTGCACCGCTGCCCGGAATGAGGATGCAATCGAGTGCGCGTGGTCTTGACTTTGGTGGGCAACTATATTAGAGTTCCCACAACGGAAAGCCAGGATGGGAGCAGACAATCTATGGAAGAAAGTGCCTTTACCCTGACCCAGCACGGCATCATGTCGCTGATTACCAACGCGGGCCCCGTGGTCCAAGCGGTGCTCGTGGTTCTGCTGCTTTTTTCAGTCATCTGCTGGGCAATCATTTTTTATAAGTATCGGATGATCCGCGCTGCGCGGGTGCAGTCGACGAAGTTTCTCAAGGTTTTCTGGATGAACCACCCGCTGGAGACGCTGATCCGAACGGCGAAGCAGTATCCCGCCAGCCCGCTGTCGCGGCTGTTCGAGGCGGCCTACGAAGAACTGAACAGAGTTTTCAAAGGCCGCGGCCCCGAAAAACGTGCGCGCAACTCGGAGGGGGAGGTGGTGGAACTCCTGGGAGCCGAGGTGTACGGAATCGAACCCATCAAACGCGCGCTGAACCGGGCCATCATCTCCGAGACCACGCGCCTGGAACGCTCTATCACCTTTCTGGCTACGACAGGCAGCACGGCGCCTTTCATCGGACTCTTCGGAACGGTTTGGGGTATCATGGATGCCTTCCAGGGTATCGGCAGTCGCGGTTCCGCCAGTCTCGCCGTGGTGGCCCCGGGTATCTCGGAGGCCCTGGTGGCGACGGCTGCGGGCCTGGCTGCCGCCATCCCCGCGGTGGTGGCATATAATCATTTTGTACGTAAGGTGCGCGTCATGTCGAACGAGATGGACAACTTCTCCTCCGAGTTTCTGAGTATCGCAGAGAAGCACTTGGGGTAGCAGCAACCGCCGGCGAGGCCGGTCTCCTCGCGGGGCGGCGTCAGGAATAGCAAATGGGAATGACGGGAAATAAAGAATACGGAACCATGTCGGAGATCAATGTGACACCCTTTGTGGATGTCATGCTCGTGCTCCTGATCATCTTTATGGTTACGGCGCCGATGATGCAGCAGGGGGTCGATGTGGATCTGCCCAAGACCAAGGCGGCCCCCATCAAAGTGGGGGAGGAGCGGCTCATCGTGACCGTCACGAAGACACAGAATGTCTACATCAACAAAACCGCCTTCTCCCTAAAGGAACTGCAGCAGAAACTCACGAAGATCCGCGAAGCCAATCCCACCCGGGAGGTGTTCCTGCGGGCCGACAAGAACGTGCCCTACGGTTTTGTGGTGCAGGTCATGGCTGCCATCAAGGAGGCGGGAATTGCCAAGCTCGGCATGGTCACCGATGTCTCGGAGATCCGTGACTGATGTTGCTAAAATTTCAACTCATGCAGGAGACCGAGTTCGGACGGGACTTCTGGCGGATGTTCTGGGTCTCCCTCGTTGTGCATGTTGCCCTGCTGGCCTTGATCAACTATTCCCGTAAGATGTGGACCCCGCCCGTATTCTATGCGCCGCCGTCCTATACCGTGGATCTTGTAAGCGTGGAGGAGCCAAAGCCTCAGCGCAAACCGCGGCCCCAGCCGAAGGCACCTCCCAAGCCGGCGCCGGTGGCCAAGCCCGAGCCGAAGCCAACGCCCAAACCGGTGCCCCAGCCCAAGCCGGAGGCGGCCAAGTCGGTGCCGGCGAAAGCCGAGCCCGAGAAGAAGATCGCCATCCCCGATGTTGCGCCCAAAGAGGCGCCGCCCGAGCCGAAGAAGGCGGAAGCCAAGGTGGACAAACCCACGGAGAAGCCTGCGGAGCCGAAGCGGGTTGAAGAAAAACCGGTCGAGAAGAAGGCGCCCAAAGAGGCCTACAATGAGAAGCAGATTCGGTCGGCGCTGGCTGATCTGAAGAAGCGGGTGAACCGGCAGCGGGCGGTGGAGGAGAGGGCCCTGGCGGCCCGGGGGCGCATCACCAGCCAAGTGATGCAGATCAAATACAAAGTCTATTATAACACCATCTGGGATATTATCAGGGAGAACTGGATCGTTCCGCAGGGTGTGCGGCTCCAACCCGGTCTGGAAACCATCCTGGGGATTACCGTTGCCGCCAACGGGAGGATCGTAGATATTGACTTGGAGAAGCGTTCGGGAAACGACGCCTTCGACGATTCGGCTGTACGCGCCGTGGAGCGGAGCAGCCCCTTCCCGCCGCTGCCCGGTGAAGAGAAGGAGCTGGAAGTCGGCATTCGCTTCACACCTGAGGAGTTACAATGAGAATAACCCATCTGTTGTCGAATGGGCGGCTGAGGGCCGCATCGCTGATCTGTCTGGCTCTGTTCTGGACGTCGCCCGCCTGGGCCAAGATATATCTGGACATCAATGCCCCGACCATTCGGCGCCTGCCGCTGGCGATCCAGGTTTTCAAGAACCTGCGGCCCGAAAGGGGCGGCGCCGAAATCGGTCGTGAACTCCATGAAACGGTCAGCAGCGACCTCGATTTTTCCGGACTGTTCCAACTCCTCGATCCGGTCAGCTTCATCGAAGATCCCCTGCTGTCCCAGACCGACCCCTCGAGGATCCTCTTTCAGGACTGGCGGGTCATCGGTGCGGATGCTCTGATCAAGGGCGCTTGGTCCATGAACGGTGATCAACTGCAGGCGGAGTTCTATCTGTATGATGTCTATCAACAGAAACAGATTCTCGGCAAACGCTATTACGGCGGCCTGGGGGACGTCAGAAAGATGGCCCACAAGTTCGCCAACGAGGTAATCAAGGAGATTACGGGGGAGGCGGGCGTCTTCGACACGCGCATTGTCTACCTCTCCATCACACCCACAGCGCGTCAGATACACATCATGGATTATGACGGTCACAACGACCGCGTGATCTACGAGGAGGAGGGGATCGTCATGTCGCCCCGGTGGGCGCCGGACGGCGAACAGATTGTCTTTACCTCCTACCGGGACAACAATCCCGACCTCTTCCAGATTGCCCTCCGTACCGGCAGTGTTCTCAAGGTTTCCGGCGAGTCCGGGATCAACACCGGCGGCGCCTATTCGCCCGGTGGCGGTCAGCTGGCCTACGTGATGAGCAAAGACGGCAATCCCGAAATCTATATTCTGGACAAGTACGCGAAGAAACCCCGCCGCGTGACGAACAACTGGTCCACCGACGTCTCCCCCGCCTGGTCTCCCGACGGAGAGAAGATCGCCTTCATGTCGGACCGCGCGGGCAGCCCCCACATTTATATTATGGAACGAGATGGCGACGGTCCCTACCGCTTGACCTTTCAGGGCAGTTACAACGCGACCCCGGCCTGGTCGCCCCGGGGGGACCGGATTGCCTTGGCCACCATGAACAACGGGCACTTTCAGATTGCCACCATCAAGCCGGACAAAAGTGAATTCATGATTATTACGGCCAATGCCGGCGACAACGAAACACCCGCCTGGTCGCCTGATGGCCGCTTCCTCTGCTTCAGTTCCACCATGGACGGCAAGGCGGATATCTATGTCATGAACGCAAATGGGAGCAATCTGCGCAGGATCACCTCGAGCGCTGCGCGAAATCTCGCACCCCATTGGTCTCCCCGCCTTGTATTCGACTAGCCCGCATATTGCATGAGTGAATCTATTGCGAGGCCGGATAAGCTGGGCCGCGTCGACAGCGCCCGGGCAGCCGCAAAAAAACTGTTTTACAGAGAGGATTTTCTGTATTATTATACACTTGCGAAATTTTCCGGAGGCAGGGACGGACAACAGAGGAAGGAGAGGATTATGAAAAAAAATGGATGGTGGGCTCTGTGCGCGATGGTTGGACTGGCGATGGTCCTGACGGTGGGCGGATGCAGCCGGACGGGGAGGGTACCCGGTGTGTCAGATGCCGATACGACGGGGGCTGCACCTTCGGCGACGGGGATGGAGGGCCGCGATGTATCCGTTGAAGACATTCAGGCACTTCAGCCCAAGCAGCTGAGGGATATCCATTTTGATTTTGATCGGTTCGATCTGACTCCGGAAGCCCGGGCCGTTTTGGCCGACAATGCCGCGTGGCTCGAAAGCAATCCGGGCACCGCGGTGATGATCGAGGGGCATTGCGATGAGCGGGGTTCCACGGAATACAACGTGGCTTTGGGAGACCGCCGGGCCAAGAGCGCGATGAACTACCTGGTCAATCTCGGTGTCAGTGCGAAGCGACTCAGCACGATCAGTTATGGCGAGGAACGGCCGACCTGCATGAGCCGCACCGAAGAGTGCTGGGGGCAGAATCGCCGGGCCCATTTCGCCGTGAAGTAGATAGGCAGAACCGCTGGAGGGGTCATGGCTATTTCATCGATGCGGGCGTTTCAGGGCGTCATTAGGTTCATGGAGGCGGATGGTATGCTTGGCAAAATTGCAAGAGGGGTTGCTGCGGCGGCTCTCCTGGGGGCGCTGGGGGGCTGTGCCGCCCTCGACCAGGATGCCCGCATCAATTTCCTGGAAGGGCAGATGAAGAGCGTTCTCGAGAAATCCGCGGAATGGGATGTGACCTCCCGGGGGGTGCGGCAGCAGACGGCCGATACGGCCGCGGAGGTGGCCACTATCCGGGAGCAGCTGCAGAGCCTCACGGGCCGTGTGGAGGACATGCTCTCGGGCGGCGTGCCGCGACAGAATCCCATCTTTGCACAGGAGGGGTTGGGTGCGGAGGTGCGGGACCTGCAGGAAAGGATCCAGTATCTGGAGGCGAGACTTTTGGAACTGGAGCGGCGTGTTACGGGCGAGGCGGCCGTGGCGGGCGTGGAAGGCCCGGAGCCCGCCACCGGTACGGCGTCGGCTCCCCCATCGGTGGCGGCGGTGCCACCGGCGGCGCCCTCGGGCCCCCGCCAGGAATACGATCAGGCCATGGATGCCCTGAAACAGAAGAAATACGCCACGGCCATCAAGCTGTTTCGCAATTTTGTGCGGAAACACCCCAGCGGTGACTTGGCGGACAACGCCCAATACTGGATCGGCGAGAGTTATTACGCCCAGAAGAAGTACGAAGAGGCGATCATCGAATTCGAGGAGGTGCTGCAGAAGTATCCCAAGGGGGACAAGGTTCCGGCGGCGCTCCTGAAAGAAGGGCTGGCCTTTCAGCGCTTGGAGGACAAGAACACGGCCCGGCAGCTCCTCCGCAAGCTTGTCGATCAGTATCCCAGCTCAGAGGAAGCGAAGATGGCAAAGAAAACACTGGCCGAGCTCAATTAAAGATCGCCCATGGCTAGGATCGCCTGAAGAGGCGGTCCAGCCACCCCGTCCCTCGCATCGACCGACCCCCTGGCTGGTGGCTTCGCAGATAGGCCTGCAACGCCTCGTAATCCCGCGGCGACATTTTCGTGACCGAGACGCCGATGACGTAACTGTACCTGTCTTTGGGCGTGGCCACATTGTACCAGCAGGCCGTTCCACTCATTCGAATTTCAGCTCTGTCGGGAAAAGGAATGCGGACTTCCAGCGTATTGCCGGACAGGCCCCAACTGCTCGTGAGCACGTGGAGGTCTTCCACAACCGTGAAATTCGTGTTCAGGCAGAAGCCCGTCTCCGACAAGTTCATCACCATGGCCGGGACTTCCTTGGTTTTTCGTTCCGTGTCACCGCTGACGACTCGGTAAAAGGCCTTTAGGCCAGCCGAGCTGCGCGGGATAGCGCGCCTCTCTTTCAACATTCTGCTTCTCTTGACTTTGCCCATGACGTGGACTCTGTGAGCGGCTGATGTCTGCTACCATCTTTTCAAGATAGTAAAATTCCGATGCGAATACAACCCCTTTTGTCCCATTCTTCCCGAGCGGGGAAAGGGGGGCGTCCGTTTTATCATGGGAGGGGGGCCGTGTGGACTTATGGAATGGGGTTCGGCATGAGCTCTTTGAAATAGACGATCGACGGAAACACGGCCGACGTTCTTACAGGCTCCCGTGTGCTGGGGCGCGCGACAAAGACGAGATAGGCGATACCCGCCTCGCGAGCGGAATGGAGGTTGGCCTCACTGTCCTCGGCCAGTAGCGTGCGGGCCTTGTCGAAGTCAATGTGGGCGTGCAGCGCGTCCCAGAATCGGGGCGTCTCCTTGGGGAGGCCCACCTCGTGGGCAGAGACGATGCCGTGGAAATGGGGCCCGAGACGGGTCTTTTTCATCTTCAGGTCCAGCGTCTTGCCGTGGGCATTCGTCACCAGGTAGACGCCCTTGCGTGCCGCTCGGAGAAACTCGAGGAACGGCTCCACATAGGGGTGAACTTGAATGAGGTGTTCCACCTCCACCTTGAGCGTCGGAATGTCGAGTCCCAGCTCCCGCGACCAGAAGTCAAGATCGGTCCAGTTCAGGGTGCCCTCTTCCTCCCGGTACCGCGCCGTCAGTTCAGCCGCAGCCTGCTCGCGCGACAGACCGTTGGCCGTTGCGTATTCTCCGGGGACGAATTCCAGCCAGAAGTAGTTGTCGAAGTGAAGGTCCAGCAGGGTGCCATCCATGTCGAGCAGGACCGTGTCGATGGTGTTCCAGTCAATGTCCATGCAACCCTTCCCGGTTGTTTCAGGCGAGGTTTCACGCGGTCGCCGTCACGCAAAACAGTCGGGCGGACGATACCCCGTCAGTCGGCCGGAGCAAAACCGCGCCGCAGGGTGTTTTCACTGATACTCCTGGGGATCATGAATTGCTGCAGGTAATCCGGCCCTCCGGCCTTCGAACCGATGCCCGACATGTGGGCTCCGCCGAAAGGCTGCCGTGCAACGAGCGCGCCCGTGATACCCCGGTTGATATAGAGATTCCCCACGTCAAATTCGCTCTGCACTCGCCGGATTGCCGCGGGGCTCCTGGAAAAGAGCCCACCCGTCAAACCGTATTCCGAATCGTTTGCCAGTTTCAGTGCCTCGCTCAGGTCCCGCGCCTCGATAACGGCGAGCACCGGGCCGAAGACCTCTTCTTGAAAGAGGCGGTGGGATGGGCGGATGTCGGAGAAGATTGCGCAGGGAACATAATAGCCCGATGCGGGCGCTTCGCCGATGAAGACGGGAGTTCCTTCTTCGGAGCCGAGTTCTATGTAGGCTTCGATCTTTTCTTTGGCGGGTGCATCCACCACCGGTCCCAGTTGATTGGCCGGATCCGCGGGCGGGCCCATCTGGAGACTCCGGGTGGCTTCCACCAGGCGGCGGACGAAGGTGTCGGCCACGGAGCGCAAGACAATAGCTCGGGAACAGGCCGAGCACTTCTGCCCCTGAAAGCCGAAGGCCGACGCCACCACCCCCCGCACTGCTTCGTCGAGATCGGCGCTCTCATCAACAATGACCGCGTTCTTTCCACCCATCTCGGCAATCACCTGTTTGACGTGTCGCTGACCGGCATGGGTCTCGGCGGCCCGTTTTACGATGCCGAGACCGACTTCGCGGGATCCCGTGAATGCAATGACATCGACGCCGGGATGGGAGACGAGACGATTGCCGACGGCAGCCCCCGCTCCCGGCAGAAACTGGATGACGCCATCGGGGATGCCCGCGCCGCGAAGCGTCTCCACCAGCCAGGATGCAGTGACCGGCGAATTGCTGGAAGGTTTGAGGATCATGCAGTTTCCAGCCGCCAGACCTGCCGCCGTCATGCCTGCGGCAATGGCCAGAGGAAAGTTCCAGGGAGACAACACCACGCCGACCCCCCGCGGGACGTAGTGGTATAGATTCAGTTCACCGGGGTAGTCCGACAGCCGGCGACGGCCCCCCAGTCGTATCATTTCGCTGCCGTAGTAATTCAGGAAATCAATGGCTTCGCAGACGTCGGCATCGGCTTCGAGCCAGTTCTTTCCCACTTCGAAGACCTGCAGGGCGGCGAATTCAAACCGTCGCTTCGCGATGGCCTTGGCCGCTCGGAACAGATGGTCCGCGTGCGCCTCGGTCGGGACATGCCGCCACGCTTCCCACGCTATCCGTGCGGCAGCCACGGCCTGATCGGCATGTTTGCCCTCAGCGGTGGAAACATGCCCCACCACGACATCCGGTGCTGCGGGGTTGATGGAGAGAATCTGCTCCGGCGTCGTCACTTCCTGGCCATCGATGATCAGGGGGTAGGCTCCGCCCAGACGGGCTTCGACATGTTGCAGGGCACGGAGGAATTGTTCCCGCAGCGAACGGTCCGAAAAATCCGCGTGGGGTTCGTTGCGGAAGCTCTCCGTCACTGCCTCGGGCGGAGACTCCGGCGGCACCGGCGGCGCCATCAATTCTTCGAAGGGTGTGGCTTCGACGAAGTTCTTCCGAAGGAAAGACTCATTGGAGGTATTTTCCAGGAGCCGCCTCACCAGATAGGCCATCCCCGGCAGCATCTCTCCGATGGGGGTATAGACTCGCAGGCGAAAACCAAGAGCCACCAGGGCGTGGCGGATGGGCTCGGCCATCCCGTTGAGCATCTGGAATTCGAAATCCCTTTTGTCGAGGCCCATCTCCTCCGCCACGGCAGCGACATGGGCGAGAGTACGAACGTTATGGCTGGCAAAGGCTGGGGCGAGTTTGTCAGCATGGGCCAGCAGCTCCCGGGTGAGCCGCTCGTAGTTGAGGTCCGTGACTTCCTTGTGGAGGAACACGGGAAGCCGCCAGCCCCGTTGCCTGCGGACCACCGTCTCATAATCCCAGTAGGCCCCCTTGACCAATCGGACGGCGATGCGGCGTCGAAAGGCTTCAGCCCATTCGATCAGGGCGGCCAGATCCGAGGGCCCGTCCTGCAGGTAGCTCTGTACCACCATGCCCAGCGGTAGCCCGTCGCGGAACTCGTCCTGTTCCAAAACCTCCCGGAAGACGGCATAGGTCAGCGCCTTCTGATCGTAGTGCTCGAGATCGAAATTGACGAGAGCCGAAGCGCCTGCAGCCCTCCTCAGGATGGGGTAGAGTCGCCGTTTCATCTCCCGCAGACTGGCGTCCCACCGAACAGGCTCAAAGGCTGGCGACAGGGCGGAGAGTTTAATCGACAGGTTGAGCCGGGGGATAGGTCCAAAGCCGTCTTCATCGAGCAGGGGATTTTCCTTCCAGGCCGCCACCGAGTCGGCCAGGGTGTCGATGGCGTCCAGACAGCGGTCACGGTAGACATCGGCCTCCTGCTCGCTCAGGGTGGCTTCACCCAGAAGATCGACAGTGAAGGCCAGGCCCTCGCGCCACAGTTTCTCCAGTGCCGGGAGGCTGCCAGCGGGGTCCGTACCGGTGATGAATCGGCGGGCCATAAATTCCATGTTCTTGCGGACCGCCGGTGCCGCCAGCAGTGATGTCAGGGGTTTCGACGCGGCCCGCACGGTGCGCCGGAACGCTTCCGGGAGGGCCTCACCGGTATCTTCAAAGTATTCACTCAGGAGCTTGCCGACCTGCCGGTTGTCGGGCAACACGGGAAGCACATCGATGAATCGGAACATCTGGACCTTGAAAGATTCGTCCTTCATGGCCCACTCAAGTAGATGGCCGCTCCACCACTGGGGATCAAAGACCGAGGGGGAAACACCCGACATCTGCTCGTAGATCTCGCGGCCGATCTCCTCGATCCTTTGCTGCAAAGACGTATCGGCGTTGCGCATGATTCCTCGTCTCATCGAAGCCGGTCACGGCACCTCCCAGGCGAGAGCGCCTGAGCGGAGATTGCACGCGTGAATCTATTACCGGACGATTACCGGGCGGGCCAGGTTGCCATGGGCAGTCCAGCGGAAAATGTGGAACAGGGCGCGAGGCCCACGGCCACAAATTTCTGCGCCTTGCCTATGTTGCTTCTACGGCCTCTCGTTACGATCACTCATGCAATATCCGGGTTAAAGGATTCCCAGGATGTCTCCCTCCCGCACCATCAGAAGCTTCTCGCCGCCCACGTCGACCTCATCCGCACCGTAGCGTCGGAACAGAACGGTCTGGCCCGCCTTCAGTTCGGTTTCAATGAACTTCTTCTCTCCGGTGGGACGGCCCCGATCATCCCGTTCTTTCTCGACCCGTCCCCGGCCGACGGCCTGCACTTCGCCCCGAGTCGGTTTCTCCTGGGCCGATTCGGGGATGACGATGCCGCCGGCCGTTTCTTTCTCCGATGCCAAGGGGCGCAGTAGAACCCAATCATTTAACGGACGAAGTTTCATGGTTGCCTCCTCCCCAGCGACTACCCTTTGGTTGTGTTCACTGAAGATAGATACCAGAAAGGGGGCAAGAGATCAAGCTGGGCAGACAGGTTTCGTTTCGGCAAAGGGCCTGCGGGCGGCGGCGCTGTGGTTCCCCTCTCGCGGATTTGCAAAGCTTTTTCGGACGTGGGCATTTCCGGCTTGAATGCGCTGTATCTTTTGTACTATGATGCCAAGAATTGTTTCATTAGCTGGGAGCGATAAGCGGGTGCTGATCATGACCTGTGCCGCCCTGCACCCAGAGCAGTTCATTTGCGTGCAGGCAGTCTCTGCAGCCTGTGCCGCCATCAACCGCTTGGATCCTCTGGAGCCGTGCTTCGGCCAACAAGGGGGGCGCACGGAAGCCCGGGACATGGACGATGAACTTGGACCCACAATCCGTGCCGAGGCCGCATCCATCGAAAATTAAGCGCGAGGTCAACTGCAGAGCGCTCAACACCATCCTTGTCTTCGTAGAAAACACCTATGGGGAAGAGGGATTGCAGACCCTCATCCAAAGGACCGGTATGCCCCTGGCGTACCTCCGGGATGAGAACAACTGGGTCTCCTGGTCCTATTACTGTGCCCTTCTGGAAGAACTGGCTGCGTGGACGGGGGATCCCCGGGCACCCTTTCGGGCCGGCACGTTTTCCGGTCATCGCAAATCCTGGGGAAGCCTCTACCATATCTTCTATGCCTTCGGCCATGTCGGTTTGATTCTAAGAAAAGCAGTTGAGATTGTGCCGCGTTTCAACAAGACTGCCGAGTGGACGCTGCTCAGCCTGCAGAGGAACCGGTGCACCTTCCGGATCCGGATGAAGCCCGGTTATCAGGCCAATCGGCTCTGCTGTGAAGCGCGCATGGGACAGGCGGCGGGGATTTCAAGGGCCTTCGGCATGCCCCTAGGCACCGCTCGCGAGCTTCAGTGCCAGGCCCTTGGAGCGGATGCATGCGTCTGCGAGGTGACTTGGCTGAACCGTCCGCAAAGACTTTTCTCCATGTTGGGGCTCCTGATCGCCCTGCCACTCATGGCCCTGCTCTATCCCAAACTGCCGGGTGGTGCCCTCGGGGTGGGGACGGCTGCCGGGGTTCCGTTGCTGGGATACCTTTTGGGCAGGGTCTTTGATTCTCGGGTGACGGAAGCAGGCAACGCAAGGATCAACCGCGAGCAGACCGTCGCACTGGAGGAGTCGCTGCAGGTAATCGAAAACAAATACGGAGCGCTGCGGGAGGCCCACGAGGGGCTGACCGTTATCTATGAAATCACCCAACGGATCCACGGGACCCCCCGCCTGGACGAGCTGCTCAACGATCTTCTCCGTCTCATCGTGGAACAGCTCGGATTTGACCGGTGCCTGGTGTTGTTGAGAGATACCGAGCGGGGCCTTCTCCAGGATGCGAGGGTTTATGGCGATGAAACCTTGCAGCGGCACGTGACACAGCTCATGGTTCCCCTCAACGGCAAATCAACCCTCGCTCGCCGTGTCCTTCAGGAATGGCAGGTGCGGGTGGTACGGCCGGACAGCGTGCAAGACGGTAAAACGTCGGAGCTGGAACGCAGGATCTATGAGATCACCGGTACCCGGGAATATGTGGTGGCCCCCATCGTCTGGAAAGAGGAGCTTCTGGGCGTTCTGGCGGCCGACAACATCCGCTCTGGCGACGCCATCACTGAAACCAAGCGACGCCTGCTGGAGAACCTGGTCAGCCAAGTGGCTGCGGGCATGGCCAATGCGCGAACCTACGGTGTCATCGAAGAGCTGAATGTGAAGCTCGAGCAGACCGTGGCGGCAAAAACTCGCGAGTTGGAGGAGGCGAACGCGGACCTGCTCCTCTCCAATGAACGTCTGAAAGAACTGAACCGGGCCAAGTCTGAGTTCATTGACATTGCCGTTCATGATCTACGGACGCCGCTGACGGCCATCGTCAGCTATGCGGACCTGTTGCGGCGTTATGGAGAGGAGCCCTATGAGACCCGTCGGGAATTCCTAGATATTATCCTGCAAGAAAGCCGTCGGATGAATGCGCTCATCAATGACTATCTCGATCTGTCGAAATTGGAGGCGGGATTTATCGATTTCCGCACGGAGGATGTCGATGTGCGGTCGGTGGTTCGAGAAGTGCTCCAATCTTTCGACAGAAAGCTGCGGGAGAAGCAGATCCGTGTGACGGAGAATTTCTCGCCGGCGCTGCCTATTCTCAACATGGACGCGGAACGAATCAAGCAGGTTTTCTCCAATCTCATCGACAATGCGATCAAGTACACGCCGCCCGGCGGCTCCATATCGATCGCCGGCGAGCTGCTGTGTGGAGCGGGGCTGCTCCGTTTTGTCGTCCAAGACTCGGGTGTCGGCATCGATGCGAAAGACCAGGTGAGGCTCTTTGCAAAATTCGGGCGCGTCATGGATGCAGCGGTCCGCAAGCACCAGGGCAGCGGTCTCGGTCTTTCCATTGTCAAGACCATTGTGGAGCACTACGGCGGCCGGATCTGGGTCGAGAGCCAAAAAGGAAGGGGATCCCGTTTCATTTTCACCCTGCCCCCGGCCCTTGCCGGCTGTCCGTCACGGCATGTGGTTGCGCTCCAAAGTGATCCTCGGGAGTTGATCCACCAGATTACCCCGTTGTGTCGGACCTATCTGAGACGCCACTTTGTCTGCGTATTCTTCGGTGGCGTCGAAGCGTTCGATGGACTCCGGACAGCCTTGAGCGAGCAAGGCATGGATGTGGAGCACCTCATGCAGCGGGAGCAATTGGTTTTCGATGCCGATGCGCACGGGGTGGCCTCCGAGCAAAGCCGCCGCCACAAAGACCTCCATAGCAGGGTGGCGGCAGTGCTGGATCGAGTAGAGACGGCTTCGTGGAACGGAGTCATTGTCATCTGCGCTGTGGCCCATGAATTTGCCGATGCGGACAGGATGCAGGAAATCGTGACCTTCGAGTCGTGGATCAACGACTATCTTGCATGTGCCGGCAAGCCGATTATTCACATCTGCCGCCATGCGCCGGAAGCTTTCTCCGAGAGCGACATGGCCGGACTGATCGGCCTGCACCATTATTCGCTGACGAACGGCAAGATCGTCCCGCGCGCCCCATGGGCGGCGGCGCCCCCTCGCGCGTCTGTCTAGAGGATCCTCACACGGCAGTGGCCGTTGCGCTCTTTCGTGCAGAACCCGTTGGCCTTCGTGGGGACTGAAATGCGGTGCGCGCCGGCGTTTTTCAAACCATAAGGAGTGTGCTGTGCAGGAAAAAGTCATTGGGCTGTTACAGTGGGCGAACAATCTGGTCTGGGGCACCCCCATGTTGCTGCTCCTCGTCGGTACCGGCGTCTATCTGACGGTGTTGTTACGGGGTATCCAGTTTACTACCCTCTACCCTTCGCTCCGGCTGGCGTTGATTCAACGCAAACAGGCCGGCGAAGGCGATATCTCCCATTTTCAGGCTCTGATGACGGCGTTGTCGGCGACGGTGGGTACCGGCAATATCGCAGGGGTGGCCACCGCCATCGCTGCGGGCGGTCCGGGTGCTCTGTTCTGGATGTGGATCACGGGTCTGTTCGGAATGGCGACCAAGTATGGAGAAGCCGTGCTGGCTGTGAAGTACCGAGTACACGGGGCCAAGGGCACCATGAGCGGCGGGCCCATGTACTACCTCTCCATCGGCTTGAACTCGAGGCTCCTGGGGGGGGCCTTTGCCGTATTTGCGTCCATTGCGGCCTTCGGCATCGGCAACATGGTGCAATCCAATTCTGTGGCCCATGCCGTCGAGACGACCTTCGGCATTGGCAACGGCTGGGTCGGGGCGATACTGGCACTCGCCACGGGGCTTGTGATCCTCGGGGGGATCAAGAGCATCGGACGGGTTACGAGCGCCCTGGTGCCCGTGATGATCGTGCTCTATGTGGTCGGTGGTCTCGCCGTGCTGGTGGCGAATGCTGCGGCCATCCCGCAGGCCTTTGCCATGATCTTCAAACATGCCTTCACGCCCATTGCCGCCTCGGGCGGCTTTGCCGGGGCGGCCGTATCGCTGGCGATTCAAAAGGGGGTGTCCCGGGGGGTTTTCTCCAACGAGTCCGGTCTCGGAAGCTCGCCCATCGCCGCCGCTGCGGCCCAAACACCCAACCCCGTCACGCAGGCGCTGGTGTCGATGACACAGACGTTCATCGATACGATTGTGGTCTGCACCATCACCGGCTTGGTGATTCTCACCAGCGGGATCTGGAATTCCGGTGTGACCGGTGCCGAGCTGAGCACCCTGGCATTCTCCACCGGGCCCCTTCAGAAATTCGGCGGGATCATCGTCTCCAGCGGTCTGGTCCTCTTTGCCTACTCGACCATCCTGGGGTGGTCTTACTACGGGGAGAAATCGATCGAGTATCTCTTCGGGGCGGGCTCCCGGGTACCTTACCGGATACTCTGGGTTGCGGTGGTTGCTTTCGGCGCCATGGTCAAGCTCGACCTTGTCTGGACCTTCGCCGATGTCATGAACGGCCTGATGGCTTTGCCGAACCTCATTGGGCTGATTGGGCTCTCCCCGGTGATACTCAAAGAGACCCGCACGCACCTGGATGCTTTCCTGCATCAGGCAAAATGACGCGCCCAATGCCATCCTGTGTGACCGGGCGCAGCATGGCACCGTGGGCGCTACCCCGTTGGCAACCTGTTTCTGGTGGGGTTGAAAATTCCAGGGGAGATCGTGGTCCTTTGGCCAAGCCACCCATCCCAGCCGGGCTAACGCAACAGCAGAGCGCTTGCGAGAATGAGGAGGTGGTATTTGTCCTTTACCATCCGCCAGAGTTTCTCCCATAGGGTGTGCTTGAATTCTTGCGACGCACGGGTGGGCTTCTCGTCGGCTTCGATGAACTCGGCCAGTTCGTCGGCATTGCAGGCCACTTCCGTATCCTCAGCGGCGTGATGATTTATCAGCCGTCCCTCCATGACGATCGGCACTTTCTCCTCTTTCTGCTTTTTCTTCTCCTCCGACATCTTCTACCCGTCCCCCATAATTCCATTTCCCGTTCGCTCTAGCCCCGATATGGCATCCGTGGCCGCCTGTCTTGGCGCTATGTCAAGCATGTGCCTGCGGGTCGTCTTGGACAGCCACTCCGTCACTGAGCAGGCGGCCGTCCCCGTGTTATTGTCCTATCGTTTCGATAGGTTCGGGCGGAAGCCCCTCTTTGGGTGGTCGACTTTATCCGGACGGGCCGGGTGAAAGAAGGTGTATCGGATATGCTTTCCTTATGGTTTTATAGTGTGCACAAGGCCGAGGAAGTCACAGAGCGGCCAAGCATTTTCTTCAAGAAGGAGACGAAAGAATGGGCGCCGGGGATCCAGGGCTTCTCCAAGTACCTGATTTCAATAGACTTATTCGCTGCTCGGTGCTGTGGCCGGCACCGCGCCAACGGTCGTCCGAAGCCCTAGCCCCGCGCAGTCTCTTCTGGAAAAGAGCGATGAGAGGGTCGTGCGCGCATATGGGGCTAGAGAACCTGACGGGTGCTCGCCCTATATCTGCTCGAATTTGGCCTTATCGTGAGGCGGCAGTCGCGCTGCTCCCTGAAAGGGCTTGATTTTGGGTGCGAGAAGCCGTAGCATGACGTCGATCATTCGTGGGTCCCGAAACGTCACCCCCATCGTGAAGCCCCTTACATGCAAGCCGACGTCGACTACGCGCCGAACAACCGTTTTCTTCCGATCGTCAGTTGGGCACTGTACGATTTTGCCAACACGATTTTCAGTATCCTAGTGGTCACCCGTTATTTGCCTCCCCTGCTCAAGGAGATCACCGGTGCCAGCAGTCCGCTGGGGGGCGCCGTGGCGGTGTCGATGCTCCTGGCGGGCATTCTGGTTCCCGTGATGGGGGCCGTTTCCGATATTACCGGCAGGAATAGACGGTACCTCACCGTCACCACCCTCATCTGTGTGGCGGCCACGTCCGCAATCTCCTCGACACAGCAGGCCCCTGTGATGCTGGCCCTCTTTCTGGTGGCCAATCTGACCTATCAGGTCTCCATGGTGTTTTACAATTCTCTTCTGCCCACGATTTGCACGGTCGACAAAGTCGGGACAGTGTCGGGCCTGGGGGTGGCTTTGGGCTATGGTGGCTCCTTCTTCGCACTCCTGCTCGCAGGGCCCTACGTTCGGGCCTACGGCGTTGAGAACGTGTTCGTGCTGGCTGGCGGGCTCTTTCTCCTTTTTTCGCTCCCCATTTTTATTGGTGTTGCCGAGCGGACCGGGGCTCCCGGTGCTGTTTTCAGCCGCGACCTCGTGGTGGAGCGCTTTCGCCGGGTGTTCGATACGGTCCGGGAACTCCCGTCCCACCGTTCCATGCTCTACTTTCTCCTGGGCAATTTCTTCTGCCTGGATGCTGTGAACACGACGATTATTTTCTATTCGGAGTATTTGATCCACGCGCGTGGGATTCCAGGCAGTAAAGTCGATCTTTGTTTGATTGCGGTGCAGCTATCGGCGCTCTGCTTTTCCCTATGGATCGGCCGGCGCGTCGACCGGACCGGCTCCCGAGCCATGTTGCTGTGGGTGACCGTGGTTTGGATCATCGCCATTGCCCTGGTGCTACTCACGGGCAGCTATCCGGTGGTCCTGCTTGCCTCCGTCATCGGCGGGTTTGGACTGGGCGGCATCTGGGTGGCCGGCAGGACCATGCTCCTCGAGCTCTCACCACCGCAGCGGGTTGGTGAATTCATGGGGCTCTACGGCATGACTGGCAAATTCTCCGCCGTCGGTGCGTTGGCCTTCGGGCTGCTGGCCGATCTCTTCTCTTACGACAAAGCCCTGATGTTTCAAATCGGGATGCTGCTGGTGGGATATTTCTTCTTCAGCAGGATTGATCGAGCAAGACAAGCTGTTTGAGGACGGAGGCGCGCCGCGGGCAAGGCGCGGGCGGGCTCAATGGCACAGAGGCGCGGCAACCGGCTTCTGGGTCGACGCGCTTGCAAACAAACGGATGGGACGCATCGTCGTTTTCGAACAGACCGCGGAACTGGTGTCCTGGGCTGTTGCACCCGTTGGGCATGTCTTCCACCATTTCGCCACCGTCTGCGATGACCGCCAGCACCGAAATCATAATGGCACGGGGCCGGCCGGTGAACGCCTGTACCGGAGAGGGAGACCACCTATTGCCGTGGGGGGAGAGTGCAGTGGAGGCGGTGTTAGGGCTCTTTATGGCCGCCCTGTCTTGGGAGTCGGGCCGCCTGTTTTGAAGAGCGCTCAGGGGGCTCTGGGTAAGCCGACGGGGACCGGATCAACTCGATGAATTGCGCGACCAGGTGGGGGTCCAGTATCGTACCGGCATAGTCCTTGAGGCTCAGGAGCGCTTCGTGTCTTGATTGGCCGCGCCGTCCCGGCAGGTTCAGCGTTAGGGCATCGAAGGTGTCGGCCACCTGTACGATACGGACGGACAGCGGGATCTGGTCTTCCTTCAATCCATGGGGCGTGCCGGAGCCATTGTAGTTTTCGTGGTGGAGCTGTTGGCAGTCCCGCACCACGTGTGGCATTTCCTTTACGAAAGGAATCTCCCCTTCCAGTGAGGCATGCTCGCGGAGGATGCGCAGATCCTCCTCGCTTAGCGGCGCTCCTCGTCGTAGTTTATCAAAAATATCATCGGGAACGTTCAGTTTGTCTGCATCATGCAACAGTGCACCCAGCTCCAGCTCTGCCAGCTCCGTCTTCTTGAGCCCGCAGGATGCGCCCAGTTGGAGGGCAAGTCGCGCCACGTTGCGGGAATGCTCCGCCGTGGCCTGGTCTTTGGCTTCCAGAAGACCCATCAAAATCCGGGCCGAGCGCTTGTGTTGAGATGTCCTACGTGCCGGCATTCGAATAACCTGCTAGTGCCATCGGGCGAATGGGGGGTGGAATCTGCGGGTCCCAAGATAGCAGAACCGGCGGTGCGGGTCCAGAAAATCCTGTCGGAAATGAGAAGAGGGTCTTCTCAGACCTGAGAAGGTGGGACAGGCCGGCAGGACAAGCCCGCCGACCTGTCAGGAGGAGGAGGAAGAACTCTATGTCGACACGGAAATCCGATTCCGTGCGTGACGCGCTTTCCGAGTCGGGGCCGTGTTCGTACCCCTCTTTCTGCGAGCTGCGTCTGCCACAAAGTTTTCCCCTCAACAACAATAACGATGAAAAAGCCTATCCATCGACAGAATTCAGGATAGGCGTGAGAGCTTCCTATCCGTCGGACAAGCTCCGGGATAGGTTTGAGGTCGTCCTATCCACTTCGGCAGCCCCGGATGCCCTTTGATGGTTGATGGCCCGCGGCTTTGCTCCCCTTGTTGGGTTGCCCTTGTCGTTGGATCGCACGTTTTTCTAAATTATAAGCAGTATAAGGCGTTTGTGTCAATATAGAGTGGTATTATTTCTTTTAATCTATAGTAAGCTCCTGATATCTATGGTTTTTGGTTTCTAGGTGAGAGCCCCTCTCTCCGCGCATGCCGAAAGAATTCGTGACCGGACGTTGGATGCAAAGCCTGGCACACCGGGAAGCAATCGGGCTGCACCTTGCCCGTGGCGCCTCTGGCCGTTACGAGGTGTCTCATGACGAGTACTTGCGCAACCGTGGGGGCCAGACGCTCATTTTCTGCAGAATAATGTTCGCCCGAAAAGAGGTTTCCGGGGTATAATATTTTATAGATTCCCGAATACATTGAAATGGCTTTTCTTTACCAGGATATTCGTTACCCTTGACCGGCATGCGCCTTTACAAGACTCTCTACGAGCGACTCACAGGCTGGTCTCCCCACAGGCGGGTCTCCTTTGCTGTCGACGGAGTCCTGATGGGAATCGGTGCGCCCCTGGGGTGGCTGCTCATCGAGCTTGTCTTCTTCCGTCCAGCCCATCTCTCGGTGGCCGCTTTCTTAGTGCAAATAGTGGGTTCGCCCCATCAAATTCTGATCTATCTCTACATGGGGTTCGGCACCTCGGCGATAATGGGGATTACAGGTTATCTGGTTGGACGGGGATTCGACTGGGACCGTGAAAAGGCGGCCCAGCTCCGGGAGGTGCATGCCCGCATCGAGGAGCAGAAACAGGATTTCGAAGGGCGGTTTAACGGGCTGCAGCACGATATGTCGAGTCTCTATCAGATCGGCGCGGAGATTCAGAAATCCGTCACCCGGGCACAGGTGCTGCAACTTTTGTCGGACGGGGCACACCGGGTCCTGAATTTCGACCGGGTCAATATCTTTCTGCTCGATCAGCACAAGGACGTCCTGACGTGCTGCGAAGCTCAGGGTCACGCCGGAAGCAGTTGGCAGAAGATCCAAATCCCCTTGAGCGACCCCGCGGGGGCTTTGATCAAAACCATCCGGGACAACCGGGTCTATCAGATCTTGGACGTGTCGGAGATGCCTGCTGAGTTCAGACTCGGCGCCCCGTATAGGACCATGCCCGAACTTCGGTCTCGCTCCTTTGCATGCATTCCCTTGCGGGAACGGGGAGAGCCCATCGGGCTGATAGCGGTTGATCACAAGCACCAGCGTCGAGCCATTCGCACCGAGGAGCTTTCCACCCTGCAGATTCTGGCGGATCAGGGCTCCACCGCATTGACCAACATCTCTCTGTATCAGGGCGTCAACCGCCTCCATGATGAGTTGGGCCGTAATCACGAACAGCTTCTGGACCGTAAGGGGAGACTCTCCGCCATCATACGGGACCTGTCGCAAAGCTCACGCACCATCGCCAACAAAATCCAGGAAGTAGCGGAGAATTCCCAGGGGTTGTCGGCCATGGTCAATGAAACGGCCGCGTCGGTGCACCAGATGTCCCAGGCCATGTCTCACATGGCCTCTGGCGTCAACACCCTCTCTGACGAAGCGCAGAACACGGTCTCCTCGACCACGGAAATGGAATTTTCGATCCGGGAGGTTGAATCCCACGCGAAGCACTCCAATGCCCTATCGGAGCAGGTGGAAAAGGATGCCCAGCAGGGCGTCACACTGGTCCAGGAGTCCCTCAAGAGCGTCGGGTCTATTCAAAAGACGGTCCATGAAGCCGCGGCACGGATGCAGCGACTCGCCGCCAAGACGCAGGAGATCGGAGACGTCCTCGAGGTGATCAACGCGATCAATGAAAAGACCAACGTGCTGGCGCTGAACGCCGCGATCATCTCCGCACAGGCCGGAGAGCACGGCAAGGGATTCGCTGTGGTGAGCAATGAGATACGGGCCCTCTCGGAACAGACAGCATCGTCCTCCCGGGAGATTGAGGAGATGATCGAATCCGTCCGGGAACAGGTGGCGGAGACGGTCTCAATGATAGAGTCGATTCCGGCACAGGTCGATTCCGGTATGGACCTGTCGCAGAAGTCGGGCGACGCATTGAGCCAGATTTTAAAGAGCGCCGGCAGTTCGCGGAGTATGACGCTCAAAATCGAAAGATCGACCCGCGAACAGGTCGGAACCACCGAATTGGTCACCCGGGCCTTCAATACCGTTAACGAGATGATTCACGACATCACCCGGAGCATTGAGGAGCAGAGTCAAGGGAGTCGTCTCATGGCAGAGGCCAATGAGCGGATGCGCCAGCTCACCGATGAAGTTGCCAGCGCCAACGTCCATCAGGCCCGCGATTTTCAGAGTGTCATGCAGGGGGTGCACCTGGTGGCCGAAATGGTAGAAACCCTCTTTCGGGAGGCCGAGCAGAGAAAACGGGAAAGCGAACTCATTATCGAAGGGATCGATTCGCTGGAAGCGAGGCATCGATCGGCCTGATCGCGGCAGGCCCGCCTCAGGATAAACCGGGGTCCCCGAGTTTGTCCCGGACTTGGGACAGCATCTGAAGGTTTCCGCCGACCTCTTCCATCTCATTGACTTCGAGAATCGCCGCAAGCTGCGGCTTTCTCCTCACCAGTACTTTCAAAGCGGCCAGCTCCGCACAGTCCTCCGTCAGCGGCCAGTGGTCCAGGATTCCGCCATGATCGCCGTTCTTGCGGTGGATGTGGACATAATCGACGCGATCAACGATGGCCGGTGGTAGCGATTTCATTTTCGCTATTGAATCGATATCACTCGACTCGAAATGGCCGAGATCCACGGTAACAGTGCCGTCGAACTGATCCCAGAACCAGTCGATATCAGAGGTGTTGCTGGCATTCTCGATGGAAACCGGGCAGTACGCTCGCAGTTGCGCCAGCGTCTCACCATAGGCGGCCAGCCCTTCCTCCGACAGCCTTGAGCCTCCCGGGCCCACCTCATCGTGCACAATGAGCCCCAGATCGGCCAGTTCGGCCAGCAGGAGGAGCTCCTCTAGATTTTCTTCACGCGGCGCGGGTCGTGTCTCCGAGAGCATGGTGAATACGGGATGGATCACAAAACGGATGCCCCCGTTCCGGCAGCGTGCGGCCATCTCTTTGATCTCGTTCAGGTCCGGGCCGAAACGTTTCCAGTAGGAGATCTGGACCAGATCGGCCTGGTACAAACCGACTTCCTCTTTCTTCGCTATGCGGTATCCCAGTTGCATCCCTGAGTTCACTCCTTCATTCGTCGGATTGCCGAATTTAGCGCGTTCATCTCCTTTACCCTATGTCAATTTGCCCTCTCACGTCAAGCGCCTGGTTCCGTGCCAGGGGGGTTACGACACGACTTGACAGCTCCGAGGACGGTGTCGTATGGTTGGGCCAATTCAAGGAGGTCCGAGCATGATGTCCGATCCCTCCATCATCGACTACGTCGCAAGAGACGAGGCCAACGACAAGCTGGTGCTCATTATCAAAGAGACCCGGCCCTGGCAGGATGTGCAGACCATGCATGCCCAGCTGAAGGCAAAGATCGACAGTTACTATGGCTATATCATGGACTCGGAGTTTGCTCGGGAGTACCCCGGCACGGAGCCGAGCAACGTTGTGATCACGCTTTTCACCACCACCCAGCCCGGTCCCGAGAGTCTTCAGTTCTTCCAGTATGTGCGCCATGTACTTGCCCAGGACAGTATCGGATTCGATTACATTGTCCACACGGAGTCTTTTCCCGGCGGAACGAGTATACTTCAATAGAGGGCGCTTTTTGCTGCAGGCGGGCCCCCCGAAGATACCCCCCATGGCTTTCCTGCCTGCCGTGAGACTATTCGCCCCCGGTCGGCTGGCCCGCGGCAGCGATATACGCTATAGATGGAGCGAGCAATATCCACTTCGATGGAGACAAGGGGGCGCGTTCTCCGACCGCATAAAGCAGGCTTTACGGAGGTGAAATCGAGCCATGAATGAGGTTTTGCAGGCCATCCGCAAACGGCGCAGTGTGCGCAAGTTTACAGGGGAGGCGGTGCCCGAGAGTACTCTTCGGGCCGTCCTGGACGCGGGGCGGTGGGCGCCGTCGGGGCTGAACAATCAGCCCTGGAAGTTCGTGGTGATCACAGATCAGACGACCCGCGCGGCCGTCGCGGCGAAGACGAAATACCGCAAGGTCCTGGAGCAGGCGCCCTTGCAGATCGCCATCTTTCTCGATCAGATCCTCTCCTATGACCGGACCAAGGATGTCCAGGGCATCGGGGCCTGCATGCAGAACATGTTGCTGGCCGCGCATAGTCTGGGTTTGGGTACGGTCTGGATGGGCGAGATCCTCAACCGGCGGGAGGAGGTGGAAGGGTTGCTGGCGGTGCCCGAGAGTTTTGAGCTGATGGGTGTGATCGCCGTGGGCCATCCGTTTCGAAAGCCCGCCGACTCCGAGAGACGGGCCCTGGAGGAGTTGATCTTCAAGCGATACTGAACCTGCGGGGGCAGTCGCGGGGGCGTGTGTGGCTTGCGACGGATCAGCCTTCCTCCGCAAGGAATCGTTCGGCATCGAGGGCTGCCATACAGCCCATACCGGCTGCGGTGACGGCTTGTTTGTAGACCTGATCGGCCACATCGCCGGCGGCAAAGACTCCGGGAACGCTGGTGGCCGTTTTCCCGTGCAGCACCACGTATCCCTTCGCGTCGAGCTCGATCTGGTCTCTGAAAATTTGCGTATTGGGATCATGGCCGATGGCGATGAAGACTCCCTCGCAGGGAAGCTCCGTCGTCTCGCCGCTCTTAACATTCTCCAGGCGTACGCCACTGACATGGCCCGCATCGACGCCCAGGATCTCCTGCACCACCGAGTCCCAGGCCATGGTGATCTTTTCGTTGGCAAAGGCCCGATCCTGCATGATCCGGGATGCCCGAAGTTCATCTCGCCGGTGCACCAGGGTGACGTGGGAAGCAAACTTGGTCAGAAAGACGGCCTCCTCAACGGCCGTGTCGCCGCCGCCGACGACCACGATCTTCTTGTCTCGGAAAAAGAACCCGTCGCAGGTGGCACAGGCCGACACCCCTTTGCCTCGCAATTTGGTTTCCGAAGGAAGCCCCAGCCACCGGGCCGAAGCGCCGCTCGCGATGATGACCGTCTTCGCCTCGACTTCCTTGTCGCCGTCGAGCCTCAGCCGCAGAGGGCGCTGGGAGAAATCGACACTTCGTACTTCCGCCGCGACGACTTCGGTGCCGAAGCGCTCCGCCTGCCTCTTCATCTC
The DNA here is from genome assembly GCA_947259355.1 of uncultured Nitrospirota bacterium. Classification (GTDB taxonomy): domain Bacteria; phylum CG2-30-53-67; class CG2-30-53-67; order CG2-30-53-67; family CG2-30-53-67; genus CALZGC01. The sequence continues at coordinate 6,587 of CAMYMF010000011.1, read as the reverse complement.
CTCCATCAGTGCGGGACCCATGATCCCCTCGGCAAATCCGGGATAGTTCTCCACTTCCGTCGTGATGGTCAGCTGTCCGCCCGGCTGATTGCCTTCGAAAAGCACCGGGCTCAAGTCCGCCCGGGCATTGTAGATGGCTGCGGCGTAGCCCGCCGGCCCCGAACCGATAATGGCGACGCTTCGAATCATGGCCCCCTCTCCTCTCTGCTTGAAAAGTGGTGGAACCGGGAGTGTAACCAAGCCCCAGTAATTTGTAAAGGGATTTTCAGTCTCCTTCTTCCGCCCCAGTCCTTGGCAGCCCGGCCATCAGCGCGTGATTGAGGGTGTTGGCCCGGTCCCGGACCTGCTGATAGGTTGCCGGATTCTCGTGGCAGCACAGATGCTGATTGTGCAGCAGTGGCTCTTTCCGAACCAGCGGATTCTTCCGGGCCACCCGTTCGAAATCGGCTGTTCCCGGCACGGGCGAGTAGGTTGCCAGACAGCTGCGAAGGCCTGCCGCGTGCACCGCCTCCAGCGTTTCCAGAACAGACGCCGGTGTCAGGCCGGGAAGACCGTACAGAACGTAGGCGCCCAGCTCCGCCGCAGTAAACCCCGCCGCCTGCAGGGTGACGGCGGCTCGCGCAAAGGCGCGCCGGGTGATCTTCCGGCTCGAACGATCGGCATGAAAACCGGGCGCGCTGCTTTCGAGGCCGAGGCGGACCGTCTTGAATCCAGTGTCGAACATGAGGGCAGCCGTCCTGTCTGTGATGGCCCCGGCATGGACCGCATTGGGAAGATGAAAACGCAGGTTTTCTCTTCCCTGCCGCGTTTGGATAACGCCCTCCAGAATACGGTGGCAGTGCCGCGTGGCGCCAACGAGAAAGGCGTCATCGAAGAAAGCCATATCCCGGACGCCGTATTTTGCGGCGTAGGAGGCGATGGCGGCGGCCACCGCTGCCGGTTCGTCCTGTGAGAACGTGGGGTACAGGCGGGCTGCCGCGCAATAGGTGCAGCGATAGGGGCAGCCTCGCGACGTGACGAGGGCGACGCTTTTCAGCTTCGGATAAAAGCCGAAATCGATGACGGTGGGTGCCGGCCTGGCCGCCAGATGGGCGGCGCCCAGAGTGCGGGCGAGTCTTCCGGCGATGGCGGCCCAGCTCTTTTCGGGGAAGAAAAAATCGGCCCCCGAGTGCCGTCGAGCATGGGGCAGGCAGAGGGAGACATAATTGCCGCCCAGCCCCACGGCCACGCCGGGATACGCGTCCCGCACCCTCCGGATCGCCCGGAAGGCACCGCGATACCAGTAGGTCATCATGCAGGTGATCAGGACCAGGTCGGGCCGGCCGAAGGCGTGCAGCTTCGCTTCGAAAGAGGTATCGTCCATGCCGAATCGTTTGAAATGCCGCGGGATCTTGGCGAGCGCGGCCGGTTTCGGGATGGAGACACCGGGGATCTTGCCCGCACCGTAGCGTTTGTCCGGTGCGCCCAGACCGGCCCGGTCGACGCAGTCGATGAGCGCCACGTCGTATCCGGCCTCTTTCAGGACGGTGCCGACGGCCAGCAGGCCGAGCGGTTTGATCCAGAAGTCGTACGCGGAGAAATCCTCGATCCAGGGGTGAATGAGAAGAACTTTCTTCATCTTGATCCCGATTCTGCTTTGTCCTATGATGGGGCGGGTCATCATAAGATGAAACGAACCGGCAAATCAAATGCGAACTATGGGTGATCCCGCAACACCACCGCCCGTCACGCTTTTCGTGGGAATGCTCTCGGGGGAGATCTCTCTGCTGGATGCGCTGCAGGGGCGCCTGAAGGAGAAATTCGGCCCCCTGCTGCACAGCAGCGAAGATTTTCCGTGGCATTACACCGACTACTACGCCGAGGAGCTCGGAGAGGCCATTGTCCGCCGCTTTCTTTTTTTCCGGAATCGGATTCAGCCGGACGAGATCGCCCGTATCAAAAGAACCACCATCGCGTTGGAGCGGGGCTACGTGCGGGCCCGGGGCGCGCGCCTGCTTCGGCGGATCAATCTCGATCCCGGCTATCTGGACACGGCCCGTGTGGTCCTTGCCACCACTAAGGATTACAGCCACCGGATTTACCTCGGTGACGGCATCTTTGCAGAGGTGACCCTGACCTATGTCCGGGGCAGCTATCGTCCTCAACCGCACACTTACCCCGACTACCGCGCTTTGGAAACGGTGGCGCTCTTCAACCGGATTCGCGCTCAAATTGCCGGCGCCTGTGACGGCAAGAGCGCTGGGAAATGACGACTGGCAGAGTCAGTTTTCAGTTGATTTTTCAACGGTAAAAATGTAAATTACTCCTTTCATTCTACACGTATCGACGGAGAAGTCCCCCAACTTGCAGACAGACGGGGCGAAGGGCCGACCGGGACGGGACAGCCGTTCCTCTTATCATACGAGTACAGAGTTCTCAGGCGATATTGAGCTTTTCTTGAGAGTCTGACCGGAAGAGAGCTTCTTGTCTTCCGTTAAAGCACGATAACAATATGAAAGTCCCACTTCTGGATCTCAAGGAGCAATACGTATCCCTCCGGGATGCGTTGCTGCCCGAGATTCTTCGCCTCTTCGACTCCCAGCAGTTCATTCTGGGGGGGCCTGTAGAGACCCTGGAGGCGGAAATCGCCTCGTACTGCGGGGTCGGATACGCCGTTGGCGTTGCCTCCGGGTCGGATGCGCTGCTCCTCGCCCTCATGGCCGGCGGCATCGGCGCCGGTGATGAGGTGATCACCACCCCCTACACCTTCTTCTCCACGGTCAGCGCGATCGTCCGGCTCGGGGCCAGGGCGGTTCTGGTCGATATTGATCCGCGCTCCTACAATATCGACACGGACGGGCTTGAGGAAAAGATCACCGAGCGGACGCGCGCCGTTCTGCCGGTACACCTCTTTGGTCGATGCGCTGACATGGATGCCATTTCAGCCCTTGCGCGCAAATACAACCTCTTGATTGTCGAAGATGCCGCTCAGGCCATCGGCGCGGAATACGGGGGAAGGCGCGCCGGGGCCTTGGGCGATGTGGGGTGTCTCTCCTTCTTCCCTTCCAAGAATCTGGGGGGATTCGGCGATGGCGGAATGATCGTGACCGACCGGGGGGAGCTCGCGGAGCGCATCCGGATTCTCCGGGTTCACGGGATGCAGCCGAAGTACATGCACCAATATGTCGGGATCAACAGCCGCCTGGATGCCCTACAGGCGGTGGTCCTGTCGCAGAAACTGAAGCACCTCGATGAGTGGCACCGCAGACGGCGTGAAAACGCCCAGCGTTACCATCGCCTCTTTCGGGAGGCAGGCATCGCTAGGGATTGCATCATGGCCCTGCCGACGGATGGCAAGGCCGCTGGACAAGGTTCGGAGGCGGCAGGCCGACACGTTTACAATCAGTACGTGTTGCGCGCCCGGGATCGCGACGGCCTCCGTGCTTACCTCGCTGAGCAGGGGGTGGGCACAGAAGTCTATTATCCGATCCCGCTCCATCTACAGGAATGTTTCGCCTCTCTCGGTTATGGGCGGGGAGACTTCCCCGAATCGGAACGGGCCGCCCAAGAGACCCTGGCGCTTCCCATCTATCCCGAACTGACACAAGAGCAGCAGCACTACGTGGTCGAGCGGATTGCCGCGTACTATTAACTGCGGCAATCCGCGTCAGACCCCTATCAGCTGAATGCCCGCGGATTTCTTGGCTGCCCACGCGTAACCGAGAGGGCGGAGCTGTGCAAGGTACTAATTCAACCATCCGGTGTCAAACGATGCTGTTATTAGAATGCTATGGAAGGACGTGCTGTCGGAGGGTGGTGTGCACCGGTAGCATCAAACCCCAACCGGAGGACTGCGGGCATGAAGACAGACCGGGTTGAAGAGCATGTCGGTGAGGCGGCCGATGAAATTGAACTCATGGATATCATCAATGTTCTCTGGAGCCGGAAGAAGCTGATTCTTCTCGGGACCCTTGCCTGTATGATGGGGGCAGCGCTGTGGAGTAGCCGGCTTCCGAATGTCTATCGTGTGACAGCAGTTTTTAAGCCCGGCCAAACGGGCCAGATCATCAATCATAGCAGAGAATACGTCGATGATACGGAAGCGATTGCCAATCGGATCAAGAGTGGCATCTACGATCCCCAGGTCATTCAAGAGGTTTCCTCCACCGAGCCGATCGAGCAATTGCCTTGGCGTGTCAAAACGAACAAAGATAATCATCAAATCTCAGTATCCCTTGAACACCACGACAGTGCTCTGGCGCAAGCGGCTCTGAATGCCTTGATGGGTGCGGTGGCCGACACCTACGGTCTGCAAGTCAGTGTCTACAGTAATCTGCTGCAAACCGGTCTTGAGAGAAAAGAAGTGCAGATCGAAGGCTTGGACTCTAAGAAGGCCTACCTTGAGGATGCCATCACGAAACAAAGAAAATCGCTGCAGCTGAACTTGAGGAAGCTCGACAATCAGTTGGCCATGAAGAGCAGGGCTGTAGAGGAGCAGGAACGGGCGATAACGGCAAAGCAAAGAGAGTTGGTAACAAAGCTGGAGCGGATCGAAACACTGAAGAAGAAAAGAAAGATCACGGAAGAGAAGAAGGGTTCTGTCTTGGCTCATCTGGAGCAAATCGAAAACAATATGCAATTTCTGCTGGAAGGGAGAAATTCTCTTGTTCAGAAAAGTCCATTGGAGCAAGATGAATTCAAACTTCTTCTTTTCTCAGATCTAGGCCAAAAATCAATCGAGTATGCCAACAATTTGCGAAAGAGCACGAAGGACATCGATCTCGAAGTTGAAGACCTGGCTCTGCAAATCCGAATCCAGGAAGCGGCTATGGCGGATATTGAGCAGGTCCAGATTGAAAACATCAAAGGGGAAATTGCCAATATCAGAAGTGCTATGCAAGGCCTCAAGCGAGACCAAGAGGACCGGAAGAACGCTTTTGACAAATGGCTTGCGAAAACCGAGCAGGACGTGACTGAACTCGACGAGAAAAAGCGGATGTTACAACTCGGGATGGCGGAGGTCACCGAGAAGATAAAGCTCGTTTCGCCGTTAACGGTTCTTTCAAGACCCGTCAGAACCTTAAAGCCCATAGGACCAAGAACAGGGCTGAACGTTTCTCTGGCAACACTGGCTGGTTTTCTGCTTTCTATATTTCTTGCCTTTTTCCTGGAGTATTTGGCCGAGATGCGCATGCGAAGAGGAGAAGACACGGCTGTGATGATTGAGCATCCGAGCCGCCCACCGTCCTTGACCGATCTCTCTGATGAGGAACCGCACTCGGCAGGTGTATCGGGGTAACTTGGGGAGATTTCAGGTGCAAGATCAACAAGAGCGATCTTCGGACGAGTCGGTGGATTATCCACGAAAGGACCATGAAGTCGATGAAGTGGAACTCATCGACTTGATACTTGTCCTTGGCAAGAGAAAGAAGTTGATTATCGGCGGTACGCTGATCTGCATGCTCGTCACCGGTATTGTCGGCTTTGCTCTGCCGCCCGTCTATCATGTCAGCTCGATCATAGAAATCGGCACGGTAGAGCGGCTTGGCCGGGATGGTATGCAACAATCGGCGTTGATCGAAAAGCCGGTATCCCTCTTGGAGAAGATTCAGGGGAAAGTCTACGACGAAATCATCCGGGAAAAGCTGGGCCTCAAAGAGAGTGAATACCCAGAAATCAGAACGAAAAACCCGAAGAATACCCCCCTGCTTGAGGCCACCATCGAATCGCCCGACAAAGAGACTGCCCTGAAGATATTAGGGCATCTGAATGAATTGATTGTGCGAGATCACGATGAACTGATTACGGTCCGTAAATTCGATATCGAAAATACCGTCTTGGAGAACGAAAACGAAATGGCGTTGATGGTCAAGGAGGAGGCGAGCACAAAAGAGCAACTCCTCATGAACAAGAAGCAGAAGAGCCACCTTCAGGACCAGATCGACGAGGTGCAGGAACGGATCACGGAGCTCGAGCGATATAAGGCCTCGATGGACGCCAAGGCCGATGCTGACAATGCCCTCAGTTTACTCCTGTTCAATAACGAGATTCAGGCGAATAAACGCTATTACAACGAGCTTCAGGAGCGCCTGCACTTCGGGCTGGCACAGGATGCATCTGCCCTGCGTGACAAGCTGAACAGCCTGGAGAAAAGCAAGCAATCTCTCTTGCTTGAGAATCAGAAGTTGAAGCGTTATCTGGATGCGTTCCGGGACACCTGGATCGTGAAGAAGCCGCGCAACTCGGAGCGGCCGATAAGACCGCGTAAGGGCCTGAACCTTCTGCTCTCCGGCCTGGCCGGCGTCATCGGGTCCGTCTTCCTCGCCTTCTTCCTGGAGTATCTGCAAGGTGCCAAGGCCCTTAGGTCCGAAGAGGATGCGCATTCATGAACGGTCTTCTCTTCGACTGTTCCCCTGGAACCGCGCCACATACTTAGGGTTCGCTCAGAAATAGATTCACAGAATTCGGGCCCGTATTTGGGTCAGATCTTGTTGCGCCGATTGAGCAAGACCGCAGGACTAGCAGCGCTAATTCGAGGATTTTGCGATTGAGACGCGACGAAAGATGGCCCGAAGACGGGATGCGAAAATGTGAATGTATTTCTGAGC
>CAMYMF010000010.1:68355-130685 GCA_947259355.1 uncultured Nitrospirota bacterium | reverse complement strand
GAATCCGACGTTCGCGTTCCGGAACTCGGCGAGCGCCGGCTCGGAAAGATCGAACGGGTTCCGCCCGTCGAGCTCGACACGACCCGACGTCGGCGTGTCCAACGCGCCGAGAAGAAACAAAAGCGTGCTCTTGCCTCCGCCGGACGGGCCCATGATCGACAGAGCATCCCCGGTTGACAGCTCGAGCGAGACGCCCTTCAATACCTGCAGAGCGCCCGTGGGGGTCGGGAATTCCTTGATGAGATCGCGGGCTTCTAGCACCGGCTACTCGGATCACGCTTCCTGATAGGCGCGGGCTCGGAACAGGAAGTCGATGATGTTGCCTTCGTGAGGTTGGAGCCAGTTCAGCTTGATCGTGGGGACCGGCCCAACGTTCAGACGGTCGATGTGCACGGCGTCGAGAAGCTGCCCCCGGAACGACTCGTCGGAGGTTATCGCGCTTCCTACCAGAGTCGGCCCGATCTCCCGGATCATGTTCTTTTGCTCGCATTCGACCACCGAAACGAAGGGGAACATGTACTCCGTGTTCGCCACATCGGGGATATCATAGTCCACGCCCCAGGTGAGTTGCTGGGCCACCTGCTTGTTCGGCCCGCCCAGGGGATGATGGACGAAGGCGTTGGGCGATCCGAGAGCGTGCACAAATCGGCGTGTGATATCCTGCGTCGTGATGTCCCGATCACTCTGGAAGACAAACTCCTCGGGATGGTCGCTCTCCAGTACCCCCTTCAATCGCTTTAAGATTTCCGCGTACGCCTCTTCCCACGAGATCCGTTTCCACTCTCCCTCTCCTCGGGGCCCGACCCGCTTGAGGGGGAACAGAAGCCGGTCCGGATCGTAGACCAGGTTCAAGCCGGCCTGCCCCTTGGCGCAGAGGCGGCCCCGGCTGTTGGGATGATTCGGATTTGGGCCTATCTTGAGCAATGTGCCGTAAGCGACAAAGCCGAAATTGCCGCATCGGGCATAGCAGTTGAGGCAGGTGCTCGGCACGGGTTTCAGATACTTGCCGGTGGTCCGAGAGACTTCCGCTCCTCCCATGATCAGTTCCATGGCGTTGGGCGCCGTGTCCAGCATCCGGTTCACTCCGAAAGCCGCGGCCCCGGCGGCCCCGAGTTTCAAGAATGTGCGTCGACTGAATTTCATGCTGTTCTCCTATAAAGAAACCCAAGGCTTTTTTCAGTGCAGCGGAACGCTCTGGCCACCGATGACCACGGTGTATCGCATCGCATAGATGCCGACCATGACCAGGATTGAGGCAAAGGAGAGGGCTTTCAGATTCCGCGCGGTCTTGGGGTAAAAGACAATGAAGAGTGGAATGAGACTGCCCAAAATGAGCTCGATCCCGACGAAGTCCACGGCGAATCGCCCCCACAACAGCAGCTCGGCCACGTGCCAGGCCTCTTTGCTGGAGGTGAGGAGCACCAGGACGGCATTGAAAATAAGGAAGACATCAAAGATGATCACCCCGCCGAGAAACTTGCCCAGCCCGTAGATCAGCTCACGATCGGCCGCAATAGCTTCCTGCGATTTGTCCTTGGAAAAGAAGACATTGAGAATGATGGCGATCAGCATCATCAGGGCAATGCCGGAGACCATTGCCGAGACGATGAAGAGCGTCGGCATGAGGGCCGTGTTCCAGAGTGCGCGTCCCTTGCCGAGGGCCAAGATGAAACCGGTATAGCCGTGCACCGAGATGGCCAGCGGAATACCGATGATGGCGAAGATCTTGGACATCTTCATGTTGCCTGTGTAGACGAAGAAGGCATAGATGATGGCCGAGATGGGATAGGACGTCAGCAGCGCCACACCGTAGGTGATGGGAGACTTGAGATTGATATAACCGGGCAGATAGGTCATGAGGTGCCAGGAACGCAGGGGCTGGGCCATTTCGGTCAGCAGGTTCATGGGCGCCAGGACCAGGCAGAGGGGGGCCACCACGGCGCCGATCTTGCCCAGCGCTTTGTATTCGCTCTTGCCGCCCAGGATGGCGATGACCGAGACCACAAAGGATCCGGCACTGAGCCCGGTGAGATAGAAATACTGCGCAAGCAGTTTGCCCAGCGGAATCTGATGGGGCGAATTGTAGAGCACAGTGACAAAGTTCTGATCCATGAGTGCACTCTCCTTCTTGGGTGGCCATAGGGGCTTACGGGGCCGCGGGCATCAAAAGGGATGCTCAAAATGGATATGGTTGATGTCGACCCCGCTGGTCGGGTCCATGGCATCGTAGTCGGCCGCAATGTAGAACACGTGGGGTTCCGTTCCGAGGTCCGGTTTCAAGGTCGTCACGGGATTGGTGGCGAGGGTCTGGGCGATTTCGCTGTTGGGGTTGTTGATATCCCCGAAAATCCGGGCGCGGCCGAGACATGTCTCCACGCAGGCCGGCTCCACGCCTTTGTCCACCCGATGGTCGCAGAAAAAGCACTTCTGGATTATCTTTCGGAGCGGGTTGATGTAACGTACATCGTAGGGGCAGGAAGCCATGCAGTACATGCAGCCGATACAGCGGTGCTGGTTGACCTGAACGATGCCGTCGGGGCGTCGGTAGGTGGCGCGCACGGGACAGTTGCGGTTGCAGATGGGGTTATCGCAATTGTTGCAGAGTGCCGGTAAAAACTGCCGGCTGACGTCGGGGTAGCGGCCCTTTTCGATGACCTTGACCCAGGAGCGGAACTTGCCAAGGGGGACTTCATTCTCGCTCTTGCAGGCTACGGAACAGCTGTGACAACCGACGCAGCGGCGCAGATCAAGCACCATGGCGAAGCGTACCACCGGCGCCTTATCCGGGGTGGAATCATGGAGAGATTGAGTCTTGGACATAACTCCTCCTTGACAAGTGCTTGATTTTCATGGGCTTTCCAACGGGTTTCCGTCAAAGCGGATTCTGAAGAAGTGGCAGACTGATGCTCGCGCACGCAGGATCGAAAGGCCTGCGAATCAGAGCAAATACAAAACTGTTGGCAAACACCCCCGAGATCACCCGCTTTTGAGACATTCGCATGATAGCATGTCCGGAGGCTTTGTCAAACCTTTTTTAGAAAATATCTGTTGACATGGCAGGGTAATTCGCATATAGCTTATTCAGCATTCATTCGCAGCAGGAGAGACACCCATGCATGAATTAATCGTTTTTGCCAAGGTCGTCACCCTGTCCCTGATCATGCTGGCAATTCTCATCGCCCTGACCCTCGCGCTCCTGAGTATACTGAACGATGACATCGTTTTCGGAGATGGCACCATTGAGCTCAGAGAAGGGAAGTTGGTCAATATTCTGATGAAACTGGCCTTCTGCGGGTTCGTGATGATCGGTTACGTTATCTTCATGATCCTGATACGCTAGCCTCAATCGCTTCTTTGCAACCTCTCTGCTCCCCAATTCCATCGAGATGTGAACTCGGACCCATGGCCGCACGCTGTGTGCGCCCGTTGCAAGAAAAAGCCCCGGAAAAGCTGCCCCGGGGCTTTATCTGCATCGTCTGTAGGAGCCGCTCAGCGCGAGAGAAACGCATCGGGGTCCTTGTACTCATGACACATGGTACAGGTCTCCTGCGCGGCCTCTTTGTTTACTTTCCATTCATGGGGTTGGTGGCACTGGATGCACTCCATGCCCACATTGTTGATGTGCATGTCGTGCTTGCCGACCTTCTGAATCTCACGGTGGCAGCTGAAGCAGTGCGATTGCTCCGGTTTGACCTTGCCGTGGGGCTGATGGCAGGTGTGGCAGTCAAACTCCATGGGTGCACCTGCGGGGAACCGGACATCCAGAGTTGATGCCTGCTGGATCGTGTCCGCGTCGGGTATGAAGTGCTTCGTGTCGACGGTCCTGGGGGCCAGGGCGATCTTGGCCCGCTGGTCTGCGTCGCCGTGGCAGGTCAGACACTTGTCGCGGTTCGGGCGGATGTCCGCAGTCTGGTCGGTGTGGCAGGCCAGACAGGCCAGCCCCTCCATGCCGAGGCCGTGCACTTCCTTGCCTTCATGGCATTTAAGACAGAAGCGCTCGCTGGGCAGGAAGTGGTGGAGTCCCTCCTTGTTTTCTTTGATGTATGCGTGGCACTGCGAGCACTCGAGCTGTTCGGTGAAGACGTGCTTGGCATGGCCCCTTGATTTGGCGATGTTGGGTGCTTGGCTGTAGCGCTCATCCGTCTCCCAGTGGCATTTGTAGCAGAATTTCCACGGGACGATGATCTTGCCGTGCCGGGGCTCGACGGCTTCCGGACGCTGCAGCAGGGTCATGACCAGCATGCGATTCTGCTCCCGGGGTGTGGCGTAGTGGCAGTCATGGCAATTGATCTGATTGTGTACGCTCTTGTCCCATGCGTCATAGGCTTCCTGCATCAAGTGACAGCTGACACAGAACTTCGGGTTGTTTTCGGTGAAGTCATGCAGATGGTAGGCGGCGCTGCCACCGCCGATGAGGATGATCAGCGAGAGGATGGCGATGATGAGGCGTCCTTTACCGGTCAGTTTCTGCTTGAAGATGTTCATGGTGATCCTCCGGAAGCTTGATTGCTGGTAACTGCTCAGATCACCTCTCTTGTCCCGCATGACTGCCTTGTTGCGGTGCTCAAATCCTCAACGTATGAAAAATACGCCTCCGGTTTTGCGCTCCTCACGCCTTGTCCTGCGGGAAAATAGAAGCAACCTGAGCAGTTACGATGGCTGTGCACAAAACAAGCGCCCCCCAACGCTGATCGGTCGATGATATTACTATATTTTAATATCTGGTTCAAGAGAAAATCTGGTGCACTCCCCTCTCTTTGTCATTTTGTCATTCCATGCCTGTCGCAGTGCGGCAGAATTTCCGGCAGGTTGCCTTCGGCCCAGGATGTGGCCGCCGAGAGGCGCCCCGTATCTGCTTGACGGATGGTGGGCAACGCGCTATGCTACTCGTCCGACAGGAGCCGGCTCGACCCCGATAGACTTCTAGATGCCTCCTTTGCCAGCCCCAGACCTGACTTTCTCATATTTCCGCAATCCGGTATGCTACAAAGGAGGATGGGCATGTCTGAAAGAGGGTGTTCTTCCATCCGGGAATGGCCCGAAGAGGAGCGACCCCGGGAGCGGCTCCTGCGGTATGGGCCCGAGGCCCTCTCCGATGGGCAGCTGCTGGCCGTTCTCCTTCGCACTGGCCATGCGCGACGGAGTGCCGTCGGTGTTGCCCGCGATCTTCTGAGCCGTTTTGAGAATCTGCGGGCGCTCAGTGCTGCGGGGTTCGCCGAGATGGCGTCTGTGTCCGGTATCGGGCCGGCCAAAGCAGCCCAGGTCATGGCTGCGCTGGAGCTGGGGCGGCGAGTCCAGGCCCAGCCGCTGCAGCAGGGAATGCCGCTGCGGGGAAGTCGGGATGTTTTCGAGGCCTGCGCCCCCTATCTGCGGGACCTGAAAAAAGAGATCTTCCAGGTGGTGCTGCTGAACGGCAAAAACCGTGTGATCCGGACCGTGACGATCGCCACGGGGAGTCTCACATCATGTCTCGTGCATCCCCGGGAAGTGTTTGCCCCGGCCATTCGGGAGTCCTCTGCATCGGTGCTTCTTATCCACAATCATCCGAGCGGCGACCCCACCCCGAGCCCCGAGGACCTGGCGTTGAGCCGACGGCTGGTCAAGGCGGGTGAAGTGATCGGCATTCCCGTGCTGGACCATCTAGTGATCGGGGACGGGCATTATGTCAGTTTTGTGGATCAGGGGCTGATGACGCCCCGTCCGCCGGTGTCGAAACAGCCATGAAGGGACGAAGGGCGCTGCCTTACAACGCATTGCTAGGGGAATATTGCGCTGAGCTTGACCGGAGGCTGCGCGAGGGCGGTGTGGCGCGGCCCCTCGAAACCGACCGCAGCGCCTATGTGACGCTGCTCAAGTCGGTTCTCCAGGACGGGCGCGAGCGTATCCGTGAGATCCATCTTGCCGGGGGCGGCGGGACCGAAATCGTGCAGCGCATCACAGGCTGGACTGATGCGGTGCTCATGGAATTGTTCAACACGGCCCGGCGCTTTGCCGGCATCGAAGCGGACGCCGTGCGCTGCGCACTGGTGGCCCTCGGCGGCTACGGCCGGGGAGAGCTCAATCCGTACTCGGACTTGGACGTCATGTTCCTGACGCACAAGGAGATCGATGCGCCGAGCCGCGCCTTGTCCGAGCACTGCTTATATCTGATGTGGGACCTCAACCTGGATGTGGGCCACAGCATACGGACTGTGGCCAACTGTGTCGAACTGGCCGCCACGGACATCAAAGGAAAGACCTCTCTCATCGAATCGCGTTTTCTCGCAGGCCATGAAGCACTCTACCGCATTTTCCGCGAGGAGTCCCGGCAGAAGATCGTCCGGCGCAACGCAGGGGCCTATCTCAAGACCAAGATCCGGGACGTCCACGACCGTAACATCAAATTCGGGAATTCCCTCTATGTGAAGGAACCAAACGTCAAGGAGGGGATGGGGGGACTGCGGGATATCCATACGGCTCTTTGGATCGCCAAAGTGAAATACGGGGTCGATTCGCTGTCGGACCTGAAGGACAAGGGGATCCTCTCGGGCCGAGAGGAACGGATTCTTCTGCACTCGCTGGAATTCCTCTGGAAAGTTCGCAATCACCTGCACTATTTGAGTGGACGGCGCAACGACGCGCTGACCATGGATATGCAGGAGCAGCTGGCCGCCTTTTTCAAATACAAGGATCTCAAGCACTATCTGGCGGTGGAGCGTTTCATGCGGGGCTATTATCTGCATGCCCGCAATGTGCGCTATTTTACCAAGCGACTCATGAACCGCTGCTCAGCCCCCGCCGGTCGTCGCAGATTTCCCGGCTTTGGAGGTCGCAGGAAGGCCATCGCCAAGGTCTTCGCCCTGGTAGACAACCAGCTCTGCCTGCCGGAGGGGGCGGGGAACCTCTTTCAGCGGGAGCCGGAACGGCTCATGGAGATCTTTGTTCTATCGCAGCGTTACCAAGCGCCGCTGGCCGATGCAACGCAGGAGAAGATCGTGGGCGCCCTGGGCAAGGTCGGTGCGGCGTTTCGCAGCTCGGACGGGGTCCGGGACAACTTCGTGCGGATCCTGCGGGCACAGGGGGGGGTGACAGCTACCCTGCGGCAGATGCATGAGCTCCGTCTGCTGGGCAAATACATTCCTGAGTTTGGTGCGCTGACGGCGTTGGTGCAGCACGAGTTGTACCACACCTACACGGTGGATGAACACACCCTGCTGGCCCTGGAACACTTTGAGCGTCTGCGGGGAAGCCCGTACCCCGCGCAGCGTTTCTATGCCGAGCTGGTGCGCTCTGTGGATAAACCGGAAATCATCTATCTGGCTCTGCTGCTGCACGATATTGGCAAGGCCATGGGCGAGGGGCATGTTCACAGAGGAGGCAAGGCCATTCCTGTGATGATGGACCGGATGGGATTCCCTGTGGGGGAGAGCCGGACCGTCGAGTTTCTGGTACGCAACCATCTCGTCCTATCCCATCTTTCGCAGCGGCGCGACCTGCACGATCCGCGGCTCATCGCTCAACTCGCCCGTGTGGTAGGCGATACGGCTCGGCTCAACATGCTGACACTTGTCACCTACTGTGACAGCCAGGGGGTGGGGCCCGGTGGTTGGAGCGACTGGAAGGACACCCTGCTGCGCGAGATCCACAGCAGGGTCCGCAAGGCATTGCGCGATGGGGCGGGGGCCGACCTCACGAAGGCTTCGGGGGAACGTCTGGAGAGGATTCGCGAACGTGTCATGACCTCGGGGGTCGCGGGGGAGGCAGGTCTGAAGACAGAGCAGATCCGGGAGATCCTCCAGACGCTGCCGGAGCATTACCTGCTCTCAACCCGGCACCCCCAAGTGTTGACGCACATCTCCATGATTCATCGGGTCCAGCAGGAGGGATTTGTCACCCAGTGGGACCACTATCCCGATCGAGGGTACACTGAGCTGAACATCTGTACCTACGACTCGGATACGCCCGGTTTCTTTTCCCGCATTGCCGGTGTGCTGGCCGCCCGGGGCATCAATATCCTCGGCGCCCGTATCTTCACCACCCGGCAGGGGGTCGTCATCGACTGTGTCCACCTCACATCACCCGATGAGCAGAAACGGGAAGACCCTGCGTACTGGGCCGGAATCGAGGGCGCCTTGCGCACAGCGGTGGAGCGGACGAGCAGCGTCGCGCAAATGTTGATGGCGCAGCAGAGCCCCGCCTATATGATTCCCCGTAAGGGGCGACCCATTCCTCCCCGGGTCTTCTTCGACAACACCGTCTCCGATCAGTACACCGTCATTGACGTGCATGCGGAGGATCGCATAGGTTTGCTCTACACCATCACGTCCTGCCTGGCGGCTCGCGGTGTCTATATTCATTTCGCTAAGGTGACCACCGAGCAGGATCGGGCCATCGACGCCTTTTACGTGAGCGATGTGTTCGGCCACAAGATTGTGGACGAGGCAAAGTGTCGGCACGTCCGGGAGGCGCTGCTCGCGGCCCTGGAGGCGGAAAACGGCAACGGCCGATAATCGCGGGGGCCAGAAAGTGCACGGCGGCGGGGCCAAGCCCTTGACCCGTTCCTGTTTTTTGTGTAGATTCTGACCGAGAGCCATCCCACTTTGACCTGTCCTGCCGGGGTGGCGTAGCTTTCTGATAGCAACGCAACAGCCATGGGGGAGTCAGTCGAGATGGTGTTGCTCGAACCCTCGGAGGTGCGGGCCCGAGACGTCCTGGCGGTGATCATGGCGGGCGGCAAGGGAAGCCGGCTCTATCCGCTGACCGTTGATCGGGCCAAACCGGCCGTCCCCTTTGGCGGCAAGTATCGCATCATCGATTTCACCCTCAGCAACTGTGTCAATTCAGGTTTGAAGCAAGTCTTCGTTCTGACCCAGTACAAGTCCTATTCACTGGAACGACACATCCGCCTTGGGTGGGGGTTCCTCAGCAGCACACTGCGGGAGTTCGTTGTGCCCCTGCCGCCGCAACAGCGCATCGATGAAAGCTGGTACCTCGGGACGGCCGACGCCATCTATCAGAATCTCTATTCCATCCGAAAGGAGTCTCCCCGCTATCTTCTGGTTCTCTCCGGGGATCACATCTACAAAATGGACTACGGCGACCTGATTCGCTATCACATCGCCCAACAGGCGGAGGCCACGGTGGCCGCCCTGGAGGTCGACCGCCATGAAGCGAGCGCCTTCGGCGTGATTCAGGTGGACGAGAATCAACGGATTGTCGGGTTTCAGGAGAAGCCGGCCGATCCCAAAACCCTGCCCCAAAATCCGGACAGCTGCCTCATCTCCCTGGGCGTTTACGTCTTCAGTTTGCCGCCGCTCATAGAAGGGCTGGTGCGGGATGCCGCGGACAGCGAGTCGGACCACGATTTCGGCAAGAACGTCATCCCCCGGATGGCCCGGGAACGCAACGTGTATGCCTATAATTTCAAGGACAAAAAAACGGGCAAGCCGGCCTACTGGCGGGATGTGGGCACGCTTGATTCGTACTGGGAAGCGAACATGGATCTGGCGGCGGTCAGTCCCGTTTTCAATCTCTATGACCGGGACTGGCCGATCCGAACCTATCAGGGACAGGAACCGCCCGCCAAGTTTGTCTTTGCTCAGGCGTATGCCGGTGGCCGGATGGGGATTGCCCTCGATTCCATCGTGTGCGGAGGATGCATTATCAGCGGGGGCAAGATCCAGAACACCGTTCTGGCACCCAATGTGCGGGTCAACAGCTTCTGCACGGTGAGCCAGTCGGTGGTGATGGAGGACGTCAACATCGGCCGCCACTCCCAGATCAAGAAGGCCATCATTGAAAAGGGGGTGGAGATTCCTCCCAATTCCATCATCGGGTTCCATCCCAATGAAGATGCTCGTCATTTTCATGTGACCGATTCGGGTATCACCGTCATTACGAAAGAGCACCGCTTCTATTGAGACAAGGCGCCGTCCTGCGATCATCACGCCTATTTCGTTGACAGATAAAGGGTTTTTGCATAGAATGCAGACAGGTTCCGTCGGAACGGCCCGGATCGCCGCCCTCTCTGACGAAACGCTGGGCGAGGCGGGGATGTGAAGCTGGAACGGACACTGCGGTATCTCTATCTTCGCTTCGTCCGGATGCGCAGCGAACCGGAAGAGATTGCGCGGGGTTTGGGGGTGGGGGTCTTCGCAGGGCTGACGCCCCTGATCGGATTTCATACGCTCCTGGCCCTTTCACTGGCTCTGGTGGTCCGTGGAAACAAGTTTACGGCGGTGCTCAGTTCCTGGGTTGGGAATCCGGTGACGCTGTCATTCGTCTTCCTGCTCGAATACAGGATCGGACGGTGGATTCTGGGGCCCGGCCCGGTGGGCGTGAAGAAGCTTTCGCTGAACCCGGAAACGATCCTGCACGCCAGCTGGTCGGTCTTCTACCCGACGATGCTGGGAAGTGTTGTGCTCGGGCTGGCGGTGGCCATCACGATCTACATCGTCAGTGTTCCGCTGATTCGGGCGGCGCAGCAGCGGTTCCGGCGGCGCTAGCCACTTGCATCAGAATTCGCCAGATGGGGCGAACCAATGAGGCGGAGATCGGTATGAGCGGTGAAAGGCCCCCGCGGAAACTGGGCGGTTTCTGTATGATCATCGGCTATCTGGTTTCGTCGAAACGGGTGTCGGACTTTGTGCCGTCTCCGCTGACCGTGGCTGAAGTCATGCCCGGTGTGACCCTCGGTGGGTTCTATGCCGCGTCCTATCAGCAAGGGGACTTGGGAGCGGTCAGTGAATTCAGCGTTTTCCCGGCGCTCGTGCGTTATAAGAACAAAAAGGGTTTTTATGTTCCCTGCTCCATGATGGACTCATCGGACGGCCTCTCCGGGTCCAAGGGAGCCTGGGGCCTGCGCAAGGAGGGCGCATCCTTCCAGTGGCGACAGCAGGACAACCGCCATGGCCTCAAGATTCGCTGCAACGGCGAAAAGGTGATTGAAATCTCTTTCAATGTGCATCGAGTGGCCCTGCCCATCCGGACCTCGTTCCCCTTCTTTCATGTGCGCACCGGTGGGGTCATCTCCTATCACGCCGATTATGCGGCCCGGCTTCACTTCTGTTCCTCCCGGGTCGTCATCCCCGAAAACAGCCCGGTCGCGATTTACGGTTTTTCCCGCAAACTCGTGACAACCTTCTGGGAGTCGACCAAGATCGTCTGCCACCCTCCCGAGTCGGAACGGAGTGTCGTCTTTGCCCGGGGCGCGTCGGAGGGAATCTATCACGTGGGTCAGAAGCCCCTGGACAGGTGCGGTGTCCGGAAAGTCCATGAGACCTCGCCCCCCTGTGGCACGCTCTAAGCCCGATGGCAACGGATGCCGTATCCCGGTCAGGGGCTGGTTCGGAAGCCCCGTGATTTCAAGACCGGGTGCAGCCTCGGTGACCCCCTTTCTCCCTGGGAGACCATGAAACCGGTAGCCTTTCGAAAGCAGATCGCCCGGGGAGAGATCCCAGCGGTCTGTCTGCTTTACGGGGACGAGCCGCTCCTCATCGAAGAGGCCTTGGCGCAGATACGCGCGAAGATCATCGGTCGAAACGAGGAGCCGCTCAGCGAAGAGGCGTACGAGGGGGCAGAGGTGGATGCGGCCCGCCTCCTTCTGTCGGCGCAGACGCAGTCCCTCTTTGGCGGTCGCAAACTGATTGTCGTCAAGCGGGTGCATCAAATGGGCGCGTCCCGGCAGGACCTACTGCTCGACTATCTGGAAAACCCGTCGCCCCAAACCTGTCTCGTCTTCACCGGGGAGAAAGTAGACCTGCGCCGAAAGTTCTACGCCCGCCTGCAGAAAAAATGGCCTACGGTCCGCTTCTACCATCCCTACGATATGCGGGAGACCGTCTCTTGGATCCGAGGTTTTTTGCAGGAGAGGGGCTATGGGATTGAGGCGGAGGGGGCCCGCCTTCTCTACGACGCCCACGGGCGTGAACTTCTGGTGCTGCGTAACGAACTGGAGAAGTTGATGCTCTACAAAGGGCAGGCGGGGCCCATCAGTGCGGCCGATGTGCTTCATGTGTCGGGACAGTCCCGCGAATACAATCCTTTTGAATTTGCCGACGCTGTGGGGGAGCGGGACGGGGCTCGGGCACTCCAGATTCTTCAGCGCATGCGGGACGAGGGGGTTCCGCTGCTCCTGATTCTATCGGCCCTGGCAGCACTGTTTCGCAAACTGTGGGTCGGTCGAAACCTGATGCGCCGCGGCGTTGATTCGCGTGAAATCCTTTCTCAGTTGAAAATGGGGTATCGGGGAGAAGCCTTTCTCCGGAAACTCCACCGTTTCCGCGAAGAGGAGCTGGAGACAATTTACCGGCAATTCGTGAAGATCGATGAAGCCGTCAAAACGAGCGGCCCGCAGCCGGAGCTCCTCCTGGAGACGCTTGTGCAGCGGATCTGCCGTCCCGGAATGCTGGAGGGCAAAAAGCCCTCCGAGGCTATCCGGGCTCGGCCCCCGCGGTGAGCTTGTTGACGGCTCGGGCAAGTCGGGATTTCTTTCGGGCCGCTTTGTTCTTGTGGATCAGTCCCCGGGACGCGCTCTTGTCCAGGGTTCTGAGAGCCTTTCCCAGCGCCTGCTGCGCGGTTTCGGGGTTGCTTTCCGAGACAGCCGCCGTCACCTTCTTCACCATGGTGTTCAATCGGGATCGCTGCTGTCGATTGCGCTCATTGCGTTTGGCGTTTTGACGTGCCCGTTTGATTGCCGATTTGTGATTGGCCAAGATCAGTCCCTCCAAAAATATTTAACCCACTTTATTAGCATTTCGTCCACCAGATTGTCAAGATTATCTTTGTGCTCTCTTCTGTTCAACCATTTCCTTCAAGCGGTCGATCTCCCAAGCTTCTAGTCTCCGGGCTTTGCCCAGAGGGAGCGCGCCCAGATGGATCGGTCCGATACGGATCCGGCGGAGTTTCAGGACGGGATGCCCAATCTGCTCGAACATACGCCGAATCTGCCTTTTCTTTCCTTCGTAGAGGGTGATCTCTAAGGTGGTGTTCGCTGGATGGTGTCGAATCTTTTCAATCTCAGCACGGCCGGTGGCCCCCTCAGGAAGCCGGATGCCGCCGCGCAGCCGCTTGAGTTTCTCTGCCGTCGGTTTGTCCTTCACCTTCACCTGGTAGACCTTGGGAATATGGTAACGGGGATGGGTGAGGGCATACGTCAACGCACCGTCGTTGGTGAGGAGCAGAAGCCCTTCTGAGTTGTAGTCGAGCCGTCCCACCGAATGGAGGCGCTGCGGCACACCCCGCAGCAACGTTTGTACAGTGGGGCGTCCCTCCGGGTCGTGCAACGTGGTGACGAAACCACTCGGTTTGTTCAGGGCGTAATAGACCAACCTGGTCCGGGGCTGGATCAGTTTACCCCGCACCTTGATATGACAGCTCCCCGGTTCGACCTTCGTGCCCAATTGGGACACCACTTGGCCGTTCACCGTGACAAGCCCGTCCAGGATCAGCCTTTCCGCCTCGCGCCGGGAAGCGACCCCGGCATCCGCGATCAATTTCTGAAGACGGACCTTCGTGCTCATGAGGGACTGAACCTTTTTGACAGCAGGAACGGTGCAATGTTATCATACAACCATCTGCGAAAGAAACCGGTGAGGGTGGCGCAATGGGATTCATCCGGGGCAACCCCCTGGCCCTGGCGAAAGACATCGCCGAAGGCTATGTGGCGGTCAATCCACTTTTCTTCAAGAAGTTTGAAGAGTCGGACTACAGGGAACTCTACGCCAACCTCATCAAGGTCCAGAAGTTGGTCCGGGCGGAGATGCCGCCGCTCACCGACCACCTCTCCGTGCGGCAGCGCAACATGCGTTTGCAGCGTCTGAACAACAGTCTGGTGGTCCTCAAATACCACTGCCGGAAACTCCGAATCCTCCTGTAATTTACCGCGCATGCCATCGGCGGGCTCAGCCCTCCTCCGGTGGTTCCGGAAGACCGGTCCTTTCGCCGGCAAGGGCCGCAGGCTCTGATGAGCCGGACGGGGTCTTCGCAGTCTCCGGTCCGGTGCCTGCCGCACCGGCCGTGTTGCCCGCGTCCGCTGACGGTGCGGCGATTTGATCCATCAGCTGGAGCTCCTCGCCGCGTTCTTCGATGATTTCCTGAAACTCCTTGAGGGCCGGCAGGTCTTTCAGGGAGCGAAGTCCGAAGTATTCCAGGAATTCCCGCGTGGTGGCATACATGATGGGGTTGCCAATGGCATCCATCCGCCCCGCCACACGGATGAGGTTCCGCTCCAGCAGGGTTTTCATGACGCCCGCGGAGTTGACGCCGCGAATGGCTTCGACTTCGGGCGTTGTCACGGGTTGTTTATAGGCAACGATGGCCAGTACCTCCAAGGACGCGCTGGAGAGCCGGACCTTGCGGGGCCGCACCAACCTGCGGATCCACGGGCCCAGCTCCTTACGGGTGACCAGACGGTAGCCCCCGGCCATTTCTACGACCTGCAGCGCTGAGCCGTTCTCTTCGAGCCTCCTGGCGAGGTCGGCGACGGCCTTCTTGATGGCTTTCGTGTCGAATCCTGCTGGTTCCAGAATTGCATGCATCTGCTGCAGCGACAAGGGTGTTTCCGAGGCGAAGATCAGCCCCTCGACCACCTGGACGCATTCCCGTTCGTTCATGTTTCCTCCGGCAAGGGATGTTCCGAAGCTGTCCGGGGCGGCGCATCCCCGTGCGGGGGTGCCGCAGCGGCTCGGCGGATCCGAATGATTCCGAAACGCTCGGCCTGTTCAATGCGAACGAGACGGAGGCGGATGATCTCCAGCAGGGCGAGAAAGGTGACAATCACTTCGCCTCGCGACGGGGCGTCGGGAAAGATGTCCTCGAAACAGACGCTGCTCTGTGTTTCCAAAAGCTCCAGGATCTCGGCGATCTTCTCCTTGATGCTCATGGTCTCGACGGTGATTTCATGGACGTCCGTGACGTCCGCGCGACGCAGGACATTGTGGAATGCGCCTATGAGATCCATGAGGTTGAGGTTGATCAGCACCAACTCCTGCTCCTGCTTGGCGCCTTCCGGAGATCCGTGGGCGTAGCTGTCGATCCAGAGAGTCTCCTGGCTCTTTAAATCGAGGGCGGCCTCCTTGAATTTCTGGTATTCGATGAGTCGCTGCACCAGCTCCTCCCGGGGATCGGTACCGGCCTCGTCGTCTTCTCCCGTCTGCTCGGGTGGCAGCAGCATCTTCGACTTGATCTGGGTCAGGGTTGCAGCCATCACGAGGAATTCCCCGACCACATCGAGGTTCAGCGTCTTCATCAGATCCAGGTACTCCAGATACTCCCGGGTGATCATGGCGATGGGAATGTCATAGATATCGATTTCGTGTTTCCGGATCAGATGCAGCAGAAGATCCATGGGACCTTCAAACATTTTCAGCTTGATCTTGTAGGACACAGGGGGGCCTTCCTTGGCGGCAAAGCGCCGTTCGTCATTCCCGATACTTCTCGCAGCAGTGCTTCTATGATAGAACTGGTTCAAGAGGGTTCAAGGGTTCCAGGGGTCGAGGGTTCAAGTGATTGACTTCCAGCGCTTCTGCAGATGCCTGGCCCCCTCGTTTCCTGGGTTGCATTTTCACTCGCCCCCTTGACCCCTAGCTTTCTCATATCTTCATGGCTTCCCGCACCTCGGCCATGGTCTGCTCGGCCACCGTGCGGGCCGCCGCCGTGCCTGCCGCCATGATGGCGTCAATGCTGTCGGGATCGGCGGCCCACCGGGCTCTTCTTTCGTGAATGGGTGCGAGGGCGCGGAGCATATTGTCCGCCAAGACCCCCTTGCAGTCGACACAGCCAATGGCGGCGCTCCGACAGTCCGCCGCGATCCGCGCCACGTCCTGTTCGCTCGTGAAAATCTGGTGGTAGGCGAAGACGGGGGAGACGTCGGGGTCTCCGGGATCGTTGCGCCGTTTGCGCTGGGGGTCCGTCATCATGTTCCGCACTTTCTGTCGGACCACCTCTTCCGAGTCCGACAGGTAAATGCAGTTGTTGTAGCTCTTGCTCATTTTTCTGCCGTCGGTGCCGGGCAGTTTGAGGACCTCCGTGTGAATGGCCTGCGGCTCGGGAAACGCGTCTCCGTAGAAGTGATTGAAGCGCCGTGCGATCTCCCGGGTCAGCTCCAGATGGGGGAGCTGGTCTACACCGACGGGCACTTTGTGCGCTTTGTACATGAGGATATCCGCCGACTGCAGGACGGGATATCCTAGGAACCCGTACGTGGAGAGGTCGCGGCCGCTCAGCTGCTGCTGCTGTTCCTTGTACGTGGGGCAGCGCTCGAGCCACGGGATGGGTGTGATCATGGAGAGCAGCAGGTGCAGCACCGCGTGTTCGGGGATCCGGGACTGGACGAAGAGCGTGGCTCGGGCAGGCTCGATGCCGGCGGCCAGCCAGTCGACGAGCATGTCGCGAGTGTTCTCCCGTATGTGCGCGGTATCGGCATAATCGGTGGTGAGAGCATGCCAGTCTGCCACAAAGAAGAAGCAGTCATAGGTGCCTTGCATTTGCTCCCAGTTCTTCAGGGCGCCAAAGTAGTTTCCCAGGTGCAGCTTGCCTGTGGGGCGCATCCCGCTCAAAACGCGTTGTCGACTCATCTCGCTTCCTTCAGGTTCCTGTCTGAGGCGCAGAGGTTACAGTAACAGGTCAATGATACGTTGGAAGAGCGGCCAGAGGGTCACACCGAGAACACCGCTCATGAGCAGCAGCACCAGAATGATCATCCCGTAGGGCTCGATCCGGGCCACGGCCATGGCTTTGTCGGGTGGCAGCAGCCCCACCAGGATCCGTCCGCCGTCCAACGGGGGCAGGGGGATCAGGTTGAACAGCATGAGCAGCACGTTGATCACGACTGCGACCCCGGCCATCAGAACCACCGGCACTGCCAGCATGAGTGTCTGCGAGCCCTGCTGCAGCGGGGGGATATTCAGGGTGCTGATGAAGATCTCGAAGACCAGCTTCAGTGGCGGATGGAGCATGATCATGAGGTGATAGACGAGGGCCCCTGCGAGGGCCAAGACCAGGTTTGTGGCCGGGCCCGCGCCGGCCACAAAGATCATCTCCTTCTTCGGGTTTCTCAGATTGCGATAGTTGACGGGTACCGGCTTGGCCCATCCGAACAGAATGGGGGAACGCATGACGATCAGGATCAGCGGTAGAATGATCGTGCCGATGGGGTCGATATGGGGCAGCGGATTGAGGGTCAGGCGGCCCCGCTGGCGGGCTGTGCTGTCTCCGAACATCTCCGCGACCCATCCATGTGCCACCTCATGCAGAATGATGGAAAAAATGATCGGCGGCGCCATGACGGCCGCCGCCTGAATAAATCGCGCGATATCCATTCATTTTCCGTATATTTTTCATAGGGCTTCGGTGTCTGCCGCCCTGTCGGGACAGGCTCCACCGAACGTGCACCGAGGCTACCAAATGGGCGGTTCAAAGTCAACGCTTTTGTGCCGGCGCAGGCGCCGACTCGCCCCCAGGGGGAGTGACCGACGACCCTCCGCTTCAGCGCCGGGGTTTGAGGGTGTTCTGGGCTTTCAGAGGAAGCCGCCCGCTCTCAATTCCTTTGAGGGCGGTGAGGTGTTGTTTGCGCACGATTCTTTGCAGTTCCCCTTCGTCGGGGAGGCCGCCCGTCAGTTCTGAGTAGACCAGCTTGCGGGAAAAGACGATGCGCCCCCTGGAGTAAATGGAGGTCTGCACGGCGCCGTCTTGTTGCAGCTTTTCCGTGAGGACATGAAAGGGCCTGTTCTCATGCAGGACATTGTCCATATACCAGATTTCCTTCTTTTCCGACGCGGGGGCTTTCTCAACAGCCTCGGTCGGTTGCGCAGCGTCTTCGGGGCGGAGCAGGCGTCGCGCGATGAGATTGAGCT
The DNA here is from genome assembly GCA_947259355.1 of uncultured Nitrospirota bacterium. Taxonomy (GTDB): domain Bacteria; phylum CG2-30-53-67; class CG2-30-53-67; order CG2-30-53-67; family CG2-30-53-67; genus CALZGC01. Next base: position 112,854 of record CAMYMF010000010.1, on the reverse strand, counting down.
GCTCGGCTGCAACGCTGCTTTCGGGATCGAGGGTGAAGGGGCGCAGGCCTAGCGTGGACTTCTTGATGGCCGGGCTGTAGCCAACGGTGCCGACCAGGATCGGTGAAATTCCCGAAAACTTGCTGCTCACTGTGGAAACGACGCGGGCGGCCCGCACATCGTCCACATTGTCGACCATGTTGACGATCATGCGGGGCGAAAACCTCTCCAGCAGATTCTGAATCACCTCAGCGTAATAATGGTCCACGTGGGAGATCCTTTCGACCAATTCCGGAATGGAGCGGATGGCATCTGTTTTCCGTGGCTGGGTGGCCGAGTGAATCATATAGGAGATCAGCGGATTGCTTGGAAAGGATTTGAGAATCTTCCGATAAACGGCCATTTTCAGGAACTGATAAGTGTTCTGGATGGAGGATGGATCGTTGGTGGTGACCATGATCCCCTGATTGGAGAGCAGGAACAGGTCAAGAACGTCAGGGCCGATTCCGCCGCCCAGATCCAGCAGCAGAATGTCTGCGTCCAGTTTGTAAATGCCCGAGCGGATCTTCTGCGCGAGTTGGCTGGCGTACTCCGGATGGGTCGGCAGGTGCCGACTCCCTCCGATGAGGCGAAGACCCGAAAACTCGGTGTCCACGACGACTTGGGACAGCTCCGAGGAACGGCCGGTGAGCAGATCGTTGAGGGTGCGTTTGAGGTAATGAATGCCGAGCAGGGTGTGAAGATTGGATGCGCCCAAGTCCGCGTCCAGAATCACGACTTTCAGATTCATGCGGGACAGGACGATGCCGAGATTTGCGGTGATCAGCGTCTTGCCGACGCCGCCCTTGCCGCTGGCAATCGGCCAGATCTGCATGCGCTTGGTGGTATTGGACATCATCCCTCCATGATGTATGAGATAAAATAAGGTAAAGGGATGGGGTCTGTCAATCAGATTCTGACCCGGCACAAACAAATTCGGGTACGCAGGCTGGGTCTGCCGATCGCTTCCTGTTGGGCGAAGCCCGCAGAGGTCTTTGCGTCTTTCGAAGGGTTCGCTCAAAAATAGATTCACAGAATTCGCGCCCGTATTTGGGTCAGATTTTGTTGCGCCGATTGAGCAAAACCGCAGGACTAGCAGCGCTAATTCGAGGATTTTGTGATTAAGACGCGACGAAAGATGGCCCGAAGACGGGATGCGAAATTGTGAATGTATTTCTGAGCGAGCCCTAACTGTAGTAGAGATATTTGCGCCACCGTTTCCGGACGTTGCCCCGCGCGCGAAAGAAATGAAGCTGGAAAGGGTGGACCGGCTCACGGGGGCGTTTCAGAAGCGACATGCCTGCGTCCTTCATGGCCTGATCGCCCTTGCGCGAATTGCAGCGCCGGCAGCAGGCGACGAGATTCTCCCATCGGGTTTTGCCCCCCTTGCATTTGGGGACGATGTGATCGAGGGTCAGCTCCGATGGACTCGCCCGTTTTCCACAGTATTGGCAGATGTTCCTGTCCCGGATCAGGACGTTCTTCTTCGTCGGGCGCTTCTCTCGAATGCGCGGGATCCTGACATAATGGCGCAGACGGATGACCGATGGGATGGGTATCTTGCGGGTGGGGGAGTGGAAATAGTGGGGACTCGCTTCCTCGCAAATGGCGACCCCTTTGAGCACCAACACCAGGGCCCGGCGGGCCATGCAGATATTGATCGGTTCGTAGCTTGCGTTCAGTACCAGGACGTTGCTGTTCATGGGGGACGGTTCCTGCCTTGCGTAGAGCCCAATCCCGGCGTTTCCCTGCACATCCCCCCATGGCGGGATATGCAGGCGATCCCCGATGGCGCCGGCTTGTTTGTTTATAGCAGTTTTGCGCCGAATCTGTCAATCTTTTTCAGGGGTTAGGCGTTATCGCGCCGACACTTTCCTCAAGCCCAAAAGGCTTGACAAGCGCCATGGTGCAGATTATGATGCCCACTTTCAAGCCTTTTTAGTATCCTGCGCACAAACGAACCGAATTCAGGGAGGAGTTCATGTATCTTGACGGGCCGATGCGGCATTATATCGACAAACTCGCTTCCCGCGCTCCTGAGCCGGGCGGCGGCAGCGCGGCGGCCCTGGTGGGGAGCCTGGGGGCCGCCCTGGTCAGCATGGTGGGAAACCTCACCACGGGCAAAGAGAAGTATCAGGCGGTACAGCGCGACATTGATGCGCTGCTGCGGGATACGGAAGCCGTGCGCGCCGATCTGCAGCGCCTGGTGCAGGAAGACACGGAGGCCTTCTCCGCCGTGTCCGAGGCCTACAAATTGCCCAAGGAGACGGAGGAGCAGAAGAAGATCCGCTCCGCCAGAATTCAGGAGGGACTCAAGGGCGCGGCCACCGAAGTACCCTTCCAGATCTGTGAAAAGGCCCTGAGCGTCGCCCGTCTGAGCGGCACTGCGGCGGCCATCGGCAACGTGCAGGCCGTCAGCGATGCCGGGGTGGCCGCGCTTTTTGCGGATGCCTGTGCCCAGGCCGCGGCCATGAACGTCAAGATCAATCTCAACGCGATTCGAGATCCATCCTTCACGGGCGCCAAGTGGCAGCGGGTGCAGGAGGTTCTCCGGGAGGTGGGGCAGTTGCGGGATGAGGTGGTCGCCCTGACCTACGAGAAGATGGGATGAAGCCCGGATATTGCCTGAGTAAATCTATTACGAGGCCGGATAGGCTGCCGCATGCTGCGTTACAGAAAATTTTCTGACTTCGAAATATTGCAATATGTCTTCAGCCAGAAAATCTTCTGTGCCTTGGCTGCGGCGCCTCTACGGCCTCTCATGACGATTACTCATACAATATCCAGGCTCGCTTCCGGTCGCACCAGGGGGCCGGGGGATTGCAGAAATCAGACGGCACGGCTGCGGGGGGGGGCTCGCTGCGCCGTCCAGCACGGAGGGAGGAGAAGATGTCGGCGAAAGTCATAGACTGTGTGGCCATTGCCAATGAGATCAAGCAGGAGATCCAGGAGGAAGTCAACACCCTCAAGGGCAAGGGGATTACTCCGGGCATTGCCACCCTGTTGGTGGGGGAAAACTTCGGCGCGAAGATGTACCGGGGGCAGGTGGAGAAGTTCTGCGAAGAAGTCGGCTTCGCCTACACCAATGCCAATCCCGCGGCCGATGCCAGCGAAACGGACGTGATGGGGATCGTCCGGGAATTGAATGAGGACCCCAAGGTAAGCGGGATCCTGCCGCTGCGGCCCTTTCCAGATCAGATCTCCGATTCCGTGGTCATCAACAGCATCGACCTCAACAAAGACATCGACTGCTTCCATCCCTATAACATGGGCAAGCTGACTCTCGGGGAGGTGACCTTTGCCCCGGCCACCCCGGCGGCCTGCGTCGAGATCCTGGAGCGGGCGGGGATTGAATTTGAGGGTGCGGAAATTGTGGTGGTGGGACACAGCAATATCGTGGGCAAACCGGCCATGCTCCTCTGTCTGAACCGCAATGCGACGACCACCAACGTACATATCTTCACGGCCCAGGCGGGCAATTCGGACAAGCACACCCTCGGCGCGGACATTCTCATCGTGGGCGCGGGCGTGCCCAACCTGATTCGCAAGCATCAAGTGAAGCCCGGGGCCGTTGTGGTGGACGTCGGCATCAACCGGGTCAAAGTGCTCGACGACCAAGGCGACCCCGTTCTCAACGACAAGGGAAAGCCGAAGACAAAAACCGTCGGCGATGTTGCCTTCGATGAGGTCAGCACCGTGGCCTCTGCCATCACGCCGGTGCCAGGCGGCGTCGGCGTCGTGACAAACATGATGCTGATGCGAAACGCCCTGAAGGCCTGCAAGATTCAGCACGAGTTGAGCTGATCCATTGACGGCACGGGCCGTGCGGTGTTGGGCCCCTTGAAAGAAAGACGCTTCCGCGCCGCTTCGCGAAATCGCTTCAGATGCGGATCACCCGGGCTTCGGTCACAATGATTGGGATCCGGGCGTCGTGTGGCTCGGTGGGTATGCTTGAGACGATCTGTGCTTCGAAGGCGAAGCCGACGCGGGGCGCGTCGGCGCGCACTTGCTCGAAAAGACGGTCGTAGTAACCGCCCCCGTAACCGAGACGGTTCCCCGACGGATCGTACCCCACCGCCGGGGTCACGACCAGATCCAACGCCTCCAGGGCGATGGCCCGGGAGGCGTCCGCCGCGGGTTCGGGAATCCCCATGTAGCCGGAGATGAGGTCCTGTAGAGGATCGTCGATCTCAAACAGGGCGAGCCGCCGCGCGGCGGGGTCGGTCCGAGAAGCCACAAGACGCCGGCCGCCTTGCAGCATTTCTACCATCAGGCTCTGTGTCTGCACTTCACTGCGAAAGGCGGCATAGACGAAGATGGTTCGGGCGCTTGCGTACTCGGGCAGAGAGAAGAAGCGCTCGGCGATCTGGGCGCTTTTCGTTTCTCTCTCGCGCGCGGAGAGAGCATCCCGTCTTTTCAGAGTCTCTTTTCGAAGGCGCGCTTTGTCGACCACACTGATAGCCTGCTGGGATTGTCACCCCGCGTTCAGTTCTTCTGGAGCTGCTGCAGTAGCCGCTCCAGGACTTCCCGTGTGTCGTCTACGACCCGGCTGCCCGCGTCGTAAGGGGCGATTCCTTTGAGATCGGCTTCAACAACCGTTCGGTCAAAAGAGAGGGCGCCGAGAAATTCCTCGGCAGAGAACTGCTCCTTCAGGAAAGCCAGCTCCTCCGGGGACGCGACCTTGTTGCCCACGATCAGAATCGAGCGAATCCCCAGATCGGCGGCCATGCGCCGCACCTCTTCGGCGGTCTGCAGACTCCGCTTGCCCGGCTCGACGATCACGATGAAAGCATCCACATGGCTCGTGGTGCCCCGACTCAAGTGTTCGATGCCCGCTTCCATATCGAGCAGTACCACTTCTTCGCTGCGCAGAATCAGATGGCCCAACAGCCGTTTCAGGAAGACGCCTTCGGGGCAGTAACAACCGCCGCCGCCTTTCTTCGCCCGACCCAGGGTGAGGAGCCGGATATGGTCCATCTTCAGGGCATAACGGTCCGGGATGTCTTCCACCTTGGGGTTGAGCTTGAAGACCCCGCCCATGCTGCCCGGTCGAGCGCCGGTGCGCTCTTCGATGAGGTCGTGCAGCTCGGCGATGGGCCGGATGGCATCGATCTGCTCCGGGGTAAACCCGATGGCCGAGCCAAGGTTTGCATCGGGGTCCGCGTCCACGGCGATGACGGTAAAGCCCTTCTCCGAGAGCAGCCTCGCAAGGGTGCCCGCGAAGGTGGTTTTACCAACCCCGCCTTTACCCGAGACAGCTATTTTCATGTCATGCTCCTAAAGTGCGTGATGTTCGACGGCCCTGCGGAATGCACCCGGTCAGCCAAGCGCCAGGTCATAGCCCAAGCGTCGGGACAGCTCCCGCCCGGCATCCACGATGAGTGGAATCAACTCGTCGCGCAGGCGATGCTCGGGAAGTCGATGGGCCGGTCCGGAAAGGGACATCCCCGCCACCACCTGCCGACTGTAATTCCTGATGGGAACGGCCACGCACTTCACCGACTCTTCATATTCCTCGTTGTCCGTGGCGTAGCCCTGGCGACGGATCTGGTCAAACTGGTGCATCAGTGCCTGCGGATCGGTGAGGGTCTGGGGCGTATAGGGTTTCAGCGGAGTCTCTTTCAGCAACTCCAGAATCTCCTTCTGCGACCGGAAGGCCAGCATGACCTTGCCAATGGAGGTGCAGTGTGCCGGAAGTACCGCCCCGAGCCGGGAGACAACCCGGACCGATTTGGCCGTTTCCTCAACGTCGATATAGATCACTTTGCCGCCTCTAAACACCCCGATGGAGACGGTCTCATTGCAGTCCGCCACCAGCTGCCGGGTAATTTCACGGGACCGGGTGGTGAGGCCGCAGTGTTTCTGAAAGGCCTTGCCCAGCTGCAGGGGTTTCAGTCCAAGGCGGTAGTTCTCAGTGATCTTGTTCTGCTCCACGTAACCCCTGAGCTCCAGGGTTGCCAGGAGACGAAAGACATTGTTCTTGTGCAGCGACAGCCGCTTGGCCAGTTCGGTGACCCCCAGTTCGGCTTCCTCGCCGGTCAGTGCTTCGAGCAGATCGAGGGCGTTGGAGACCGATTTGATCTCGTAGTCGGCCTTCTTCTTTGCGGCCCGTTGGCTGCCTTCCTTGGGAAGCGCTGCCGCTGGAGAGGAGGCGCCAAGGAGGTTGGTTTTCATGCTTGAGGGTCCAGCAGATAAAAACATTATAATATCTTCATACCGCTTGTGTCTAAATATAACAACGTTATATCCAAAGTCAAGGGAATTCACGCATTGGCCGAGGGCATCCGTGTCGGACAGACCATATCAGCCGATTGCCTTTGCTCGGGCGTTCAAGATCGGAAGAAACCCGGAGAAGAGGGCCGGTGCGCCCGGGCGCATTCCGAGGGCTCGGTAAGACGGATATTCATCCGCAGGAGCTACACGACGTGGCCTTGCAGCCGCTACACGAGGCCCCGCCTTTGTCGGTCCCCCGGGAGGCAAAGACGGAGAGCTTCCGCACCACCGCTTCGCTCTCACAACGGGGACAGCGTACATCCTGTTCCCGTCCCCCGCTGACAATCGTTTCAAAGGCCTCACAACAGTCGCTGCAGAGATATTCGTAGATGGGCATTTCCTGTGGGTCCGGTATTATCCTTTGGGCACTTTCTCCCAGTCCTGGAGGAACTTCTTCAGTCCCACGTCTGTCAGGGAGTGCTTCATGAGCTGCTTCATCACCTTCAGCGGTATGGTGGCGATGTCGGCGCCGACCAGGGCTGCCTCCAGGACGTGCAGGGGGTTGCGGACGCTGGCCACGATGATCTCGGTTTCGTATGCGTAATTCTGGTAGATGGTGTCGATCTGCTCCACCAGCTCCAGGCCGACGTGGCTGATGTCATCGAGCCGCCCTACGAAGGGACTCACATAGGAGGCGCCCGCTTTGGCGGCAATCAGGGCCTGGGTCGGCGAAAAGACGAGGGTGACGTTGGTTCGGATCCCCTCCGCCGCCAGGACGCGCACGGCCTGCATTCCCGTCTCGATCATGGGGATCTTCACAACGATATTGGGATGGAGGTTCGCCACGTCTCGGGCCTCTTTCAGCATCCCTTCCACGTCGGTGCTGACGACTTCCGCGTTGATGGGACCGTCGACGATTTCGCAGATTTCCTCGATGACCTCGCGAAACCCCCGGCCCGTTTTCGCCAACAGTGAGGGGTTGGTCGTGACGCCATCCACCAGACCGAGGGACAAGCCCTCGCGAATCTCAGAAACGTCCGCTGTGTCGATAAAGAATTTCATAGCTCCTCCAATCACCGCCCTGCCTGTTGAAAAATAGGAGCACTCCGCGAAGAAGGCCACTCCCGCGGAAAGCGACGTCCGTGCAGAAAGGGTCCCATTATAGGCCGCGACCGAGCCGATGTAAAGGGGTTTTTCAGCGCTACCCGCGCCCCATGCCGTCCCGGCAGTCTCTGTTGTCGGCCCCCAATAAACCCTACAGACCGCCGGCCTTTATCCGTCGCCGGTGGCGTCCTTTTCCGACATCCCGAGCTGAGGTATCTCTCGGGACAGTTCCACCACATGGACGACGGGGATCGCGAGTTGGGCCCGGTTCAGCAGGTCCGTCAGTTGGAGCTGACAGGCAGGACAGGCTGTGGCCACGACCTGCGCATCGCTCTCCCGGATGCGCTCGACTTTGTGTCGGCCGATTTTTAGAGCCAGATCATAGTGGCTCAGCGAGAAGAGCCCGCCGCCGCCGCAGCAGCGGTCTGCGTCGCGCATCTCCACATACTCGATGCCCGGGAGGCTCTGGAGCATCTCTCGGGACGCATCTTTGACCCCCATCCCCCTCCCGAGATGGCAGGGTTCGTGGTAGGTGACACGCAGGGGAGGGCCATCGGGCACCGTGGCCGCTTGTTCCACGGGCACCGGGCATTCTCGCAGGAAGGCCTGCAGGTCGTGGATCTTCGCGGAGAGGGCTGCGGCCGACTCGCTCCCGAACAGCCGCGGCGTCAGCTCTTTGAGGGTGTACCCGCAGGTGGCACAGAGTGTGACCACGGCATCGACGTCCGGGTCCGACAGCGCTTCCAGATTGCGGTACACCAGTTTCCGGGCGGTGTCGGCATCACCCATGTGGAGGCTCGGCGCGCCGCAACAGGCCTGCTCCGGCGGGACAATCACTTCGATACCGCGGGCCGTGAGTGTCTCCATGGCCGCCTCGGCACTTTGCGGATAGAGCAGCTCCACGCCGCAGCCGAGAAAAAGGGCGACCCGCCCCCGAATCGCTCCCTCGGGCAGACAGGATGGCGCCCGTTCCCGCCGCGCGCCCGGGTCAAGCCTCGGCACAATCCGGCCCTTGCCGTCTCGAATAAAGGGGAGAAAGGGATGCACCAGCCTCAGCTCCGCCAGGGGCGTGTAAAGCCGCCGGCCGAGCAGATCCAACAGCCGGGCAGATGCCGCCATAACCTGCGGGTTCAAAAAAATCTGACGGGAGAGGAGTTTTTGGTAGAAGGGCAGTCCCTTGGCTCCGGCGAGATGAAGTTTGCCCACCAGATTCACGAAGTCCGCACTCGCCCCCGAAGGGCAGCTGGTGGCGCACGCCTTGCATCCGATGCAACTTGTGAGAATTTCGTTGAGACGGTCGCTCAGCAGGAGATCGCCCTGCAGGACTGCCTCCATGAGGGCCATCCGTCCGCGGGCCACCCGGCTTTCATCCAGCGTTTCACCATAGACCGGACAGACCGCCTGGCAGGCGCCGCATTGAATGCACTTGCCCGGCTCGGCTGCATGTTTTCGCAGAAAATCGTCCATGATGTACGTCTCTGGGTACGGGTGTCGGCGCAGCATGTGGCCCGCCATGGACCGGATTGCCCCGATGCCACCTTCACCCAGTTCGACGGTTTTCTCTACCCTACTGCGGATTACCCGGAGGCGTAGCTGTGAAGCCCTGAGAGAACGATATTGACGCCGAGGAATGTGAACAACACGACCGCAAAACCGATGATGGAAATATATGCCGTGCGGCGGCCATGCCAGCCGATGGTGATGCGGGCATGCAAATAGAGGGCATAGACAATCCAGGTAATCAGCGACCAGGTCTCCTTGGGATCCCAGGACCAGTAGGTTCCCCAAGCGTAATTCGCCCAGATGGCACCGGTGATGATCACTAGGGTCATCAGCGGGAAGGCCACCATGATCGTCTTGTAAGACAAGTTGTCCAGCAACTTCTTTTGCGGCAGTGCTTCCAGGAATTTCGGATAATTGAAGTGCACGATAAGAAAGACCAGCGTTGTGCCCCATGAGATGAAGAGCATGGTCATTTCATAGGGATTGGACTGCATGCTGACCTGGGGGATTGCTTTGATGCGCACCAGCAGCAGCAGCAGCGCCGCACTCTGGGCCACGAAGGACGCGATCATGGCCCACAGCGAAAACCGCTCCAGGTTTTCCTGTTTCGTAAAGAGATAGAGCATATAAAGAATCATGGCGAGCACATAGAGACCGAAGGTGATGAGGAAGACGCTCCCCACACCGGGTATCTCGATTTCAACGGCGGTCTTTGTCCCCGGATAGAATACGGGGTAGACTTTGCCGTGCTCCTCCACCATCTGTCGCATCCGGAAGATGCCTTCGGTGATCACCGACAGCTTGGTGACGCTCATGGAGAACCAGCCGACGATGGCGACACAGACACCGAAGACCGCCATGGGGAGTCGGTCCTTCAGGAGGTAGAGAATGCTGAAAGCGAAGGCGACCACAAACGCCGCGTATGCCACCGAGGAAACGGCGACGTGGAAATGGAGCCAGGCGCTCTGCAGTGCGGGCACCAGCGGTTCAATTTCCTTATTCGGCGAGAGGGAAGCGATCCCCATGGCTGCGAGCGAGATAGGCAGGACGAAGGCACCGGCAATCTTGATCTTGTATTTGAATTCAATGACCGCATAGACCAGCGCGATGCCCCAGGCAAAAAAGAGCAGGGTCTCATACAGGTTGGTGAAGGGCGGATGGTGCAGACCGGCCTCAATCCAACGCAAGGCCAGTCCCACTGTCAGGCAGAGCACGCCCAGCACGGTGGCGCCGGTGGCAGCATTTCCGACTGCCCGGTTGCGTGGGCCCAGGTAGATGACGTACAGAATGGTTGCGACAACGAACGCGATCCCCCCGACGTTGAACAGGGACTGGCTGATTTTGAAAAGCTCCATCGATTTTCTCCTTACTCCTTGAGGAGCTGAACCAGATCATTGAACCTCTTTTCAAAGCCCATCCGGTTCTTGTGAGTACTGCCTGAAAGCACGACGTGATCGCCCTTCACCCGTGCCCAGATCCGCTGATGAGAGTGAAAAAAGGAGATCATCAGCCCCACCACCAGGAGGCTGCAACCGATCCAGACCACTTCCACGCCGGGGTCATAGGCCACCTGAAGGCCTGTATACTGCCACCCCCAGTAATCCTTGAAGGCGAATTTGTAAGGACCGGTCTCCACGCTGTGCTCGGGGTATTTGGGAAGCAGCCACCCGGTGAAAACGCTCCGACTGCCGTCCGTGGCCCGGAGGTAGACGGCCGGATTGATCAGCTCGTTGGATCGCGCGGCCACCCGACCCTGAATGATGGTGAAGTCGGGCACGAAACTGACCACCTCCACATCCGTCGTGGTGCCGTCGATTCGGAATCGGCCGTTGGGGCGCGCGCGATATTCCCGGGTGTCGCCGTTGGGTGAGGTCACCTCAAAGATGACCAGGCCGGGCCGGCCGGTCTGGCCGTAGTTGGACTGGTAAAAATAGATATTGTCCACAATCAGCGGGTCGTTGACCTCGATGGTCTTGCGCATCTCTTCCTTCCCATTGCGAAGCACCACCAGGTCGCTGGTGTAGTCCTTGGGACGGTTCGTGTCGGGGTAGTAGCTGATGGAGAAGTCGTCGCAGCGTATGGTGAAAGGCAGGGCCTTGTATTCACTGTTCTGCCTGCCGTGGGGGTCGGCGGCTGCGTCCTTCTTGCCTGAAAAAAGGTCCCGCACCGAGGCAGACACGGTGTCGATCATCTTGTTCTGGCGCACAAACATCTGATTCTCGGCTCGGCCTTCGGGGATGGCGATGTAGCCCTTGAATCCGAAGAGGTTGCCCACGATGGCCCCGGCAAAAATGATCAGGATGCTGACATGGGTGATGTAGACACCGAAACGGCTGATGAGCCATTGGTTGAGAAAGAGGTGCACGGCACCGTCCCGTTCCGTTCGAACGAGCTTCCCCTTGAAATTGACTAGGGCCACGTAGACCAGCGGGATGATGATGAAGGAGATAAACTCCAGAACGTTGAGGTCATAGATCATCGTGAAAAAGACTGCCAGGGCCACGGCCGCCACGTCGAGCAGCACGATCCAGATGGAGAAGCGAGCGGACTTTTTGAAGACCTGTTCGACTTTCTCTGCGGCACCCATCACCTGCAGGCTCTCCATGAAGGGGTGCTTCTTTTCGTCGCCTTCGTCCAGGACCGGCTTGATTGTCTTGGCGAAGCGCCATACCCGCGGCAGCCGTTCGATGGTGCAGACGATGAGGTTCAGCATCAGCAGGAGCAGCAGGCCGAAAAACCAGGGCGTGTGGTACATGTCGAAGAGGCCCAGCGCATTGAACAGACGGATGGTCCCTTCGCTGTAGATTTGGGCATATTTTTCGGGAGTGGCACCCTGCTCGATGATGGTCCCGATAATCGAAACGATACCGAGAATGATGAAGAGAAAGACGGTGAGTCTGATGGAGTTCAGCGCATCATACAGGCTGGCGAAGAACCCGGCGCTTTTCTCGGACGCTTTCCCGGGTGTCTCCGCGGGCATGGTCTGTTCTTTGCTCAAGTGGCCTCCTGAAATACGAAACCGCCGCCATGAGGGATCAAAGTGGCAGCAGATATTCGCATTTGATTATATAAGGATCGATCCAGCATGTCAAACCATTTTCGCCCCGCTGGCATCCGCGGCGGGGCGGTTGCTAATGGGACAAGAGCTGTGCTAGGGTCTAGAGCGAGTATGGTGTGCGGCCATCGTCCACGGCTGTTCATGACGATCCTCGGTGCGATGGAAGAGCATTCAAGCGTTTGGAGATGCCAGAGATGCCGGAAACAAAGGAAACCCTCAAGATTGGGACGCGTGCGAGGATCGAGATGATCGACATTACCGCGGACGTGCAAAAGGCAGTGGATCGATGGGGCATCAAGGAAGGTCTCTGCGTGGTCTATGTCCCGCACACCACCGCGGGGGTCACCATCAACGAAAACGCCGACCCCCACGTGCAGGACGACATTGTCGCGCATGTGAGTACCCTGGTGCCACGCCGCGGCGCATTCCGGCACGGTGAAGGCAATTCAGATGCCCACATCAAGGTGAGTCTCACCGGTTCTTCGGAGAGCATCATCGTGGAGCGGGGCCGACTGGTGCTCGGAACATGGCAGTCCATCTTCTTCTGCGAATTTGACGGCCCGCGCAAACGCAAGTGTCATGTCAAGGTTGTAGGAGGATAAAGGAAGCCCTCCAAACGCGGAGGGCTCCGGCCATGGAGCGAAAACTAGTTGGTGTCGACGGCATCCGTCGGGCAGACCTCGGCGCAGTTACCGCAATCGGTACACTTGGCCGCGTCGATGACGTAGATGTCGCCTTCGGAGATGGCCTCTTCCGGGCATTCCTCCATGCAGGTTCCGCAAGCGACGCACTCGTCATTAATGGTGTGTGCCATTTCTCGTATCCCTCCTTTCCTCTGGAATTAGCTCACGCCGCCAACGCGGCGCTCCGGGGTGGAGACGCATTTTCCAAACGGTTTCTCAATGGACGAACCGGATGGGTCATGAAGATGCGAGGCTAGACCGATTCCACGGCGACAACATCGGGCACTTCCTGCTTCAGGACCCGCTCTATCCCGTTCTTCAATGTCATCTGGGACATGGGGCAGCCGCCGCAGGCGCCCGTTAGGCGCACCCGAACGACGCCGTCGACCACTTCGACCAGTTCCACGTCTCCGCCGTCGCGCTGCAGAGCGGGACGAATCTTATCGAGTGCCTTCTCAATTAATTCTTGCATTGCCAAACTCCTCCTCGTGCGCTCTCCCTGCGAGAGCGCAAAACCATACTAAAAATATTATATTATTATTGATATGTCAAGGGGTGTTTTCCTGTCGGTGGAAAGGTTCGTCTTCGTATCCGTCGTACGCTGCATGGGAAAACACAATGTTGTCAAAAAGCTTTCCGGTGTCAACGGGATCCAACCCCAGCGCCGTCCAGTTGATTTTTCTGAAATAGAGCTGCCGGTTTACGTCAAAGCGGTCGTACTCACTAACCCCGTCGGCCATAAGAATTCGCTCGCCGCCGTCGGGTTCGAGCACGCGCCGGCACCCCTCCCATGTGATTAATACGGTCACACCTTCAATGTGCCGGTTGGCCGCCAAGTGGGCGGCCAACTGGGGGTCATAGAGCCCGTCCACAATCAAACGTACCAGGACCAGATCCAGCGCGCCCGATGTCGCCGCCGATCTTGCCGCGAGTCGGCCTGGATGCACTCGCAGGGAGATGATGAGATAGCCGGTCTCCCCATCGAGAGCGGCGCCGTGATACAGAAGCTCCGGAAAAGCCTGCTTCAGGTGACGCAGAAATGCTGCGCCTTCAGCCGGGGGCCGCACCGCTGTGCCGATCACGGTTTCACAGGAGACGAGGCAGGCCAGCAGCAAACAGGCCGGCCACGCTCGGTATGCGAATGGTCGGCGGATAGCGGTCATCTTAGTCGAAGCAGCCGAGCTGGCAGCGGTTGATGCGGATTCCCAGGCGGTTGCACGCGTCGCCGACGACTCGCACTGGAACCTGCAGCTCCTCGGCCACCTGAAAAGCCCGGGTACAGGGCAGGCGGTCGTCCTCGACTGCCTGCCGGATGATCTCTTCAAGCTGCTCTTCTTGAATCAGATCGTGCAGCATCGGCTCCCGCTTGATATCAGAAGGTCTTTTTATAGCAGAGCGGCCCCGCGATTTCAAGGGGATTCTGACCAGTCCTGTTTTGACCTGTGATCTCCGCAAAATAGGTTCTTGCACTTGACAAATTGGTTTAAAGATATAATATGGCATAAATCTATATTTCACACTTCTGTGCACAATTGCGTGGCGCAAGGATAAAAGAGAGAAAGCAGGAGAGACACATCGACGGAAAGGAGGTGAAGTTGGATGAAAGGTTGGACAGGAATGCTTTTTGCTGTGGCAGTGGCTGCACTCGTGGCGGGCTGTGCCGTCTACACCCCCCGGGATATCAGTGCGGTGGAGGATCTGATTCGTCAGGCCGAGGCCGCCGGGGCCAAACAGAAGGCGCCCTACGAGTATTACAGCGCGGTGGAACACTTGAATGTCTCTAAGGAAGAACTTTCCGAGGCCGATGACGAGAACGCAAAGGTTTTTGGTGAAAAGGCCAAGGCCATGGCCGAAAAGGCTCTGCAGAAATCCAGATGAGAGAGGGGGAGTGCAGATTATGAATCTTCAGAAGAAGTGTTTCCTGGTTTGTCTGGGCCTCCTCGTGCTGAGTGCGGGGTGCATGTCAACGGCCACCCGGGAGGCCCTGCAAAGTGATTACGACAATGCCATGCGGCTGTTCAGCAATCTACCGGCCAATGCCAAGGAGTGTGCGCCTCAGGAGTACGCCAAGGCGGAGGCCAAGCTGGCGCATGTCCAGGAAGAAATGGGTGAAGGGCACTGGACTTACGCGGGGAAGTACGTCCCCGAGGCGGATCAGCTTGTGCGCGAGACCCAGGCGGCGGCAAAACGCAACTGTCCGAAGGTCGCGAAAGCGGCACCGCCTCCTCCTCCACCGCCGGTTGAGAGACCGACCTTCGTTCTGGACGGGATTTACTTCGACCTTGATAAGGCCACCATAAGGCCCTCATCAGAGCGGACGCTCGACGAGGCGGGTTCGGTATTGAAACGTTTTACCAGCGTGGAGGTCAGAATTGATGGCCACACCGACAGTACCGGCTCGGAACAGCATAATCAAGGTCTTTCGGAGCGGAGAGCCAAGGCCGTCAAGGATTATCTGGTCCGTAAATTTGGCATTTCATCGGATCGGATCAAGACAATGGGCTACGGTGAAACCCGGCCACTTGGAGACAATAAGACGAAGAAGGGTCGCCAGCAGAACCGGCGCATCGAGTTCATCATCACCAAACAGTAACGCTCAGATGCTGCCCGGGGGAATTCCCCCCCGGGCAGCCGTCAGTTCTCTCCGATATAGGGCTTCATCTCCCGAATCAGCTGCGGGAGGTCTTTGCCCTTGCCTGTCCGGAGGTTCTTTCCTTTCTGGAAAAACGAAATCACACCGGATTTTCCCTGGAAAACCCGAAAGCGTTTCTCTTTACCGGGTGTGAGGAAGACGACGGCGTATTGCCCGCCGTTGAAGCACGCCGCGTGCGGGACCTGCTGTTTCATCCCGTTGATTTCACCACCCGACGTTTCGATGACCACCGTCTCGCCGCTTCTCAACTCTCCCTTGATGCTGTCCTCCACCCGAAAGCGGGTGTGGGTGATGATGTTTGGACTGGAGGCTTCCCACTGACTTTGACAGGACTCGACGCGGCCGAAGACGATGACGTCTGAATACTGAGCCAAGGTGCCCAGTTCAACGCTCCCCGCCTGGGCGGGCGGTGTCAGCCACCCCAACAGCAGGATGAAAAGGGTCAGGGTCCGGGTTTTCATCAGGGAAATGGACATGGTGTGACCTCCAATGGCCCGTCCGCGAACCCGGCCGGCGCCCGCTGAAATGATGTCCGCTCCGTCCCCTTTCTCCGAGTCGAGGTCGCTGTATCGACCAAGCCGTGCCACGTCGGAAACCGCAGGCCTGCCGGGTGACGTCCAACACGGGCGGCCGGCATTGGGAACTCCCGGATTCAGGTTGGCGGGGAGTGTTCACCAGGCCGCAAATTTCTATTATACAGTCCCGCACAGGGCTGTGTCAAAAGTTCCGCAGCCCCCGGAATCGGCCACCCGGGCCGGCTGCGTCGGTTTCCCTGCATTGACACTCTGAGCGTGTTTTGGTAACGTACGCGCTATTTTTCATCCGCCCTCGGGCATTGGGGCGCCTCAAAGCGGCAGCCTAATGACGCGCAGACTCTACGAAAAAATGACTTCCCTCGATGCCGTGCTGGCCTTGCTTTCCGGCGTGCTGCTGAGCCTTTCCTTTCCGAGACCCGCCCTGTCGGGGCTCGCGTATGTGGCCCTAGTGCCGCTTCTCTATTCTCTGGTACGTCCAGACCGGAAGTTGCCGGCCTTTTTCTGCGGGATGATCGCCGGTCTTGTTTTCTACCTGGGCACCATTTATTGGCTGACAGTGACCATGGAGAACTATGGCGGCATCCCGAGGTGGTTGAGTCTCCTGATTCTCTTTGTCTTCTCCTGCTACCTCGCGGTGTACCACGGGCTGTTTGCGTGGGGAACGGCGCGGATGTTGGGGACGCGGATTCCGCTGGTGCTCGGCGCGCCACTGCTCTGGGTGGCCTTGGAGTATGTGCGGGGCCATCTGCTCACCGGATTTCCCTGGGCGCTTCTCGGGTACACCCAGTACCGCCATCCTCTGGTTCTGCAAGTTGCGGACGTGACCGGTATCTACGGGGTGAGCTTTGTCGTCGTCGCGGTTCAGGTAGCTTTCACGGCGATCCTCAGCGTGGTGCTTCACCGCAGGGAGGTTCGGAATCTGATCGTTCCCGTCGGTGGCGCCATCGTATGTCTCGTGCTCACCATCGCCTATGGGGCGTACCGGTTGAATCATATCCGAGCCTTGGAGCCAAACAGTCTGCTACGGGTGGGGGTGGTCCAGGGCAACATCGACCAGGGAGAGAAGTGGGATCCGAACTTTCGCGACAAGATTCTGGCGATCCACAGCCGACTCAGTCGGGAGGCCGCCGAGGCGTCACCGGATCTGATCATCTGGCCGGAGGCCTCCGTTCCGTTCTACTTTATGGTCGAGCGGGCCTATCAGTCGAAGTTGCTTACCCTGATCGATGATCTCGGCATTGCTCTGCTTTTCGGGAGTCCCGATTTCCGCATCCGCGACAGTGAGCAGCATTTCTACAACAGTGCCTTTCTCGTTGCACCCGGTGGTGAACTGCTGGGGCGCTACGACAAGATGCACTTGGTGCCCTTCGGGGAGTATGTGCCGCTGCGGCCCGCGTTGTTCTTCGTGCACCCCATTATCGATTGGATTGGTGACATGACCCCCGGCCGGGAGATATCGGTCATGAAGGCGGGGCCGAGTGTCCTGGGCACCCCCATCTGCTATGAAATCATTCTGCCCCATCTTGTCCGCCGCTTTGTGGCCGCCGGGGCCAATGTGGTGGCAACCCTGACCAATGACGACTGGTTTGGCCGCTCCGCGGCACCTCGGCAACACTTTTCCATGGCTGTGCTGCGGGCCGTAGAGAATCGCGTGCCCGTTGTGCGGTCTGCCAACACCGGCATTTCAGGCGTGATCGCACCCGACGGCACTATTCTGAAAGAGACGGCAATTTTTGTGGAGGATGCCTTTGTGGCGGAGTTGCCGCTGCTCCCGACAGCGCCTTCGGTGTATACACGTTTCGGCGACGTCTTTGCGTGGGTCTGTATCGCCGGGGCTGCGATCTGTTGGATCTGGAGTTGGCTTGGTCAGAGGCCCAGGGAATCGAGCTTGATCAGCTCGGCAAAGTAACTGGCGGACTTCTCGATGAATTCTTCGTCCAGAAGGGAGTCTTCCACATAGGGTTTGGTGCCGAGGAAGGGCACGCCCGAAAGCGTTTCAATGAGGATGGGGCTCTTCTCCTCCGCCACGTGCATCTCCTTGAGTTCATCATGGCGGCGGTTCATGACGAAGCCGAGCACCTTAATTCCGCGGTCCTGTGCATAATGCAGCGACAGGAGCGAGTGATTGATGGTGCCCAGGTTCGGACGGGCAACGAGGATCACCGGCAGGTCGAGCAGTTGAATCAGGTCGGAGACCAACAGGCGGCGATGAATGGGAACCATCAGGCCGCCGGCACCCTCCACGACCATGAAGTCGTGGCGGTGCTTGAGCTGCAGATAGCAGTCCAGAATATACTCTTCGTTGATTTCCACCCCTTCCAATTCCGCGGCCTCCATGGGGGCCACGGGGGCTTCCATGGTATAGGGGGTGATGAGATTCTTGGAATCCTTGCTGCGGGCGGCTTTGATGAGAAATTCCGAGTCCGTTGCCAGCAGCCCCTTTGGTCCCCGGGCGCATCCGGTCTCGACCGGTTTCATGACGCCCACACTCATGCCGCGATTGACCAGCGTTCGGGCCAGTGCCGCTGAAATGATGGTCTTTCCCACGCCCGTGTCGGTGCCTGTGATGAAGACGCCTGGATACTTCATACCGGCATGACCTGCCTTTCACACGATGATCGCTGCAACGGGGGTATGACGAGTTCGGAGAGGGGCCGAAAGAGTCCCGGCCTCAACGGGTGGGAGACACCCCCGGTCAGGTTTGCACTCAGGAGCTCCTAGCTTCCTGCTGCAGTCTTTGGATCTCCTTGCGGATCAGCTCCTCCGCAAGATCGGGGATCACGTCCCACGCCACCGCTTCAATGATCTGGGGTGCATTTTCTGCGATGAGTTCTTTCACGATCCGGCGCACGGTTGCTTCGTCCACGGCCGGCGCCGCGCCAGCGGCACTCACAGCTTCTTCCGTGAGCGGTTCTTCAATGACTTCGTCTGCCGTGAGTGGTTTTTCAATGACTTCGTCTGCGACCATCTCCGGGGCCCCGCCGAAGGCGGCGAGCTCAGGCGACCACTCCGAATCTGTGGCCCCTTCCGTGGCAAAGACCTGTTCGAAGGACTCCTCCTGCGTCTCAGCCGCAGGCGCCGCCATTGTCACTTCTGGGGTGGGCTCTGGGACCGTTTCCGCCTCAACGGGGGCTTGTGCAGCCGTCGGTTCCGGTTCGGTTTGGAAGGCTGCCTGCGGCACCGGTTCTTCGTCAATGGCGCTGGAGAGCTCCGCGTCCGTGAGTTCCCGTTCGGCTTCGGGCGGTCCGCCCTCGGCGGCGGGGACATCCCGCAACATGAACCGGTCGATCAGATCTTCTCCCGAGGTTTCGATCTCAAAGGGGGCCTCTTCCTCAACGCGATCGCTCTCGGTCAGCGCAAAGGCACTGCCCTCGGCGAACTCTTCCGGTATTTCGTAAACGTTCACCTGCTCCTCTTCAAAAAGCTCCGCATCGATCTCGGCCTTTTCCGGTACCACGGGGGCCTCGGTTTCTGGAGCAGAGGCTTCCAGTTGCTCCTGCAGGACGGACTCGGGTTCGGTTTCAAACTCGCCCCAGCCGCTCTCTTCCTGAACAAGCTCCGGGGTGATCTCCTGGGGCCCTTCTGCCGTCATTTCCGGTGCGGGCATTTCGATGACGGAAGCCTCCGATGCTTCGGCCGCCCCCGGTGCCGCCATCATTTCCTCGGTCAGATCGAAGGCGTCCGAAAACTCGTCCGGCAGGAGCTCTTCGGCGGCGTCGGTCTTCTGTGCTGCATCCGTCGCCGCTGGTGTTTCCGACTCGTCGAACATCTCCTCCGCTTCGTTCATGAACTCATCGGTCAGTTCAAACTCGAACTCCTCGTCTTCGACGATTTCCGGCGCTGCGGCAGAAGCCTCAGCGGCACGGGCCGATGCCACTTCCGCCTGCGCCGTCATCGGCGCAGCGGTGTCGGTCACCGGTGCGGCCACGTCAGGATTCAGCGTCTGGCGAATCTTCTGAATCAGTTCCTCCGATTCAAAAGGTTTGACGATATGGCCATTGGCGCCGACCCGGGTGCCCCGCTCGGTGTCGTAGTTTTCGAATGTGCTGGAGAGGAGCAGAACAGGGGTGGTGCCGAGGATCGGGCTCTTGCGGATCTGCTCGCAAAGTTCGTAGCCGCTCATTTCCGGCATGACGATATCGGCCAGGATCATGTCCGGTCGGAGCTCTTCTGCCAGCTTCAAGGCCGCCGCCCCGTCGGAGACCATGGAGATGTCGTAATCCTCGTCGGCCAGAGTCAGCTCGACGACCTTCTGGATGGTGACGCTATCATCCGCCAGTAAAAGCTTTGCACCCATCAGATGAATCCTCCATGTGGACAGGCAGGCTTTCCGTCGGAAATCAACGATTGGTCCTGAATTCTCATCAATTGTCTGGAGAGTTTAATTTTATTTATCATAGTACAGATGAAATCGTAATGCAAGGCCAATATTGAAAAAAATATCTTATTCAGCAATGGGTTAAGGCGTTTTGGCATGGTCTGTGCCCCTTTCATTCTCCCGCTACCATCCTTTCCAGAATAAGCCTTCGGTTATCGATCCTTTTCTCGCCGATTTGAATGGCACGCCGCACCCGCTGTTCGACTGCGGGCAGGCATCGCTCGTCATCGGTGAAAAGGGTGGCCAGCGTTTCGCCCTCTCCGACGGCTGCGCCTCTTTTTTTGTGCAGCAGGAGACCGGCGCCGGGACGGACACTGTCCTCCTTTCGTTCCCGGCCGGCGCCGAGGAGACTCGCAGCCATCCCAATCTCATCGGTCACGATCCGTTCTAGGAATCCTGCGCGCGATGCAGAGATTGTCCTGTGGAAACGCGCGGCCGGTAGACGCTCCGGCGTGTCAGCTATGGCGGGGTCGCCGCCCTGGCGGACGATGAGCTCCCTGAATTTCATCAGTGCCGCTCCATTGGCGATTAGATCGGCCAGGCGCGCTTCAGCATCGGAGAGCGTCGAAAAAATGCCCCCCATCAGAAGCATTTCGCCGGCGATACGAATGGAAAGTGCCCGAACGTCGGCCGGTCCGTGTCCGGAGAGGACCGCCACCGCTTCGCGGACCTCCAGCGCGTTGCCAACGGCATGGCCCAGGGGCTCGTCCATCTCGGTCATAAGGGCGAGCACTTTTCGGCCGAGACTGGAACCGATGGTGACCATGGTTCGCCCCAGCTCTCGGGCCTCCTCGATACCTTTCATGAAAGCACCACTGCCGACCTTTACGTCCAACACCAATCCGTCGATGCCCTCGGCCAGCTTCTTACTCATGATGCTGGCCGCGATGAGCGGGATACAGTCCACCGTTGCGGTGACATCGCGAAGGGCATAGAGCATCCCGTCGGCCGGTGTGATGTAGTCGGCCTGACCCATGATGGCAATGCCCACCGCCTCAACCCCCGCGAGGAACTCGTCGCGGCGCAGCGCGGTCCGGAAGCCAGGGATGGCTTCCAACTTGTCCAGTGTGCCTCCCGTGTGCCCCAGCGCGCGACCGGAGAGCATGGGCACCACGATCCCCGCAGCGGCGGCCAGCGGCGCCGCCACCAGCGAGATCTTGTCTCCCACGCCGCCGGTACTGTGTTTGTCGATTTTGGACCCCGGGATGCCGGACAGATCGAGGACCTCGCCCGAGTTGAGGAGGGCCTGGGTGAGATCCAGGGTCTCCCGCCCGTTCATCCCGCGAAAATAGATGGCCATGAGGAGAGCGGCCATCTGGTAATCGGGGAGCGTGCCCGAAGTATAGTCCGCGATGATCCGGTGGATCTCTTCGGTACGCAGGCTCCCGCCGTTTCGTTTCTTCATGATCAGATCGTAGAGGCGCATCGTCTGGTCTCCCACCGCAGCGACTCAGGCAGTCCGGAGGATCTCCTGCAGGAAACTCTGCCCTGCCAAGGAGCCGGTAAGCCCAAAGAAGGCTTGCAGCGTTGCCGCCAGATCGGCCATGCTCTCCCGGGTGCCGAGGTCCACACCGCAGCGCAGACGCGCTCCCTGAATGAGCAGAGGAACGTATTCCCTGGTGTGATCGGTGCCCGGCAATGTCGGATCGCATCCGTGATCTGCGGAAATGACGAAAAGATCGTTGGGTCGAAGGCGGCCAAGGATTTCGGGCAGCCGGCGGTCAAAGGCCTCCAGGGCGCGGGCATAGCCGTCCATCTCCTTGCGGTGGCCGTAGAGCATGTCAAAATCGATGAGGTTTGTGAGCATCAGTCCGGAGGTTACGTCGTCCATGGCCTCCAGGGTTCGGTCCATCCCTTCCTCATTGCTGGTGCTCTCGTAATGCCGGGTCAGGCCAACGCCGGCGAAAATATCCTGGATTTTCCCGATCCCCGCTACCTCGTAGCCCTGGGCGCGCAACCGGCTCAGCAGTGTCGGACCGGGAGGGGAGACTGAGAAGTCCCGGCGTCGCGCTGTTCGGGTGAACGCCCCCTCTTTCCCTTCGAAGGGGCGGGCGATCACGCGGGACACCCCGTGGGGTGGCACCAAGAGCTTGCGGGCCGTGCGGCAGATGTCGTAGAGCTGCGCCACGGGGATCATGGCTTCATGGGCAGCGATTTGGAAGACCGAATCGGCGGAGGTATAGACGATGGGAAACCCGGTGCGCAAATGGGTCTGTCCCAGTTCTTGAATAATCTGCGTTCCTGAGGCGGGCACGTTGCCGAGGGTCCTTCGGCCGATGGCTTTCTCAAACGCTCGGATCAACGCAGGCGGAAACCCGTCGGGATAGGTGGGAAAAGGGGTCTCGGTGATGAGCCCCATCAATTCCCAATGTCCGGTGGTGGTATCCTTGCCGGCGGAGCGTTCCCCGAGCCGCCCGAAACAGGCCGTTGGGTTCGCCGCAGGGGGGACGCCCCGCAGAGGTTTCAGATTGCCGAGACCCATGGCGGTCAGATGGGGCACCACCGGCGGTCCGACCGTTGCGCAGAGGTGTCCCAGAGTGTCCGCGCCGGCGTCGCCGTACTGCGCCGCATCGGGCAGCGCCCCGATACCGACGCTGTCGAGGGTGATGACGATGGCCCGATCATCTCGTTTCACGCGCTGCCTCTAGCCCGAATATTGCATGGGGGAGCGGTTGGCGGCGAAAGCACGCTCGATCCACCCGGCCGTGTGCGGACTATTCGGACTCGGTGGTCGACGAGGCCGACAAGATCTGGGCCGCGACACTGGTCCCGATACGAGTGGCACCGGCTTCGATGAATGCCAGGGCGTCCTCCAGCGTTCGTATTCCCCCCGAGGCCTTGACCTGCAATCGGCCGGCCGCTTCCTCGACGAGCAGCTGCACATCTTCCAAACGGGCCCCGTTCGGGCCGAAGCCGCTGCTGGTTTTGACGAAGGCGGCGCCCGCGCTCAGGACAATCTGCACGGCGGCGTGCATTTCCTCCTCCGTCAGCGAAGGACATTCGATGATGACTTTATGGGTCAGCTCCGGTGTGGCTTTGACAATACTGCGGAGTTCTTCCTCCACACCGCGCCGCTCGCCGCCCTTGAAGCGCCCCAGCTGCAGGACCACGTCGAGTTCCTCCGCGCCGTGCTGTCGCGCAGTCTTCGCTTCCACGAGTTTGACGGAAGGGGCAGTATAGCCGAAGGGGAATCCGATGACCGTGCCGACGCGCACTTCCGTGTTCCGCAAACGGGCACGGGCCTCACGGATGTACGCGGGGGGGACACAGACCGATGCCATGGCCCACTCGCGGGCCTCGCGGCAGAGCGTGTCGATCATTTCGGGCGTGGCCGTCGCCTTCAAGCAGGTGTGGTCCATGTGTCGGGCCAGTTCGTCTGGTTGCACGCGCGTCTCCTTTATCCGGGATGAATGTGACGGCGAAAGATGTCGTGAAGCCGGCCGGCGTTGGGACCAATGGCATAGCGACGTCCGTCAACCTGTCGCAAAGGCATGACCTCGTAGGTGGTGTTGGTCAGAAATGCCTCGTCTGCATTGAGTAGTGCCTCGGGACGGAGAAGATCCTCCGCCACGGGGATCCCCTCGGCCCGGGCAGTTTCGAGCACCACCTGGCGTGTAATACCATTGAGAATACCCGACGCCACAGAGGGGGTGAACAGGGTCTCGTCCTTGAAAAAGAAGAGGTTGCTTACGCTCCCTTCCGCGAGAAACCCATCGCCATTGAGAAGAATGGCCTCATCGGCCCCGGCCTGCTTTGCTTCGATCCTGGCCAGGATGTTGTTCAGGTAATTGGCCGACTTGATGGCTGGATCGAGGACATCCGCGGGTGGTTTTCGCACCGAAACGAGGGCGCCCGAGATGCCTTCGCGGTACATGCTTTCGGGATACCCGTCGAAGGGGCGGGTCAGCACGACCAGCGTCGGGGTCGGACAGAGAACGGGGTCCAGCCCCGGCGGTCCCGGCCCCCGGGAGACGGTGAGACGGAGCACGGCCTCGTCACACCCATTGACCGTGAGACACGCCTGAAGGGTTTCGCGCAGCCCTGCATCATCCCAGGGCAGGGGCAGCGCAATCTTGGCGGCCGATGCACGCAATCGTGCCAGATGCGCCTCCAACCTGAAGATACGACCGGCGTAGACCCGCAGCGTTTCAAAGATGCCGTCTCCATAGAGAAAGCCGTGGTCGTACACTGAAACGCGGGCCTCGTCTTCTTCGCAAAAGCAGTCGTTGATAAAGACCTTTGTCATCGTCCCGCTCGTTCCAGGGGGGCCGCGGGTTAAAGTCCCATCACCCGTTTGACTTCGATGACTTCATGGATCTGGGCGATGGCCCGCAGGATCCGGTCAAGGTCCTGCTTGCTCTTGATTTCCAGTTCGAACCGGCAGATCGATTTGCCGTCCTTCTTTCGGGTGCGCACATCGGCACTGCTGATGTTGATACTTTCCGCAGAGATCTTCTCGCTGATACTGGCCAAAATGCCCGGCTTGTTGGTGGTGATCACCGAAATCACCACAGGCCGGATCCGCTCCTCGGTCACATCCCACTCCGCGTCAATCAGCCGGTCTGGGTTCTGCGCACCATGGCGTATGTTCGTGCAGTCCGCCGTGTGAATCGAAACCCCGCGACCCCGCGTAATGAGCCCGATAATGTCGTCACCGGGCAGCGGGTTGCAGCAGCGGGAGAAACGGACCAGGATATCCTCGACGCCTCGGATCCTTATCCCATCCTTGGCCTTCTTGGCCGGTTTGCGCAGCTTGGCGGGGACGGGGGTCTCTACGGTCTCTTCGTGGGGGATGAAACGGCCGAGAACCTGCCGGGCCGAAACGTGGCCGAACCCCACGGCCGCGATCATTTTCTCCGTCTTCTGGAAGCCAAGCTCCCCCACGGTCATCTGCATCTCATCGGACTTGAGAAGTTTCGTCAGGGAGAGGCCGTGCTTGCGGGCCTCCTTTTCCAAAATCTCCTGGCCCAGAGAGAGAGACCGCGTTTCCTCTTCCTGTTTGAGAAAGTGCCGAATCCGGTTCCGGGCTTTGGTGGAACGGACCAGTTTGAGCCAGTCCTTGTTGGGCGTCTGGTTCTTGGCCGTCAGTATCTGAACGGTGTCTCCGGTTTTGAGCTTGGCCTTCAGGGAGACCATCCGGTTGTTGACTTTGGCACCCGTGCAGTGATTGCCCACGTCCGAGTGGATGCTGTAGGCGAAGTCAAGCGGTGTGGAACCCGCAGGCAGCTCCTTGACTTCGCCATTCGGCGTGAAGACATAAACCGATTCTTCGAAGAGGTCGGTCTTGACGCTCTCCATGAACTCCCGGGGACTTTTGACCTCCTTCTGCCATTCTAGGAGCTGACGCAGCCATGCGAATTTCTGCTGCAGCGAGGGGGCAATCCGCTTGCCCTCTTTGTACGTCCAGTGTGCTGCAATTCCTTGCTCGGCAATGCGGTGCATCTCTTCCGTGCGAATTTGCAATTCCACCTTCTGCCCCTTGGGACCGATGACGGCTGTGTGTAAGGACTGATACATGTTGGGCTTGGGCACGCCGATGTAGTCCTTGAACCGCCCCGGCACGGGGCGCCATTTGGAGTGGACGATTCCCAGAATGGCGTAACAATGGGCCGGTGTGTCGGTGATGACCCGAAGGGCAATGAGATCGAAGATGTCTTCGAAAGAGACGCCCCGTTTGACGATTTTCTGATAGATACTGTAGAAATGCTTCGGCCGGCCTACCACACGCCCCGGGATCCCATGGTCCGCCAGTTCCTTCATGAGGATGTCGATGATTTCATTGATGTAGGCCCGGCGCTCTTCGCGGTTTTGAGGAACCCGCTGCTCGAGATCCCGGTACATGGCGGGGTGCAGCACCCGCATGCAGCGGTCTTCCAGTTCCCATTTGATGCGCGCAATTCCGAGCCGGTTGGCCAAGGGGGCGTAGATCTCTAAGGTCTCCCGCGCGATCTCCTCCTGTTTCTCGTCATCCAGCTCCTGGATGTTCCGCATGACCTGGAGGCGATTGACCAGATTGAGCAGCACCACACGCAGGTCCCGCGCCATGGCCAGAATCATCATGCGGAAGTTCTCCGCCTGCTCCTCCATCCGGCTTCGGTACTTCATCTTGCCGGTTCGGGAGACGCCCTGGATCAGCTTGAGAACTTGTTCGCCGAACTGGGCGGCGATGTCTTCCTCCGTGCTGCACTCCCGTGAAAGGAGATCGTGCAGCAGGGTTGCAATGAGTGTCTCCTCATCGGTATTGAGCCGCTCGAGAATCTCCGCCCGTTCCAGCGCGACGTTCGCGAGACGCGAACGGACCTGTGCGGATTCGTTCGTGAGGCAGTCCTGAAGATAATGAAAGGCCCGGCGAATCCTGGTGGGATCCATGTCGGGATGGTTCTGCAGGACGCCGCTCACGACCTGATCAAAGCGCTCCTCCAGTGTGAACGTTTCGTCCGTGTCTCCTGGCTTCTGCAAATTTTTCTGGTTCATCTTGCTCTTTTCGGCCGTACACGGGCGCCTGGCGCCCGCGTGCGAACGGATCCTGTCTATCCAGTTATCTGTGCTCGTTGTCGGTGCCTCTCGAACCCGCTCGCCCCAGTGCATCCACGGGTGGAGGGGCCGTGCATCCTCCTTATATAGTATGAATGGGCCTAGACATCAAGGCAAAAGCCCGGCGCCGATTCGGGCCCTTGGGGAGCGTCTCGTTTCATCCGACACGGATGAGGCTGAATTTGCCGGTGAAGCGCCGGCGAATCTCGGCGAGGAGCCGGGCGTGTTTCGGCGCCGAAAGGGCGGGATCCTGCCGGATACGGCTGAACGCTTCCTCTCGGGCCACTTCGAGGATCGGAGCGTCGCGCAGGATATTTGCCAGCACGAGATCGGGGAGCCCCGACTGTTTCCTGCCGAAGAATTCCCCCGGTCCCCGAATAGCGAGATCCTCTTCGGCGATTCGAAATCCGTCGGTGGTCTCTTCCATGATGGAGATGCGCCGTTTCGCCTCCTCCGTCATGCGGCCCGCTAAGAGGAGATAGCAGGTCGAGGGGTGCGGGCCGCGGCCCACCCGCCCGCGCAGCTGGTGCAGTTGGGCGAGGCCAAACCGTTCGGCGTGCTCGATGACCATGACGGTGGCATTGGGGACGTCGATGCCGACTTCAACGACCGTGGTAGAGACCAGGATCTTGATTTCGCCTTTCTTGAAGGCCCCCATGACCCGCTCTTTCTCTTCGCTGCTCATCCGGCCGTGCATGAGCCCCACGGGGTGCTGTGGAAAGACCGTTTCGGCGAGGTGGCCAGACATCTCGGTGGCGGCCGCCAGATCGCTCTTCTCCGTCTCCTCCACCAAGGGGTAGACGATATAGGCTTGCCGGCCTTTTGCGACCTCCGCTGCGATACGGCGGTATAGTTGCGGCTTGTTCCGTGCCCTGACAATGTGCGTCTCCACGGGGGAACGGCCCGGCGGCATCTCATCGATAACCGAAATATCGAGATCTCCGTAGACGGTCAGCGACAGGGACCGGGGGATAGGGGTGGCCGTCATCACGAGGAGATCGGGAGAAACACCTTTGCCGATCAGCGTCGCCCGCTGGATGACGCCGAAACGGTGCTGCTCATCGATGATGACAAGTCCCAGCTTCCGAAAGTTGACCTCTTCCTGGATCAGTGCCTGGGTGCCGACGACCGCATGAATGTCGCCTGTTTCAATCTTCTCCCGGAGCGTCTCTTTTTCCCGGCCTTTGACCGACCGGGAGAGCAGGGCCGTCTTGCGCCCCAAGGCCTGAAAGAGGCCTTTGAAACTGAAATAGAGCTGCTCCGAGAGGATCTCTGTGGGGGCCATGACGGCGACCTGGTATCCGTTGTCCAACGCGATGGCCGCGGCCATTGCGGCGACCACGGTCTTGCCGCACCCCACGTCTCCCTGGAGCAGGCGGCTCATCTGCACGGGGCGGCCCATGTCGCGCTGGATCTCCCCGATGACCCGCTTTTGTGACCCGGTCAGGGGGAAGGGGAGACCCGCCATCAGCGTGCGCGCGGCATCCCCGTTGACCTGAAAGGAAATCCCCCGCCCCCGCCGCCGTCGTCCCTGCTGGTTCAGGGCGAGGACCAGCTCCAGGAGAAAGAACTCCTCGAAGATCATCCGCTTGTGATATCTACTCCGCCGGTTGTTCAGTTTCTCCACGGGGACGTGGGATTCGGGAAAGTGAAGGTTTTTCAGGCTCTCGGCGCGGCCGGGGAGGTGGTACTTCACGAGCAGGTCCTCCGGGAAGATCTCCGGCACCGTCTCAGTCGATTCGATGAAATGAAACATGATGTTTCGGATGCGCCGCTGGGTGAGACCCGCTGTGGTGTGGTAAATGGGGACGATCCGGTTCGTGTGGATGGTCTCCTCGCCGGTGTCGCCGAGGATCTCGAATTCGGGGTTTTCCATCTCCAGAGAGACGCTGTAGGGATCGCGGCCTATTTTGCCGCTGAGAATGACCTCTTGCCCCGGCTGGAACACCTTCTTGAGATAGGCTTGATTGAACCACTTGACCATGACCGTTCCCGTCCGGTCTTCCACGAGAACATGGAGGATTCGGAAACGCTTGCGGGGCGTGGTCTGCAGGTCGACACTGCGCACAACGCCGTGGACCGTCGCCGTGGTATCCTGCGCCAGCTGGGCAATGGGCACCAGATTCTTCCGGTCTTCGTAGCGATGGGGGAAGAAGACCAGAAGGTCATCCGTGGTCCGAAGGTTGAGCTTGGCCAGCAGGGCCGCCATGCGCTCTCCCACGCCCTTGACGTAGCGCACGGATGGTGGCGCAGCCCGCACGGTCGGTTTCGCAGGCAGCCCTTTCGCAAGAAACCGCCCAAGCTCTGTCTGTATCTCTCGATAGCACTGTGTCTGCTCAGGGGGTGGGAGTCGCCGCAGGGTTTCGACTTTCTCCTGCAGCCATTTGACCATCCGGGACGTTTCCGGATCCGGTGTCTCACGCAGACACGCGGCAAGCTGGGTCGTCAGCCTTTTCGGTTCGGGCAGGGCCGCATGGGTGCCCCGCGAGAGCGGCTGCGAGACGGCTTGATGTATCTCATTCAGGATCGATTCACATTGCTTCATACCGCAAGAGCCGTGACGGGATTGACAGGGCGTTGTGCGGGATTTCTGCCTGCGCCTGTTCCGAGGAACCGTTGCTGCGTGAGGATGTTCAGTTGGGGTGACACCGGGAATGGGTGCGGGCCAGTCGGGTGCCTCGCGCTCCGCGCGGAACTCTCTGGCGCAACACGCCCCTCAACGCAACGCCGAACAACCTGCAGGCTCGCCCTTTTGTGACAGGTTGCCCAGCCCCCCCAATCGTAGACGCGGCGCTGCAAAAAGGGCGCCGCCTATTTCTTCTTCTTGAAGAGCGCGTTCAGCTCCCGGACCAGCTCGTCGACGTCCACCCCGTGGGCGATGGCCCCCTGCTCAATGGTTTCGCCGGCTGCGCCCATGCACCCAACGCAACCCATATCGTACCTGGAGAGCACTTCGACGGCCTTGGGGTGTGATTGAATGGCCTGTATAAAGGGCATATCCTTCGTGATCTTTGGCATGAAAACTCCTCGCCGCTCTCTGGCATTTTCTCTTGCGAACGGGGGCAAGATTGTGTTACAGTTCGCGACCGTTTTGGCCAAAAGAGTGCCAGCGAGTATAGCTGAGGAGCAAAACCATGTCAAGAAAATGCGAGGTGTGTGGTAAGGGGCGACAGGTTGGTTACAACATCAGCCATGCGCACAACAAGAGCAAGAAGGTTTCCTATCCGAATATTCAGCGGGTCCGTGTACAAGTCAACGGTCAAACCACGCGCATGAACGTCTGTACCCGATGTATCCGCTCCGGCAAGATCCAGAAGGCTTCCTAGCCTCTTGTTTATACGACTTTTCCCCTATGTCTCGCCTTCGAGAGCGCGCCCTTTCAGCCGGGAATCCCGCCAACGGGCTTTTGCCTCACTTTGACAGATTGACGACCTTCCGGCCGGTGAGCTGTCCCTGCAGCATCCGGTCGATATCTGCATCGAGCTCATCCAGTGAAATCTCGGCGCTCAGCCGATCAAGGTTTTTCAGTTTCCACGGACCCGATATCTTCTCCCAAACCTGCAGCCGCTTGGCCATGGGACACGCGGCTGAATCAACGCCCAGCAGGCTGACGCCTCGCAGAATAAAGGGGTAGACCGTGATCGGTAGCTCCGCGCCGCCGACATTGCCGCAGGTTGTGATCACCGCATGGGGCTGGGCCGACTTGATCGCTGTGGCCAGGACCGCGCCGCCGACCGTGTCGACCACACCGCCCCAGCGTGCTTTCAACATAGGCCGGCCGCTGGTATCGAGCAATTCGCTGCGCGGAATGATATCGGCTGCTCCCAGATCGCGAAGATAGTCGGCTTCCGTCTCCTTCCCGGTTGCTGCACACACTCGGTATTCCGCTTTGGTGAGCAGGGAGACCGCAATACTTCCCACGCCCCCCGTCGCGCCGGTGACAAGGATCACGCCTTTGTCGGGTGTAAGGTCCAGCTCCTGTAGACGAAACACCGACAGGGCAGCGGTAAACCCCGCCGTGCCATACACCATGCTTTCCTGCGGGCTGAGGGTCGCAGGGAGCGGCACTACCCAGTCGGCGGGCACCCGAATGAATTGCCCAAATCCTCCGTCCGTGTTCATCCCGAGATCGTAACCGGTTACCACCACCTGTGCGCCGGGTTTGAATCGCGTGTCGGTGCTTTCGACCACTTCTCCCGCCGCGTCCACACCGGGCGTGTGGGGGTATTGGCGGGTGACGCCCTTGTTGCCGGACGCAGAGAGGGCATCCTTGTAGTTGAGGGAGGAATAGTGGACTTCGATGAGCACGTCGCCTTCGGGCAGATCCCCCACCCTTCGTTGCCGAATGGTGCGGACGAAGCGTTTGTCCTCCCGTTCCTCTACAACCATCGCCCTGAAGGTCTTGGTCTTCATCGCCAACCTCCTTTTTCAGATTTCCACGGGGGAACGGACCTCCCCCGAAAGCCTCCTTCGTTCGGTAAGGGAATGTCCTGTGAGCCTACCATACATGGGGAGCGGCGAAACCACAAGTTGGCGGGATCGAAAGGGGAATGGAGCTTTGAGACGACAGCAGCCCGGCGCTGCGCATCAGTCCAAATAGCGGACCATCGACGCCAGCGGTTGCTTCTTGGGTCCTCTGCTCGGCCGGGCCTGATAGCCCACCGGGACGATGGCCATGAACTCCCCCTTCGGCTCTCCCAGTGCCTTCAACACATCATCTTTGATCAGAAATAAAATCCCCAGCCAGACCGCTGCCAGTCCCAGGGAGTCAGCGGCGAGCAGGAGGTTTTCCACCGCCGCTGCGGAACTTTGAATCTCCATGGTACGGAAGAACTCACGCCCCCAAATCTTTTTCGACCTTGAACAACTCTGTGCCGTGCGCAATGAGATCACCGGTGTTGGCCACGGCCACGGCGAGGGGGGCGCTGGCAATACTACGGGATGCCATGCGGAGCAGCGCAGAAGAGGGCTTCGGGAAATCCGCGGCCCGGGACGAGACAAGATCGACCAGATTCCGTTTTGATTCACCCCGTATCACAATGAACCGCCAGGACTGCTGATTATGGGCGGAGGGGGCCGCATTGGCTGCGTGGAGCAAGGCCGCGCGGTCATGATCGGTGATGGGCTGATCCTTGAAGACTCGGATGCTGCGCCGGTTTGCGATGGTCCGCAGCGTTTCGTTCCGGGCCCATCGTGGGTCCTTGTCAGCCATGGGCAGTCTCCTGTGCGTGCCTGAGAATCTCGTGTCTGGTACCGGCCATCGGAACTCGCAAGCGATGGTCGCGCGCGATGTCCGAGCCTGTTTCCATTGGGAAACCGCTCTTTTCCGGCGAGCCTTGTTATTCGTGGCTTACTGTCTCGACGCGCGATGCCAGCGTCCCGCCGTCAACCTTTGTGCGGTCCCTCGCATCGAGACAATAACTCGTTTTCAAATGAGGTGTTCCTAGATGCCGGTCCTGATTTCTGGTTCAGCATACGCTAGAAGATCTCCGTAAACTCGGCCGACCGGAAAGTAAAAACAAGGCCCTTCTGTCTCTTTCGGTCCCGACCCTCCGCAGCGCGGGGCTGAACGAGTGCTGCGCGAAGGCAGCGTTCCCGGTCACCGTTCGCCGCTGTGCGAAAAGTCTCCGTCATCGAAAGTCCGTCGAGGGAGAATTCGGAGGAGAGGCCGCCGACCGGTGTGCTCAGGCCCCGGACGCGGTAGAAGCGGGCCACGACCCGCTGCTGCGCTGAGTGTCCTTCCATGGTGTGCCCGGTGCAGTCAATGGCGATCTCCAGATCTACCGCTTCCCCGCTAGATGCACGGGGTTTGTCCTGATTGCACACATCGGCCAGAACCGCAAATCGACGAACAAACCCGTCATGAAAGCCCTTGAAATACTCCAGGACTGGTTTGGCTTCCTGAATGGAACTCACGCGTCTCATTGCTCTTCGGTTCTCCTGGCATGGGGCCGGGACTGTCTGCCGTCTCCTCGGCGCAGGCCTTCCGACCAAATCAATTCGAACCCGTTGGACCGTTCGGTTCCAGCGGCTCACCCGTAGGCAGGGCGGTCAGCTAGCCCGGACCTTGCGATTCTTCCGCGTCGGTCTCAGCGGACGCTGTAATTTTCCAATTGCAATCTTCACACTCGATGGTTTCATGGGACAATGCCGCGGGGCGCGGTTTGCCGTCTGATCCCATCGTAAACTCCACGGCATAGTCCTTGCCGTGGTAGAGTCTGTCGCTGCCGCACTGAGGGCAGATCCGGTGCAGGGGGCTTCCGCCGGGTGCATTTTCCGCCGCCCCGAGCAGTTCCCGTATATCGGACACGGTCAGGTGACGGCGCGCATCGGCCGACAGGATTCGGCGGACCTCCGGGTGCAGTTTATCGTGGAGATCCTGCTGATCTGACGAGGGTCTGCCGAATACGCGCACCGCGATGAGCCAGGCCCCCATGACCCCTAAGAGCAACCCGAGCAGAAAAGATCCCATACCCTATCGACTCCGCTGTCTCTTGCCTGAGGGCACCTGTTCTGCGACATCCCCATGCCTCAGCGAGTTCCCCCCCATGATCCCAGACGGATCAGCAGCACTGCAAGGGCCGCAAATCCACTCCACGCAATCATGACGATGAGAAGATGTCTCCTTCCGGTCCAGGCAGCAGCCCCGGCTAAAACCGCGCGGAGTAGTTCCGTCATCACCACCGCCGCTGCGAGACCGAACAAAACCAAGAGCGCTGTAATGGCATCCCGGGACTCACCGGCCAGGAGCTTCAGGGCCAACAGCGGCAAATAGGCTGTCAAGAAGAAACAGCACGCAATGAGCGACACGGCGAGCAAGCGTCGTCGCGCTCTCCCCAGAGAGACCCAGTGTCCCCGGGGTTTCAACAGGACAAAAGCCCCTAGCAGGAGGGCCGTGAGAAGAATGCCGATGCCCACCGAATAAATAATGATCTTCGGTTCCGGCATCACCAGGGCATCCGGTTTCATGTCACCTCCGTCTCCCGATTCCTGATATGAAACTACCGCCATCACTTCGCGATCCGGCGGCATCTGTCTCCATTTCTCTGCCCCGTGCAGCTCGAGCACTGCCATCCCATCTTATGGACCGCAGTATGCCCGAAACGGAAAGAAAGGTAAAGCGGAAGAAACAAGTCAAGGATTGCAGATCAAAGATAAGGCAAATGGGTCAAGGCGTCAAGGATTCAGGAAGTCCCGTCATTCAATGCGCCATAAAGTGTCCAGACATCTCATGACCCCTTCACATCCAATTTGCCGGCCCCGGCCTTCAGCGAGGCTATGGACGATTTACAATTTCCTGTTTTCTGCCCGCGTCTCCGGTCTGTACAAGCGGTCTTGCTTTATACTATGATGTACGCACGATGCCAGCCCGGAAGAGGTCACGAACCACCTGTCGCAACAGGACGGACGGGATCGGAGCATTTTATGACAGGTTCTATGGAAGGGACCCGTGACACAAATACCCGGCAGCGACTCGAGCGGTGCCGCCGTGCTCTCGAGAAGAACCACTTCGAAGTGTACTTGGCCGCCCATTGTGCCGAAGCAAGAGAAATCACCCTTGAGAAGATTTTTCCCCCCATCGGCGCCAAGAGCGTTTCCTGGGGCGATTCCCTGACCCTTTATGCGACGGGTGTCCTCGATATGTTGAAAGAAAGGCCCGGGCTTGAAGTAATCGAGACCTTCTCCGAGAGTCTGTCGCGGGAGACGATCCTGTCGCGTCGCCGAGAGGCCTTGGGCGTTGATCTTTTTCTGACCGGCACCAACGCGGTCACAGAAACGGGCAAGCTGGTGAACCTGGACATGGTCGGCAATCGCGTGAGCGCCATCACCTTCGGGCCGAAGCACGTGGTGCTCTACATCGGACGGA
Source organism: uncultured Nitrospirota bacterium (assembly GCA_947259355.1). GTDB lineage: Bacteria > CG2-30-53-67 > CG2-30-53-67 > CG2-30-53-67 > CG2-30-53-67 > CALZGC01. The sequence continues at coordinate 78,307 of CAMYMF010000010.1, read as the reverse complement.
ACAAGATTGTGCCCAATGTGGCCGCAGGGATAGAGCGGATCCGCAAGGTGGCGGCCCCGCGCAATGCCCTGCGCCACCACCATTTGCAGACACCCTGCCAAGAGACGTCTTGCTGCACCGACTGCGACAGTCCGGACCGCATCTGCAATACTTGGTGCATCACGGAGAAGTCTTATCCCCGAGGCCGGATCAAGGTGGTGCTGATCAACCGTGAGGAGGGGCTGTGAGAAGGGCGCGGTTTCCGGACCGCACGCAGCGCGGGTCGGGCGCACAGGAGACGAGCAAGACCGTGACTCGAAGACCGCCATCGGAGGACCGGGGTTGGTCGGTGCCGATGGTCATTCTGTTTCTCTGTTTTGTGCTCCTGACCTTTCAATGGTTTGTGCGCTCCCGCTTCCAGCGGGTGACCGGCCTGAGCCTTCCCGCCGTGGGTTTGCCACTGAGATATCAGGAGGGGAGCCGAACGCCGAGTCGATACATTCTGTATCAGACGCTTCCCGATGCGGCTGAAAAGACAATCACCCAGGGAAGCCTGTGGCACCATCCGTGGCGTAACGATACCGTTGCTGCCCGGTTCTGTCCCACGGGGAGGCGTTACGGGTTGCTGACCCTACGGGGAAACGCACTGATGATGCCCGATAAAGACCGCTGGTTTCTGATGGAGGATGACACCGTTGATGACGAAGGCTACTTGGCAGGAGGCAACCTCGTTCTGGTCTATCCGAGGCGAGGACGCATTTATCTGCTCTCCTACGACTGAGATTGCTTGCGGTGGCTGCTGCAAGCGGTGCCTTCATGAGTAGATGTGCCCGGCGGAAATAAGCTTGGCGTGTCTGTTGGTGCGAAATAGCGGGTACAAGGTCCTCGGCGAGGCGGTCAAAGCCCACTTTTCCTGCGCGTTTCGGTGCAGGGCCTAGAACTTTGACGTGCAGCCGGGAGGTAACCATGGCCGATGTAGAGGATAGAGACCCGAGCAAACCGCTGGCCGTTTTCAATCGACTCACCATCGGTGAGTTGAAAAAGGCCTGGGAGGGTCTCAAGAGCGTGGCCAAGCTTCGGTTCGGCGGGGCGGAAGAGACTGAGAGTCGGGCTGCCAAAGAGGCGCGGATCACCGCGGCCATTCGCGAGTGTGTTTATGCCAAAGGGGGTGAGGCGTCCGGGCGCACCCACACGGTGGAGCTTGGGACCCTTTATCTGAATTTGTCTGAAGCGGAGAGGCGGACCTTTCACGAAACGCTGGCCCGCGACTTCGACACGGACGAAGCGCTGCTAAGGACGTGCGCTGAGGTCTGGCAAACGGCGCGAACCCGACAGGTGCGAATCCGCGCCGAAATTGCCCTGAAGGAGGCGCTGGTGCCGCCGCGCGTCCGGCTGCTGAAGCAGTTTGCGTCACTTCCCAACGGCCTCAAATTCTTGATCGACATGCGGGCCGATCTGCTGGCCCAAGCCCAAGACGACCCCGGCCTGTATAAGCTCTCCCTCGATCTCAAGGAGATTCTGGCCTCCTGGTTCGATGTGGGCCTTTTGGACTTGCGGGAGATTACCTGGGAGTCCCCCGCAGCGCTTCTGGAGAAACTCATTGAGTACGAGGCGGTCCACAAAATTGATTCCTGGGGCGATCTGAGAAAGCGGCTGGCGTCGGACCGCCTCTGTTTTGCCTTCTTCCACAACAAGATGCCCGGGGAGCCGCTCATCTTTGTGGAGGTGGCCCTGGTGGACAGGATGAGCGACAACATTGCTGCCCTCCTGGAAACGGAGGGGCGGACAACGGACACTCCGCGGCCGACCACCGCCATCTTCTACTCCATCACCAACACCCAACCGGGCCTGGCCGGGATCCACCTCGGAAACTTTCTGATCAAAACGGTCGTGGAAAACCTTTCCCGGGAACACAGCACGCTGAAACACTTTGCCACCCTCTCGCCGGTACCGGGTTTTCGCGACTGGCTCGCGCCCCGTCTTGAAAAAGAAGCGGAGGACCTCCTGACAACGGGCGAGCGGAGCACGGTGCTGGCGAACTGCGGCGAAGGGAATGCAGTGCTGCGGCTGCAGGAGTTTTTGGCTGGGCCGTGGCACGAGGAGCCGGCGGCCGCGGCCTGGCTGAAGCCGATCCTGATGCGGCTCTGCGCCCGATACCTGGCAGCCGGGGGAACGGCGGGACGTGCGCTCGATCCGGTGGCCCATTTTCACCTCAACAACGGTGCCCGTCTCGAGCGCATCAACTGGCTCGCCAATGTTTCCGAGACCGGGATGGCACGATCCTACGGGATGATGGTCAACTACTATTACAAACTCTCCGACATCGAGAAGAATCACGAAGGTTATGCAGCCAAAAAGAAGATCGCCCTCGGCCGGGAAGTCCGGGCGCTTTTGAAGAAACAGGAGTAGTCCGGAGGTTGTCTGGCAGAAGTCAGTGCGCAGAGCCGCACAGGGTCCCTGACGCCGGTCCGGTAATCGCAGCCGGTCAGGCGCGCTCGGGTCCGCCGGTTTTGCCAGGACCCAGCCCCAGGTCTTCACCGGCCGCCGTGTCCACACTGCGCAGGTGCAGATCCCGCTGCGGAAAGGGGATCTCGACACCCTCTTCCCGGAACCGTTGATCGATGGTCTGCAGAAGCTCACTCCTGACAACGAGGCGTTGCGTCACATCGCCGACCCACAGGCGCAGTTCAAAGTCCAGAGAGCTCTGCCCGAAACCGATGAAGATGGCGGAGGGTTTCGGCTCGGGAAGGGTCAGCGGGTGATTGCCGCCGGCCTCCAGAAGGACGCGCAGCACCAGCGGCACATTACTGCCGTAAGCCACTCCCACCGGTACCACGACGCGGCTGATCGAGGTGGAGAGTGTCCAGTTGGTCACCTTCTCCTGGATAATCTGGGAATTGGGCACGATGATTTCCGACTGATCCAGCGTCTCGATGATGGTGGAGCGGAGGCCGATCCGTTTGACGGTTCCCCACTCCCCATCTAGAACCAGCAGGTCGCCAATCTTGATGGGTCGTTCAAAGAGCAGGATAATCCCGCTGACGAAGTTGTTCACAATGTTCTGCAGCCCGAACCCGATACCGATGCCGAAGGCCCCGGCGAGGACGGCGAAATTCTTCATTTCGATGCCTGCCAGAGACATGGCGAGCAGGAATCCAATGAAAATCAGAAAATAGTGCAGCAGCTTGCTGATGGCATCCCTTACGCCCCGGTCGAACTGCTGCCGAGGGAAGACCTTGGACTCCAGGAACGCACGAAGGGCGAGGGATAACAATATGGTAGCGTAGATCACCACGCCGGCGAAGAGAATCATCCCGAGTGTGATTCGCACCTCCCCGAGGCTGACGGTCACGCCGATCAGGCGGGTCCAAGTCTGTTTCACCGAATCGTAGGCACCCCAGAGCAGCAGGAGATAAAAGGCCGTCCACGCAACGACGACGACCCGGAGGATGTTCTTCAGTTTCACACTCAATTCGTTCGTCAGGCTCCGAGCCAGCTGCTTGCGCACCGCCACCGAGTGGACCAGGAAATAGTCGATGGCCCCGCGGCCGAGTCGCACCACCATGGCGGCGAGCAGGACAATGAAGACCGAGGTAACCGATGATTCGATCAGGTGAAAGGAGAGGGCGGTGTAGCCCGCGACCTGGGCGAGCAGGGTGACCCCGAGCGTCAGAGCGCCCATCCGGAGGGTGACCAGGAACCCCGAGGTTTTTTGTGTTTGTTCCCGCAGGCTCTTGCGTGAAACCATGAGAATGAGCAGCAGCCCCAGCAGCGAAACGAGTGCGACGTAGATGCGGTAGAGCGGCAGCGGCAGGGCCATGATTTTGAGAAACAGGCTCAGGACGAAGAGAGCCGCCAGCAGATAAATCGTCAGGCGCTTGAGTGGGTTCCGGACGAGGCCCGAAATGAGCACGGAGAAGGACGCGGCTGCCAACACCCAGAGGAGCAGACGCCACAGCGCCGGGGGGTCGTGATAGAGCCAGCTTAAACAGGCCACAGACGTGAAGATGCCGGTGGCCCAGGGATGGCCAAGGACGTACGCCCATTCGGGGGTCTCTTTGGCCCGGTCGCGCTGCTTCGTCACGAAAAGGGCCATGCCCACGACAAGGAGTATCTGGACGAGCGCGAGCCACCCCTGTCGTGAAAAGAACCCGGGGTCCAACTCCAGGCTACGGATCAGCCCCTGCTTCAGAGCGGCCCACAGGTCCCCGGTGAACTGACCGTAGAATTCCTTGTTGGCAAAGGAGCGTGCGTTCTTCCGGAACACCTCCTGGCGGATCCCGCTCAGGGCCTGATCCATTTGCCCAATCAGTCGAGAGCTCTCCTCTTTCTGCTGGATGAGTTCCTTCTGCATTGCGAGAAGGGGACCGGACGCTTTCGACAAATCCTCGAGAAGTCTATCGGTGGTCTCCTGAGCCTTCCGAAACGTGTCTGCGGGGAACTCGGCTTTTTCCGCCCGAAGAAAGGCGAGCCAGTCTTTCCAGAATCGCCGCACCGCGTTCCAAGTTTGGGCCTCCTTCTCCAAACTCGCCAGACGTTCGGAGAGGGCTTGGAGCTGCTTCTCGGACGCATCCTTCTGCCTGCTCAGGCGATCCCGAAACCCCAGGAGGCGATCCGTGTTCCACTTCGCTATTTGGTCCAGCACGCCGATTTTGGTCGCAGTGCTCTGAACTTCGCTCTTGATCTCCTCTATTCGGGCCTTGATGCGCGCCGTGTCCTCCAACTCCTGCAGGTTCTTAGTGGCTACGCTGGCTTGCTCTATTAGTTCCGAGTAGCGCGGGACGAGTTCGGCGATTCCTGGAAACTGCGGGTCCTTCTCCGTCTCCGCTTTTTCCTGAGCGGCGCTCATGCCGATGCCGCAGAGACAGCCCACCAGCACCACAACGACCAGTGCCGCCAGGGCCCTCCCCACACGGGTCGAGCCACCGGCGCCCCCCGGTGCATCGCTGAGTAAAGAAGATTCCATCATGTTTGTCCAGCCTCCCGTTGAATCTGGTGTTCGGCAAATATACGCCAGCCCATGGGATTCGGCAACTGAAATCCTGTGCGCGTCACACGGATAGTACGGGCAGCTCTGTCTTCTTGCACAATTCACGGTCCGGTGGTATGTTGGTCGGGAATTTAAACCCAGCGCGAAATGGGCAAAGGGGTCAACTCACTCACGCCGCAGATCCGGAATCCATGCGTTATCTGACGACCAGAAGATCGGAAAAAGCCGGTTTGCCGCCGGGCACGCTCGTGCACATCGGGGAGCGAAAGCTCGACCAAGTGATCGTGCGGTGCATGGCGTACGACGAGACCCGTTTTGAAGAGCGGCAGGTGGAGGCGCCTGCGGGATGCTTGGCGCTTGCCGGAAAGCCCGGAGTAACGTGGGTCGATGTCTGCGGGCTGCATGACGTCGACATGATCGAACAGATAGGCAAGCAGCTCCATCTCCACCCCCTCACCCTGGAAGATGTTCTCCATACGGGTCAGCGGCCCAAACTCGAGGATTTCGATGACTATATCTATGTGGTTCTCAAGATGTTCTACTTCGATGAGGACGCCCATCGCATCACCCAGGAACAGGTCAGCCTGATTCTCGGCAGCAACTACGTCCTGTCCATTCAGGAGATGGAAAAAGATGTCTTCGATCCTGTCCGTGAGCGGATCCGAAAATCCAAAGGGCGTCTCCGTCGATCGGGCGCCGATTATCTCCTCTATGCCCTCATCGACGCCTCCGTGGACAGCTACTTCTCCATTCTTGAACGGATCGGTGAACAGATTGAAGAGATAGAAAACGAGATGCTCGACAATCCAGAGACTGGGACGCTGCATCGAGTCCACGAGCTCAAGCGGGAGATGATTTTTCTGCGCAAATCGGTCTGGCCCCTGCGGGAGGTCATCGGAAGCCTTGAGCGGGACGAGTCCGATCTCATGCAGGAGAGCACGCAGCTTTTTCTGCGCGATGTTTACGACCACACCTTGCAGGCTGCCGACACCGTCGAGACCTATCGGGACATGCTCTCGGGCATGTTGGATCTCTACCTTTCCAGTATCAGCAACAAAATGAACGAAGTCATGAAGGTGTTAACGATTATCGCGACGGTCTTCATACCCCTTACCTTCATCGCTGGGATTTACGGCATGAACTTCGAGTATATGCCGGAGCTGAAATGGCCGTGGGGTTACCTGGCCGTCTGGGGTCTCATGATCATGATCGGCATTGCCATGCTGATCTATTTCCGGAGAAAACGGTGGCTGTAAACGGAAGGGGCTCTTCATGAAAGTCGGTGAGCTGTGGCGGGAGAGTCTTGCCGGGAGCCGGGCGTGGTGGCGAGAGCTGCGAGATCGTTTCAGGCCTTCCCCTGAGTCGAGACCGGGGAGGGGGGATTTCACGAAAGCTGCCGTGGCGGCACGGCCCTGCCTGCCGGACTGTCAGGGGGCCTACGCCCGCTTGAAAGGCCTACCCGATGCGTTCCGGGAACTCTTTGAGAACCGTCCGCTCGAGGGGGAAAGTCCGCTCTTTGCCGGACGGGACAATGCCCTGGCGGATTTGCGTGACGCGGTCTCCGCCTGGGAGGCGTCCCCGAGCGGAGCGATTGCTCTGGTGGGGCCCGATGGCGCGGGGCGCACGACGTTGCTCAACCGCCTTGTGTCTGGCTTCACCGGTCGTGACAGGGTGACACGGGTCACCTTAGCGCATCGGGTCCGCACGGAGACGGACCTGATCCAGACGCTGTTGCTCTCTTTGGATATGGCCGAAACCGTTTCGACCGTGGAGGAGATGGCTCCTCTGTTCCGTCGGGGAGAACGGCGCATCATTCTCGTGGACAACGCCCAGCGCCTTTTACTGAGAACACCGGACGCCCTCCCGACCTCGGAAGCTTTTGTCTCTCTCGTGGCGGCCACGCAGGCAGACTGTCTCTGGGTCGTCTCTTTCAAGGAAGGGGCCTGGCGACGGCTCGATTATATTCTCGGCGCGCGTGCACACTTCAGCACGGTCCTCGAGCTTCCCTACTTCAACCGGGAAGAGTTTTCGGCCGTCATGGAAAAGCGGTTGGCCGCGGCAGCGGTGCCGATGGTCTTTCATGCGCCGCGCCGACATGAGAAGAAAGAGGCCTTATCCCATGGGACGGATAAGACGGACCGGCACCCAGCACCCGACGCGACATCCTTTGTGGAGCACCTTTTCACGCTGTCCGGGGGGAACATGCCGGCGGCTCTATACTACTGGCATGCCTTCAGCGTCCCCGACCCCTCGCTGAAAGAGGTGGTGCTCCACGCGGGCGAAGGGATCGATTTTTCCCTGCTGAAAGAACTCGACTCTCCATCGCGCTTCGCCCTGGCAGAACTGATGGCCCACGGCTGTCTCACCGCGGGCGAGCACAGTGAGATATTTCAGCAGGACGAGCGCATGAGCCGACTTCAGTTGGACGCGTTGCACCGTCTGCGGCTACTCAACAAATCCGCCCCGAAGGCAGACGATCGCGAGGCGATTTACAGGATTGAGCCCATCTTCTGCGCGCCCGTGTCGGCCTTCCTGGAAGCGGCGCATCTCATGTACTGACGGTAGGAGCCCTGGTCGCAACTATGGAAACAAACGTTGTCCATGAACTGGTCGAACTGTTCTCGGCCGCTCACCTGGTGAGCACCCTCTTCGTTATTTTGGCGGCCTGGGGAATCGTCCGGGCCTTGCGACTGGTGCTCCAACGGCTGGCGCGGAAGTTCAACCGTTACCGCCTGCAGATCACAGGAATCTTTCCGGTGTTGCGTCTGTTGATCTGGACGTGTGCCGTTGCCCTCATCGTATTCGTGATTCTTGATCTCTCTCAAAACGTTTTGCTGGCGGTTCTTGCCTCCAGTGGTATTGCCGTCGGTTTGGCGGCGCAGGACCTGATACGCAATGTTCTCGCCGGGATTGGCATGACCTTCAATCCGCTCTTCCGTGTCGGCGATATGGTGCAGATCGGGGACCATTACGGGGAAGTCTCCGGCGTGGACCTGATCTTCACGAGCTTGAAGACCTTTGATGACAATGTGGTGGCCATCCCCAACGCCGAGATTATCAAGCAGCCCGTTTCCAATGCCAACCGGGGAGCCCTGGTGGAGATGGTCGTTGTGGAGCTCGTTCTGCCTGCCGGCGTTCCCGTTCACCGCGTGAAGTTGCTTGCCTGGAGAGCCGCGGTGAGTTCTCCGTTCACCTATTTGAAAAATCCCATCCTGGTCTTGGTGGAGGATCACTTTGATCACACCTTTCTGAGCCGCTTCAAGGTCAAAGCCTACGTACTGGACATCCGTTTTGAACGGCTCATGGCCTCGGACATTACGGAACGGCTCAAGACCCTCCTGCACAAGGAAAGGCTGCACACAAGCGACTATCTTACGGGCCCGGCATTTCCGCAGTAGACATGAAACAGCAACAAAGAGGCGATACAGAAAGGCTGCCCTTAGCGAAAGTTGTTGGACTCGACAAGAGTTTCGTCGCCGGTATCCCTGTGACGCAATGGAACTCAGTGTGCGTTTTTCTACCACGAAAAGGAGTGTCTCTGTGGCCCCAGTCGATCTTCACGGAATCTTTCCTCCCATTGCAACACCCTTTCTCGATGGAAAGGTCGCCTATGATCAATTAGCGGCGAATGTTGAGAAGTGGGGGCGCACGGGGATTCACGGGTTTGTCGTACTCGGATCCAACGGAGAGTTCGTCTACCTGTCGGAGGAGGAAAAGCGGCGGGTGGTTGAAACCGTCGCCCGATCGGCCCCCGCTGGCGAACTCGTCATTGCGGGCACGGGTTGCGAGTCGACGGAGGAGACCCTCCGCCTGACGCGGGACTGCGCCGAGCGGGGTGCGCAGGCGGCGCTGGTGATCACCCCCCATTTTTTCGGGGGGCGCATGAGCGACGCGGCGCTGGCGCGTCATTACACGAGCGTGGCGGATCACTCCCCGATCCCGATTATTCTTTACAATGTCCCCAAGTTCACCCATCTGAGTTTGACAGCGTCACAGGTCGCACGGCTTGCGGAGCACCCGAACATCATCGGCATCAAGGACAGCGCGGGCAACGTGGCCCAGCTCGGCGAGTATCTTAACCACGTTCCCGACGATTTCAGTGTGCTGGTCGGCACAGCCGGCGTGCTCTTCGCCGGGCTGAGTCTCGGCTGCGCCGGTGGGATTCTGGCGTTGGCCAATATCGCCCCGGCGCCATGCGTGCGCATCTTCCAGCGGGTGCGGCAGGGGCGGTTTGCCGAGGCCCGAAATCTGCAGCTCGAAATGATTCCGGTGAACAAGGCCATCACAGCGACGTATGGTGTGGCCGGGTTGAAGGCGGCCCTCGATCTGCTCGGCTATTTCGGCGGCGATCCGAGACTGCCGCTCCTTCCGTTGAACGACCCGGAGAAGTCGGAGATCCGAAACATCCTCCGGCATGCCCGGTTGTTGCCATAACACACGCGGCTGAAATACCGTCGAACAATGACAGGTCCGGTGTGCGGACACGGAGAAGAAAGGACCCCGCCATGACGGATTATCGCATTGCCGTAATTCCCGGCGACGGGATCGGAAAGGAAGTCGTCCCCGAGGGGCTTCGAGTTCTGGAGGCGGTGGGGCGCCGTGTCGACATCCGGTTTCGATGGGACGGGTATCCCTGGAGCTGCGAAACCTACAAGCGCACCGGTCGGATGATGCCTGAAGATGGGATGGCGAAGCTCAGTGAGAGCGACGCGATCTTCCTCGGTGCCGTGGGGTTTCCCGGGGTGCCCGACCACGTCTCACTGTGGGGGCTCCTCATTCCGATACGCCGGCAGATGGAGCAGTTTATCAACCTGCGTCCCGTGCGCCTCCTGAAGGGAGTCTCCTCCCCGCTGAAAGACCGCGGCCCTGCCGACATCGATTTCTGGGTGGTTCGCGAGAACAATGAGGGCGAGTACTCAGAGATCGGCGGGCGTCTTTATGCGGGAACGGAGGCGGAGACGGTCATTCAGGAGTCGGTCTTCA
>CAMYMF010000010.1:0-68279 GCA_947259355.1 uncultured Nitrospirota bacterium | reverse complement strand
CGGAGGAAAAGGCATGTCACCTCCGCTACCAAGTCCAACGGCATCATCCACACCATGCCCTTCTGGGATGAGCGCTTCCGCATCATGGCCGCCCGGTATCCCCACATCCGGACCGATCAGTTTCATATCGACATTCTTACGGCCCAGTTTGTTTTGCACCCCGACTGGTTCGATGTGGTGGTGGCCAGCAACCTCTTTGGGGACATTCTCTCCGATCTCGGCCCCGCCGTGGCCGGTACCATCGGCATCGCGCCGTCGGCCAACATCAATCCGGAGCGGAAATACCCCTCCATGTTTGAGCCGGTCCATGGCTCGGCGCCAGATATTGCGGGGAAGGGGATCGCCAACCCCATCGGCCAGATCTGGTCCGGCGCCATGATGCTAGATCACCTGGGGCATCCCGATGCCGCGGCTGTGATAGAGAGCGCCATTGAGACGGTCCTGGAAGAGGGGTCCACCAGAACGCCCGACATGGGCGGTAAGGCGACCACGGTCGATTTGGGCGCGGCCATTGCCGAGGCCCTGTAGGTCAGAATTGAGCGGGAATTTTCCGCGTTTGAACCCGGAGAGACGGTCGCGGGTTAGTCCGGTGCTAACCGCCCAGAAAAAGGCGCCCCACTTCGGGGTCCTCCAGCAGATCATCGCCCCGGCCGGCCATGGCCAGCTGTCCGGAGACCAGCACGTAGCCGATATCGGCGAACTCAAGCCCCTTGCGGGCATTCTGTTCCACCATGATGATGGTCTTTCCCTCGTTTCGTTGCAGATCATCCAGGATTTCAAAGACCATGGAGATATACTTCGGTTCCAGACCGATAGAGGGTTCGTCCACCAGGAGGACATCGGGGTTCATGATGAGCGCTCGCGAGATTTCCAGAAGCCGCCTCTCGCCGCCGGAGAGAACCCCCGCGCGCTGATGGCGCCGTTCCGCCAGTTGAGAATACTTGGCCAAGACCCGCTCCATGGCCGCCCGGGCCTCATCCTGGGAGTCCATGAGGAACCCTCCCATGAGCAGGTTTTCCTCAACGCTCATCTGCGCGAAGATCGACTGGTCCTGCAGAATGTAGGCGATGCCCGCATTCTTGAGCTTTTCGTTGGGCGTCAGCCGGGTCACCTCCTGTCCTCCCATTCGGATCTCGCCGCCGCTGATATTGGTAAAACCGTAAATGGAATGGAGCACGGTCGATTTGCCGGCACCGTTGGGACCAATGAGACAGAGGGATTGCCCCCGGCCCACCTGCAGATGGAAGTCGTGGAGGACCATCATCTTGCCGTAGCCCGCCTTCAAGGCCTCCACGGTAATGAGAGGCTTAGCTTCCGCAAGTTCCGCCAGCTGCTCAGGACGGGGCCCTTCGGCGGTCAGGCGGGCCGCCTGGCGCTCCACGTCATCGACGGAGAGCACGTGCTCTACCGGCCCCAGTCGTCCACCCCGCGCACTCTTTTGTAAACCCTCTCTTTTGGCATCCCGGTCCATCAGTGGGCCCCCAGATAGGCATCGATCACCGTCTGATCCTGCTGAATCTCTTCGGGAGTGCCGAATGAGAGCAGCTCCCCGTGGGCCAGGCAGTAAATGGTTTCGGCAAGATTCATGATCACCCGCATGTTGTGTTCGATGACAAAGAGGGTAATCCCGAGATCGGCATTGGCCCGCTGAAGGCGCTCCATCAGCCCGTTGATCAGGGTCGGGTTGATCCCGGCCGTCGGCTCATCGAGGAGAAGCATCTTCGGCTCGTTCATGAGGGCCATGGCAAATTCGAGGAGCTTCTGCTGGCCGAAGGAGAGATCCCCCGCGAGGAGATACCGCTTGGGATAGAGGCCCACGAACTCCAGCAGACTCTCGGACTTCTCCACGACGTCTGGTGAGAATCGGGCGAACATTCGTGCCACCCCCGCGCCGTTTCGGGGTACACTGACCTTCATGTTCTCCATGCAGGTCATCTTCCCGTAGATGTGGGTCTGCTGAAACGTTCGGATCATGCCGAGCCGAGCGATTTCGACAACCCGTTTGCGGCTGATTTCGTGTTCCTCAAACCGGATGGAGCCTTCATCGATCGGATGGTATCCGACGATGGAGTTGAACAGGGTGGTCTTGCCCGAGCCATTGGGACCGATGAGACCGACGATGCGGCCCCGGGGAACGTTGAGGGTGATCTTGTCGTTCGCGACGACACCGCCGAACCGTTTGCTCACACCCTCGACCGACAGCTGGATATCGTTCATGCCCCCTCTCCTCCAGGGGTGTCAGCCAGAGCTTTCTCCTCGACCCAATGCCCGAAGCGCTCAGGCCACCGGTCTTGAGCCCATCCCATGAGACCCTGGGGAAAGAAGACCACGATGGCGACAATAAAGGCACCGAGGGCCACCCGCTGCCAGCCGAAAAGATACGTCCAGAAGACCTCCTGCGTCACGTGGAAGATGACGGCACCGATCACCGGCCCCCAGAGGGTCCCCTTGCCGCCGAGGATGGCCATGAGGATCATCCAGACGCCGAAAGTGGGGCCCGCAAAGGCGACCTCCGTGGGGTCGATGAATCCGATGAGGTGGCCGGCGGCGCCCCCAGTCAGGGAGAGGAAGAAAGCGGAGACACACCAGGCGGTGATCTTGTACCGGGTGGTCCGAATACCCATGGCCTCCGCCTTGTCCTCGTCGTCCCGGATCGCGTTGATCACCAGACCGAAGCGTCCCGCATAGAGCCGCCTTAGCGTTATGAAAGTCACCACCGTGAGGAAAAAAAAGATGAAATAGAAGAAGATCGCCCGCTCACCCAGACCCTCCGGGAAGACCGGGGTCACCATCCCGGAACCGGCGCCCACATACTCCCAGCCGCTGGCGATCTCTCCGGCGGCCACCCCCAGCCCCAGGGTACAGATTCCAAAATAAGGCCCCCGCATCCCCATGGCCAGGATACAGATGCCCAGGATCAAGGCAATCACCACCGCGGCCACGGCCCCCACCGCCATGCCGAGGCCCAATCCCGTCAGATACTCTCCCGACGACAGGGACTCGACCCGCCCGGCCACATGGGCATACTCTTCCAGACCATAGTGGAGGTTCCGTTGAATCACTGCGGTGCTGTACATCCCAACACCGAAAAAGACGATATTTCCGAAGGACGCGTAGCCCATCTGGCCGCCCACAAGATCCCAGGTTAGGGCCAGGAGGATCATCACCCAGAGGAAGGCCAACTGCGTCCGGTAGGCCGTCATCAGCCATGGGGCTGCAAGGGCCAGGACCCCGATTCCGCCGTAAAGGAGTATTCTCCTACTATTGCCGTTCATGGAATCGTCTCAAGGTTTGGCGGACCATCCAAAAAACAACGCCCGGTCCCGATCATTCGAGATACTCCCGTTTCAAACTGAGCCTGAAGTTGCGCCAGAGTAGAATCACGACCAGAAGAGAAAAAATAAAGGCCGCCTGAAATTCTGCGCCAAGAATAAAGCCGGCGAAGTTCTCGGCTGCCCCCAGTCCCAGCCCTGCCAGAGCCACTCCGATCACATTTCCAAGGCCCGCCACGATGACGATCATAAAGGAGCGTATCGTGTAGGCCAAACCCATGAAAGGCTGGATCACCCAGATCATGGAGACCAGGGCGCCGGCAGCCCCGCAAATGGCAGCGTTCAGGGCAAAGGTGATGGCGTAGACCCGGTCCGTATCGACACCCAGGATCTGGGCGGCCCGATAATGCTGGGCGGTGGCGCGGATGGCCTGCCCAAGCCGCGTCTTCTTCAGGAATAGGGCGAGGATGACACCCAGAACCATGGCGATAAAGAAACTGACCACTTTAATCTGCAGAACCGTGACCTGGCCGTCCATCAGGAACCACGTGCCGAGGCCCGCCTCAACCGTCTGGACATCGGCGCCGAAAACCTGGTTCATGAGCTGCTGCAGCAGGATGGCGATGCCAAAGGTGGCCAGAATGGAAATGAACAGATCCTTCTCTATCACTCGCACAATGGCGATCCGGTAAATTACCCACCCGATCACGAAGAGGGCGGCCGCCGCCACCGGCACACCGAGAAAGGGATGTAGACCCGCCTCTTTGAGTGCATAGAGCAAAAAGCCACCCAGAATCACAAACTCGCCCTGGGCGAAATTGATGATCTTCATGACCCCCCAGACCAGGGCCATCCCATAGGCGGCGAGGGCAAAGACGGCACCGATGAGGATGCCATCGATGAGCAGCTGGAGGGAGAAGACCGGGGCGGCAAATAGTATTTGAAGATTGTCCACAGACTATCCCTACGGTGTGCGCCGCCCCCCGTCTCATGGAAGGGCGGGGGGCGGCATCGGTTTATCGGTTCTTATCGATCCTTCCATTTGGGTCGGGGGTAGATGACCTTCTCTGCGGCAAACTGGCTCGGCGCCACCGGAACGTACTCACCGTTTTGGATCTGGCGCAGCACCATCGGCTTGGCGATGTTCTTTCCGGTATCATCGAAATCGACTCGGCCGTAGAACGTCTCCATGTCGGTGGCCGCAATGGCGTCCCGAACCTTCTCCTTGTCGAAGGAGCCGGCCCGTTGAATGGCGTTGACATAGACGAGCACCGCCGCCGACGACTCGGCTGCCTGATAGGGAGGCACATAGCCGTATTCTTCCTCGAAACGCTTGGCATAATCGCCGGCGCTGCCGAACCATTCATCCTTGTAAGACATGGTCGGTGCCCACTGGGTCGCGCAGAGGGTATACTCCGCGTCAGCCCCGAATTTGCCCTTCACATCGGCCGCCTCACAGTGGGTGATGGCCAGCATGTCCACATCAACCTTCATCTGAGCTGTCTGGCGAACGGCCAGGGCCGCGCCCTTGGAGTGGCCCGACACTACCAGAAGGTCCGGTTTCAGGGCCTTGACCTTGGTGAGGGTCACCGTCATGTCGGTGAGTTCTTTGGGTAGCTTGTCGTCGATGACAACCCGCATGCCGTGGGTCTGGGCGTCGTCCAGAATCCCCGCCCGAATGTCCATGGAGAAGGGATCGTTCTCCACGGCGACGGCGATTTTTGCATCCTGCGGATCCTTTCCCGCTGCCAGGTACTGCTCGGCCAGGAGATCGACGGACGCGGTCAGATACTGCTCGGAGGTGGTGAGCACCGCAAAGAGGTAACGGTAGCCTTTGTTGAAGAGCGCCCGAGAGGCGCCGTTGGCTTCCACCATGGGGACCTGGTACTTTTCGGTGATCGGCGCCATCCCTTTGGTGGGGCCTGAACCGTATGGCCCGAGGATGAACTTGATACCATCCTGCTTGATCAGGCGATCCGCGAGCTGACCGGCCCGGGCCGGTGTCGATTCATCGTCATAGTATTTGACCTCGATCTTGTAGTGTTTTCCGGCCACCTCGACCCCGCCCATCTCATTGAGACGTTTGACGGCGAGATCGTAGCCGTTCTTGGTGTGCTTGCCATTGGTGGAGTACTTGCCGGTAAAGGAGACCGCAGCGCCGAAGGTGATCATGTCTCCTTCCACCTTGGCCCAGGCCGGACCCGCAAGGATCAGACCGAAGGCGGCCACCATGGCGAAAAGCAGGAATGTGATTTTCATGTTTCTGTGCATGGCTCATGCCTCCTTATTTAGAAAGGGGTTATGGGATATGATGCAGTCCTTCATGATGAAGGCGCAATGCCCTACTCGTCGCCCATTGCGTTCAAAAGCTCTGAGCAAACGCGCTGCATCTCTAAATAGACGTCAAGGGGGCAGCAAATATTCGTCGTATTGAGTTCTTGTATATCCGGATTAAGCATTAATCTTCCCTTTAACCGCCTCGACTTCAAGCCGTATCATCTCGACACAAACGGTCCCTTCACCATTCGGGGGATGGACTTTCACATACGCATCAACCACCTCGGAGATGAAGACCTCTCTGAGGTTCTCCGGAACCCGTTGGGTGTAGGGCAGCCAGGTGGTGCGAATCCAGCCGGCCAGTCCGGCTTTGCCTTGTTGCCGCAGGGTCTTCGGGATTTCTTCAACCCGCGTTGCATGAAGGCCGGCGTCTGCCAGCCACCCCGTATACTCGTGCACACCGTAGAACCCATAGGCAAAGCGGAAGCCGTCGAAATGGCTTCGCCATTTTCTCCTGATCCGCACGCCGTCGATGATGTCGATCAGGTTCTGGGCATTGCCGCGGCCACCCATCTGCATCAGCACGTATCCCGAAGGCTTAAGACTTCTATTCACCCCGTTCAAAACGGCCGAATGATTTCGGGTCCAGTGCAGCGCAGCGTTGGAGAAGACGAGGTCGAACCGGTCCTCAAAGGGCAACGCCGTTGCATCGGCGACGGCAAAGGCCGTGTTGCGACAGTCCGATTCGCGCAGGCGCTTTTGCGCCAGGGCGATCATGCTTTGCGAGCTGTCGATGCCAACAACGTGCCCCTTTGACACCTGTTTCGCGAGGACCAGCGTGACCCGTCCATCGCCGCAGCCGATATCGAGAACCGACTCATCCCCTTTCAGGTTCAGTTTGCCAATCAGCTCGAGGGCCCACGCATACTGCGCGTCGGAATGCTTCGCATACTCCGCCGAATCCCAGGCATAGCTCTCTTGCGTCATAATCTCCTAGTCTCGGGGATCACGAGCCGGTTGTCCCCCGGATGGCCTAGTCACATCCTTCTGTCAGTGCATTCTTGAGATGATCTCAACAGAAGACAACCGCGGTGACGTAGGACCCCCTGCCGCAGCCAAAATGACGGAAATTCGTAGCTGCCAGCCAACCAACAAAAAAATACATGATAATCGCAACTATGTCTAGTCCGACAGCAAAGAATTTGACACGATGAGCCAATGTAATGACGACGAAATTTTGTCATTGGACGCTATTGATTGTACGAAGAAGACAGGTAAGAATTTCCCTGACAACGAGGCGCCGGCAGCACAATCACAGATGGATCTCGCCCTGCGCAAAGAGCACGGCGTGTCCTGCGATCCGGACGCGGTCGCCGAGATGTCGGCAGAAGAGTTCTCCGCCGCGGGCAGACAATTGACGTGCGTGCAGCTCGGTCTTTCGCAGGCGCTCCGCCCAGTAGGGAACCAGAGTGCAATGCGCAGAACCTGTGACGGGGTCCTCCGGCGCGCCCGCCTTGGGCGCAAAAAAGCGGGAGACAAAATCGACCGTCGCGCCGGGGGCTGTCACAATGACCCCAAAGGCATCGAGCTGTCTTATCTTTTTGATGTCCGGCGCCATCTTTGCAATGACCGATTCTGTTTCAAAGACGGCCATGAGGTCGCGCGACCGAAGCACGGCCACCGGTGAACCGCCCAGGGCTTCGACCAATTCCGGTGAGGCTTCGACGGGAGTCGCCTCTCTGGCAGGGAAGTCCATGGCGAGAAGGTCATCCGATTTCTCCACCGCCAGAACCCCACTGGCTGTTTCGAAGTGCAGTCTCGTCAGGTTTTGATCGTAGTGTTTGAACAGTACAAAGGCGCTGGCCAGGGTGGCGTGGCCGCAAAGATCCATCTCCAAAGTCGGCGTGAACCACCTTAGTCCGTAACGCCCAGACGAGAGGGACACGAGAAAGGCTGTTTCGGAGAGATTGTTCTCGGCCGCGATGTTCAACAATGTCTGATCGTCAAGCCACGTCTTCAGAAGGCAGACGGCCGCCGGGTTTCCCTGGAAGACCTTTTGCGTGAAAGCGTCGACGTGATAGACGGGGATCTTCATGATGCACTCCGTCGGTTGATTTGTTCCGCGGGGTACCGGCTTTGAGTATACCCGCGAACACGTGTGCTGTGTAGTGCAGCTGCAGCGCCTTCCCCGCTGCAGGCACTGCCGTTGCGGGATCAGATGGTTCTCCTCTCCCCCAGGCCTGTTCGAAGGGGAAAGATCACCAGGAGCATGCAGAGCGCGACCACGGCACGCCAGCCGGCCAACTTGTAAGCAAACCCGCACGCCGTGATGCCGAGCCAGCCGCCGGTATAGTAGAAGAGAACATAGAGGGCATTGGCCCTTCCCTGACCGCTGGTGAGCTTCCGGTTGAGAGATCCCACGGCCGCCGCATGCACCATGAAGAACCCGGCGCACAGAATCAGGAGTCCGGCCACAACGGCGACAATGGAGGGAAGCGACAGGATCCCCAGCGACACCGCCAGCAGCGCGCTTCCCACGAGGAGCGTGTTGCCGCTGCCCATGGCGTTGCTCATCCGGCCAGCCGTGGGTCCCATGAAGATGCCCACCACATAAACCAGGTAAAGCAGGGTCGTCAATTCGGTGGAGAAGTAAAAGGGTGCGCCACTCAATCGGAACGGGAGATAATTGAACACTGTCGAGAAAAGGGCAAAACTTCCGGCGGCGCAGGCGTAGATACGCAGCAGCTCGCGACGCCGCAGCAGTGCCAGAAAGCCGACCGAGCTTCGGCGGGGTCCCGATTCCATGGGGGTGCGCGGCAGGCGCCGCCAGGCGTTGAGTGTCGCGAGCAAGATCAGCACGGAGGCCGACACAAAGGCGTAGCGCCAGTGCAGGGGTGGGTGGATCCAACCGCCCAGCAGGCGACCGCCCAGCCCTCCCACGACGGTGGCCGAGACGTAGGAGCCCATGACGACGTTCAGGCGGGCCGGTGGCAGGGTGCGGGCCAGGTAGGCCGCCAGGCAGGTCGTCAAAGCCGGAATGAAAAGCCCCTGCAGAAATCGCGCAACGATCAGGACCCACAGGTCCGGCGTCAGTGCGCAGACCAGCCCGGCCAGGGCCACCAGAGATCCGCCGGTCAGGATGATCGGATGAATGGGCCATTTGTCCGCCACAAGGCCGAAGGGGAGGTTGGACAGGGCGATGCCCAGAATGACGGCGGAGACACTAAGGGAAACGAGGACCAGGTCCGCCGCGAACTCCTGCTGCAGTATGGGCAACACTGGCTGGGTGATGTAGACATTGGTGAAAGAGGCGGATATGAGGGAGAAGACAATGAATTGCAGGCGCAGAGAGGATGAGTCAGACATCTGTTCGGATCGGCCTTTGGCGGCAGCCTTCCTGGGCGAGATGTTGCAGGCGGGCCCCTGCATCGCTTTCTCTAACAAGCACTTTGGTTACGTCCGGGCGGGGCGGGAATCCGTTGGGTGCAACCAGGTGTCTGTGGTCGAGCGGTGCGACGTCGCGTCCAGCACATCGTGCAGCCAATGTCCCTTCATGAAGAAATGTTATTATTGAGCGGATGTGACGCTAATCCACCTTCTTTAATTCCATGCCGCACTTACACTGCTCCGCTCGATGGGACACAGTGTTGCATGTGCAGGAGCCGCCGCAGTTGCAGAAGTGGACCCCGGTCCCAGCCAGGTTCACCCGTTTCACGGGATTGCCGCAGGCACATTTGGTGGAATCGTTCGGACCGAGACCGGCGCACCGGCACCCTTCTGCACACTGGCACACCAGGGCGTCGTTTCCTTCCACCCTCACGACGTGACCCCATTTGAGAGGCTTCCCGCAGGCGCACTTCCCCGCCTCGGTGCTAACGGCATTGCACTGGCACTGGGGGCCGCAATCGCAGGTGTAGACGACGTCCTTTCTCACTTCCGGCCCTGGGGATACAGCCGTGGTGGCGCAGGCTGCGAGCAGGACAAGAGCTCCTCCAAGAATTACACAACTGACCAAGTATCGGCGAGCGTCGATCATCTTCTGCCTCCTTCTCGCGAACGTTTCATCCTTTTTCCCCAACTTATCTATCCCTAGCTGTGAACCCTTGTCAAGTCCGTTTTGCCCGAGGCCCCGTCTACGCAATCGGCGGTCCTTCGGGCCGGGGGTGCAGCACAGCGCGCGGCATTCGGTGGCGAGAAAGAAGCATGACAGAGGATGCGAATCATTATATACTGGCCAACGCACTGCCGTCGGCAGCGGGCCGTCAACGGTTCTCGAAAGATTGAAGGCGGGGAACCCGGCGTACTGGGTCCATGATGGACATTCAGTATGGCCTGCTCTGGGCAGGGAGACAGAAAGGTGAGGACAAAGGCATGAAGGCGTTGCGCGACGCGGTATCGGATTACTGTGCTTCAGAGCATTTCCGTTTCCTTGATTCGAAGCTCAAAGAGCATGCCGAGGCGCTCCTGCTGTTCTGGTGCGAGCACGGAGGAAGCGATCTCCGCGTGGGTGGACTGCCGGAGTCGCTCAACGGGGTGGGCCGCCTTGACCTGCCGGTGCCGGTCCGAAAAGGGTTTCCCGAGTTGCTCCAGGGCTTCTTTGGTTATCTTGCTACCACGGGGCACTTCCCCGACGCAAAGGAGCTGGCCGACGCGGTGTTACGTCTGACACCGGAGTATCTCGGTCGTTTCCGAGACGATGGTTCGATGCGGGGTGAGACCTTCCGAAAGGCCTACACCGACGTCGGTCGAAACGATCCGTGTCCCTGCGGCAGCGGGAAGAAATTCAAGAAATGCTGTCTCTCGTGGCGCGCGCAGCAGTGAGACGGGGGGCTCACAATGATAGACCCGGGTCGCGTTCCCCGGGTTTCTCCTCGTGGAGAAGGTTCAGTGCCAGCGGCCCCAGAGCACAGCCGGCTCCCATGGTGATAAAGGCTGCACCCCAGGCGAGGCCTGTGTTTCCCCCAAGAATATCCATGATGATGCCCGTCGCCAGGGGGCCGAGGAACGCTGCACCAAAGCCGAAGGTGGAGTGCACCGCGAGGGTTGCCCCGCGCCCGCCGGCCGGCGCGCTGGCAACCGCACCCGCCGTCAGCGACGCGGAGTCCCCCAGGACGAAAACCCCATAGAGCAATCCCAGAGAGACGACCACGCCATAGGGGAGGGGCGCGGCGAAGCCAAGCCCCGCGCTGAGCAGGGCAGACGCGACCATGATGCGTACCAGTACTTTTTTGCGCCCGAAACGACGGCACAACTCATTGCCGGCGATGCTGGCCGGCAGCCCGATCAGATTGATGAGGGCCACCACCTGCGTGGGGCTCCAGTCGAGCGTCCCCGCCGGCTGCAGGCGGCGGGAGTAGTCCAGGAATGCCACCATCCACGATCGCATGCTGAAAAGTTCCCACATATGGGCGGCATAGGCCAGGACAAAGGCCATGGTATTTCGGTTGCGCAGAACGGCGCGGAGACTGTTTTGGCCCGCCCGCCGGCTCACGGACGCTGGCATCCGTCCCGCCGGGACCCAGAGCCAGACGAGGAGCGCGCCCAGGAACGTGAAAGAACCCGCCACCCCGAAGCTCCAGCGCCAGTCAAGCAGAGCGAATACCTCGCCCGCCATGAAGTAGGAGAGGCTCGCGCCCAAGCTGAAAGACGCCGTGTAGAAGGAGACGTAACGTGACTGGCGCGGGCCTTCCGTATGGTCACTGAGCAGTTTGAGACCGGGCATATAGATGCCCGCCAGGCTCACTCCCGCCAGAAAACGGAGCACCAGCGCGGACCAAAACCCCTGGGCCCCCCAGGCAAACCCCAGGGAGGCCAGCGCGCCGATTGCCAGACTTGCGAGCAGTATGTTGCGGGCGTCCCGCCGGTCAGTGACGGCCGTCAGCATGGGTACCATGACCACGTAGGCGGCATAGTAGATGGCGCTCAACCACCCGGCTTCGGTGTTGCTCAACTGCCAGGCTTCCATGAAATAGGGGAGCAGGGAAGGGAAGGTGGCAAGACCGGCCAGTCCCAGCACTTCCGCAGCACAGAGCAGCAGGGTTATGTGAAGTGGGCTCATGGCATTGAGGATCGATGACGCATCGGTTTCGAGAGGGGGCCCCCGGGTGGGCGCCTCTCAGCCGCTGTCAAAGGGCAAGCGGCCAGGGAACGCTGCGACAGGATAACAGGATTCGAAGGAATATGCGATTCATAATCTGGCCGGCCAGCGTTGCGTCCGGTGGCCTCACCCTCAAGGTGCCCCTATGCCATGGCCGCAACGCGCGGCGAGCTTTGAGCCCCCGGCCGGGAAAGACAGACCCTCTTCTATGCCAGAATGAGCACTTTGAGAGTTATTAACAGGGTATTTTGGGTCCTTAGGTTCATAATTCTGGTTTTTTAGATCAAAAACGTCTTATATCTGATTTTTTAGGCCCTGTCGAGAAGGCTTACAACCCTAACATATTGTATTTGATAGAGTTTCTACCCTCTGCCCAGAGGTAGAGGGCCAACTGTCGGCAATCTTTACACTTCCTTGCCCATCGTCGGGCAGTTCTGTGTTGCTGGGGCAGAAATTTGCGTAAAAACAATAGGTTGTAAGTTTGGCATCCATCTTGCTTTTTCACGGGTTTGTGATTGGAAGCATTTGGTGAAGTTTTGTCGATCCGAATTCGTCGGACGGATAAGAGAAAGAGCGCCGTTGCCTCTCTGTTACGGGAAAGTTCCAGCAGAGCGTCGCGAATCATGAAGTCGTGGAGAGGAGGTTAGACGCTATGAAACGATGGATCGTACTGATGGTTGTGCTTTTCCTTGTGGGATCGGGTGCAGCCTATGGTTATCCGAAAAAGGATGGTCTGGACCGGCCCCACGCGAAGAAGAGTGAAAAGGCCTATAAAACCAAGACTGCAAAAATAGACAAGCTTTACCGGGATGACAATTCGAGTGAGGACGACAAAGCGGCAGCGCCCGTGCCTGAGCCTGCCACACTTGTTCTACTCGGTGTTTCGCTCCTTTCGGGAGCGGCCTACGCTCGCAAGTACCACAAAGCTGAATAACGTTGTCTGCGCGGTGCCCGACACCGGCCAGGGGGGATCCCCTTGCCCCCCGCGGACGGTGGTCGGGCACCGGATTTGCTTTGCCCTCCGAGCCTTTCCCTAAACTTCTCCAATGGATCAAGTGTTGCTGTGGTCCGGCCGATAAGAAATCCGACGGCCGCTCTTTGATCGATGCCTTGCACGGGAAGCCTCTCCGGCCGCAGGCTTGCCGCTAGGCGTATCTGGTGCCCACCTGTGAGAGCGGAAAAAACATTTTGACAGCCCCACGGCTTGTTTATAGACTGATAACATGTTGTCTCTGATTCTGTATCGGCGGCGCGCGCCCGATGGAGCCTTGCCACATGGACTGACGGGGACGGATGGTGCGATGGACGAAAGGAAGCTTCATGGTTGATAGACGCTTTGCCGCAAGTCTGCTGCTCGGTTTACTGCTGAGCGGCTGCTTCTCGATCAGCAAATACCACCTGGGATACCATCATTATGATGACGGGCGGATGGAGTACGATGTGGTGTCCAAGAGTTCCGTGCCGGAAGCAGAGGCCTTCGAACAGGCCTGCATCGAAAAATTCGTGAGCTACAAGCTGGAGTCGATCAAACCGGTGCTCGCACCGAAGATCAGGCAAAAAGTGGGGACCCGCACCCTGCGTCGCCTCAACCAGAAACTGAAGAAGACCTATGGCTTCAGTGGGACCTATGAGCGAATTCAGCTGGTCCCGCGAAGCAAGGTGCTCGATGAGGCCGCCCTGAAAAACGCTTTCGTGCACTATGACCTGGTCAGTTCCAACTATTTGCTCAGAGGCAGGAGCGACGCCGTTGTGCAGCTCTACATGACCAAGGTGAAGGGCGAGCTTCGCCTTTCGGGGTTTGAAGTGGTGGCCTATGCGCCGACGAATCCCTCTGCCAAGAATCCCCCCATCAGTTATATCTATCCGGAGAGAACCAAGAAGAAAGGGGTGCGCGAGGGAAACTGAACATTCAAACGGCTCGATCAGGCGAGCACTTCCTTCCCACTATCTGTAATCTCGGCCGTTTTCACCGCACCTTGGCGGTCGACGTTTCAGACACTCTTATGATTCCGGGGACCCCGACGGTGGTCCGAGATCGTCACGGAGTGAGTTATTGGAAGTCATTTTTTTTAGAAATCCTCTCAGGAGGATCATGTCCAAGAGATTAGAAATGACCAGGTCGAAATCAAACTGCCGCGCCAGGGGCGTCGAGGAAATCGCAACAATGGGTAAATACCGGCGACCCGAATTTCTGATGTGACGGGCAATCCGACGCCCATCGATCCCTGGCGAACGCACATCCGTGATAACCAGATCAAACCGTATCGCCTCCAGCTTCTGAATCCCCTGTTCTCCACTGGTCGCCGTTTCAACATGATATCCCGATTGCATGAACAAGAATCGAAACGTGTCCAAAGACATCCCTTGGTTATGAATGACGAGTACTCTGCACATTATGAGGTCCAGTTACTTTTGCTTCTACGTGCTCAAGGAGGTGGGCGTTTTCCAGGGCACAGCCGGACTCTGTTTCCACGGGGCTCGTTTGACGAAGCTTTGGCCATCGTGATTAGGCTGCATTAAACCGCCCGGGCGAACTTGTGGGTCCGCTTTTCGACAAGCACCCTGAAATATCTTTCCTCCGGCGCCACATGGAGGACCCGATGGCCTTCGTTTTTCAAGCTCCTTGTCACATTGACCAGCGGCTCCCCTTCATCGAGAAAGAACTCGATCCGCTGCCCCTCATCAATATCCTCGATTGCGAGTTTTGCCCGGACAAAATTCATGGGACAGCTGACCCCCCGGAGGTCCAGGGTCTGAGTCTCTTTGGCCAGTATCTGTTCCAGGGCCCGCTCAAGGCCGACTCTGTCGAGCGTGTGGCCGAAGCGCTCCTTCTTCCGCCCATGGTGAACATAGAAGTCAAAGGCGGCCTTGATGAAGCGCAGCAGTTCTTCTTTCGATTCAATCAAGATTTTTGCCCGGCTGGCGAGCCGGGGCTTCTTACCCATGGTGCCGCCCAGGAAGAGTGTATAGCCGCGCTGTCTCGGCTCCCAGGCATTGGCCGGGCAGTTGACAATGCAGAGACCGCACAGGATGCACTTTTCCAGGTCCAGAATATAGTGGTCTTCCCGATTCTCCAATGCCTCCGTCGGGCAGATATGCAGACAGAGGCGGCAATGGATGCATTGGTCCTTCTGCCAGCCCGGCAAGACCCCTCCCATCACCCCGATGTCATTCTCGATTGGTTTGGAGCAGTTGTTGGGGCAGCCCGAGACACCGATCTTGAATTTATGGGGAGCGTCTTTACGGAAATACTCGCGGTCCAGCTCGCCCGCGAGTTCCTTGGTGTCGACCAAGCCGAATGCACAGGTTGCCCGTCCCGGGCAGGCTACGATGCCCCTGCCCCGCGGGCCGCAGGCGCCGAGGGTGATCCCTTCTTTTTCGAGCCTGTCGCTCACTTCCCGCAGTCTGCTCACATGTATGTTGTGGATCTCTACCCCCTGACGTGTGCTCAGATGCACTTTGCCGTCTGCATATTCCCTCGAGATGGCCGCGGCTGCACTCAATTGCTCCGCCGTCAATTCACCGGCCACCGTGCGCAGCCGGAACAGGAAATAGTCCTTCTGCCGCTGCGCAATGATTCCCACCCGCTTGAGTTCTTCCAGATTGACATTCATCGTTTTTCCTTTCTCCCCCTATGAACATTTCAACACCGATGCTCCGGCCGGTTCAACCCGGGCCGGGATGGGTGGGATGATCCAGTTCCCCTTTTTCCTTCGCTCATGAATAGCAACTCCCGTGCCACCTGCGAGCCTTGCCAAAAGAGGTTCTTCATCCGTCCCGGGCGAAAAATGTTGATTATTTATTAACCATGCTGTATAAGAAATATACGATGAAGCGCGAAACAATCCGTCTGATGACGAAAGACCCCGCCCTGAAAAGAGAGTTGACCTCTGTGTTGCCCCAAGGCGTTCGTGTGCTCACGGGGAGGGCCGCCGGGGCGGAGCGTGTCGTCTTTCTCGATATCGACACCCTGGGCACCGATCTCCTCGGAGAGCTTGCCGCACGGACCTTTGTCGTTGCCGTCACCCAGGAAAAGAGGACGGGGTCCGTCATCGATGCGACCACATCGGGAGCCTACGAAGTTGTGCACCGGCCTCTGAGAAAAGAGGTTGTTGCCGGTTTGATTCAGGAACTGCAGGAGATCCGCGAGGAGTTGAGCGCGCGCATTGAAACGGGCAAAGGGAGCTACACCATCGATCCCACGTGCGCCATTGTCGGGCGATCAGCGCTGATCATGGATGTCTGCAAGAAACTGGCCCGACTGGCACAGGTGGAAGTCCCGGTGCTGATTACGGGTGAGACAGGAACAGGAAAGGAGCTCATTGCCGAGTCCATCGCGCAGCTGTCGCAGCGCTTCGGGAAACCCTTTGTGGTGATCAACTGCGCGGCCATTCCCGACACCCTGCTGGAATCGGAACTGTTCGGTTTTGAGAAAGGCGCGTTTACCGGGGCCCTTTCGGCCAAGGAGGGGTTCCTCAAGATCGCGGACGGCGGATGTGTCTTTTTTGATGAGATCGGCGAACTGCCCTTTTCCATCCAGGGAAAACTCCTTCGCTTCATCCAAACCCAGACGTTTTATCCTTTGGGGAGCACCCAGGAAGCGCAGGTCAACGTGCGGGTCATTTCGGCGACCAACAGAGATCTGCCCGCCATGGTCCGGCGGGGCAAATTTCGGGAGGATCTGTTCCACCGATTGAGTGTGGCCACCATCCACATCCCGCCTCTGCGCAAGCGCAAGAAGGATATCCTGCCGTTGATTCATTTTTTCATTCACCGATACCGGCACACCACCCGGACCCGAATTCAGGGGATGACCCGCACGTTCAGGGATCAAATGCTGGCCTATGACTGGCCCGGAAATATTCGAGAGCTGGAAAACACGATCCGGTCCGCGATGGCCCTGAGTAAAGTGGCCTATTTGACATCCCATGAATTGAAAGATCTCGGCACCCATGGTGCCACGAAACAGCAAGCGGGCTTGTCCGACACACTTGCCTCCGCTTTGGTTCCCATTTTGAAGGAATTTGTCGAGACCAAGGAGCGTAATATTCACAGGAAGATCCACGAGGAGGTCGACAAACACCTCCTGGAGTATGTGCTCTCCTTGACCCGGGACAATCTATCAGAAGCGGCCCGGGTCCTCGGAATCAACCGCCTGACCCTGCGAAGGAAACTCGGCATGGAGCCGGCCCGGCGCTCCCGAGGCTGAGCGAGCTTGGCTCTGCCTCACGTCACCTTGATGAATTCTTCCTCGAAGACACCCTTTTCTTCATGCAATGTCCACGAGCGGGTCGAACTGACCGTGGCGTCGATGGTTGCGGCAATCAGATAGGAGTAGACCGGGAAGGCCCGGGAGAGATCCGTCGGTGACGGTCTGGAGGGATGATCGGGGTGGGAGTGGTAGATGCCGAGGATGGTTTCGTCTTCCGTCAAGGCCTCGGTGATTTCCAGATACTGGCGGGGGTCGATTTCGAACCGATCCCGTGCACGCTGCCGGTTGATGTTCTTGCACGGAAAGACCCGTGTGACCACTTTGCGGTGCGGCTCGATGGTTCCGGCCAGAAGGCCGCAGACCTCATGGGGGTATCCGCTGCCGGCATGTTTCGTGATCTCCACCATCTGTTGGGATGCCAGATGCACATCGAAAAGATCGTCCGGGAAAAGCCCCGTGCTGACATAACGATATCCCGAGTCCGGCAGCACGGTAACGATGAGGCCCTGGTCTAGCTCTGCTGCCAGCTTCAGCGCTGCACAGACATTGAGACCCGCGCTGGGACCGGCGAAGACGCGGGCCTCCCTGGCCAGGCGCACCATCATGTCATAGGCATCCTGCGTGCCGATCCGGATCACACCGTCCAGCAGTTGTGGTTCATAGATGGCCGGCACCATTTCGGCCGAATAATTCTTCAAGCCTTCCACGCCGTGCATTTCCTCTGCGGGCTGGGCCCCGTAGACCTTGATTTGCCCATTATGCGTTTTCAACCGACGGGTGGTTCCCATGAGAGTACCGCTTGTTCCCGTGGCCGCCACAAAGTGCGTCACCTGTCCCTCCGTCTGGCGCCAGATTTCCTCGCCCGTGGTATTGCAGTGGGCCGCGGGGTTGTCGGGGTTGGCATACTGATCCGCCTTGAAGAACCTGTCCGGATCTTCCTCGTAGAGGGTGTTGGCCAGATTGTATGCGCCGTCGGCACCTTCCATGCCGCTGCTCAGGACGATCTCCGCACCAAAACCGGCTAGCAGCTCCTTTCTCTCACGACTGACCGTCTCCGGTATCACCAGTTTCACCGGGTAACCCTTGGCCCGCCCGATGGCCGCCAAGGCGATCCCTGTGTTTCCCGACGTCGACTCCAGGACAGTCTTTCCCGGCTCCAACCTCCCCGTTTTTTCCGCCTCTTCGATCATGTTTCGGGCGGGCCGATCCTTGACGGACCCCGTGAGATTGTTCATCTCGAGCTTCGCGAAAACCCGCACCCTTCCCTGGGGATTGAACTGTGTCAGCTCCATGAGGTCGGTGTTGCCGATCTGACGAAGGAGGTGTTCCAGCTGAGATAACGCCATAGATTCAACCCTGTTAATGCCGAGGGACATCCTCGAGATGAGGGCCCGAAAACCTCTTGGCCAGGCCCCAGAGTTCACAGGTCTGCACGGGCGTAGACCAGTTGCCCTTATCCTACGCCGTGAACGGCGTTTGTCAAGCTTTTACGAAAGGGCGGCCCCCCCTGAGGCGCGGGGAGAGGAGCGGGGGCGGAGAAGTCTCATGCGAACTTCGGGCGGAACTGTCTGCAGGATTTCTTCCGAGCGTTCGTCTATTCAAACAGAAGCGCGAAGGAGGTGAGCGATCATGGTGAGCAGGAAAGACAGATTCAGACATTATTTGAACCCCCTGCACCTCTATTGCAGACTGGTCTCTGTGGGAATCAATCGCAAGACCGCCCGCAGCCTCTCCCAATGGTATGAAAAAACCATCTATTGCCATACGATGCTCGGGTGAAGACCGACGCAGAGGAGTCTCGTCCTGCTCATCTCAGCCGGATGGGCCGACCGGCCCGGACCGACCGAGCGTCGGTCCGGGGAAGGAAGGGGGATGCTGTTTACTGCCGGCGCCATTCGCCAGCATTGCAGTTTCCTTTCATGCGGCCTTTATGTTTTCCCTTGAGCGCCATGAACTGGGAGAACTGATCGGGCGTCAGAATTTCGCGAACTTCCAGGACTCCCGCGAGCCGATTGTCCGCCATCTGGGCCTGCAATGATTTCGCTTCGCTCTGAAGCAGGTCGATCTTCGCATCGTCCAAGTCCATCTGCGTCAGCTCCGCTTTCAAGGCTTGCCGGGTTTCCCGGAGCCTTGTACGCAGCTCCGCAGCGGCTTCCCACTGCTTCTCTCTGTGGGCCGCCAAGAGCTCTTTTTGCGCGTCGCTCAACCCGAGCCGCTCTTCCATGGCCTGGATTCGGTAGGCCATTCTCTCTTTTCTGACTTCGCTCTGCTGCCATTGTCCGCCGCCGGGCGGTTGTGAAAAGACGAGGGTTGCCGACAACACGATGCCCATCAGCGCTGCCGCTACGGAATAGATTGTTTTGGGGTGTCTGATCTTCATTGGGGGCTCTCCTTTCAATACGTTCGAGTGTCGCCATGTCGTTGCTTTGTCATCTCTGCCGTTCACCCCTTTAGACAAGTGCACTTAAGAGGAAGTTCCCCTGGGTTCCAGATTTTCAGTTCCATCGGGCCGGAGCATCCCCATGGGGTCTTTCGAAGGAAGGGAAAACGCTCGAATGTCACGAATATCTCTGCCGAGGAAAAGAGATGGGCAAACGGGCCGGGCGGGATAGCCAATTCTGTTGGTCTTTGCAGCGCCCGAGGGTGCTGAGTGCTCCCTGGAGCGCGCGTAGCACATCTTCGGAGCGTGAAACGAGAAGGGACAGATCGTTGAGGGTTCTCTATCTGCTCTTTCGACTGATGGCGATTAGCCCGATCAATCCGGACCCGAGAAGGAGCAGCGATGCCGGCTCGGGCACAGGCGTGAAGAGCTGTGAAAACGTGCTCGAGCGGTTCTCAAGAAAGAGCGGGCTGCCGTCCACACCGGGGGAGATATACTCCAGATCCTCCAACAACACCCTGAAGGTATAGGCGTTACCGACCGAGAGCCATCCGTTGGGTACGATGAATGTCTCGCTGTCTGTGAGCAGGGCACCGGACTGGATGAATTGATTCCCCGTTGCAGCATCCACCGCGCGGACGCGGATACGGTCTATGTCAAACTCGCACAAATCCGGAAGATCCCACACCAGTGCCGGTGTGACGCCGTTGCCGATGATTTGCAGATTGCTGACCAACGGGACTTGCTGCAGTGCAGGAATGGCAGTGGTAAAGGCCGAGGTCGTCCCTGCTTCGTCCGTGCCGGTAATCACCCAAGGTCCCAGGAGGGTTCCGTCGACAGGCCGGCTGGCGGCATAGCGGTTCGGAAAGAGGGTTTGATTCAGCGGGACCATATTGAGCGCGGTGCCGTTTTGCGATGCTGTGAGAGGGTCCAGGGCTGTGACGATATCGGTGATATTCGCCTGGATGTTCTGGCGCCAAACCGGTGTGCCTTCGCTGACACCCCGGTTATCCGTAAAGTGAAACGTCTGTCCGACTGTCAGGGCCCACGCGCTCCCCATCCATGCTACAAAGGCGAACACCGCGACCGCGCAGGCCGAGACTGAGATCACGTAATGCCGCATGGGAGCCTCCTTTCATGCATTAGAAATAAGGGGGATATCGATACTTTAGTAACCCGGGAAGAGGCAAGGTCGCGAAGAAAAGTGGTTCTCAGCGTCTTTCATCGTTACCCTGAGGGGGATATGTCGGATCCCTTGCCGGCGATTCTTCGATGATCAGTGAGTTTTCCGGACGATTTATTTCTATATTATCTCAATTAAAAGATATAAAAGCACTTTCAAGCCATCAGTGCCAGTTTTCCTTCATATTAGAACCACTCACACGAATTTTATTTTCAGACTGCTCGCAACGGGTGCGGATTTGACCAGGGTGCGGCATCGAAGATACAATGCTGCCATCTCGTGGTTGAAGTCGATGGGGCTTGCTCCCGTGGTCGGTCAGCGAAGCGGCGCACGGGTGTTCTTCAGGGGATTCAGTTATGAAAGCCATACGAATTTATCAGACGGGTGGTGCGGATGTACTCCAGTACGAAGACGTGGAGAAGCCGACGCCGGGCAATGGGCAGGTTCTGGTGAAAGTCGCAGCAGCTTCCGTGAATTTCGCCGACACCATGGTGCGCAGGGGGACCTATCCCTTTATGCCGCCCTTGCCGGCCATACCGGGCCTGGAGTGCAGCGGGCTCGTGGAAGCCGTGGGGGACGAGGTAACCCGGGTGCGGCCGGGGCAACCGGTGGCACTGCTCGGTGAGAAATGCTACGCCCAGTATGTTCTGGCCGACGCCGCATCGGTCACACCCCTCCCCGAGGGGCTGGACCTGGATGAAGCGGCGGCCGTTATTGTCAACTATGCCACAGCCTATCACATGCTCCACACCATGGCTCAGGTTCAGCCAGGGCAGACCATTCTGGTCCATGCTGCGGCCGGTGGGGTGGGCACCGCCGTGATTCAGCTGGCAAAAGAAGCGGGCGCAAAGGTAATCGGTCTGACGAGCTCCCGGGAGAAGGTGGCTTACACGGTGCAACAGGGGATCGACTATATCATCAATTACCGGACCGATGATGTCGTGAAGCGGATCATGGAGATTACCTACAACAGAGGCGTCGATCTCGTGCTGAACTCGGTGGCGGGGGATACCTTCGCGCGCGATCTCGAGGTGCTGGCACCCTTCGGCAATCTCATCTGGTTTGGCTTTGCCGCCGGCCCGCCTGAAGGGAATCTGGCCGAGCAGTTGGCGACGCACTTCGGAAAGAGTGTCGGCATTCGGACATTTGTGATCTATACCGTTGCCCAGAGTGCCCCGGACCTCATGGCCCAATCCCTGGAAAGACTCTTTGCGCATTTGGCCGACAAGAAGATCCGGCCCCATGTTCATGAGCGGATGCCGCTCTCCGAAGCCGCGCGAGCCCATGAGCTCCTCGAGAGCGGCGCCGTCATGGGGAAGCTGATCTTGAAGCCTTGACCCGGATGCGCGAGAGTCCACGGCGTCCGTTTGAGGTGCTCCATATTTGTTTTGAAAGCGACGGGGAGTATGAACAGGACCATATCACCAGAGGCATCGCTTCAGGAATTGGGGGAATCTTGAGGCCTGTCCCGGTTTACCGGGGCTGACCCGCTTGTTTTTTGGGAGGAAGCCGCGTTGTAAGGCCTGCCCCGCGCAACGGGGTCCTGGCCTGTCGGGTACGGCCAAGCTAAGCGGGCAATCAAAGAAGAAAGTTCACGCCTGCCCTTCCCCGGTTCCCTCAGCATCCGATAACGTTCGACGTTATCCGACGCTGAGGCGGGCCAGGACACCGGGCTTAACCACAAGATACCTTAATGTAGAAGCCGGCGAAGTCGGCAAGGATAGAGCTAAGCTGGGCGCGCGGCGTCCCGGAGTGAAGCGAAGGGACGGTAAGCGCAACATAACGTCATTATGTAAACCCCGTTAGAAGGGAACTTTCTAAGAGGGTAAACTGCCTCCCAAGAACCAAAAGGACCGCTCCCGATTCCTGAAGCCTCCCCCGTATTACGGGGAACCCCTTTCCCGCCCCTAACCAAATGCAAAGAGGAAGGGCATCTATCTTTTCAATTGATTGAGAAGATGAAATTGTGAAGAGCCCAAAAGTGCAATGTGTAGGCGCGACCCCATGGGGGTCCCAGAAGATGATTTGTCAAGCAGAAAGTGTAATGTGTAGGTCTGACCCTTAAGCAGTTCGGTATATCGACGGTCCGGTGCGCACACTTGTCCGGACGGTGAATTCCGTGCGACTCCCTTTGGGCCTGAAAACGCCCCGGGTGAATTGCGATCATTCCTACTATCCCGAGCACTCGGAAGTGCCGCTCCTTCTGCCCATTCGTTTCTTGGTCCATCGGGCCACACTGAGATTGACAGCCGATTATCTGGGGACGTCATTCCGGTGTGCCCATCTGGACGGCGCGGACGAGTTTCAGCTCCTCGGGCAGAGACCCCCGCGCGGTCAGCCCCTGGAGATCGACCAGCCGGGGCGCTGGATTGCGGTGGACGGGGAGGCGGGGACGGTTTTTCATATGGCCGAACTACCGGAGACGGTCCGGCGGCATGCGACAGTCCATCTCTATCTACTCGAAGACCCCGGGGCGGCCAACACCCCCGAAGATGTTCCCGGCTCCGAGCCGGAAGCGGGCTTCGAGGTGCGCACAAAACCCGGGCTGCCGAGCGGAGACCACATCCTTTATCTCATCTTGTTTATGACCCCCGACGAGTACCAGCCTGGTCTGGAAGAACAAATGATGCGTCTGGTGGATGCGCGCGTCACTTATCAAATCCGCGAGCGGTGAAAACCCTGCAACGGGTACCATGTTGATGCGCAGGGCGT
Organism: uncultured Nitrospirota bacterium; assembly: GCA_947259355.1. Taxonomy (GTDB): domain Bacteria; phylum CG2-30-53-67; class CG2-30-53-67; order CG2-30-53-67; family CG2-30-53-67; genus CALZGC01. The sequence continues at coordinate 45,146 of CAMYMF010000010.1, read as the reverse complement.
GTTCCTGAAGAATGGAGAAGAGCGCCTCGAGGCCTCCCTGACCCCTGTGGTTCTCTGTTGGAAGGAAGCGGGATGGGGCTGCCCAAGGGGTCGAAGCTCCTCAGGAGAGGTGAGCCGAGTAGTTCACACCGAAGCTCTCGTTTGTACTTGTCTCTTTGGCCCAACAAGTGTATGATGGGGCCCCTTCGGAACAGATCACGTGGACGGGTGCCTGTCCGACAGCCGCTCTTTTCCACGGTGAAGTGGGCACACGGGCCTTGGACACGAGGCCGGTGTTTCTCGTAATCTCTTCAGAGTCAATCACTTACGGTGAGGAGCAACCCCCCATGGAATGAAGCAGAGGAGGGGAGCCGTTCGCCGGGACCCATCGTGCCGGCAACGGATCTCGGAAAACGTTTTTTCACAAAGGAGGTATCTCATGAACGATGTGGTCATTGCCGGAGCAGCCCGTACGCCCATTGGTGCCTTCAACGGCTCACTCAGCTCGATCCTCCCGACGCAGCTGGGGCAGGTGGCAGTGCAGGAGGCCTTGAAACGGGCCGGCGTGGAGCCGACCGAGGTCGATGAGCTGATGATGGGGATCGTGCTGAGCGCCAATGCCGGTGCCGGGCCCGCTCGCCAGGTGGCCCTCGGTGCGGGTCTTCCCGTGGAGTCAACGGCCTACGCCATCAATCAACTCTGCGCCTCGGGACTGCGGGCCGTGGCCGAGGGGTACAAATCGGTCAAGCTGGGGGAGACGACGATTGTGGTGGCCGGCGGGATGGAGAGCATGAGCTGTGCGCCCCACGTGATCCACCTGCGAAACGGCACCCGGCTGGGTGACGGGAAGCTGGTCGATACCATGCTGCGGGACGGACTGACCGATCCCTTCCACAATTATCACATGGGGAACACGGCAGAAAACGTGGCCCAGCAGTGGAAGATCAGCCGCGAAGAGCAGGACGCGTTCGCTTGCGAGTCGCAGAACAGAACCGAAGCGGCCCAGAATGCCGGTCGTTTCAAAGAAGAGATCGTAGCGGTTACCGTGAAGGGCCGCAAGGGGGACACCATTGTTGACACCGACGAGCATCCCAAGCACGGCACGACCCTGGAAAGCCTGGCCCGGCTGCGGCCGGCCTTTGACAAGGGCGGCACCGTCACCGCAGGCAACGCGTCGGGAATCAACGACGGGGGCGCGGCGGTGGTACTCATGAGTGCTGAGACGGCGAAGTCCCGCGGCATCAAGCCGCTGGGTCGTATCGTCTCCTGGGCCACGGTCGGTGTCGACACGGCCATTATGGGGACCGGTCCCATTCCGGCGAGTCGCAAGGCGCTGGAGATGGCCGGATGGAAGATGGAAGACCTCGACCTCATCGAGGCCAACGAAGCCTTTGCGGCCCAGGCCCTGGCTGTGAACCGGGAAATGGGATGGGATACGGCGCGGGTGAATGTGAACGGTGGCGCCATTGCCCTGGGGCATCCCATCGGCGCCTCGGGCTGTCGCATTCTGATTACCCTGATCCATGAGATGGGTCGGCGCAATGCCAAGAGGGGCCTGGCCACGGCCTGTGTCGGTGGCGGCATGGGTATTGCCATGTGTGTGGCCCGGGACTGAGTGCGTCGTCCTTGACAGCGCTATTCGACTACAGAACCAGCCAGTGTCCATCCGGAAATTAGAACGGACACGAACTAGTTTCCAATTTGGACATGAGCAATTTTTTCGATGAGCAAGGCCGCACAAGGGTCTACTCCGAAGCATACTAGACGCGTACTAATTGTACGTCGAGGAAGTAAGCCCGCGGAGGACGCAGCTCATCGGGAAAAGGGCCGTTTCCGGATGGAAACCAGCTCGGATTGGCTGCGCGCCGAGGGCCGGCAAGGGGTAGCGGAGGGCCTCTATGGAAAAGGCCGATCTCCTGACGGTCGTGTCACCTGTGGGCGACTGCGGAGAGTCTTCGGGTGGGTGGGAGACGATCAGCGAGTCCGGTAGTCTTGCCGCAGCATCATATCCACCAGAACCAGCGCCGCCATGGACTCCACGATCGGCACTGCCCGCGGTACGACGCAGGGATCGTGGCGACCTTTGGCCGCCAGCGAGACCTCTTTGCCCTGGAAGGTGGCTGTTTTCTGGGGCAACCCGATGGTCGCGGGAGGTTTGAAGGCAACACGAAAGACGATGGGCTCTCCGTTCGATATGCCGCCCTGCACACCGCCGCTGTTGTTGGACCGTGTACCGAGGCGGCTTCCCTTGCGGACAAAGGGATCGTTGTGAGCGGATCCCTGCATGCGGGCCCCTGCGAAGCCTGACCCGATCTCAAAGCCTTTGCTTGCCGGGATCGAAAGCATCGCCTGGGCCAGCTTGGCCTCCAGCTTGTCAAATACCGGCTCGCCTAACCCCACCGGCACCTTCCGGCAGAGACACGTGACAACGCCGCCGACGGAATCTTTGCGGTCTCGGGTCTGTTCGATGAGGTCGACCATCTTTGCGGCCGTGGCTTGGTCAGGACAGCGAGTGGGGCTGGCGTCGACGGCCTCCCGGGTCAGCTCCTCCAGAGCGATTCGGGGTGCCTCGATCGTGCCGACGGTGCTCACATAGGCCACGATACTCAGATCGCATCGCTCTTTCAGAATCTTCTCGGCGATGGCCCCTGCTGCCACACGCCCGATGGTCTCCCGGGCACTGGCGCGTCCGCCCCCGCTGGATGCCCGGATGCCGTATTTCATCTGATAAGTGAAATCTGCATGCGAGGGACGGGGGATGTCTGCAGTCTCCGCATAGTCGCCCGGCCGCTGGTCGCGGTTCTCAACCAGCAGGCCGATCGGTGTGCCGAGGGTCAAGCCGCTTTCTACCCCGGACAGGATCACCACCGTATCCCCCTCGTCACGGGGTGTGGCAAGATCGCTCTGGCCTGGGCGGCGCCGACCGAGTTGGGCCTGGATGTCCGCCTCACTGAGACGCAGCTTTGCCGGACACCCGTCGACGACGGCGCCGACGGCTTTGCCGTGAGACTCCCCAAAGGTGGTGACTCGAAAGAGTGTTCCGAATGTGCTGGACATGTCCAAACCTTTTCGCAGATGCTCGGGACTGCACTGACTATAGCATATTTGCTGCGCCGGCGGAAGCCCCTGCGGTCGGATCGCAACACAACGGCCAAACGGTGCTTCACATGCTGCGGCGCCTCACTTCTGTCGGCCAGCCTTGACTCCTGGGGAATATGAAGTAAAATAAAGCAAGGGGGGCAGGATGGCGACAGACCCGTGATTTCAGGAAAGGACGGGCTTCGCTTCATGTCCGCACTTCATCTTCAGCACCTCACGGCGGAGGAGATACGGGCAATCCTTCAGAGCCTCGAATCCGCCATGGCCGACCACGAATACTGGATAACCCAGTGGCACCGTACGTTGATTTGCTCCCTGCCCGTGGGTGAAGAATACCTCGCGCGCAACAGTCACCAGTACTGCGCATTTGGTCGCTGGTACTACGATCAGGATCACCCGGGGCTTCTCGATCATCCCAACTTCATCACTATCGATAGAGTCCATGAGGCCATGCACGATCAGGTCCGGCGTATTGCCCGAAAAGCGAGGGCGGGAGGGCCGATCACCGACAGGGAGTATTTGGCCTTCATGAAGGAGGAGCAGAACCTGTTCCACGAGATGCTCCTGTTGAAGGAGAGTCTTCATGAAATGCTGAGCATGTTCGACTGTCTGACGGGGGCCTACAGCCGCCAGGCCATGTTCCCCATACTCTTTCAGGAGCACGCCCGGGTGGATCGTACGGGGGAGCCCTGTAGCATCGCCATTCTGGACCTCGACCATTTCAAGAGGGTCAACGACACCTACGGACACCAAATAGGGGACCACGTGCTGCGGGTCACCGCCGAGTACTTCAGCAACAATCTCCGACCCTACGACTGGTTCTGCCGTTACGGCGGGGAGGAGTTTCTCATCTGTCTTCCGAGCACTCCCGTCGAAACGGCCCATACCATCCTAGACCGTTTCCGAGTCGGCCTCTCCCGGACCCCGGTCACCTGCGACGACACGCTGCTCATCCATATCACCGCGTCCATCGGTTTGACTGCCATGGCTGCCGAGCTTTCCATGAAAGAGACCATCTGCCGGGCCGATGAGGCTCTCTATGCGGCTAAGAAAGCCGGGCGCAACCAGGTCGTGATCTGGCGGGATGCCGAGACGCAACGGCCGAAGAAGAAACCGCCCCATGTCAGAAGAAAGAAACCCCCATCCCCCCCGTTGGGGGAAGCCGAACCCCCGGCATAATATTGCTCTGCTCGGTTCGGTGGAGGATAGACGGACCTGTTTGCTGGACAAGAGATCTCAAGATCCCCCTGTGTGCACGATGGGAGACAAGGGTTTCTGGTGAAGGCGAATGTAACAGAATCGGCCTGTCGAATCGGGGAAGGTTTCAGGCGCTCCAAATACAGAACACTCATGGGATGGTGTCAGATAATCAGTGATTTCGGGCGCGTGTCCCGCTCTGTTTTTGTTCCGACCGATGTCGAGCAATAAGCACAAAGGTACTCAAACTTGTCGCCCTCCGGCAGCACCAGAAGAAGTCGTTTACGCACGGGCACGGCTTGTCTGCAACGATTGCAGTAAAGTTCGGTCGCGTCGAAATCCCGGTAGGCGTCTCGTTCATTGGGTTGCTGCGCATACCCGCGGTTTCCATGTCCGGTCTGTCTTGGGTTCATGACGGCCTCAATCATCGTGTTTGAGATCACCCATCGCCTTAGCTCCTCTGTCTTGCCTGAGCAACGACGTCGGCTATCCAATCATATTTTCAGCACAGGCGTATGTCAAGACCCCTCTCAAAATCGGACGCTGGTCCTGGATGGTGATCCCTATGTAGGGCCTGCCTGTGTCCAGTTGGCGCTGTTTCAGAAAAAAGGCTTCCGCTTCCTCACCGATACTTGACAAATACGAAGATATCCGATAGATCCGATACGTGTAGGACAATTGGAAGCATTCAATTGTCCTACACGAGAACGTCAAAATAATCCGTCAAATAATGGTTGCACTTGGGGAGTTGGCCAAGTTGCACGCCGGTGAGCCCGAGACATGCTGGCGCGGTCCGGACCGCTCGGTGGGTGGAGTGCCCGGAAGGGGGATTGCGTGGAAAATATGGACAGACCTATGCAAGAAGGCGGAACGGGCCGATGGTCCCCCATTACCGCACTACGGCTCCTCGCGTGCCTGCTGTTGTTCTTGGTACCCCGGCCTGCCTTCTCTCAAGATGTCTGCAAAGAAGCCGGGCTCGGATTTCCGCTGTTCAATGTCTGTGATGCCTACTGCAACGCTTATGAGTGCCATGGGGAAGGCCTCGGCCCCTCTCTTCAGTGGTTGTGTGACTTAATCGGCGATATATGGGATGCCAAGGCCGGCGGTCGCACGTTACCGTGCTTGGATCTAGACGATACCGCGGGCTACAGGCGAATTCACATTGTGGGCGAAACCACTGTCAATGGTGTGTACGATCCGGCCATTGCATATGATGATGCCGGTGAGGGTTGGATGGTCTACACGGCGGTGGTTTTCGGATCGTATCACTATACGAATCTGGCGAAAACTTCAGACAGCGGTCACACATGGCAGTTCGTGTCAACCATCAACGAATCCCGCAACGGCATGGTAATGGTCGAGGGTCGCCCGGTGTCGGGGGTGTGGCGCAATGAAGTGCCGACCTTGATCCATGACCCCACCGACCCGAACCCTCACCGGAGATGGAAGTTGTTCTGGCACAAATATTTTGCAAGAGATCCGGGGACCTCTGCCGACGACCGCCTGTTTGACTACGGTTGGATCGCGTACAAATATGCCGACGCGCCGAATAACCTTGCGCAGGGCGAAGAGATACGCCTCTTCGGGGCGGATCCCTATCCCAGAGACCCGGCCACCGGACGCACAGAATATCCCGTCGTCCATCTTCTGAATCAGTTGGACCCCGCGTTGAACGATTGCGTCTTGTTCTCCGAGCCGGGGGCGCTGGTGCAGAACGGGGTGATCTATCTGAGTTTGGATGCCGGCACGACGATCAGCGGCATGGGTGATTGGAACAACTACAGGACGGTTCTGTTCTCTTCTTTCGATCACGGGGAGAGCTGGGCCTACGCGGGTGTGCTGACCGATTCGGCAGACGCCATGCACTTGAATGCTGTGGTTCTAACCGCCACCGCGTTGGTGAACACGAACGGTTCAGCCTATCTCCTGGCCACGCCTTCCGGATCGGCCGGTGCGGCCGGTGTCTATCTCTTTGAATTCCGAGATTTGGGAGGCGCTTGGTTGCTCAGAGACGGCCAAGGCCGCCTGGTGCTCAAGGACTCCCTCAAGCCGATGGAGAGAGCCGCCTCCGGTGGCCAGGGTACCTACGATCCTAATGGCGGTGTTGTCATGGGGAACATCGTGACCGGAGATGGCGTCGATGTGTTCCAGATTTACAGCACCGGGCGCGCGATAGGCCAGGCATCGGGAGGCAGTCTCTGAGGGGCGCGCGCGATTATACGCCATGGGCTCAAAATCGACGAAACCCAATCCGGCACGAGCGCCCCCAGCGGTGTTAGTCATATTCCGGATACACCCGTCCGTGCTGATCGGGCGGAGGGGGCGCAAAGCGGTCCTCTTCGTCCCAGAGGCGGTTGCCATCCTCCTTGCAGCGCATAAGTCCCATTTCACAGAGACGGTTTCGCCATTCGTATTTGAGGAGGATCTTCTTGAAGGGTGTTCGCTTCGGCCTGAAGGACACCGCCACGGACGGCGAGTGTTCACCCTCCCCAAAACCGGTGCCCGCACGGTCTTCACCCAGCGCCTCCGGCGCGGCTTCTGCAGAAGGTTTCCCTGGGCCCCGCTCTTGTTTGCGCCATCGTCGAGGCTTCGGTTTCTCCTCAAAGACGGTCACCGCGATCACCCCCATGGCCGAGGTGTCGCCGAATGTTCGGACGGCATAGGCATCGGCCGGATTCGTAAAATAGAACCGGTGCACCGTATTCTTGTCCGTCCGCCATCCGCCATAGGTCGCGCGCTCATGGGGGCTGAGAATGTACATCGATTCATGATGCCTCAGATCAGACCGCTTGCCTGATATGATATTCCGCCCGTCTACCGCAATGACCACACCGATTCGATGGGGTGTGTTGTTGGTGATGGCTACCCTGTAATTCTTCCCCCGTCGGGCTTCAAGATACCGTTTGATGACCTCCGTTTTTCCCGCCACGTATTGCTTGTAGGGGATCGTATAGAACTGATTCCCACGGTCCGATAGGATCTCGATGTCTACACCCATCTCCTCCCGGGCAGACGTGGACGGCGTGGTGGCTCCCAGAAGCAGACAAGCGATGAGTACGGCAATTGTTCCTTTCAACATGGCCTTTCTCCTTTCGTTCAAATAGGTTTCTGGTCTATGAGACACCAGAGGCCGCAAAAGGTTCCAAAAAAGATTGCTCAGAGGTTTTCGGTAATCGGCGAAGGAAATGGGGCGCAGACAATCGCGGGAAACCTGGTGATTCAGCCCGGGGGCCGTTCGTCCCTTAGATTTGCCCCTCATGGTGTATGGATAAGGGGATCTTGTAGATGGGCAAACAGACTTCGCGTGTCAGCGGAGAATGCGGCCCGGGGGGCGATGTTTTGGGCTGTGTCGCGCCGATGGGACTACCAAACGATGAAATGGGCAAGGATACCGAGCATCCGTGTGTCATCGTCCCGATAAACATGGACGGACTTGCTGTTCAGGTATTTGGAAGCTGGCGCGGCTTGTTGGCCGCCCGGACTGTAGTATTCGTCAATGAGGAGATAGTGCGTGCCGGCCTGTTGGGCCGTGAAGTAAAACGCCCGCGTAGTCCGACTGAAGCCGTCATGGGTGTCCAGCAGTCTTGTACCGGCGGGATCGATAATCTGATACACCAGCCTTCGTTTGGATTTTCGGTTCGAGCTTGCAATCTGCACCCGAAAACGCTGACCGGCTTCGGTTGCCTCCAAGGCAAGCGGTTTGTTGTAAGCCAGGTAGTCATCGTAGACGCTTTCGCCGGAAAGGGCGACGGCCTCGACCGCTGTCCAGGCGAGGAGACACCCCACGGCGGCCAGGGCTATTCGGCCGCCCCAGGACTGTGAAAGAAATGCGAACGCGTCAGCTATTTGGGACGGTCTCTTGAACATGATTGGATTCCCTCCTGCCATCGTGGTGCTTTTCGTCCACTCTCTGCAGCCCTTTCTTCCAAGGGCCGCTTCGGTCTCAGAATACTTTGAATCCTTACCTCTCTTGATTATTTTCCTACAAGATACGACAGGGAGCAATCCCTTTTTCCCGCGCTCGGCACGTCACCTGGAGCAATGCTATGGGGAGATTCCACCAGCGGGCCCAATCGGGTGCACGCCACGATCATCCCGCCTGCAATGGCCGCACCAAGAGAAACGGTCTATACCCAATTGCTGCCAAGCGGCTCGCAAGGTGTGTGATGTGTTTCTTCAGCTAGACTGTCGTGGTTTTGTAACAAAAGTGTTCATGCGTTTCGACGGACAGCAAATTCTTTTCTCACCGACTTGACAGATGCTCAACCTGGTGAATCATAGAAGCTGAGGGAGGGGCCGCTGCCGCTATACTCAACAAAGGAAAACCATTAAGGACAAGGGGCTTCCCGAGAAAGCTCAACCCTTCGTGAGGGGGGGGCGGAAAGTCACGGGTCTTGGTGGGGGAAAGATGGCCGGGCTGCCGAAGGATGAAACTTCGGCGTCCGGCATTTTTGTTCGACGGCAGAAGGAGGCTGTTGCCGACAGGCCTCGGGAAAACGGTGGCGATGGAAGGCCTCACAGATTCGGGGGAGGAAGGGGGTGAGAAAATGGGCAAGTCGGGACGGAAAAAGGCAGGTCTTTACCTTGGTATCACGGTCGCTCTGCTGGTTGTTTCCCTGTTCTTCCTACTCGGTCCACCCAAGCTGCTCGCGAAATCGGATCAGGCGGACTTTTGTGTCAGCTGCCATGTTATGGAGGCCGAGTACGAAGCCTGGAGCCATACCGGAGCGCACCGGCGGAAACAGTGTGTCGACTGCCATCTCCCCAACGAGACGGTGAGCGCCCACTATGTGTGGAAGGCAATTGACGGGTTGAAGGATGTGTTCTTCTTTTACTCCGGCATGGTTCCCGAGCGGATTGAATTGACTGCTCACGGGGAAAAGGTCCTGCAGAGAAACTGTGTCCGATGCCACGCCACCACCGTGTCGCTGATGGACACCGAAAGGAAATGCTGGAGCTGTCACAGACGGGTATCCCATCAGCGCAGTGGTGCCATCGAAACCCTGTGATGAGAGGAGGTCTGCGATGAAATGGACAGGTCGATGCACTTGGGTATGGTGCACGGTGATGGGCCTGGCAGCCCTTGGGCTTTCTGGCTGCCAGCCGCCCAAGAGTGAGCAGGTCCGGCCGGTGAAAATCGCTGCGGGCGAAATGGATCCGGCGGCCTGGGGCAAGGCCTATCCTGTGGAGTACGAATTGTGGGAGAGGACCAAGGAGCCCACGCCTGCAGGAAAAAGCAAATACAAACGAGGCTTCGATGCCGACAGGATCACCTATGACAAGTTGTCGGAGTTCCCCTTCATGGCGCTGCTCTTCAGCGGATGGGGCTTTGGCGTCGAGTATAACGAACCGAGGGGGCATGCCTACATGCTCATCGATCAACTGGAGATCGACCCCTCCAGAGTCGGGGCCGGCGGTGTCTGTCTGACGTGCAAAACGCCCTACGCGCCGAAATTCGAGAAGGAGATGGGGATCGACTACTACAGCAAGCCCTGGAAAGAAGTGCATGCGGCCATCCCCAAAGAGCATCAGGAACTGGGGGTGGCGTGCGTGGACTGTCATCACCACGAGGACATGTCCTTGAAGATCTCCAGAGGCTTCACGCTGGTGAAGGCACTCGAGACCATGGGCAAAGATCCCGAGACGCTCTCCAACCAGGAGATGCGCAGCATCGTTTGCGCCCAGTGCCATGTGACGTACAACATCAAAAAGAGCAAGGAGATGAAATCTGTTGGCATTTACTTTCCGTGGCACGGAAGCCAATGGGAGAACATCTCCGTTGAGAACATCATTCGGCAGATCCGAAACGACCCCTCCGTGGCGGAGTGGAAACAAAAGGTCACCGGGTACAAACTGGCCTTCATGAGGCATCCCGAGTACGAATTGTTCTCCAAGGAGAGCGTCCACTGGAAGGCGGGCGCGTCCTGCGCAGACTGTCACATGCCGTATACCAAGGTCGGTGTTCACAAGGTGTCCGATCATCGGGTGACGAGCCCACTGAAGAATGACATGAAGGCATGCATGCAGTGTCATACGGAGAGCGCCGAATGGCTGAAGGGGCAGGTCACCACCATTCAAGACCGGACGGTTTCGCTCATGCTGCGGGCAGGATACGCCACGGCCACGGCGGCCAAACTGATTGAGAAAGTCCATGCCGCCCAGGGATCAGGAAAGCTCTTGAACGAAGAACTTTATGGTCAAGCCAAGGATTACTATGAAGAGGCTTTCTACCGCTCCCTCTACGTCGGTGCTGAAAACTCGGTCGGTTTTCACAATCCGACAGAAGTCATGCGCATTCTGGGCGACGCCATTGCCTTTGCCACGAAGGCCGAAGGGTTGTTGCGGCAAGCCCTGACTCAAGCCGGTGAGCCGGTGCCCCTCATGGTTAATCTGGAGCTGGACAAATACCTCGATGACCGAGGCAAGAAGAAACTGACGTTCCAACGGGAGGTGGAAATCAAGGATCCCTTCGGCATTCAGGACAGACTCACCCTCGTGCGGCATCGTGACTAGGCGGCGGAGCAGTCACGGGCAGGATCGTTCCTGCCCGTGACCCCCGGTGGTTGCGAGAGTGCGCAACGAGAGAATGAGGTGGCGGATGCTTTCCGTGGGGCCGAAAAAGAACCAGGGGACAAGCTCTTGGGAAGCCGGTCCCCTGGGATGTTGCAACTGATTTTTCCATGTTGCCGGAGGCTCAAGTTCCGGCTGCTGCGCTGCGAAGAGCTAGCGCTGTTGCTGCTTCGCTTTGATGCTCGATGTGGAACGTGCTGACGCAACATTGATACCCAGCTCAGCCAAGGTGCGCATGGTTAACCCACCCTGGGGTAGCCCCTCTTTCTTCTGAAACTCACCGACGGCGACCATGGTCTGTCGGCCGATCACACCATCTATCTCGCCGGGATTGAAACCGCGGCTGGCGAGGGCACGCTGAATCTGGGTATTGAGTTCCTTGCTCATGTTGGTTTCACACAGGACTTGGCGCCATTCGAGCCGGGCATCGGCCACCTTGACGCGCCGGGTGAATGTGGCCACTTTCGCAGGCACCTGGACGCGCTTCTCCTGGGCCGGGGAGACGAGTTTGCGCACCTGTTGTGTCTTATGCTCTGCAGGGATTTCAACCTTCCGGGTTGTGGCCGGCGCTTTGAGAACCTGCTTGGTGATGATCTCATGCTTTGCCGGTATTTCGTGCAGACAGAGCCGCCGGCCGGTGTATTTTCCCGGACCCTCCTGCCCGATTGGCTGCCAGACGGTCTTGGCTTCGGAGACCAGAGTCCTCTTGGTGACGGTTTTGTGCTCTGCAGGCACATCGACGTTGCGGAACTCCGCCGGCGCCACCAGCTTGCGCACCTTCTGCATCTTGTACTTGGCGGGGATTTCGATCTTCTGAGTCTTTGCGGGAGACTTCAGGACGCGCTTTTCCACCGTTTTGTATTTGGCCGGAACTTCCACCAGGCACATAATTTCGCCGGTGCTGTGATCGATCCGTTCCACGGGGCCGCGTCCCGTTTTCCATGTGGTGTATGCCGGCGCCTCCAGGACTTTCTCTGTAACCGTTTCGTAAACGGGTGGCACCTCCACCAACTTGAATGAAGCGTCACTGATAATCACTTTTTCGTCAACCATCTCATACTTGGGCGGAACGGCCTCGACCCCCTGATAGGCCTCGCGCACGATCACATTCTCCGTCTCGGTCTTATATTGTGCTGCCTGAAAGTACTCGGCGTAGCACTGCCCCACCTTGGCAGACACGGGCAGCCCCAGGGCCTGCGCGCCGGAAACCAGGCTGGGATCAGCCGCTTTAGATTTGGCACTCTTGCCGACGCGCCAGATGCGACGGGCCAGTTGGGTTTCCACCCGTTCCTTCACTGTTTCAAACACAGGCTCCACGGGGACGAGTTCCGCCGCTGGCTCCTTGACAACGACCTTCTCCGTGACGGTCTGGTATTCGGCCGCTACGATTTCGATTTTTTCATAGGCGTCCTGTATCACCACCTGTTCGGTTTCCGTCTTATATTCCGCCGGGAGCATCACTTTAGAGTAGCACTCACCCGGTTGGGCGTTGGGCAATGCATCAGCACCCTGCAAGGATGCCGGTGTAACCTGACTTTGCGCGATGCCCGGTGCAGGTCCGCCAAAGAACAGACCTGACGCCAAGACGGTGGCAGCAATTACTCTCGCTCTCATGGCACTACCTCCCTGAAACGAACCTCACCAGCCGGCGGGCCCATGAAAAATAAGGTCGGTGGGCCTGCACTCAGGTCCCACCTTCCGACCGAAGACCACCAGTAGCCTTCTCAAACGCAGACAAGATACCTTATGAGCGAACGTGCTGTCAAGAGAAGGTATCGCCTCCGCGCGACAAAAAGGGAGCCTTGGCTCATTCTCCAGGACTGATCGAATTCAACCTCCACATCTCTGGATTGGCTAAGCGTCTAAGAAATAAGGAATCATGGAAAAACGAGCCGAGCTCTCTTGCTGAGTGAATAAATTACTGAAAGGCATGATCCGCCAGTACAGAAAGATGCTGCGCGCAGTGGGCGTGTGTCGGCGGCAAGGATAGACAACGCTATTCCGATGTAGGATCACCGTTATTGCGCAAAAATGAACTCTTTTAAGAGATAATATCGCTTCAAAAATCTGAAAGCGAGTAATTTTGATATAAATACAGATAAATAGTTCTAGAAAATGTGGTTGATGCGATCCTCGGACGATCCAGAAATGGGTCTCCGCTGAGTCTCTCCGGGGACGCCATCTTTAATCTCCGAAGCGTATCCCTCGATAATTTTTCACATTTTTCGAGTGACCGAATTGCCGACTTTCAAATCTGGTGCTACACTTCTCTCCGTCAGTGCAGCATCCCTAACATGTTCAAGCCCCTTGTTTTTTCAGGGGGGCATGCAGTCCAGAAAAGGAGAAGATGATGCCAGATCTCTTTCACCCAGACATGACAGGCGATGAATTGGAGCCGATGGCCATGGCCTTCCACAATCTCGTAGATCAGTTCCCTGTTGCTGTAAGAAGCAAGAACAAAAGGGGCCTGCGCATCGAAGGCAACCGCGTCATTGATAGGAACTATTCCGGCCCCGTGATGGAAAAAGTTCTGGAGACCAATGAGGTGGTACGAGAGACGCCGGACACCGGATCCTATAAAGGGATACCCTCCATCGCCACGCCATTGCGAAACAGTCAGGGCGAGTGCGTCGGTGTCATGGCGGTGATCGACTTGCGACATGCTTACGCCGGTTTTGAGGACTGAGCCTGTTCCCGGGGCTCCCTGCCGTAGCCTCTTTTCATCGAAATCCCGCATGCCGGGAATCGTCTTGTCATGGGGGGGGACTCTGTGTTGTTCTTGATCGGGGTGGCGAACCAACACCGGTCGTGAAAGATATCCAATCCATGGTCTCGAGCCCTTCGAGCAGGGGCGCAACTCATTGATTCAATTCTGTTTTGCTGCGCTAATTATTTTTTGCTTGACAAATAGTTCAATATTAAATAATATAGCATGTAATAGTTTAAGTTTGGATCTCGTGGAGTCACAGGTTTGGGAACACAATATAAGGGGACCAGGAAGGAGACAAGAGCCTTGAATGCCTTCATCAAACTCGTGCGTGCAGCCGAGTCGGTGGCGGCGCGCACCCGGCACGTCATGTCCGGGGCGAGACTGACGGAAAGTCAGTTCGGGGTTCTGGACGCTCTGCTCCATCTGGGACCCATGTGCCAGGTGGATCTCGGCAGGAAAATCCTGAAGAGCGGCGGCAACATCACCCTTGTGGTGGACAACCTGGAGAAGCGCGGTCTCGTGGAGCGACGGCGCGACGAGAAAGATCGCCGTTACATAATGGTCCATCTCACGGCGGAGGGGCAGCGTTTAGTATCTTCGCTCTTCCCGTCCCACGTGGAGGGAATTCAGCAAGAGATGAGCATACTTTCTGCAGCGGAACAGGAGGAGCTTGGCCGTCTTTGCCGAAAGCTTGGCGCGCGAAAAGCATAGGCAGGGATATTTTTTTGGGCATATAGTTCAACATTAAACCATTGAAGTTAAAAGGAGTGCTTCGTGTTGAAGACACGGAACACAAGGGCAGCAACCGATGAGAAGACTTCCGGTAGACGGGATTGCGTTCTCTTCAATCCGTGGCCGGGTATGCTGTAGACGGATTGGTGGAGCCTTGCATGGTATGGAGTGAAAGATGAAACGACTCGGTATTCTGCTTATCATCTCGGGAGTGCTCAATCACGCCGGCCCACTCTTCGCGGCCAGCTGGCGCGTCGATCGGGTCTGCTCCAGCGTGGAATTCTCTGTGAGGCAGATGCTCGTGAGCCATGCTCGGGGGAGCTTCAACCAGGTTCACGGTCTGGTCTACATCGACGGAGACGATGTCCGAAGATCGCGAGTGTCCGTCAGTATTGCGGCAGAGAGTCTTCACTCAGAAAGAGAAGGACTGGCAGCATTTCTGAAAGGTCCCCGACTGTTCCATACTTCGGAGTTCACCGAAGTTACATTCCGATCGAATAAGGTGATAAGGCACCCTGGAGGAGGGCTGACAGTTGTGGGCGAGCTGACGATTCGCGGAATAACCCGGCAGGTGAAGCTCCATGTGTCGAATGGGGGCTACAGTTTCGGGCTCGGCCCGCATTCAGAGCGCCTGGTGTTGGATGCCGTGGCCAGGATCAACCGGAAGCAATTCGGCATGACCTGGAGCCGTGCTCTGGACCATGGGGGGATGGTGGTCGGCGAGGAAGTGGATATCCGCATCCACCTGGAGCTGATTCGCCAAGATGCTCACATTGAAAGGCAAAACGGCCCGACCTATTGCCTGCAAACACAACCCACAGGAGGTTGAACATGATACGCATCAGAAAATCGAATGAACGGGGAAAGGTGGATTTGGGCTGGCTCAAGACCCATCACACCTTCTCCTTCAGCACTTATTATGACCCGGACCATATGGGCTTTCGAACACTGCGGGTTATCAATGAAGATTATGTGCAGCCTGGGCGCGGGTTTGATACCCACGGCCATGAGAATATGGAGATCATCTCCTATATCTTTCAGGGGCGCATTGAACATCGGGACAGCGGTGGCAATCGTTCCACCCTGCAGGCGGGCCAGGTCCAGCGAATGACCGCCGGTACGGGGGTGACCCACAGTGAGCACAATCCGTCGCCCGACGAAGTGCTCGGCTTTTTTCAGGTCTGGATCGAGCCGAATGAGATGGGTCTCGCGCCGGGTTACGAGAACATTACCGTTGGGGATGAAGAAAAACGAGGACGGTTGAGGCTTCTTGCGTCACCGGAGGGTGGGCCCGGCGTCTTGAAGATCCATCAGGATGTGCAACTCTATTGTGCTGTGCTCCCGCCCGGAGGGCTCGTCGCCCATACGCTCAGTCTCGCCAGACACGCATGGATTCAGCTCCTCAAAGGATCCGTGACCGTGGACGGAGAGACGTTGCACGCCGGGGACGGTGCGGCCATCAGCGATACAGCCGACCTGCAGATCGTCGCCCGGGAAGCATCGGAGCTTCTGCTCATGGATCTGAGCTAACCCGGCTGTTGGGTGAGGGATTCTATCGCGGTGGGGATGCTGTTTCATACAGGTACCGGTGTTCAAACGGACATCCCGCCTGTGTTTGATTCTTTGGGATGGGTTGCTCGGCCAAACGTCCGTGTGGTTGTGCCCGACAGATTTGGTTTCAAACGTATCGCTTCGCTGCCAGCGATCGATTGTGCGCCTTCGACAGGAGCAGCAGTGCGGCAATCGCGCCCAGAAGAGCCAACCCCATGTCGGATTGTGTGTCCCAAACATAGCCCTGGGTGCCGAGAAAGGCCTCTGCCGACTCACCACTCATGACGGCAACACTCCACTCGATCAATTCGTAAAACGCGCTCAAGGCCAAACAGATGCAAACGATGAAAAAGTTGACCCACGCCATGCCGTGCACAATGCGTTTTCTCAGTATGATCTCTCTGGCAATCATGGCGGGCACGAAACCCTGAACGAAATGACCGACTTTGTCGTAGTTGTTTCGCTCGAAACCGAACCAGTTGCGAAAGCTGTCGAACAACGGCACCTCGGCGTAGGTGTAATGCCCACCCACCATGAGAACCATACAATGTAAGAGAATCAGGATATAGACCAGAGGTGTCAGAGGGAATCGTCTGTAGGTGATGGCCAATACAAACGCTCCGATGACGGCGGGCAACACCTCCAGAAACCAGGTGAAGTAGTCCTTGGGGTGAATGCCCGACCAGAGCAGAACCAAAACAAAGATGCCGATCCACAGGGTCTTCATTGACTAGAAAACAGTGGGTGTGCGAAGGATCCCGGATTGAGCCCATAGGGTAGTGCGGACTTGACGCACACCGTACCCGCTCCCTCGCAATAGACTGACGGAACTAAAGCCTGCTGCTCAGACCAGGAATACCGGCTGTTTCATGGCATCGTATTATTGGCTCAATTTCGTTGAGAAGCAACCCAAATCCACGACAACTTCGGAGGCTGGTTTCTGAGAGCGCGATTTCCGTGGAGGGGCGACCCAGGCAGACGTGCTTCAATGGTTTGACATGCGCCGCAGTCCGACGGCTGGGTTAGCGAGGACCGCAGACTGAAGGCCGACAGCCGGGTGCATCCAGTGTCTGTGGGATGGGTGCAAACCTTTAATGAAAAGTCTATTCTGCCACGCCGGCCTCTTTGGCTTTCTGCTCCACATACCAAAGGTCATGATGCTCTTTGGCCCAGTTCTCCTCAACCTTTCCGTTGAGCATGCCGGACAGAGAGCCGGGCGCGGCGAAAACGGCCATGTACATGTGTACCAGAACACCGCCGACGAAGAGAACCGTCACGACGCCGTGGACAATCATGGTATATCGGAACAGGTCCTTGGTGGCCACGTCCGCACGCAACCCCCACTGATCTCCGAAAAGATTGCCGAAATCGAGGATCAGACCGGTCACGGCCGTTGCCAGTCCCAACAGGATCACCGCCCAGAACCAGCCTTTCTGTCCGGCATTGAACCGGCCAGCCGGCGCGTACACACCTTTCTTCAAATACCCCCCTCCGCTTTTGACCCAATCCCAGTCGTAGTCTCTGAAAACGGCACCGTCCCGCCACCATTTTACGACCATCAGGAAGACGGCCACCACAAAGGCAGGGCCGAGGAAGTTATGGACGAGTTTGAGCAGCTTTGCGAAAGAGGCAAACGTCTCCTGACCCAGAATGGGTGTCACAATGTGCCTTCCGTAGAGCAAAAGCAGGCCCGTGATGGCCAGTAGAATGAAAAGCGAGGTCACCAGCCAGTGGATGGTGCGCTCCCCCGGGGTAAAGCGGGATATGAGAGAACTTTCTTCAGGTTCGGGGTACCGATGGGGGCCAAAGATCAGATAGTGGCCGCCGAGGAGCAGGATAAAGGCGGCGAAGAACCAACCCCCCGCTCCTTTGAGGATGTCCTCACGGAAATCTCGAAAGGTCATCCCGACGATCTCCTGCGGCCCCTGCCGCACCGCGCTCCAGAAGTCGTTGACAGGGACTGCGTTGTACGCCGTCATGGCCAGACTGATTCCCGCACAGAGCACCCCGAGTGCGAAGACCATCAGCAAGGTCCGTGGCCACACGCTCAGGAGTCTCTTCGGCTTTTGAAGGATGCCAGGATTCATTTTTCAGGCCTCCCGGGAAGGGCGTCCCGGCCACTTTGCCGGGAGCCCTTCCGTCCGGTCGATTTCGAAAGAAGCCTCGTCCCCTCGGAAAATCTACTTCTTCCCATAGGCGATGTTCCAACCCCACGTTCCCCCGCCGGCCCCGCGGTTGGCGATCCTGTTCCTGAAGATTTCTGAAATCTTGTCACTGTCCCCAGACAGAAGTGCCTTGGTTGCGCACATGGAGGCACAGGAGGGAAGCTTCCCCTCGCCCACCCGGTTGGCGCCGTACTTCTCCCTTTCCTCGGAGGAGAAGTCTTCCACGGGACCGCCCGCGCAGAAGGTGCACTTGTCCATCCCCCCCCGACTGCCAAAGGGAGCGGACTCGGGGAACTGGGGGGCGCCGAAGGGGCACGCCCAGAGACAGTATCCGCAGCCGATGCATCCTTCCTTGTCATGCAGGACGACCCCATCTTCCCTTTCGTAGATGACGTCTACGGGGCAAACGGAGATGCAGGGGGCCTTGGTACAGTGCATGCAGGCGACGGAGAGGCTCCGTTCCCCCGGCTTGCCTTCGTTGATGGTCACCACCCGTCTGCGGTGCATACCCCAGGGAACGTGGTTGGTGTTCTTGCATGCCACGGTGCAGCCGTCACAGTTGATGCAGCGGGAGACATCCATGAGGAATTTCATCCGTGCCATAATCTTTTCTCCTTAGGCCTTCTCAATTCTGCACAGGCCGGTTTTGGTTTCCTGCATCTGGGTCACGATGTCGTAGCCATAGTTGGTGACCGTGTTGGCACATTCACCAATGGCATAGGGGACGGTACCCTCCGGATAGTTTCCGGAGAGGTTCCTCCCCTCAAAGATGCCACCGTAATGGAAGGGGAGAAAGACGGTTGTCCGGTCCACCCGTTCGGTGACCTTGACCTTGACTTTGATTTTGCTTTCCTCGGGACTCTTGATCCAGACCATGTCGCCGTCGCGCACCCCCAGGTCGTTGGCCAGCCTGGGGTTCATCTCCACATACATCTCCGGAGCATACTCGGCCAGCCAGATGTTGCTCCTCGTTTCGTCGCCGCCGCCGTTGTGCTGGACGACCCGTCCCGAGGTGAGGATGATCGGGAAATCCTTGGACCAGTTGGTGTCCTGAATACTCTTGTAGAGGGTGGTCACCCGGTAGTGCTTCGGTTTGTCCTCATAGGTGGGATACTTGGCCACCAGGTCCGGGCGGGGAGAGTGAAGGGCCTCCCGGTGGATGGGAATGGGATCCGGAAAGTTCCACACATTCATTCTGCATCGGGCGTTCCCGAAAGGCGCCATTCCCGCGCCAATGGCTTTGCGAACAATCGTCCCCGTGAGATCTGTTTTCCAGTTTTTTCCTTCAATGGCTTTAGCCTCTTCCGGGGTGAGCGGAATCCCCAGCTCCTTGACACGCTTGTCGGTGAACTCGGGATAGCCTTCGTTCACCTGACTGCCGGGGTTGGCGGAGCCGCTGCCTGCCAACTGGGAAACGCCATCGTGCTCCACTCCGAAGCGTGCCCGGAAGGGCAAGCCCCCTTTTGCGACCGGCAAGTCGATGTTGTAGAGAATGGGGGTGCCGGGGTGCTCCTCATTCCAGCAGGGCCAGGGCAGGCCATACCATTCGCCATCCGAAGGGCCGCCCTGAGCCTGGAGGGTCTCGATGTCAAAGGTGTGCCAGTTCATGGCCTGTCGCTTCAGCCGCTCCGGGGTCTGACCGGTATAGCCAATGGTCCACATTCCTCTGTTGTACTCACGGGTCGCATCCTCCGGAAACTCCTTGATATACTTTGTGTACTCCTTTCCGAAACCGAGCCGGTTCGCGAAATCGATCATAATATCCTGATCCGGCCGGCTCTCGAAGGCGGGCTCGATCACCTTAAATCGCCACTGCAGATGGCGGCTCGTATCGGTCGCACTGCCCGAAGTCTCAAACTGACTGGCCGCCGGCAAGAGATAGATGTTCTCTTTTCTCTCGGCCAGAGCGGACACCAGATTCGGGTACAGATCAATCACGACCACCAGTTCCACCTTGTCCAGGGCTTCTTTGAGTCTGTGAATGGTGGACTGAGAATTCGGTGCCATTCCCCAGTAGAAGACGGCCCGGGTATTGTCACGCTGGTCCAGATCCTTTTTATCCTGCAGGACCCCTTCATACCACCGGGCGACGGTAAAGCCCTTCTTGCCCATCATCTCCTTACTGTCGAAGCGGGAGACCAGCCAGTCGTAATCGACATCCCACACCTTGGCCCAGTGCTTCCAGGCGCCTTCGGACAGGCCGTAGTAGCCGGGCAGGGAATGAGAGAGGATACACATGTCCGTCGCGCCCTGGACGTTGTCGTGGCCCCGAAAGACATTGGCACCGCCCCCGGACTTTCCCATATTGCCCAGCACCATCTGTAAGATGCAGTAGGAACGGGTCATGCTGTTCCCGATGGTGTGCTGCGTCCCTCCCATGCACCAGACCACCGTCGCCGGGCGGTTGTCCGCCAGAGTCTTGGCGACCCGTTTCAGCTGCGCTGGTTCTACGCCGCAGATGTCCTGGACCACCTCCGGGGAATAATGGGCTGCCTCTTTACGCATCATGTCAAAGCCGTAGACGCGATCATGGATAAAATTCTTGTCGTGCCAGTCGTTCTCGATGATGAGATTGACCAGTCCCATCATAAAGGCGACATCGGTGCCCGATCGGATCCGTACGTACTCGGTGGCATGCGCGGCCAGTTTCGTGAAGCGGGGGTCGACCACGATCACCGGCGCGGTGTGCCTCTCTTTGGCCACCAGGATGTGCTGCATGGCGACGGGGTGGGCCTCCGCCGCATTGGAGCCGATCATGAAAATGCACTTGGAATGGCGGATGTCATTGAGGCTGTTGGTCATGGCCCCGTAGCCCCAGGTGTTGGCCAGACCGGCCACGGTCGTGGAATGACAGATGCGCGCCTGATGGTCGGTATTGTTGGATCCCCACATGGCGGCAAACTTGCGGTGCATGTAAGCCTGCTCGTTGTTGAACTTGGCCGAACCGAAGAGAAAGAGAGAATCGGGGCCCGATTCCTCCCGGATCTTGAGAAGCTTGTCGGTGATCTCCGACATGGCCGTGTCCCAGGAGACCCGCTCCCATTTTCCATTAACCTTTTTCATGGGATAGCGCAGGCGCTTCTCGCCCGAGGCTACTTCACGTAGCGAAGCCCCCTTGGCGCAGAAACCACCTCGGCTGACGGGATGATCCAGGGCCGGTTCCTGGGTGACCCACACGCCGTCCTGCACCCGGGCCAGGACGCCGCATCCCACCGCACAATGGGTGCAGATCGTGCGGACCTCTTGGGAGCCCGGATAGGCATCCTTGCGGGCTTCCTCCGCCCCGGCATCCCGGACCAGGGCGCGAGGGACCAGGGAGGCCGCGATCCCCGTTCCCATCGCAAGTCCCGATGTTTTCAAGAGTTTCCTCCGACTCACCGGGGAGGACAACCGGCCGGAGAGAGCACTCAGGAAAACGGACTTTGCCTTCTTGACTTCCTTGTCTGTGCTCATGTTTCACTCCTTTCACGAAGATTCCCATACAGAGCACCAAAACGTCACAGGCCTTTGTGGGTTCCTCGGCTCATGGCCGCAGCCTGCGATCCGCATGTTACACGCCTTGGCTGCTTTGTTTTGCCGCGCTGTACGCCGATTTATGAGACAAACGCACATCACGATTTCAGGGTCTCGTAATACTTCAGGATCTCCGGCGTTTCATGGTAGAGCGTTTCGTGGGAGTGTTTGCCGTCCTTTTTCGGTGGTTTCTTTGCGGAGACCGCAGACGCGGCGACGATCCCGGCCCCTCCCGCGACCAGCCCCTTCAGAAATGCCCTTCTTCCATGCTCAGAATTTCTTTTTTCTCTTTTCATAGATCTCTTCTCCCCGTGTTTTCTTGGTTTCCAGGCCAAGGTGGCCATAGGTTTCCCTTTCGAGGAACAAAAAACCGTATCCGACCTTCGCAACCCCCCTGTAGAACTTCGCTGACGGCGCCTTTTCCAGATCCTTGAAAAAATCGATGGCCCAGCAGAGAAGATGGTTATTGAGAAATGCCTCCTGATACGCAAGCCATCGGTCGTGATGACCGTTGGTTTCTTTCAGCCCGTTGGCGATAAGGTGGCGCATAATGTCCAGCTCCACCGCGAGGGAATCCTCGGGCTCATAAAGCTTCGGGGCCTTCGCAAGTCCGATCTCCTTCATGAATCGCCGGAGCCGGGCCAGGGAGCGGTCCATGAGCTTTCCGTCTATATACTTGGATTCAAAGGGCAGTACCTGCCCGCCGCCGAGGGAGAGAAAGAGTTCGGTAAATTCCTGGGCCACCGCCTTTTGCACTTCCGAGTCACCCCGCCGGTCATCCAGAAAGGCATCGATGATCTCCCATCCCTCCTTGAGAGAAGCATGGGGATAGGCGTCACCGGGAAGACGCTCCCGCTGAGAGATTAGCGCCAGGGTCTCCCGGGAGGGGATCTCCATCAGGAGTGCCGCCAAAAAGTCGTAATACCCGAGGCGACTCTGGTGAAAGGCTGTGTCTGTCATTTCACGTCTTCCAGATTGCTCTCAAAGAGATAAACCACCCGACAATCTTCACACAGCTCCAGAAGCCGTTGGCGATTCCCTTCAAAATGAGGACTCTCCACCAACGCCGCCTGAATCTTCTGCAGGGCCGTCTTCGAAATAAAGGCTTTGCCGCACCGAGGACAGGCCACCGCTTCGTCCTGCATCAAAACCTCTTCTTCAAAGGCGCTGAGGCTGAGCGGCAGTCCCCGCTCCAGGGTGATTGCATCTTCCGGACAGAGGCTTTCGCACAGGCCGCAGGCGATACAATCCCAGGCGATACATCGCAGTTCGGGAGATCCTCCCCCGGCTCTCAACGCCTTGGGACGACAGGCTGCCACACAGGCCATGCACAGAGTGCATTTTCCCTGATCGAGCCGGACCGTTGCAAAGGAGGGGTGGGCACCGGCCGGGATCCTGCCCGGTTCATGGCCCGTGGCCTCCATGAAATGCCGCAGGGCGGTCTTGAGAGCTGCGCGCTTCTCATCCAAAGTCAAGGGGTTCTGCTGAGCCGCCCAGGGCAAGGGGGTAAGCCCCTCGGCGAAGGAGGTCAGTTGCCCGGCCAGTCTTTCGGGTTCTGTTTCTTCCAGCAACCGAATCTGCTTCGCATCTGCGCCAAAGGCATCCAAAACCTCACGGCTCTGATCCATGGCCTCTTGAAGTGATTCGGGGATCACCGGGATGCAATCACAGCGAAGGATCGCAACGCCGGCAGCGCCCAGTCGCAGGGCTTCCAGCATATGATCTTCGGAGATCAGCGCCGTCGATGGCAGTAAGAGGGGACGGACGGAGGCAGGGTAGGGGAGTCGCTTCTCGCCCACGGCTCGGAGCTTCCGGGTGCCGCATCGTTCGCATCCCAGGAGCAGACAGGATTCCCCCGGTGGATCTTCATTATTTGTAGAACCGGGCAACGGGGAGATGAGGGCATAAATCGCGCGGTGGATCTCACTTGCCGGACGTTTCTGATAGGTCAAGGAGTCATTGGGGCAGCGGGAGACACACGCGCCGCATCCCATGCAGCGAATCGGATCCCAGTCGATTCCCTTTTCTGTTCCCGTGAGGGCCGACACGGGGCAGACTTCACAACAGCGCATGCAGCCCTCTTGCTTGAACGCGCCCCAGCCACAGGTGGCCAGACGATAGTGAATCTGTTTCCGTTTTCTATACTGGCCCACACGGGATACCAGGAGTGAGGCCAGGGGGCGAAGGTCACTTTCTTGAGGCTGTCTAACGCAGTACATCCCTCTGGGGGGAACATTGGAATTGATTGAAAAGGATGAGCCGAGAATCACCACCTGATCGAACACCCGTTCTTGAACCGTTTTGCGGCCAAGATCAATGGCCCCCACAGCCTCGCAGGCATCGACGCAGGCGTCACAGGGGCCGCACACTTGCCTGTTCATCTGGTAAAAGGAATCGATGGCACCCTTGGGGCAAGCCTCCAGACAGCGCCGGCATTTGACACATTTGATGAGATCAATGGGGTTGTTGTAGGCCACGGCAACCCGATAGTCTCCCAGATGACCCTCGATAGAGAGGACCTTGCCCGCATCCACCACAAATTTGTTCCCCTGGAGGAGTCTTTGTCTGGTTTCTCTGGCGAAGCCTTCCTCCACGAGCACATAGGGCTGCAGGCGCAGCGGAACAATCGAGGCGAACGACAGGCACGATTCCCGGTCGCCGTAAATCAACACGTCGTTACCGACCTCGATTTCCGCTTCCTGCGTCATGGGGTTCATGGATGCCAGTGCGTCACCCATCGCCCGGTGAAGGAGGGAGGCCGCCTTCAGATTGGCCGCTTCCCTCGTCTCATGGACCCAGAAACACTCCTCTCGGAGATTGGTGAACGAAACGTTCCCCTCAAATCGCGCTTCCCCCAGAAATTCCTCGAACAGGGGCGCTTCCACGGCACATGCAATGAGCAGAGGGGTCTCCGGCTCTTTTTTAATCAGGTTTTCGAGGCGATAGAGTTCATTTCTACATAAGGATGTAAAAAGGAGAGGTTTTTCGCCCAATTCAAGGCTCTTCTGGAGCAATCTGGGATCAAGAGAAAGCTGTTGGTTGCAGCTACAAAGAAGCAGCCGGGGCTGGGCTCTCATCTTGCCTGACCTTGGGGAAACAGTGGACTGTAATGATAATAAAATTATTAATAGCGGAGAAAGCCGAAATGTCAACTCTCTCAAAAGAAAGCAAAAATAAACATTGACATCGTGCAACGGTTGTGTTGTACTGCTATGGTAAGTTTGGGTTGTGCAGATTTATCATCGTGAAATAGCGAAATAATAAACCGCACAGACTTCAAGGACTGTGCGTTTTTTTTATGGTTATTGGTTATTGCTGCACATGGTTTCACTGTTTCATTTCTGAGAGAAGGAGAAAAAGATGTCAGAAGGTACAGTCAAGTGGTTCAACGATGGCAAGGGTTTTGGCTTCATCGAGCAGAGCGATGGCCCCGACGTGTTCGTCCATTATTCCGAGATCAAGGATGAGGGCTTCAAGACACTGGAAGAGGGTCAACGGGTCAGTTTTGACGTAAGTCAAGGACAGAAAGGCCCGCAAGCCTCCAACGTGATCAAGCTCTAATCTTTATCAGACCTTGTGAACCGAAAAGCCCCATGGGAAACCGTGGGGCTTTTTTTTAGGGTGACAGAACAGGTCCTTGGCCACCCCGTTGACAGATTCAATACGGGTGGTAGAGTTCTAGATGTTTCTGAAGCAAATTCCTGTCATGTCTGGGGCGGGCAAACCATGAGCATTGACACGGAAAAGGAGATCATGCAGTTCGCCGACTGGTTTCTGCATACCCTTTTCAAACGATGCCTCGATGAATGCGGTCGGAAAGTCTCGGTGATTCAATTCCCGGTGTTCAAGAAGTTTCTCATGCACCGGGTGAAACGGGAACTGGAGTATCACCGGGATTATCTCGACCTGGCGGTCACCCTTCATCAGGCCGGCCGACAGATCACAGAGGACGATCTGGATGAGCTGATCGCCGTCGGTAGGGATATCGATCAATTCCTGCTGAGAGACATCAAATTCCTCCCCGTCAAGATCTGCTTCGATTATGAGAAGCTCACGCCCCTTCGGCGCAAGAGAGCCCGCCACCAGGTAGGCCTTTTTCAACAACTGCTGGCAACCAAAGACGGAGCGGACTATCACGATCTGGTCCGGAAAAGCTTCGGCAACAACAAGGAGCGGTTCCTCAACCTGCATAACGAGATTCTGGAAATCTACGCCGAAGAAACATTCATCATCAATTGTACGCTCACCAGTGCGATGAAAGTCGACAGCGAAGCCATCGCCAACAGGATGTACTGCTCCATGCTCGATATTGGACTCCAAACGAACAAAGAAGTGGCCGACGCCGTTTTTGGCGGCGACGGAGAGCCTGTCAAGCGGTCTCGTTAATGCCCGCACAATTAGCCGCAGTCTTCTCGGACGGTCGCTATCCTGTCGAGAACTTCCAGCCTGGATATGCCCCTCATGTTTTTCACGGAGGTCCTCGTCACCCAAAGCGCTTCACGTCTATGGCCGGGCCGATTTGGGTACGCGAATGCAACGTGCCTTCGATATCTTGGGGTTCTCCTGCGGCGTGGAATACAAAGAGGGATTGGCAATGGCGCCGAGCCCGGATATTGCATGAGTAAGTCGATTCCGAGGCCGGACTTGTCGCGGCGTAGCATTCTGCGAAGACGGATAAGCTGCCGTATGCGTCGTTGCATTGAATGTCCTGATCAGGTGGTCCTGTTCGCAAATACGAGGGTATTCGAGTGCCGTAGCGCACCCTCCTCTGCGTTCCGCTCCCTGCGACGTACCGCAGGGGGTACGCCTCAGTCGCGCGCCTTGAGGAAACCGCGCTACAACCGTCTCGATGCTTCACCATAATTGCGAACAGGACCACTTAAATATTACAATATGTCTTCAGCCAGCAAATCTTCCGCGCCTTGCCTACCGCGCTTCTTCGGCTTCTCATCATGATCACTCGTGCAGTATTCGGGCTAGAGTTTCGACAAGGACTTGCTGGGAACTTCCCGTGCCGGACGGATGGGCGGACCCGGTGGTCTCAAACGGGGTGCTCAACCTCGTGCCCGACCAAGTGACCGCTTATCGGGAAGTTGCGCGGGTGCTCCGCCCGGGGGGTAGGATACAAATGGCCGATATATGTGTCGACAATGCTCTTTCGGAGAACGCCAAACGGGACATCGGCCTCTGGACCGGTTGAATTGCCGGCGCCCTGCCCCGTGCGGGATGGACCGTCGTGATCGAAGGGGTTGGGTTTGTGGACGTTGCATTTGGTCCTTCGGTCGACACCTATGCGGGGACGAACGGCGAGGAGAATGCACGCAAATTCGGGACATTTGGCTATCCGTTTCGTGCGCGAAAAGCGGTTTGAATCGAAAAGGGCCATAGATTTAGATGGCACCTTGCCCCGTTATGGGGCGTGGAAAGATCAAAAGCTGGGGCCGGTTCATTCTGTTTTCGAAACGACTGTTGTGCATTTATAACAAGGCCTTTCTCGAGTTTCATGTCCAGATAAATTTCAAATTTTTTCTCCGCGTTCACTTGACAGGTCCCTATAGTGGTGCCTGAGTAGAAAAAATGAGGGGAGGGGATATCTTCAATCGACAATAGAATCCTCGAAAACCAGACTTCCCGATAAAGCCAAACGCCTGGTGACAGGCTGACAGAAAGCGTCGGGTCTTTGTGGGGGAAAGACGGCCGAGCTGCCGAAGGAGAAAACCTTGGGTGGGTTCGGCCCTTTTTTGTGGCGGACCATCGAAGGTAGAACAGACTGCCCAATCACCCAGATGGATGTGGGAGAAAGGAGGGAGTTAAGATAATGACCAAGGGGGCGTCCATATGAGCCGTATCCGACAATCCGTCCGCAAGTTGAAGGAGGTGCATCGGGGACATGGACGATGAGGAGTCAAGAACGGGAGGGCGGATTTGGAGCGAATGACTCATGCAAAAGGAGGTTGACAATGAGATCTAAAATAGTGAAAGGGCTATTTGTGTTCACGGGGATTCTCTATTTGCTGCTCTCCAACCTGACGCCGGTGTCTGCGGGCAGTCGCGACAAAATCGTCATCGGCCATCCAGCCTGTCTTTCCGGGAAATATGCGAAGGCGGGGGAGCAGGCCGTCGGCGGCATTAAGGCGATTGTTGATTGGGTCAATCATGTCTATGGCGGGGTTATGCTAGAGGGGAAGAAAGTGCCCCTGGAATACAAATACTATGACCGTGAATCCAACAAAGAAGCGGTTACAAGTCTTATCGGCCGCCTGGTGACCCGCGATAAGGTTGATGTGGTGTTCTCTCCCTACAGTTCGGGGCTAACCCTTCGGGGCGCGCCGGTGACGGAGAGCTTTCAGGTCTGTTACATGGATCACGGGGGTGCCAGTAATGCCATTTTCCAACAAGGCTTCAAGTACATCGTTCAGACCATCGGACCGGCCACGGGTTATCATCAAGGCACGCTGAATATGATCAAGGAAACCGACCCCAACGCGAGGATTGCTCTGGCCTACGAGGATTCTGAATTCGCCAGGATGGTGATGGTTGGCGCGACGGAACATGCAACGAAGCTCGGCCTTGAGATTGTTTTCGCGAGAACTTATCCGAAGGGTGTGACCGATCTCACACCCCTTCTATCGGCCCTAAAAGCGACCAAGCCGGACTTCATTCTAGGCGGCGGACACTTTGAAGATGGTCAGCTTTTCAACCGACAGATGGCGGACCTCGATATCAATGTGAAGGGATTGTCCCTCATTGCTGCTGCGACGCTGCCTGCTTTCTATCAGGCTTTAACGACCATGGCCGAAGGCGTGACCGGGCCGTCGCACTGGGAATATGGGGTGAAATATGCGGAGGCCGATGCTAAACAGGCTGGCATACATTGGATTGGTCCGGACCAGGACGAGTTTGTGACGCTTTTCAAGAAAGCCGTTGGGAAAGATATGATTCCCGATTATCATGCTGCGGAAGCCGGTGCCCAGGTGTTGGCCTATACCTTGGGCGTGGAAAAGGCCAATTCGGTCGACTCGGATAAAGTTAGAGAAGCCCTGGGGCATCTAACATTCATGTCCTTCTACGGCGGCTGGAATATTGATGAGACGGGACTCCAGGTCGGCCATTCTATGGTTGATGTGCAATGGCAGGATGGGAAGCGGGTGATCGTCTGGCCTCGGGACGCGCGGACCGGCAATTTCGTTTATCCCATGCCCACCTTCGCTGAAAAGGCAAAAGGAAAGAAGGCGATCGGGCATTAAACCGGCAGCAGCCGGAGGGGAACGTCATAAAGGGTTGTGGAAGCGCTCGTACCGCAGATCGCACGTTCATTCTGCAGCAGCACCGCAGAGAGAGTGCCGTGGTGCCTGTAGGGTGCTCTCTCTGCGCCCTCAACCTGCTGTTAAATTCATCTCCGGTGCCTTCCGGTACGGCGCCTTGTGTCTAAGGCCATGTGCGCTTTAGGGATGAGGGTATGTATAAAGAGCCACACCGGTACCCCCCTTCTGTCCAGCCTGGATATGGCATGAGCCGTCCGGTCTACCCGCTTCCATCCACCGGGAACCAGCGCAAGGATACCTTCTTGCCGGCACCGACCGGTGTCATTTCGGTGCATGCATCTTGTCCACTTCCGCTTTGAAAGCTTCGAAGTCATACCCCATGCCGTTCAGAACAGTACTCCAATTGCCGCACGTGGGCAGCGGTCGCGACGGCTTCACGGATTTCGGCCTCACTGGCCCCTTCCTGCCGAGCATTCTTCTGATGGACGTAGACACAGTATTCGCAGGGAATCTGGGCCGAGACGCCCAACGCGATGAGCTCACGGGTCTTCGCGTCGAGCTTTGCATCCTTGCCCACGAGCACCTGTTCGGCTTCGAGTTTGGATTTGAGGGCATGCTCAGGGAATGTCTCCTTGTAAAACTTCGGAGGCTCTTGTCCTGAAGCTGTGGCAGCCAAAAGAGTCAGTGCCGTTGCCAAAATGATGGTCCGCATAAGATTCATCTCTTGTTCCTCCGGTTGCTGATGGAGATTTGCTTTTTAGAGCCTACTGCAAAAATACTCCTGAATCCGGATACCGTCAACGCAGGGGTTTCGTCACATTCTTGGTGAGATGATGTGTTTCTCTTCCCCGTGATACGTAGCGTCATAGATGAACTCGAATACAGAGGAACCGCAAAACATACGGCAGATCACGAAATACGGGGCAGCACTTGGAACCTTGGGAGGGTAGGCGATAACACAAATGAAGGCTTGAAAAGGAGCCAGCGACCGGAATGCCTCGACCTCATGCGCAACGATAGCCTGTGGTATCCCAGCTCATTTACCTTTGAAGGACGGAGGCGCCTTGTCGAGAAAGGCTTTGGTCCCCGCTCGAAAATCCTCCGTGGAAGCTGCCAGAGCGAAGTAATCTGCACCGAGGCGTGCGGATTCTTCGAGGGTCATGTTCAAGCCGCGATGCATGGCCTCCCACGTCAGGCGGACGGCACTGGGGGACTGCGCAAGGATTTCAAGGATGAGACCTTCCGTCTCGGAAAGCAAATCCTCACGACCCACGACGCGGTTCACGAGTCCCATTTGCAAAGCTTCTTCCGCAGCCACCAGGCGTCCCGTCAGAAGGAGCTCTGCAGCCCGTCCTTTGCCGATCAATCTGGGAAGTCTGGTGGTGCCGCCGAAACCGGCGATGGCGCCGATGCGAACCTCGGGATGACCTAAGCGAGCACCTCGAACAGCTACTCGGAGCGTGCAAGCCTCCGCGAGCTCCAGGCCGCCCCCGAGAGCAAACCCGTTCATCGCAGCCACGACCACTTTTCCCAGCGTCTCAATCTGCTGATTAACCGATACAGCCATCTCAGCGAACTCCCGCACCGCGAGGGGTGACGCCTGATGGAGGAACGCAATATCCGCGCCGGCGGAAAAGGCCTTGTCCCCTGTGCCGGTGATGATCACGGCCTTCACACCGTCATCGGCCTTGGCTTCGGCAAGAAGCGACCCCAGTCGTTCCAGTAAGTCCCTGTTCATGGCATTGAGGGCTTCCGGTCTGTGGAGGGTCATCCGGGCGATGCCCTTTTCTGCGTGATACAAAACGGGTCGCTTCTCTGACATGATGCATGCTCCCTTTGGTGGGGGCCCCACCGGCAATCATGGATGGCGGCGCTTCCCATAGAGTCCGCGGAGCTCTTCCTTGGCCTGCTCCAGAATTCGCAGCTGGTCCTCGTTCAGATTCCTGCCTGCTCGGTTCATATAGAAGACGAGCATCGACATGGCGGAGCGGAATGGGGGGGCTTTGCGACGGGTGCTGCTGTCCGCTGAGCGCTTGAGGGACCGCGCAATCCTCTTCGGATCCGACCACGTGAAGACCCCCTCCTCCAGATCCAGTGCATTGCTCTCTCGGGTTACCTTCCCCGACCAACGTTTGTCCGGTGACGATTTCGATCGCTTCGCCATAGTCGCAGTCTCGTGAGACAGGGCTCCTTAATCATTTGCTGGGATGCGTCGCCGGTAGACGGTCTGTCATTCATGGGCGCGAATTGCAGACCGGTTTCCATTGCGCCACCAGGTCCTCCACCTCCGCTCTTCGGATGGGTTCATCGGGGGAGCTGAAATGGGTGTGGACATGGGTGGCACCATTCTGGCGGGCGCAGGCCATCTTTTCCCGATCATCCGTCAGCCCCAGGTCGAAATTCCGGGTCTGGCCGATATAAATTGGTACCCAGTCTCCGCTTTCTGTCTGCTTCGCAAAAATGCTATTGCCGGCTATTTTCCGGAACGCTGTATCTATGGCATGAATCCAGTAGCCGTATTTTTTCCCCGATGCACCGCTCCAATAGATGTCGGCCTTGCTCATGTTCAATCCCTCCTCGTGAGCATCAAGTTTTGATCGGATCACGGTTGCACATTCTGCACATGGATAGTCTCGGCGGTCAGTCAATCTGTATCGCCTGAGGACTCCCTTGTCCGCTACTCTTGCAGGTTCTCTTTGCCTTTCTTGGCTCTTGCCTTTAAGCGCTCTATGAGCGCCAGTGCTTTCTCTTTTGCCTCACGCTCTTTTTCATCCAACACTTCAGTCCATGGCTGGGTGACACGCCATGTCAGCCTGCCGCTGAGAGGGCTCTCTGGGTAGGCGCCTGGATCGTACAGCGAATAACCACGAAACGCGACAGGACTTTCCTGATAACAGCACCAGACGGCCTTTCGAATCAATTCGGGGTCTCCCTGAAACTGAAGGTCGATCAACGAGAGCTGTTTCCGGAAGCGTTCAATCATCTCCATAGAGACGTTGAATAGAAAAGGATGGGGCGCGTCGGTTTCTACGATACGCTTCTTCTCGTCCACCCCATTATGAATCAAAGCTTTTAAAGCCTCACCCGTCAAATGGCCCGGCGATTCGGGGCCGCCTACGATGAGATAACGGATATTGGAATTGGAGACGATGTTACAGAGCATTTTCTCGAATCCAATATTCTCGGTTTGTACGGTTCCTGATAGGGCGGCCCCCGTCTCGATCCCAGCCCGTACAAGGTTTTCAAGCTCGGGCGGGATTTTGTCTGCATCACAATTCAAGATGATGGCCACGGCAACCGGAGAGAAATCATTGCCTCTCAGATACTGGCCGTCTTCCGGGGGATAATCTGGATGGGGATCCACTTTTCGCATCGTTTTTTCAACTTAAGCCAACATGAACTCAACGGTCAACAATCATGTACGTTAATTGTTCAGCTCGATGCCGAGGAATTTAAGTTCAAGATTCTTGATGATTCCAAGCATACCAGCCATGCCAAACATGGCTCCCACGATGCCCACAAATACCAGCAGACAACCCATGCTTCGGATGTCACATATCCCATTGGAGCGGGTGGGTTGCCTTTGAGGTGTCATTGATGCAGCCTCCCGTGGCAAGGCATGCGTATTTTTGATGCATCCCCGCCAAGTGGGATGTCCGAGGGTTAGTTTGTCATCTTCTCTGAAAAGCCGACTCCCGACCCGAGAACATACTCCGCTTCATACAGGTGCTGGACCCCGCTTCCGATGGTGTAGGTATATGTCAAAACCGTCTTGCCACCCCTGGAGACGACTGTCAGGCCTGACACGGGGCCGCTGCCATATCCGGCACAAAGGAGAATTGGTTTGTCGTTTTCGACCAGCACAGAGATGCCGGCGCGATAGTCGGCATAGTAGAAGATCTGCATGGGAAGGACATTCTGGTCTATCTCGCGCATCCACAAGTTGTCCGTCTTCCTTGCACGATCGGCCAGGTTGTCACCCAGTTCGCCGTTCATGATCCGCTGGATAACTTGATCATTCGTCCACCGTGGCTGTCCGCGTACCGCAGACGTTGGTTCCGGCTGAGAGTTGCAACCAGCGATGAACGATAGACAAACGAATCCTCGGTAAATATGGTGCATTTTCCTTTGCTGCCCCCCCATCGTTGTTGCGTTTCGCGAAAGGAGCGAAGGCCTTTATCGTCGGGTGCAAACGTGCGGGGCCTATTTCTTCATCATCTTTTTGATGTCTCTTACGGCCTGCCGCTCCTGCTTCGCCCTCGCGCTGAATGTCTGCAACGGTGTCACGTCCCAATCCAGCGTACCCCACATCGGAAGTTTTCTCAGCATTTGGTCAACTTCGTCGTTGGATCTGGCCTCGACAATAAACACAAACGCTCGATCACCGACTGGGAGTCCTCCGGCACGGATCTTTTTCTTTCTTTCGAGCTGGATTAATGCATTAAAACTGGGCAGAATAATACTGTTTAGTACTTCCAAGGTTTCCTCGTATGATGCGAATCCTGGTCCTCCGGAGCCTACGACTAAGTATCTCATGGGTTGTCTCCTTTGTGACTTTTAGCGACTTTGGCTTTTCTGCTTTCTTGTTGGCACGCTGAGCTTTCGACTACGAGCTTGGCAACGATTTAAGACAGATTTGACAATCCTTCTTTCGCTGCTCGATATTCTATAGCTCCTCATTGGATTTGTCATTTATGGGGGGAACGGACAGCATCCACGGCGCCAGACGAGTGCCATTGGCCAGCGCTGCTTCAGCGTTTATCGAAAACCTTCCCCGGGATTGAAAGAAGAGAAAGAACAGAAAGAACAGACTGGCCGCCAACCCAATTGCTCCAGGGAAAGAAGCGATTCTCATGCCGAGGCTCAGCTGCTTCTCGCGCCTGCTTGAATCGATGTCAAAGGCCGCTGATAACCGCGCCATGAGGTTTTTGTGGTAGTTGGCGCGGGTTGTTCTTTCATCGAAATTGTACGGACTGCATGCATTGTCATTGCGGGCCCAAACCTCGACAGCCCCCGGGAGGATTCCGACTCTCGCGAGAGCCCCTGGAGCTTCTATCAGGCTTTCTTTCTCCACGGGTCCTCTATTTGAAACACTTCTTCGCTGACGCGCGCACGTGCAGTATGTCGATCGCATTTTTTGATGAGAAACTCATCATAACGGGTCTCCACATGACGAATATGCGCAAGGACTGCGAGTTGCACCGCTTTTTCTGCAAGGTCCTTGGCGGCAGCGCTTCGGCCGACGCGGCCACTGTATTTCCGGCAGGCATGCTCCGCGATGATCGTCTCGCGCTCCGAAGGGCAGCCGGGCCCGCAGGCGCTACGAGCGGCAGGGACTACTGGTTGAGAACGAGGCCATTGAACAGGCAGAGCATGAATGTGAGGCCGATGCCGAGCGGAGAGCCTTGAGTTCTTCCTGGCACGTCGTGTCAGCGCGGCGTCGCCCGACGGAAGATAGACGAGATGGTCAAGGTCCGCGCACGTCAGGCAGACCGCTCCCTTCTCCTGTTGCAGGGTGATCCAGGCATGACGGCCCAATTCCTCACCACAGTCATCACATTTGGATTCACGAGAAGCGATGAAGACCTTCAGCTCACTTTTCTTCGTCTGTCCCGGCTCGCTCATAGCTCTTTCTCCGCGAAGGCTTAGCGCGGGTATGGGCGCGGAGAGAATAAGGTCGCAGCAACAGGCGTTTCGTGAACCACAGGGCTTCTTGCCCTGGGACGCTCCGCACCTACCGGCTCCTGTCTACTTTTCGGTCATGCCTATCTCAACGAGAGTCCCTCATGCGTCGAGAGAATCCTCCGGAATTGAGTGGCCGAGATCTTTCCTCCCCCGGGATCAAAGAGGATTGCAGTGTCGTCTCGGCAATATTGGATACGTTCGCGGAGTCTGCCGTGCGTTAAGCACAAACCCTCTTTAGCGGCAAGGTAAGCTATGTCATGGCATTTGCCAGGCAGCCTGTTTCCTTTTTGCCAACGAGCCTCACAGGTGCCGGACCTCTACGAATTTCCTTCCGGTTTGCCCAGCAGTTTCTCGAAGGGGTTACGCCATGCCTGCGCCAAGGCGCGGAGACGCAGCACCTGGCGGATCTTGTCGAGATTGTCACGGTCGAAATAGAGCAGGCGGGCTATTTCACGCACCGACACCTGCCCCGGGTTGGTCTTCACACGCTCGATGACGTCTCCTGCGCCGACATCCCCTTCTTCTAACACTCGGAGATAGAATCCAAGGCGACCGCTGGCCAGAAACCGGCGGGAAAAGCCCGGCTTCTCCATCTTTAGCTCCAGCTTGAAGCAGGGGACCCGGGGCTGGCTCACCTCCAGTAGGGCGCCCCCGACCTGAAAGATGTCGCCGATGTGGACGCGGTCGTCGGGCAGGCCGTCCACGGTGAGGTTTTCGCCGAAATAGCCAAAGGGCAGATCGTCCCACCCAAGTTCGCGCTGCCAATAGCCATAGCTGTCCGTATCATAGGCGTAAACGGCCTTGTCAATCCCGCCGTGCACCGTCAAATCGGCCTGGCCGTCGCCTTCCAGGTTGAGTCTTCTCACCATGACCCGTCCCGCGACCGGTTCTTTATAGATGCCGGTGGTTACGGACTTGCCGCCGTATTCATAGGTTTTGGGTAAGGAGACATTGACGGACAGCAGTTTCATGCAAGTGATTTCCATCCTGTGTGCGGGCACATATGGCGACTTCCTTTCCGGTTCCCTCTACGCCTGGGGGGCAAACGTTCTGAGCTGCAGGAAGCGCCAAAGGGGACAGGCTATTTTGTTATTCTCAACCCTCCTGAAAACGAAAAGCAGCCTGTCCCCTTTAGGTTCACAGCTGACCGCTTTTTTGCCGCCCTGTTTCTGTCACAACACCCGTTTTCATTCGCGAATCTTGTACGACCCATCGATCAGCGAAGCCTCCGGGCCGCAGAGACGGCCCGCCATGAAGAATGACCTGACAGGCGCAGGGATCGCGTTTTCGCGCGTGTCCCCTTCCGCCGCCCCGTGCTAAATATAAAGCGTCAGCGAGCCATCGCGTCGTTGCATTTCAATTCAGAAGCCCTCGAAGTCGTTTAGGCTGCCATCAGTCGAGCTCGAAGCGGTCAAGGTTCATGACTTTGTTCCACGCCGCGACAAAGTCGTGCAGAAACTTCTCCTGGGAGTCCTCACATCCGTAGACTTCCGCCAAGGCCCGGAGTTGGGAGTTCGAACCGAAGATGAGATCAACACGAGTGCCGGTCCACTTGAGTTCGCCCGTTGCGCGATCACGACCCTCGAACACGTCTTCGTGTTCTGAGGTTGGCTTCCACGTCGTGCGCATGTCGAGCAGATTCACGAAGAAGTCATTGGTGAGCGTCTCTGGCCGCTTGGTGAAGACGCCGTGCCGGGACTGTCGGAAGTTGGCATTCAAGACGCGCAGTCCGCCAACGAGAACCGTCATCTCAGGAGCGGTCAGCGTCAGCAGTTGCGCCCGATCAACCAGCAGTTCCTCCGCCGATACAGCGTATTTGGTTTTGAGGTAGTTCCGGAAACCGTCTGCAGCCGGTTCGAGCACGGTGAATGAAACCGCGTCGGTTTCCTCCGGCGACGCATCGGTGCGTCCCGGCGTGAAGGGAACTGTCACATCGTGACCCGCATTTTTCGCAGCTTGCTCGACGCCTGCGCATCCACCCAGAACGATCAGGTCGGCAAGGGATACCCTCTTCCCACCGGACTGCGCGGTGTTGAACTCTTTCTGGATGCCCTCAAGGGTCTCCAGCACCTTATTCAGTTGGGCCGGCTGGTTGACTTCCCAATCCTTTTGCGGCGCCAGACGGATGCGTGCCCCGTTTGCACCCCCGCGCTTGTCGGAGCCGCGGAACGTGGATGCCGACGCCCAGGCGGTCGAGATCAGCTCCGAGATCGACAGGCCCGATGCCAGGATCTTGCCCTTGAGGGCAACGATGTCCTGCGCGTCGATCAGCTCATGATCGACTGCGGGCACCGGGTCTTGCCAGATCAGTTCCTCTGCCGGGACCTCCGCGCCGAGATAGCGCGAGCGGGGACCCATGTCGCGGTGGGTCAGCTTGAACCACGCCCGGGCGAAGGCGTCCGCGAATTCCTCGGGGTTCTGCTGGTAGCGCCGCGCGATCGGCTCGTAGATCGGGTCGAAGCGCATCGAGAGGTCCGCCGTGGTCATCATCGGCCGGTGCTTCTTCGACGGATCGTGCGCGTCAACCACCATGTCCTCTTCGGCCACGTCCTTGGCCAGCCACTGATGTGCGCCGGCTGGGCTCTTGACCAGCTCCCACTCGTATTTGAACAGCATGTTCAGATAGCCCATGTCCCATTGGGTCGGATTCGGCTTCCAGGCGCCCTCGATCCCGCTGCCGATCGTATCGCGGCCTTTGCCGCTGCCGAAGCTGCTTTTCCAGCCGAGCCCCTGCTCTTCGATGCCGGCGGCCTCGGGTTCCGGACCGACAAGCGCCGCATCGCCCGCGCCGTGACATTTGCCGAAGGTGTGCCCGCCCGCGACGAGTGCCACGGTCTCTTCGTCGTTCATCGCCATGCGCGCGAAGGTTTCGCGAACGTCACGGCCGGAGGCAACCGGATCCGGGTTGCCGTTTGGGCCTTCCGGGTTCACGTAGATCAGGCCCATCTGCACGGCGGCGAGGGGATTCTCGAGTTCCCGGTCACCGGCGTAGCGCTTGTCGTCAAGCCACTCCCTCTCAGTCCCCCAGTAAATGTCCTCTTCCGGCTCCCATATGTCTTCGCGCCCGCCGCCGAAGCCGAAGGTTTTGAATCCCATCGACTCAAGCGCGCAGTTGCCGGCGAGAATCATGAGGTCGGCCCAGGAGATTTTCTTGCCATACTTTTGCTTGATCGGCCAGAGCAGACGGCGCGCCTTGTCGAGGTTCACGTTGTCCGGCCAGCTGTTGACAGGCGCAAAGCGCTGATTGCCGGACCCCCCGCCCCCGCGGCCGTCGCCCATGCGGTAGGTGCCTGCACTGTGCCACGCCATCCGGATGAAGAGCCCTCCGTAGTGACCGTAATCGGCCGGCCACCAGTCCTGTGAGTCGGTCATCAGCGCATAGAGGTCCTTTTTCAGCGCCTCCAAGTCGAGTTTCTTGAATTCCTCAGCGTAGTTGAACGCCTCGCCCATCGGATTGCTCATGTGCGAGTGCTGGTGCAGAATCTTGAGGTTCAACTGGTTCGGCCACCAGTCCCGGTTCGACGTGCCACCGCCGGCAATGGGTTTGTTGGCTCTGCCCGTTACCGGGCACTTGCTTTCTTCATTCATGATGTTTCCTCCTTACGTTGTCTGAACTTAGGCACAGTGCTGTTGTGGATAATAGTGTTTCACCCGATGCGCTGCGTTCTCCGCGGGCTTACTTCCTCGACGTACAATGAGTACGCCTCGTCGTAAACCCTTGTGCGGCCTTGCTCATCGAAAAAATTGCTCGTTTCCAAATTGGAAACTAATTCGTGTCCCTTTTAATTTTCGGATGGAAACTAGCTAACAAAAGAATTTAGGGCCCCTCTTCTTTTTCACACGCGCGCGAGTCCTGCAGATGGCGTAATATTCAAACCGCATACTTGACAGCTTAATACCTGTTTCCTTTTCCACAGCCTTTGATAATGAAGGCAAATCACTCGTAAAATCCGTTATCTTCCCGCATGTTGTGCAGACGAGGTCGATATGATGCGATAGGTTCATATCCTAACGCTTGTCCGTGTGGTAGAACTCAAGCCCTTATATCAAGCCTTCTCTCTGCATCATGTCAAGGGTGTAAGATACCGTTGACATGCTTATCCGTGGAACGATCTTTCTGACGTTCCGTAAAATATCCCTTACGCCGGGATGTGAGATATCCCGTGCCAAAAGTCGAATAATTTCAAGTCGTTTAGGGGTGGGCCTCTATCCCTTATCACGTAAACTCGAGATGAGCGTCTGTTCAATATCCCGAAGGTTCTTATATTCTTCGATAATCGGAATGATTCCTATTTGCTAGATATCACCTATCGTTTGCTTTGTCAAGTTCAGGGTCAGTCACCCTACGAATTCGGTGTCTGAGTCAAACACCGGAAAAGGTTAAAAGGGTAAGTAAGGAAGCCTACACTGTTTGGGTGTCATCTAGCGGACGCCTGCAGTCACCGACGTCAGCTTAAACGCATTGCTGTATCGATGTTTCTTCCTCGTGCCTGTCTCGATCTGCTTTCTGCTCTTGCTGCGCATGGACACATCCTCCGTTAGGCGATTGTGTCCACTTTATCGACGGAGGTTCTGACTCAGCTACTTAATCTTTGACAGGGATTGCCTTTCTCCGCGTCCTCCGGAGCGTGCGCGGTTAAAGGCGCAGCCTCTATGGGAGGCCTCGACCGACCCGCGGAGCGGGTGGTCGACCTACGCGTGCAAATATCAACGAGAAAACAGGAATTAAGGAATGCGTTGGGGCCGCCATTACAAGTCAATCCAATTCAGGACTCCCGAGTCCCAGTCCAATAATCCATCACCCGTTGTGTCAACCATAATGCCACACTGCAAGTGATCGACGGCCGTCAATACTGCCGCCGTGCTGTTGGCTCCCTGAATGACCATTTGGCCCGATGCCGGCCAGTGATCTCCATCATGAATAACAAGTGGATCCGCCGTGGCTAAACCAACGAATCCATGATCGGGGTGGTGGAAGGTCCCCGTGAGATCTATGTCGACACCGTCAATCGATTCGGTGATGTTCATGCTGTAGTCTTCATGGCGGTAGACCTGCCCGGAGAGAGCGTCCGTCGCCTGGACGGTGAATACTGCGAGGATGGGAAGCTCTGAGAAATCGATTGAAAGCTCACCTGCCAGAATGAAGGAGCCTGCGAGCAGGCTATCGAATGAAAGGGTGGCTGTTATGACGTCTTCAGTATCGGAATCAAAGGTGCCAATAACATCGAGATCGCCGGAGAGAGTCGTTTGCTTGTCACAGTAATCCTCGAAGGTAAGGTGTCCAGAAAATTCCTTGGAGACCTTGTCCAGAGTCAAGCTGTACGAAAAGACGCCTCCGCAACGGCCCTCGACAGTCCCGCTTTGATGGATCGTGTCTGCCTGGCTCGCGCCGAACAACGTCGGACTGAGTCGTATATGACCTAAAGAATACCCCACAGTCAACGAGAAATCCAAGGGACGATACGTCGCGATCCGAGTGTCGACGGCATTCGGATCTAGTGCTGATGCTTCAGGTTCGATACTGGTCGTATCGCCTCTGATGGTTAGACCGTTAAGGGCTTGAGCATTTTGCGAATCAACGGAGGCCTCCGTGACAACAATGATGAAACCACCTGAGAATCCATCCTCATGATCGTTAGGGGTATCTCTAACTATGCGCTCCTTATGTCCGTCGCCACTGCTGAATGCCGCAACGCAACCTCCATAGGTGTAAGGCAATAAGAAACCAAGCATGACAAGGAAGATCAAATGATGGGCAGTAACTTTCTCGCTCATGGCCGGAAGATACACCCAAGTTTGCAGGGCGTCAAGACATGGGAGAACGAAAACCGTGCGTAACATTTTGGGTGACAAAAAACCGTCGTTTTTCTTGCCAAGGTCTGAGGCAAATGACACAGACAGGGCACGGACGCCCGCGTGGCATCCGGTATCTTTCTGCCGCCCCATCTTGACAGAACAGCAAACCAGTGGTTAGGTGAAGGGAGAGGGGGAGACCTCGTCGGAAGATACTGCACCGAACATCCAGATGGTCGTATTCTTCGTCCCATCACCGAACCCTGTTCCCGTGAAGGGGGAAAGGGCGTCGGGGGACATCACATATCGCCATTGATGACTGCAGCTCCGTTGGGCAGAGGGAGAAGACGTGCCCCATCATACCGATGGCGTTTTACGGGAGCGGGGGGCAAAGGCGGGCGACACTCTTCGATGCTTGGAAAGAAGCTGGCGAGTCCATCAAATGATGCCCCATGCCATGTGTCCTCCCGGGAGATGAATCGATGGAACAACTCATTCAGCAGATTGTTGAGACGGCCGTCGACCGGATCGGCATTCTTCAGGTTTTGAATTATGATGAGAGGGTGCAGCTGGCGCCGCTGTTCGAACGAAAGAGATTTCCCGCCGTCACGATCTGCTTCGAAGAAGGGGCGACGATGAACATCATCGGTATCGTGGCGTCGGGACGGCTGGAAGTCAAGAAGCAGACGGAGCACTCGGGCAAGAGCATGTTGATCGCGGTCCTGGACAAGGGAGCGCATATCGGTAATTTCTCCGCACTGCGTCGACGGGGCAGTTTTGGCACCATCGTTGCGTTGGAGGATACCGAAATCCTGACGGTCAGCCGCGACAAGCTTGAAGCGTTTGTGGAAGAATATCCGCGCACCGGCGTTAAAATCCTCAAAGCGATTGCCGCTGTGGACGCGGTGCGTCTCCAGAAGGCTCTCGACAAAGTCGTTCGTTTGTCATAGGACCTTCTCCCTTGCGGCTGGAACTTGGCCGCCCCTCTCTGGCTGAAGCCGAAGACGCTTCCCATCCGCAGGGAGCTGCCCAGAAGGCAGACCCGCCTTTCCCTTCGGAAGGCCCATCTTGCCACTGAAATAGAGCTTCTGAGATGATAACAAAGCGGCGCGCGCGGCCCCCATCCGGAAGTCTCAGAGGGCCGTTCGCCAGTGTAGGTCGCGAAGGACCCTCTGAGGAAGATCGATTCTGTTAAGCCGCTTTCGGAGCCGCCACATGCTTTTCAATGAACTCTTTGATAAGACGCGCAATGAGGCTGCCGTCTTCTTCGAGGGCAAAGTGTCCCGTGTCGAGAATGTGGAACGTCAGGTTCTTCAAGTCGCGCTTGTACGGATGGGCGCCTTCCTCGGGGAAAATGTAATCGTTCTTGCCCCACACGATGAGTGTGGGCGGTTGATATTTCCGAAAGTAGGCCTGCCATTCGGGATAGCGCGATGGGTTGGATCCGTAGTCGTAGAACAGCTGCAGTTGAATCTCTTTATTGCCCGGTCGATCCAAAAGATACTGATCGTTGAACCAGTTGTCAGGCGCGATGGTTTCGGGATTTCGGACACCGTTCGTGTACTGCCATTTCGTGGCGTCAAGGGTTAGCAGGCTGTTGCGCAACGCCTCGGCATTTTCGTCAGATCTTTCCTTCCAGTAGGCTTTGATGGGGTCCCAGAATTCCCGCAGGCCTTCCTCGTAGGCATTCCCGTTCTGGATGATGAGTGCCTCCACCCGCTTCGGGTGTTTTGCTGCAATGCGAAACCCGACGGGGGCGCCGTAGTCCATCACGTAGAGGCTGAACTTTTTCAGGCCCAGTTTCTCGATAAACCCTTCCATAATCTCTGCAAATCGGTCAAAGGTATAAGCGAACCCATCGACCTTCGGCATTGCGCTGGCGCCAAATCCGGGATAATCCGGGGCCACCACGTGGAACTTGTCCGAAAGGGCAGGAATCAAGTTCCGGAACATATGGGATGACGTTGGAAATCCGTGCAGCAGAAGCAGGGTCTGTCGATTCCTGGGACCGGCCGCTCGATAAAAGATCTCCAACCCGTCAATGTCCACGGTTTTATGCAGCGTTGGATACGCGGCTGCTTTCTTCTTTTTGGCTTTGTTTTTCATGACACACCTCACAATCGCTTGCCTAAGCGTTGCTCCTGAACCCTTGGGAGCAGTCGTCTCTCTCTTCGGCACCCAAATATTCGTTCTTGCTACGAAGCGATTCGGCCGTCCCTCCCTATTTCGAGTCACGGCCAAGAGTGCTCCACTCACAATCATGCTCGACTATAGCACTGGACCCCGGTGCCGGCAATCGGAGACGACTCGGGAAATCGTAAATGGCAACTGGGAAATGGTAAATGGAAAGACGGCGGCCAGTCAGAACCAAAGGACGGAAGACGGAGGAACAGTGGGCGGCGGGCAGTGGGCGGTGAACCAAAGTGTGCAAATAGCAAATGGAAAATAGAAAATAGGAAATGCGGTAAGATAGGCTTCGGTGCAGGTGGAGGTTTTGGTCTTGACACGAAGTGGTTTCTCTTTGCGCCCTACGTCTTTGCGATGCAAGCATTTCAGGTAACTACGTCGCGCGCAGCGCCTCCAGCACATTCATCCTGGCCGCCCGCGCCGCAGGCAGCACGCCGCCTACGAATCCCATAACGACAGAGAAGAGCAGGCCTTTGTAGATGATCTCGCCGGTGATGGAAAATGAAAAGGCCAACTCAGCAAAGGTCTGGAAATTCGTTGTGGAGATGGTAAAGGCCTGCAGAAAGGAGGCCAGAAAGAGCCCCAGGCAGCCGCCGATGAAGCCCAGGAGCAAGGCCTCCATGAGAAAGGCGATCAGGATGCTGCTGCGCCGAAAGCCAAGCGCGCGAAGGGTACCGATCTCCTGCGTTCGGTTGGCCACGGCGGCATACATGGTGATCATGGCGCCGATGATTGCGCCGAGGGAGAAGATGACGGTGAGCGACAGCCCGAGGATACGCAGAAATTTCGCAAGAGCCCGCGATTGATCCTTGTAGTATTGATTCTCCCGTTTGACCTCCACCGTGAGGCGCGGGTCGCTTTCGATTCGCGACTTCAACGTGTTGAACTCCGCGGGATTCCGAAGTTTGAAGATCACCGACGAGTAGACGGGACGGCGAAAGGCCTGCATGAGCTGATCGGCATCGCCCCAGATCTCCGAGTTGAAACCGGTGTTGCCGGCATCGAACACACCGACCACGGTCCAGTCCCGCATGGCAAAGCGAAGCCGCTCGCCCAGACCACCTCCCTCGAAGCGCTGGGCGATCCGCTGCCCGGCAATGATCTCGGAGGAACCGGGCCGCGGCAGCCGTCCTCTTGTCAATTGCACCTGCGGCCGCAGGCCCAACGACTCGGGTCCGATCCCCCGGATGACGACATTGGAACGACTGGTGGTTCCCCGCTTGGGAAGACTGATGAGGATGACGATTTCCTTGGCCAGGAGGCGGCGACCCTTCTCCCCCAGGGCTACCTCAGGCTGGGTCTCTGCAATGCCCGCTTGCAGGCGATCCACACCGCTTTGCACCTCCGTCTCCGAGCCCTTTCGAATGACCACGGCGTTCTCGTAGGAACCGGTCTCCACCAGGGTCTGCTCCAAGCCTTCCGCCAGCATCAGAATCGCCGCAAAGACGAAGACCACCAAGGCCATGCCTGATGCCGTAAGAATGGTCGTGAGCCGCCGCGTCCAGAGGTTGCGAAGACTGTAGGAAAAAGGAATTTTCATTCCAGCCTCCCCAGCCCCTCGGCGATGGTAAGACCGATGGCCCGCCAGGTGGGGATGAGCGCAGCCACAATGCCGACAATGAGGGATGCGACGACGTAATTGACAAAGATCTGCGGGTCGATGCGAAAGACCGGGAAGAAGTCTCCCATGGTATGCGCGAAGGCCCGCGTCACCGGGAAGGTGAGCGCAATGCCGGCGGCGCAGCCCATCGTCGTGATGGTGAGCGACTCGCCAAAGATCAGGGCCCCAATGCGCACCGCGCCGAAGCCGAGGGTCTTGAACACGGCGTACTCGGAGGTCCGTTCCCGCACGGTCATGGCCATGGTATTGGCGACGACGGCCATGATGATGACGATGACCACCAACGAGACAAGCTGTATGATGATCAGCAGGGCCTCGCTCATCGCGATGAAGCTCAACTGAAAAGCTTTTTCTGTTTCGGTGAGGGTCTCGGCCAGCGAATTGTCGAACATCCGATCAATGGTGTAAGAGACCTGAGTGGCGA
The DNA here is from genome assembly GCA_947259355.1 of uncultured Nitrospirota bacterium. Lineage (GTDB taxonomy): Bacteria > CG2-30-53-67 > CG2-30-53-67 > CG2-30-53-67 > CG2-30-53-67 > CALZGC01. The sequence goes on along the minus strand of CAMYMF010000010.1, from coordinate 655 downwards.
GCGCAGGATCTTCGACCTGAGTGATGTAGAAACCGACTTTGTCGGCCCGGGCCGGTGCCGTCTTCTTGAGCGTTTCGTTCAGGTAATCCCAGTGAAAGAAAAACTGGGACTCGTCGGTGCTCTCGTCCCGCCCCGCATAGATTGCGCGCAAGACAAATTCCCAATTGCCCGGAAAGATGGTTCCCCGAAGGGTGATGAGGTCTCCCAACTGCCAGCCGAATCGCGCGGCCAGTTTGCGCCCCACCACGCAGGCTTTGCGGTCCCTCAGGAACGCGGCCTTCTGATCCTCGGGCACCTGGAATTCGGGGTAGATCTCCAGATAGCTTGTCGGCTCCACGGCGAAGTTGGCGAAGAAGTTCTTTTCTTCGATATAGATGCCGCCGAACCAGTTGCCGTAGGAAATATTCTGCACCCCGTCCACCTGCCGAATCCGCTCCTTGTAAGCCATGGGGAGCGAAAAGACCAGAGAAATGGCATTGCGGCTGACCAGGCGGTCGGCCGCGGAGGCCTCCACCCCGGCGTACCAGGCGCTGATCACCGTGCGGAGCAGTCCGAAGGCGATGAGTGCAATGGTAATGCTCAGAACGGTGAGTGCCGTGCGGAGCTTGTGGCGAAAGGCGTTCCTAAGAAGGATTTTGAGGAAGAACATCCTGCA
>CAMYMF010000009.1 GCA_947259355.1 uncultured Nitrospirota bacterium | reverse complement strand
CTTCATTCCTGGGAGGCAAGAACTGGAATCCCATGGCCTACAACCCCGACAACGGTTTGTTCTACATCCCGGCCACCGAGTGGGGCATGGACATCTGGAACGAGCCGATCAGCTACAAGAAGGGGGCCGCCTATCTGGGAGCCGGATTCACGATCAAGCCGGTCTTCGACGACTACATGGGCGCCCTGCGGGCTTACGATCCCAAGACCAATAAGATCGTCTGGGAACAGAAGAACCCCTCGCCACTCTGGAGCGGGGCGCTGGTCACCGCCGGCGGTCTGGTCTTCATCGGGACGCCCGAGGGCTACCTGAAGGCCTACGATATGGACACCGGCGAGGAACTCTGGAAGTATCAAACGGGATCCGGTGTCATCGGATCTCCCATCACCTGGGAAATGGACGGTGAGCAGTGGATCGCAGTGCCCTCCGGTTGGGGCGGTGCCGTGCCCCTGTGGGGCGGTGAAGTCGCCAAGGCCGTCAAGCATCTGAACCAGGGCGGCAGTCTGTGGGCCTTCAAGCTCGTGCAGTAAACTGCTCGTCGCCCGTTCTTTACTGGCTTTTTCTGGCTGCGGCCGGGCGCGTTAGCGTCCGGCCGCAGCTATGTACAGGGATTCCGAGTGGGAGGTGAATAAAGGCTGGCTTTTCGCGTCTAAATGAGTATGAACGTCCCACCTATTTAAATCTATATAAGGAGTTCCACCATGTTTCACGTCAATTTTAGCTTTATCTTGTCTGCGGCCCTGGTTGCCACCGTTTTTTTCTCGCCGGCGACCGTTCTGGCTCACGGTGATGTGCAGCCACAAGCGGTCGACACCACCGGCTTGGAACCGATCGGTGACAAATGGCTGGAAGTCAATCCCTATGTAGGGAACAAGAAAGCCATCGAGATTGGCGAGTCGGCCTACACCCAGAACTGTGCCCGCTGTCACGGACTGGGGGCCGTCTCCGGCGGCATGTCTCCCGATTTGCGCGAATTACCGAAGGGTCCTGAGGGAGATGCGTTCTACCTGCCCCCCACCCGCAAAGGGGTTATTCGCAACGGCATCACCTACATGCCGGCCTATGAGGGTCTCATAAGCCAAGAGGCCATGTGGGCCATTCGGGCCTGGTTGGAGACGAAAGATGCTGGCGAATAGCATGAGAATCGTCTGTTCTCTCCTGGTTTTGCTGGTTGCAATGGCCCAGGGGGCGACGGCTGAAAGCTTGGACAAGATCCGCTCCCGCGGGGTCATCGAGATCGCCGTCTATGAAAGATTCGTTCCTTATTCGTCCGAGGTGAACGGTCAAGCTCACGGCGTGGATGTGGCGATCGGCCGGGCCCTGGCGGAGAAGCTCGGCCTGAAGGTCAGGTTCCGTTTGTTTCAGGCCGACGAGTCGACCTCGGATGATCTGCGAAATCAGGTTTGGAAGGGACACCACATCGGCGGCGCCGCCGCCGATGTCATGCTTCACGTGCCGGCGGACCCAAATTTTGCAAGGGACAACGAGCAGGCGAAGATCCTGGCGCCCTACTACCGGGAAACCATTGCCGTGGCTCGCTACCCCCGCTTGAAGAACACCATCAGCGTGGATCAGCTTGAAGCCGAGAAAATCGGGGCCGAGAAGCTCACATTGGCCAGCGATTATCTGGCGGCGGCAATGGGGGGCCGCCTGAGGGATAGCATGGTGTTGTTTCCAAGCCTCGCGGAGGCGACGGAAGCGCTGCGACAGGGGAAGGTGGCGGCGGTAATGGGTCCGCGCGGTGAGCTCGAGGGCCAGCTGGGAGCCGACCTTGGCAAGTTCCATGTGGGACCCATGATCTTACCCGGCCTGCCCTACGATGGGTGGGACGTGGGTGTGGCTGTCAAAGCCACTTACACGCAGCTTGTCGAGGCCGTTGATCGGGCCATGTCGGAGCTCTATGAGGAGGGCGCATTCAAGCGCATCTTCGAGGCCCAAGGCATCACGTATCGACCGCCCTCCGTCCGAAAACTTTCAACATCTTCTGCGGCGCGCAAGCCTTAAGCTGACCAGCCTGCGCAGCGAAGATATTGCACCAAGCGGCGTCCGGAAAACCGCCCCTCCGGTAAACCTGGGGAGCATGGTGCGAGGTCTACGCCCTTTTGGGGCCGGAAGGGGCGAGAAGCGTGCTTCGCCATGAGCCATCTTCCATTCCGGACACTGCGGAACTAGCCCGAATATTGTATGGAATGAGAAGAGACCGAACATTTGCGTGGGCCGCAGGGGGCGTTCTAATCCTTGCGGCCGCTGTGCTGTTACTTGCCACAGTACTTTCTGCCGGAAGCATTGATCCGTCCAGCCCTGGCGAACCCACTCCTGAAAGCTTGGCGGAAATACCGCGAACATCGGGAGAGGAGAATCGCGTTCCAGGTCGGTTTGAGCGGGTGCTCGATGGCGCCGCGGTCCGGGACCGGGAAACGGGGGTCGTCTGGGAGCAGTCGCCCGATCCGAGCACGATGACCTGGAAGGATGCCGTCCAACATTGCAAAAACCTGGACGTCTCAGGCAGGAAGGGATGGCGCGTGCCGACCATGGACGAGCTGGCAAGCCTCGTGGACGCGTCCGTCCTCGGTTCGCCCAAACTGCCGAGTGCTCATCCTTTTGATACGAATTGCAGGCTGGGCGGCTGTGTGCAGTCACACTTTTACTGGTCGGGGACTCCCTGCGCGGACAATGCGAGGCAGGCATGGCTTGTCTGCTTCTGCAATGGCACTGTGAGCCGAGCCGAAAAGCGTCACGACAACCATGTCTGGTGTGTCTGGGGTGAACCCGGCCGTGGGGCGGACTGATCCGAAGGGATGCGGGATCCGTTCCGTCGGGCGGTGAGGATGAGCCGATCCAGCACCACGATTTCTTCGGTGTAGCGAGGTCCTCCATCACCGCTTGAGAAATCTTGGGACAGCCATTATAGTTTGAAAGCGGCGTTGTGGACAGACAGGACGATCGAACCGTGTTTTGTCTGTGCTCCTCAATGATTCTATGCGCTTGACACCGTGCGCAAGAGCAAATACGATTCGAAATCTGTCTGATTCTTGAGCGGGAGCCTCCGTGAGCCTATGAGAAAGTTTGCCGTCGTCTTCCTGTTGCTCCTCTTCGTGCCCAGCAACGGCGTTGCCGGGAGTGAGGTCCAGCCGCTCATCCGGGTGGGGGTGCTGAAGTTCGGTACGGTCAACTGGGAGTTGGATGTTCTTGAGCACCACCGGCTGGGGGCAAAATATGGCGTGAATGTCAAGGTGATCCCCCTGGCATCCAAGAATTCCAGCAGCGTCGCGCTGCAGGGTGGCGCGGTCGATGTCATCGTCACCGACTGGATCTGGGTGAGTCGGATGCGCGCAGAGGGTAGGAACTACACCTTCTTTCCTTATTCGATGACCGTGGGCGCCCTCTATGTAAGACCGGACGCAGGCATTAATAGCCTGGCCAACTTACAAGGCAAGAAGCTCGGCATTGCGGGCGGTTCTGTCGACAAGAGCTGGTTGCTATTGCGCGCATACGCACGAGCAAAGCTGGGGCTTCGCCTCGCAAAAACAGCGGAGCCCACCTTTGCCGCGCCACCGCTGCTGAATCAACTCATGCTCAAAGGTGACCTCCCGGCAGTATTGAACTTCTGGCATTACGGTGCGCGGCTGGAAGCCGCAGGGATGCAGTCCCTGATCAGAGTGACCGACCTGATCCGAGGACTCGGAATCGAAGCCGAGGTCCCTCTGCTCGGTTGGGTCTTTGACGAGCAATGGGCAGAGGCACACCGAACGGCTGTGGAGGGCTTCCTGCGCGCCTCTTACGCGGCCAAGCGCCTGCTGGCGGCATCGGACACCGAATGGGAGCGCTTACGGCCGCTCACAAAGGCCGAAGATGACGTGACCTTGATCGCCCTGCGTGATGCCTATCGCGCCGGCATACCGCAGCGGTTTTCAGACGCAGAAATCGCGGCCGCCGACGCGGTTTTCGCCATCCTTGCTCGAGAAGGAGGTGAAAAGCTGGTTGGAAAGAGTGATGCGCTAAGCCGGGGGACGTTCTGGACGGCGGTCACCCCCCAAGGGCTGACACCCTGAGATGAAGTTGAGCGAACGCTGGTTGCATAGCCTCTCTTTGGTCGGTTTCTTTGCCCTGTGGCAACTCATCGCCCAAGTCCTTGAAAACCCGGCGCTCCCGGCACCCACGGCCGTTTTGGTGAGCCTGTGGCGCCAACTGGTAGCGGGGGAACTTCTTTATCACCTGGGCGTAACGCTGTGGCGGGTGCTCGTCGCTTTTGCCGTCTCCATGCTGATCGGCACCTCCGTCGGCATCTTGATGGGTCGCTATCGAGCGGCCGACTCCGCCTTGGACGGGCTGCTGGTTCTGGGCTTGAATATACCAGCGTTGGTGACCATCATCCTGTGTTACATCTGGTTCGGTTTGGTGGAAGCTGCCGCGATTGCTGCGGTGGCCATTAACAAGATTCCCACAGTGATTGTCACCGTCCGAGAAGGCGCTCGCGCAGTGGACCGAAAGCTGCTCGACGTGGCGGACGCGTTTCGCCTCCCCCGTCGCAGAAAGCTCCTTCGCGTCTATCTGCCGCAGCTCTACCCCTATTTGATGGCGGCGGCGCGGTCCGGTCTGGCACTCATCTGGAAGATTGTCCTGGTCGTGGAGTTATTGGGCAGGAGTAACGGCGTCGGCTTTCAACTGTCAACTTATTTTCAGTTTTTCGATATCACCAATATTCTCGCGTATACCTTCGCGTTTGCAGCCATCGTTTTATTCGTCGAGGCGGCTGTGATGCGACCGATCGACAATCGTATCTCCAGGTGGCGCACGTGACGGATCTGGCAGTCCATATCGACCGTAAGCACTATTCCCGTGACGACATCGTTGCACTGAAAGACCTAGACTTCAGCGTCACCGCGGGTCGGTTCGTCGCCCTGGTGGGACCGTCGGGCGCCGGCAAGACCACCATTCTGAACATCATCCTGGGGCTGGACAACGACTATGAAGGTGCGGTTCTGGTGAACGGCCAGCCCCTCAAGAGCTGTGATGAACATCCGGCAAGGATGGGTTGCATGTTCCAGGAACCGCGCCTGATGCCCTGGCTCACGGTGTCCCAGAACCTGGATCTGGTCCTCGACGGCCAACCCGGCCATGAGGAACGCATCCATAGGCTCCTTGAACAGGTGGAACTCTCCGGCCGGGAAGCAAGCTATCCCGGCCAATTGTCCGGCGGCCAGCAGCGCCGTGTGGCCTTGGCACGGGCGTTTGCGGTGGATCCCGATTTGATGTTGATGGACGAGCCCTTCGTCTCTCTCGATGAGCCCAGTGCGAATCGCCTGCGGCATTTGTTGCTCCGTTTGTGGCGGAATCTTCGACCGACCGTGGTGTTCGTGACCCACAACCTGCGCGAGGCCATCGCCCTGGCCGATGAGGTCCTCTTTTTGTCCGCCAGTCCCGGGACAGTCATCCTTCGGCTCCCGGTGGACATTGATCGCCCGCGACAGCTGCAGGACCCAGCCATCAGCGAGTTCCAGGATTGCCTGCTGCAGGAGAATCCGGAGATACTGTCCGGGCTTGCTGCGGACAACCCCCATGGCCGTGCTATCTCCCCGCGGGAGCAAAAGACGAGGTGAACCGGGCAGCCACAGAGAATGGAACCTTGGGTGCAGTGCTCGAGGTTCGGAAGGTCAGCAAGGCGTATGGACACGTTCAGGCCCTGGATCAGGTTGATCTGGAATTGCCAGAGAGCGAGTTTGTAGCGCTCCTGGGTCCCAACGGTGCGGGCAAGACAACGCTTTTTCAGCTGCTCACGGGCTTGTTCGTGCCGGATGAAGGCGGCATTTGGATCCAGGGGCACGACATCCGCGTGTCACCGGTGCGCGCCCTGGCCGGGATCGGTGTGGTCTTTCAGCAGCCGACCTTGGACTTGGATCTCAGTGTGCACGCAAATCTCGTGTACCATTGCCGGCTGCACGGCATCGCGCGAACGCGCGCCCGCCGGCGCATCGGCGAGGAGTTGGAGCGCCTGGGGCTGACGGAACGTGCGGCCGATCCTGCCAGGAATTTGAGCGGTGGCAACCGCCGCAAAGTGGAGGTCGCCCGCGCCCTGCTCCACGAGCCGGCCATCCTGCTCATGGACGAAGCCACCGTGGGGCTTGACCCGGCATCACGGGCGTCGCTGGTCGAATATGTGCGCAATCTCTGCGTTCAACGGGGCATCAGTGTGTTGTGGGCCACACACCTGGTCGACGAGGCGGAACTGGCCCATCGGGTGCTCATGCTGCATCTGGGCAAGCTGGTGGCAGGAGGCTCACCCGATGTCTTGACGGCTGAAACCGAACGCCCGAGCCTGGCAGAGGCCTTTTTTTTCTTGACGGGTGCGACCCACAACACGACTGAAGAAGGTATATGAATGAAAGGACTGTGCGGGCTCATTCTTCTTTGCCTGTTCGTTGGTGCGCCCGGCGTCGGTTTCGCAAAGGGAACGGGGTATATATTCGCTGGAGCTGGTCCAGAAGATCCCGACGAAACAACGACCGCGCTCCATGAGATTCAGCAACGATCACAGCAGGATTTACGTCGCCTGCGGCGACGATGTCACCATCGACGTGATTGACGTGGACAAACTCAAAGTCGTGAAATCGATTGCCATCGGCGATGACCCGGACCGGTTTGACCTCGGCCCCAACGAGGGCTCGGTCATCAATGGCAAGAGCAACGACAGGTCCATCATCGATACGAAGCGTCTGAAGTTGATCCGCTTGGTGCCTGAGGTTCGTATGCCCCACGATGTCCCGGTGGATAACTAAGAGATAAAAGTTTGTGCTTCAGCGGCATTCCAAATCGACCGTTCGGGAGGCGATTCAAGTTAAGAAAGTCTATAAACTACTGAGTTTTATATGGGTTGTTGCCGTCGGGGTGTTCCACGGATCAACCGCATGCGGGGAGGATGGGGCACCCTCCCTTCTGGAAGACTTCTTTGTGACCGAAGTCGTTTACCCCCAGGATATGGGCGAGGTACAGGTCACTTTCAGTCCGGCATATGCTTCCGGTGACGAAGGGGAGGAGTTCACCCTCGATGTCGGCGCCGAATTGGGTCTGACAGACCTACTCCAAATTGAAGCCTCGTGGTCTGTTTTCAAGCAGATCGATCCTGACAAAGGTGAGAGATTAGATGGTAGCGGCGACTTTGAACTGGGCCTGAAATATTCTCTTGATGAATGTGAGAGATCAGGTCTTCAGGTGGCACTCGGTTTTGAAACAACCTTTCCTGGTGGCGATGAGTCTGTCAGCGAAAACGCCTATGTTTATGAACCTTTCGTCGTAATCAGCAAGGGCTTCGGCGACGATTTCAACCTCCATTTGCACCTCGCCTATGGCTTTGTAGACCCGGAGGAGCCGCATGAGGCTCAAGAGAAAGAGGCGTTCTTCGATGAACTGGAAGTGAACTTCGCGGCCGTCTACCAGGTTGTTTCGGATTGGCGCCTGACCCTTGAGGCAAACCTGCAGAGCAACGAGCCTGACGACGGTAAAGAGACTGAGTTTTACCTAACCCCTGGCTTTCTCTGGAAAGGCCTGGATGACTTTGAGATGGGGCTGGCAGCAAGCATCGGGCTCAACAATGACAGTGAAGACTGGCTGGTTCTGGGGATGCTAAGCTACGAATTTGAACTCTTTGAGGATGATTAACGGGCAGGATTTGCCTCGAGCATTTTGGCGGCCAGCGCAGCGACCCTTCAAAGGCTCCAATCCGTGCCGTAACATCCGGCGCGGCGTGCGAATCACACAAGGTGTGCCAGACACTGTTCGCGGTGCCGAGCCTCAGTGTTGCGTCGGCTACTTCTCGCTGTTTGCTCCAGCTCTTGGCTAGGGTGAACTTCATTTCATCCTCGGGCATTTGTGGGAAATACACGTCTTCCGCAATCTCGCAGATTTCGAAGAGACGGCAACCTCTCGGGTTCTCGTCTCGCAGGACGAGATCTCGATCCGCGGGAAGTCCCACACGCTTCCCAACCAATTGGCACACGAGCAGTCCAACTTGACTGAATGCTTTGCGATCTGTTATACAGAAATATTTGTTGATCTTTAAAAGAACAGAAAGGATTTAACATGAAAAGACAGATTGTGTTCATGCTGCTATGCGGCGCTGGAGCTGGTCCAGAAGATCCCGACGAAACAACGACCGCGCTCCATGAGATTCAGCAACGATCACAGCAGGATTTACGTCGCCTGCGGCGACGATGACACCATCGACGTGATTGACGTGGACAAACTCAAAGTCGTGAAATCGATTGCCATCGGCGATGACCCGGACCGGTTTGACCTCAGCCCCGACGACAAATTCATTTACGCGTCCAATGAAGACGAGGGTCTGCTCACCCTCTATGATCTCGCCCAGGACAAGACTGTGGCGGAGGTGCCGGTGGGTGAGGAGCCGGAGGGTGTGCTGGCACATCCCGACAAGAAGACGATCTACGTGGCCTCGGAGGTGGCCAACATGATTCATGTCATCGATGGGCCCAGCCGCCGGCTGGTGCACAATATCGTTGTGGGCGTCCGCCCCCGGCGCATGGCGCTGACACCCGATCTTGGCAGCTTATGGGTGACCAATGAATTGAGTGGAACGGTCAGCATCATCGATACGAAGGCCCACCAGGTCACAGCGGAGATCAAGTTTCAGCCGAAGGGATTTCGGCCGGAAGATGTGACACCCGTCGGCATCTGTATGACTCGGGATGGGAAAAGGGCCTACGTCACCCTGGGGCACGCGAACCATGTGGCCATCGTCGATGTGGCCTCTCGGCGCATAGAGGACTACGTGCTCGTGGGCAAACGCGCCTGGGGTGTGGCGCTCAGCCCCGACGAGGGCACCCTCTATGTCGTCAATGGCAAGAGCGATGACATGACCGCCATTGATACAAAGAGTCTGAAGGTGATCCGATCCGTTCCCGCGGGACGTGTGCCCCATGATGTCTTGGTGGACAACTAGATGATACGAGCATTGTGCTACAGCCTCATCCTGTTGGCTCTTTGTTTCTCCAGCGCTACGGCCGCAGCAGAAACCAAGAACCTGATCATCGGTTATCTCGAGCTCGATGACGATCCGCGCTACCGCGAGAGCTTCATGGAGGCACGGTTCCCCGCCCAGCCCTGGGGGCGGCCGATAGACGGCGCTTTGACGGCGATTCATGAGACCCGCTTCGCGGCCATGGCAGCCGGTCTTGGTTTTCAACTGGAGCGGCGCTCCCTGGCCTCAGCGGAGGAGTTGGTGCCGGCCGTGGAGGAGCTGGTCGGACGGGGTGCGCATTTCTTTCTCTTGGATTTGCCCGGTGCCATGGTCGCAGAGCTTGCGGCCGGGACGAAAGACAAGTCGGTGCTTCTCTTCAACATCTCTGCGTTGGATGATGACCTGCGCCAGAAGCAATGCCAAGCTCATTTGATGCATATCGCCCCGAGCCGCGTGATGCTGACCGATGCCATCGCCCAGTTCCTCGTCTTCAAGAAATGGCGGAAACTTCTGGTATTGAAAGGGACCCAGCCGGGGGATGCCGAGTACCACCAAGCCTTCGCCCGCTCGGCAAAACGTTATGGGCTGGTGACAAAAGAAGTCCGGGACTTCGTGCTCGGCCGGGATCCGAGGCTGAGAAGCCAGAACAACGTGGCGCTGCTCACCGCGGGTGTCGACTACGATGTTCTTTATGTCATCGATGCCCACAGCGAGTTTGCCCGGGACGTACCGTATCAAGGGCAAAAGCCGCGAGCGGTGGTAGGAGCCTCCGGACTGGTCCCGGACTGGTGGCACTGGGCTTGGGAGCGGCACGGCGCGCCCCAAGTCAACCGGCGCTTCATGAGACGGGCCAACCGGCCGATGACCGGTTATGACTGGTCTGCCTGGATGGCCGTCAAGGTCATTGCCGACGCCGTTTTGCGCACAAAGTCCTCCGATTTCAACCGCCTCGTTGCCTATATGCGAGGGGAAGAGATTCGCCTCGACGGGGCGAAGGGTTATCCGCTCAACTTTCGCCCGTGGAACAATCAGCTGCGCCAGCCGATCTTTCTGACGACGCCCAACTGGGTGGTGGCGCAAGCCCCCCTAGACGGGTTCCTGCACCCCACGAACAATCTGGATACTTTGGGTTTTGATGAGCGCGAGAATGAGTGTCAATTCTAATGACATGGGGAAATACATCTTGACCGCGTTGGCAAAGGTTTCATGATCATGAATGTCCACCACGCCGCCCAGGCGATCCTTGCGGTGGGCAGCCGCGAGGTCGTCAAGTTTGTGCACCAGAAAGGGCGTTTGTTTTCGTCTCTCGTACGACCGGCGCTATGGCTCATTGTCTTCGCCGTCGGCTTCCAGAATGTCTTCGGTGTGGCGGTGATTCCCCCTTATGAAACCTACATTGAGTACCAGGTCTACATTGCGCCCGGTCTGCTCGGCATGGTCTTGCTGTTCAACGGCATGCAGTCATCGTTGGCAATGGTCTATGATCGAGAGATGGGACTCATGCGCCTCCTGCTGACCGCTCCCCTGCCGCGCTGGTTCCTGCTGCTGTGCAAACTGGTGGCGGGCACCCTGTTGTCGACCCTGCAGGCCTATGCTTTTTTGATCCTCTGCGCCGTCTTCCAGGTCGATATCCCCTGGGCAGGCTGGATCTATGCTTTACCTGCCATTGTCGTCAGCGGCATGATGCTGGGCGCACTGGGGCTGCTGCTGTCCGTGCATATCAAGCAGTTGGAGAACTTTGCGGGCACGATGAATTTCGTCATCTTTCCCATGTTCTTCGTCTCGTCGGCCCTCTACCCGCTCTGGAAGCTCCAAGAGGCAGGCGCCGAGATCGTCTACCAACTGGCTCGTTTCAACCCGTTCACCCACGCGGTGGAGCTGATTCGCCACGCGCTGTACGGCCGGCTCAACGGCCTGGCCATGGTCGTGGTGATCGGGTCCCTTGTGATTTTTTTTGCACTGGCTGCGCATGGATACAATCCGCAGCGCGGCCTAATCAAACGGAGCCCGCAACCGGCGTAAGCGGTGCAGGTCTTTGCCCGGCATGATGTTGTTGACTCCCGTTTCGTTTTGTGTTAATCCCTGACACCACTTGGCAATCAAGAAACACGAACTCCCATTTGACGTCCCAGTCCAATTCCGTGAGAAGGCACATTCCTCTTTGAACTCCCAGTCTGATTTACAAAAAAAACAATCGGCTAAGGGAAGCGGACGGAAACTGCGGTGGGCCTGGCAGGCCGGGATTCACCCAAGTAGAGTCTCTCTGCTCGCGCTCTCTTTGCTCTTTGTTATTTTGGGCGCGCTGTCCCCGAGAGTGGTAAAAGCCGGTGACCTGTCGCGGGAAGCGCTTACGGCATTTTTCCCTTCCCCCTTCCTGGTGGGAGAAAAGGATCCCGAGCTTCCCGTCTGGATCATCTTCAAAGAGGGGCCGGTCCCAAAGCCCGTGGGCTATGCCTTTGAATCGATCGATTTCGCCCAGATACCGGGTTTCGCAGGCACACCGATGAACCTGCTGGTCGCCATCGACATGGACGGTCGGCTCATCAACGTTCGGGTGTTGTCCCAACACGAACCGGTATTCGTCGGGGGGCTGGGCCAAGAGCCGCTCGATGCTTTCGTGGAGCAGTACCGAGGAAAGTCCCTCCTCCAGAACATCCGAGTAAGCTCGATGATGAATCGCAAAGGACGCATCTCCGAGCAAGAGGCTGTGCTCGATGGGGTGTCGAAGGCCACGGTCTCCGTGCGGATTATCAATCAGACGGTCATCTCGACTGCCCTGCAGGTCGCGCGGGCCAAACTGGGGTTTGCCCATGGGCGGGACCCCAATGAGGTCGCCCGAGTCCGTCAGGATTTGCTCGAAAAGAAGAGTTGGGAAGAACTGCTGAGCCAGGGTTTGGTCGTCCACCGGCAGGTCTACAACCGGGACGTGCAAGCGCTTTTCGTTGGCACTCGCCTGGAAGATGGGGATGCGGTCGCCCTGGCACATCCGGACGAGCCCTTTATCGATTTGTACGTCGCGCTGGTCTCCGTGCCGACCATCGGGCGCTCTCTGTTCGATGACACGGCCATGGAGGAGATTACACGCTATCTCGAAGAGGGCGATCATGCCATTCTGGTGATGACCGACGGGCGTTATAGCTTTATTGACGAGGATTTCGTACGGGGGGCCACCCCCCGTCTGCTCTCCATAACGCAAGACAAATTGCCGATGGATATGCGCGATCTCGATGTCGAGGTGGTGCCGGCGTTGGCCGGTGCGCCAAAGGCAGACTCCATCAAGGTGTTCCAGGTCGCGAGTCATGCCGGACTGGATCCGGCGTTGCCCTGGGAGCTGTCGCTCCATGTCCTCAGGCAAAGGGGGCGCATCTACCCCGAGCGGGTTGTCAAGGATATCGTCACACCCTACCAGCTGCCGGAGCGTTTTGTCGTTCGTGCTGAAGTCCAAAAGAAGTTGGAAGGTTGGAAGGCAGTGTGGCTCGAGCGGGCTTGGGAAATCGTTGCGCTTGTCCTGGCCCTGGCCACACTGACCGGAGCGCTCTTGCTGCAGAAACAACTCTTCGCGTCTTCCCGCACGCTCGTGGTGTTCCGTTACGCCTTTCTCGCGTTTACCCTGGGGTTTGTGGGGTGGTACGCGCAGGGACAACTCTCCATTGTCAACATCACTGCCCTGGTGCAAGCCATGACGGCCGGGCGTGGTCTCAAATTCTATCTTTACGATCCGATGACGGTGATCCTTTGGGGCTTTGTCTTGATGACCCTCATTGTCTGGGGTCGGGGGACCTTTTGTGGCTGGTTATGCCCCTTTGGCGCCTTGCAAGAATTCGTCCGTGCAGTGGCGAAACGGATCGGAATCGGTCAGGTTCGGGTCCGCGAAAAGTGGGATAGGGGACTCAAGAAGATCAAATATATCGCGCTGGTGGCCATCCTCCTGGGGGCGGTTTTGTTCAACGGCTTGGTGGACTGGATGGTGGAGGTGGAACCGTTTAAGACAGCCATCACCGTAGCCTTTTCTCGCTCCTGGCCCTACGTGACCTACGCGGTCGGCCTGCTGCTGATCGGGGCCTTTATTTACAAGTTCTTCTGCCGCTATCTCTGTCCCCTGGGCGCGGGCCTCGAGGTCTTGGGGTCGATCCGTCGCTTCGACTGGTTGATACGGCGCTCCGAGTGCGGATCGCCTTGTCAATTCTGCCGCACTGCCTGTGACTATGATGCTATCCGATTGGATGGCAGTATCGATTACCGGGAATGCTTCCAGTGTCTCGATTGCGTCTCGATCTATTATGATCCAGAAAGATGTGTTGCGGAGATCGTGCTGAGAAAGACGGGGCGCCCCCTCTCAAACGGTAAACCTCCTGCCCCTGTGGAGGAAGAAGGAGTAACCAGCAATGCGTAGGCGCACGTTCCTCATGGCGATGGCCGGTGGTCTCGGATGGGCCGCCTGGCACGCGGTCAAAGGTCTCACGCCCTCCCATGCCGAGGGTCCCGCATCGGCTCGGGATGCCCGCAAGGACATGCCGTTGGTGAAGCGCTCGGGACTGGCTCTCGGTACCGTGGTGACCATCGGTGTCGTCCATGATCGTATCGATGTGGCGGAGCGGGCAATCACCTCGGCCTTCGAAGAGATTCGCCTGATCGAGCGTGTAATGAGCCTCTTCCGGGTAGACAGCGACCTGGTGCGGTTGAACCGCAGCGGTCTGGTGGAATCTCCACACCCCTGCCTTTATGAGGTCGTGTCGCAGGCTCAGACGCTGGCCGCGATGACAGACGGTGCGTTTGACATCACCATTCAACGCCTCTGGCGTTTGCATGCTGAGTCCTGGCGTGCCTCTCGTCCGCCTCATCGGGAGGAACTGGAGAACAAGCTGGCACAGGTGGGGTGGCGCCACTTGTCCGCGTCCCCTGAGCTGATTTCCCTGGATCGACCCGGGATGGCCGTCACGCTCAACGGGATTGCCCAGGGCTACGCGGTGGACCGGGCCATGGCCCGTATACGAGCGCACGGAATTCGGCACGCCCTGCTCGACACGGGTGAATTCGGCGGCATCGGCTCGAAAAGCAATGGCGTCCCCTGGAAAGTGGGGATACAACACCCGCGCCAGGAGGAGACGTCCCTCGCCGTGGTCTATCCCCACGACTGCTATCTGGCAACGTCGGGAGACTATATGACCCGCTTCAGCCCGGATCTTAAACACCACCACATTCTCGACCCCCGCACCGGCGTTTCTCCGTCGGAGCTGGCCAGTGTGACCGTGGCGGCTGAGAGTGGGATGCTGGCCGATGGGCTTGCCACCGCCGTTTTTGTCCTCGGGATGGAGGGGGGTCTCGCACTATTGCAGCGCTTTCCAAAGGCAGAGGCGTTCATGGTGCGCAAGGATGGCAGCACCGCTGCATCGCCCGGTTTCCGGAGCTTGTTGTCACCCCCTGCCGAAGCGTAATGCGTCGCCATCGAGGCTAGTCGAGCACGAATCGAATCGGCACCCGGACCCACATGGCCACCGATTCCTCGCCCCGTCTTCCCGGCTCGAAGAGCCAATCTTCCACCGCGGCCATGGCTGCTTTGTCCAGAAGGGTGTATCCACTGGAGGAAAACAC
Organism: uncultured Nitrospirota bacterium; assembly: GCA_947259355.1. Lineage (GTDB taxonomy): Bacteria > CG2-30-53-67 > CG2-30-53-67 > CG2-30-53-67 > CG2-30-53-67 > CALZGC01. Next base: position 69,160 of record CAMYMF010000009.1, on the reverse strand, counting down.
CCGCAGCTCACCGACCCTTCCTTTGCGATTCACCAGGACCTCCAGGACCACCGTCCCCTCATAACCCCGACGCCTGGCCACGCGGGGGTAGGGGGGAGGCCGGTTCAGCCGGTAGAGCGGTTTGGCTTCCTCCATGACCGTTTTCACCTCGGTCTCGGAGCCCCTGTCAACCGGTTTCGCGAGCTCGGGCGGAGGAGAAACGGGCTCCCGGGGCACAACCAACGCTTCCGATTGGGCTGGAGTCTTTGGCCGGGGCGCTGGACGACGCACTCTTTTTTTTCTCGGGGGGACTTTTCTTTCCGGCTCCTTGGGTGCTGGCTCCACCTGCTGCGGCGCAAGGGGTATGCTTTCAGGGAGCACCGGTTTTGGCGGCTCTATTTCGCGCGTTTCAACAGGCGGCTTCTCGGGTTGCCGGTAACCCAGAGTCATGGTGATGACACGGGGCACCGGCGGGCGCAAAGGCTTCTTTCGTATCGGCGGCAAGTCCGCGACCAGCAGGAGGCCGTGGACGCCGAGGGCAATCGCTAAAGCGGCAAGGGTGCGCGGCATGACTATTGGTCTGCCTCCGACTGAAACAAGGTCCGGCCCGGATTCTGGCCCTGATATTGCGTGACGGCGAGCATCCCGCCTCTCATGCCGGTCCCTGTTGCAATATCCGGGCTAGCGAAAAAGGGTACGTAACCGGTTGGCCGTTCTCGAGCGGGCTGCCAGCAACCCCCGCGGGAAAACTCCATCCGGCTTGAGCATCTCACACGCACTGGGCTTGCCTGAAACGTTTGACGGCTGATCTTACCCCCTTTGCAAAAGGGGGGCAAGGGGGGATTCCTTCGCATGTGCCATCTTTGCTATGCGAGGATTTCCTGAACCGCCCGCTCTGCCGATTCCAGAGCACCTTCCATCCATCCGGGATGCTGGGAAAAATCGCTGCCTGCCAATGTCAACAGCCTCTCGCGAATAGGCAGGGGCGAACAAGGTGTTCCCGCGGGCGTATACGTATAGGCGCCTCCGATGAGAGGATTGGAGTTTAGATCTTCGCCGAGCGTAGCGACGCGCAACGTGCGGAACCAATGCAGGCGTTCACGGAGCAGTCTTTCCAACCCCTGTAAACCTCTAGCACGCTGGAACTGGACCAAGGCAAAGGCCTTACCGATGGCCATCGCGTTCAGCACCATTTGGCCGTCGGGGGAAATCTCCGGCAAGGCCCAAGTCATGTGCGGGAAATTGAGAGCCATGGCGAACTGGCTGACACCGAGAGTCTGGAGTTCCGCAGCTTGGATCTGCGCATGCACCTTGAGTTCGAACGCGGCCCTCCGTGCCGCCTGCCAAGCTGCAACCATCCGGGGCATCTTGGGATGGAAATCAAGCGCCAACAGTGGCCTCAGCGGCAGGGCCAAAACGACATGATCCGCAACATGGGTTAATCCCCTTTGGTCAACCAGAACGACTCTATCGGCTTCGAAAATAACCTTCTCGATCTTTCTGTTTTGACTCACCAGACGCTTGTGTCGCGCCGCCATGGCTTGAATGATATGATCGGTGCCATCCTTGATGATCTGCGAGTTGCCCCGTTCCAATTGTCGCTGCGACATGCGTTGGAAAGCGGCTGCGCTGATTAATGCAGGATCGACCGTGGAGAAGGCCCTGACGAAGGTTGCCCCCCGTTGGGTGAGACCGAGATCGCGAAGCCATTGCAGGGCACTTCGGGGATCCTCATCCGCGACCGGTGCCGCCTGTTTGGCGTATAAAAGGTGTAAGCGATAAGGCCACGCCGCCTTTTCCTGCCGCGAAAGCCCTTCGGTTAATTCAGGCGGGAGATCTGAGGGGTGGTGAAAACGGATGATTCTTTTCCCGTGGCGAAACACGAAGGCACCCTGGGTTGCTGGATAGTCGACAAGGGAGATTCCGAGCTTTGCCGCGAGTGCCCGGACGCGAGTGTGACTCTGGGGGATCTGTTCGGCCCCCGCTTCGGCTCGAAGACCGGGTGCCAGGTCTCGCCGTATCGTTAGGATTCTTCCGCCCATCCGGGGAGAGGCTTCAAGAAGGCGGGCCCCATGTCCCGCCTCCACCAAAGCGTCGAGGACAGCCAAGCCGGCAAGGCCGCCCCCAACGACAAGGATATGCGGGGCACGGTGACGGCCTTTGTTGCCGCCCACAGCACGCCCGCCGATTGCCAATCCAGCCATCGCTTTGAGGAATCGTCTGCGTTCAGGTTGATGCCGGGTCATTAAGATCTGGATCTTCTGCCATTTGCAGGCGATTCGACCCCAAAATACATTAAAGAGCTCTCGAATTCTCATTGACCTTGCGGCGATCCCCAAAGAATCACAAAAGCATCGGCTCTGCCTGAGACATTTCACCAAAGATCTGACCCCCTTTGCAGAAGGGGGGCCAGGGGGAACTCATTTGCCCGCACCCTATTACACCCCCCCAAATCCCCTGTTTGCAGCGGGAAACGCAAAAGCAACCCCATCTCCCTTTCAGGGGAAAAACCAACGCGGGCTCCTTCTGCGCGTGGTTCTTTTGCCCCACGGGGCTCTTTCGGCTCTTCATCTTAGTCGAATGGTGATTGCCAATCAAGGTTGAAGGGCCGTTGTCGCGCGAGCATACCACCTCCGTTTCATGGGTTAGGCTTTCTGGCCAAAGGGTTGGCATTGCCCTCCATCCAACCGGAGGTAGACCGGGTGCCCCTGGGTCGAGGATCTGCACCGGATCCCGGTCGGATGCATGGGCGGCAATATCTTTCCACCGTCTTTTTCTTCCGGTGCCACCCCCCCACCGTGTCATGGCGCCCGCGAACGAGTCAACAGCGGCGCACACAGGACGGGGCCCTGCTTTCCTTGGGAAGGGGCTTCCGTCTCGACCTTGTTTCAGAGTTCCCCTTTCGAAAAGGGGGATAGGAAGCAGTTTGAAAGGAATATCGATTGACTCCTTTCCCGGTTTATGATAGTTAGATTCGGACTCCGGTGACCGATTCCCTTTCTCATTTAATCACAAACGCTTCAGAAAGAGAATTTCCACCGGATTCTGCGATGTCAGCAACGCCCAGGGAGGGGAGGTTTGTTGCCAAATAGCGTGTTCCACACGCACTCGCGGAATAGAGCCGGCCCTTTGAATTGGACAATGCTCGGCTATTTTTCGCGTGCCCCCGTCTGCGTTATCCATTCATTGCTTTTGCCAACCCCGGCTTGCGCTCCAATAGCCGGGAAAGACGCCTTCTCCCCTGCCGGTGCTCACGCAGCAGACGGCTATCACCTGGCGGCGGCGTCCGTCCCATATCGGTCGTTGAAAGCGGTGCCTTTGGCCGCTAAAGAAACCCTGTGACATGTTAACCAAACTCTGGCGCACGACGATTCTCTACTCCCTCTTGTCTTGGCTTTTCAGCCCGGTGCACCCATCCTTTTCGGATACCGCCGCGACCGACTGGCTGCTCTACGGACATAATTACGCCAACCATCGGTTCAGCGAGCTGCGGCAAATCGATCGGAACAATGTCGCTCGATTGAAACCGGCGTGGATATTCGAGACCCAAAAATTTGGATCCTTCCAGGCGACCCCGATTGTCTCAAAGGGAATCATGTACGTCACAACGCCATGGAACGACGTGCTGGCCCTTGATGCGGCTTCGGGCCGAGAGATCTGGCGCTATCGGCACCAGCCCACCACCAAGAAAACCTGCTGCGGCCCAGCCAACCGCGGCGCTGCCGTGGCGTATGGAAAGGTGTACACCGTCACCATCGATGCACGATTGATCGCTCTCGAGCAATCTGCGGGGAAGGTGGTTTGGGATGTCCCTATCACGGATCCCCATAAGGGTGCCCGCGAGGTGCTGACGCCTCTTCTCGGAGAAAAGGGGTTTGAAAAAGGTGGTCGGTTTGTCCGGCGGGGGGCACGGCCTGCGGGGATTTCTCGTGGCCTACGACGCACAGACGGGCAAGGAGATCTGGCGCTGGTATTCAGTCCAGGACGCCTCCTGGGTCGGGGCATGGCGAAAGGCGACACCCGACGGTGTGGCTCTGGATCGCGATATCGACCAGGAAAAGAAGACGGCCGCCAAATATCGTGACACCTGGCGCCTGGGGGGTGGTTCCATCTGGACCACGCCGGCCATTGACCCCGAGTTGGGGCTCATGTTTGTGGGAACCGGAAATCCGGCGCCGCAGATGGATGACTCCACGCGGCCCGGCGACAACCTGTACACCGTCAGTCTGGTGGCGATCGAAATGGCTACGGGCAAGACGGTCTGGGCGTACCAGCAGGTCCCCCATGATCGCTGGGGTTACGATGTGGCCAGTCCCCCGGTCCTTCTGGAACCCACCGTGGATGGAAGGCCCGTCAAAGCGGTGGCACAGGCCGGCAAGACAGGATGGGTCTATGTTCATGAACGCAAGACAGGACGCTTGCTGTTCAAGTCACGGCCCTTCGTGCCCCAACGCAACCTGTTCAGGCGACCGTCTCCCGAGGGTGTCGAAATCGCACCCGGCATCTTGGGCGGGGCCTCCTGGTCTCCCATGGCCCATGATCCCCATCGCCGCTCGCTCTACGTGGCAGCCATTCATCATCCAACGATCTATTATTCCAAGGTCCTCCGTCCGACGGCGGAGCGGCCCTGGCAAAGCTACACATACAGCAAGCCGGTCAGTGACGAACGATGGGGCACGGTGACGTCCATTGACAGCGACACAGGTGCCACACGGTGGCAGCGGAAAACGGATTTGCCCATGGTCGGCGGGGTGTTGGCAACGGCAGGAGGGCTCATCTTCACGGGCGAGGGGAACGGCAATCTCCTGGCGCTGGATGCCAAGACGGGCGAGATTCTTTGGCAATACAGAGCGCCCTATGGTGTGAATGCTCCACCCGTGACCTACTCGGTTGACGGCAAACAGTATGTGGCCGTCGTGGCAGGCGGAAACAAGCTTTTCAGATACAAGACAGGCGATCAGATACTGGCCTTCTCGCTGGGCGATAAGTAGGCGGAACATAGCATGAAAGCGGGCGTTCGCAACATGGGCGCCCAATGCCTCCTGGGAAATCCAACGGAGAATAACGAGGCGACAGAGCGCGGGAACGTACACTCGCCCAATGCGACTTTTTCAAAGGCAGCACGCCAATGATCGATACGACTGAAAGACATGAGCTGTTTATGCAATGGCTCATCTTCGCCGGTACCCTCGTATTCGGGTTGTGGATGGCGTGGCAACTGGGGGTCTTGAGCGAAATCTTCATGCGGGATCCGACCCGTATCTCCTATGTCATTGCGCTGTTGTTCGTGGGCGCCACGGCCCATTGTGGGCTCCGGGCTCTTTTCATGTCCAAACAGTTGAACCTGATTGGCGAGATGGCGCAGGCAGCCTCCACTGCTGCGGCTGCGCCGCAGTTGGACGGGGAGACGCTGCTCTTGCGCGGCCAACCGCTTCGATCCTCGCTGCCCGTGGACTATCTGCGTTCCATACTGCTCCGGTATCAGGGCGGCTCGGCGCCCGAACTGCAACTGGAACATACGCAACTGACGGAAATACTCGCGGAGCGCGCCCGAGGCCAGCACGAAATGGGCTGGTTCATCAGCGGTTTGTCCCTGAAACTCGGCCTTTTGGGGACGGTGATCGGCTTCGTCATGATGCTGGGTTCGGTCTCCACCGCCGAGTCTCTGGACTTATCCGATATACAGGGGGTCTTGTCACGAATGACCGTCGGCATGGGCGTCGCGTTGAACACCACCCTGGTGGGCCTCATGGCCAATGTTCTTCTCGGTTTCCAGTACCTGATGCTCGATCGCGGGGCTGACAAGCTCGTCAGCCACACGGTCCACTATGCCCAGACCTCGGTGATTCCGCGCCTGACTGGAGAAACCTAGACTATGGCGATCTTGAGACCCAGACGGCCTTTCGACCAGGATCCCTTCACGGATCTGTTGTTCAATTCACTGCTGGCGTTCACCTTCTTGTTTTTGATTACGCTCATCGCACTCAACCCGCCCCCCAAGGAGGGCCTCATCGATCCGAAAGCCGAGTATATTGTGACGACCACCTGGGACGATTTCAACACCGATGACATCGATACGTGGGTGGAAGATCCGGATGGCAACGTTGTATGGTTCCGCAAACCGGAAGTGGGGCTCATGCACCTGGATCGCGACGATCGGGGGATGGAAAGCGATACCATCGTGGTCAGCGGTAAGGAGCTCGTGAATCCCCTTAACCAGGAGGTGGTCACCATACGGGGGACACTGCCGGGCGAATACGTGGTGAACCTGCATTACTATGCGACCAAGACCTTGGAGCCGGTCACGGCCAATGTGCGTGTGGTGAAGGTCAATCCCAAACTGGAGGTCGTCTATTACGGATCGGTCACTTTGGAGCAGAAGGGTGTTGAAAAAACGGCCGTGCGCTTTTCCGTCAGTCGCGAGGGTCAAGTGAAGGCCGTGAACACGCTGTTCAAATCGATCGTCGAGGTGAAACAGTTATGAGTCAGGCTGTCATTGGGTTGTCCATCGCTTATGCTGCCCTGGGTGTTTTGGTGCTCACACTCGCCGTCAACTCCCGTTGGCCCGTATGGGTCAAAGTGTTGAGTATTCTGCTGGTCACCGCGCTCTACTTTGTGACGTACCGTTCGCTGGGTGGCATGCAGGGCTGGCCGACGGCAGCGAGCCCGCCGGAGCGCTTTCTCCTGTTGGCCTCTACGATCCATGAGCCGGACAAAACAACAGGCAGCCCGGGGATGATCTACATCTGGGCCAGCTCACTTGCCGAAAACAGGCCGGCCGCAGAGCCCCGTGCCTATGAGATACCGTATTCATCGGATATGCATACCCAATTCGAAGAGGCCAATAAGCGCATACGCGACGGAATCATGCAGTTGGGTAAGAGCGAATGGGTCACGGCTGACGACAGCCCTCGCCAGGTTCGGAGATTCGCGCAAAAGCGAAAGATGATTCGTCTTTATGACCTTCCTGATCCGGAGCTGCCTGAGAAATGAATCGATACCGATGGTGGCATGCCTGGGTTCTGGCCATGGCGCTCACGGGGTGTTCGCCGGAGCACTCCGGCTATTTTCCGCTGGAGCGAGGTCCCGAATGGTCGTATCGAGTCGTGACGACGACCGAGCGTGGGGACATCTCCGAGGATTCCCTGCACATCGAGAATCTGGGGCGCGGCAGGGTCAATGACACGGAGCACTTCATCAGACGCACCAGTTCGGGCACCGACTACCTGATACGAGAGGATGCCACCGGGATTTACCGCGTCGCCAAGCGCACCATTGTCCAGCGTCGGCCGCGCCCCGATCCCGAGCCCCGCTATGTTCTCAAATACCCCCTCGAGCCCGGAACGGAATGGCGAGCGACCACGCACCCCTATGTGATACGGCGCATCCACCCCTATGAGGATTACCATCGCAGCATCAAGTTCCCCATGAGCTATCACATCGAGTCACTGACAGCGACGGTCAGTGTGCCAGCGGGCGTCTTTGAGAATTGCATCGAGATCATGGGGGAGGCGGATCTAACCATGTATGTGGATCCGCGCATCGGCTGGGGCGAACTCCCGGTTATTACCCGCGAGTGGTATGCACCGGGCGTCGGCCTCGTCAAACTGGAACGGACCGAAGAGCTCGACACAGGCGTATTCGTTGGTGGGACGCTGGTCCTCGAGCTGACCCGTTTTGAGCCGTGATACGCCCACCGCACGAACGCGGTTTTGTTTATAAATCGCAAAGACCCGGTCCTGTGGACCGGGTCAAAGTCTAAGTAGCTTTGCCTGAAGTGGTCAGATGTCTTTCGTCTGAGGATGCGGAATGACGACCCAGCATAGAACCATCAGGGCGAGTCTCTCCCCCCTTTGACAAAAGGGCGGTTGGGGGGGATTTAAAACGATCCAATCAAATCCCCCTATATCCCCCTTTGCTGAAGGGGGACTCTGAAACGCGGGCCAAAGGGAAACCCCCTTCCAGGGGGGCCAAAGTCACGTCCGTTGGTCGTGGAGGTTTATTGTGTTTTCCAATGTTGCCATCACGGCGGAAGCAGCTTTCGCTGTGACGACAGCGTCAACGACGGGTTCATAAACCGGCGGCGGTCGTCGCGGCGACCTGACAAAACCGGCTGAACTCTTGCACCAACCGACGAGAGAGGAGGGACCAAATGATCAAGGCCGAAAGGCGTGGTTGCCGTGCTCTATGCAGGGCAGACAGAGGCAAGATACCCATCGAAACAAGGGCCAGGCAGGCCCATGCCGCCGAATTGGAACGAGTCGGACGCGGACCGGTCTTTCGTTTTTGCCGGTCGATTCTTCTGCTAATCACCGTTCTTTGCGTGGTGGCATATACCTTGCAACCGGCCGTGGCAGAGTCTGCCGATCAGGGGTCCGAGCCCGTTGAAATGGAGGAGATCACCGTTCGGGCGACCAGGGTCGAAAAACCGCTCCGCAAGGTGCCCGCGGCCGTCGGTGTGGTCGGTCAGGACGATATCCAGACCGCGCAGCCACAGCTTGGCTTGGACGAATCGCTGACCAAGATTCCTGGGCTCTTCATGCAGAACCGTTTTAACTTTGCCCAGGACTTGCGGATCTCCATACGTGGTTTCGGCGCTCGCGCGGGTTTCGGCATCCGGGGCATCAAAATCGTCGTGGACGATATTCCGGAAACGTTGGCCGATGGCCAGGGACAGGTGGACAGTATCGATCTGGGCTCCGCGCAGAGGATTGAAGTCATTCGCGGTTCTGCCTCATCGCTTTACGGCAATGCGGCCGGCGGCGTGATCAGCATCACGTCCGAGACCGGACCCCGGGAGCCTTTTGCAGAGGCCCGATTGTCCTTCGGGGAATTTGACTTTCAAAAACATCAGATTAAAAGCGGTGGTCAGTTGGGAGCTCTCAATTACTTCTTCAACTTGTCCGATCTACAATTGGACGGGTATCGCAACCATAGTCGGACGGAGGCCACTCAGTTCAACAGCAAATTCCGCTACACCATCGATGGGACTGCCAACCTGGCGGCCGTCGTCAATTTGACCGACTCCCCCGTCGCCGATGACCCCGGTTCTCTCACCCGGCAGCAGGCCAAGGAGGATCCTCAGCAGGCACGGGACCGAAATCTGCAGTTTGACACCGGTGAGGAGCTGGATCAACAGCGCGTCGGGCTGGTGTATCAGAAATCCTTTGGCGACAAGCACGAGCTGATGGTGAGGAATTATTACGTCTGGCGTGATTTCGCCAACAAACTGCCCTTCACCGACGGCGGGGCCGTCGCCTTCGACCGATTCTTCTTCGGCGGCGGCCTGAAGTATACCTTCACGGGAGGGCTATGGGGGAAGCAGAACAGGCTGATTCTGGGGGTGGATGTGGATCGCCAGGACGATGATCGCGATCGCTTCGAGAACAACATGGGTGTGCTCGGTGCACTGACATTTGATCAGAACGAGAAGGTCACCAGCACCGGTGTCTTTGTTCAGAATGAGTTCCAACCCCTGGAGAACCTGGAGCTTACGCTGGGGGCCCGTCAAGACTGGGTGCGCTTCAAAGTGGAGGACGATTTCCTGTCCGACGGCGACGACTCGGGTAGCCGTACCCTTGACGAGTTCAGCCCGATGGTCGGGCTTCTGTATAGCCTGTCGCCGGCGGTGAATCTCTACGGTAATATCTCACAATCCTTCGAAACACCCACCACGAGCGAGTTTGCCAATCCCTCGGGCGGCGGGGGCTTCAACCGGGATCTGGATCCGCAGACTGCAACGAACTATGAAGTCGGTATCAAGGGCACGCTCCCCTATCGCACGCAATATGCGCTCTCCCTGTTCACCGTCGATGTAAAAGATGAACTGATCCCCTTTGAGATTCCCAGCATGCCCGACCGGGACTTCTTTGTCAATGCAGGCAGATCTACACGAGACGGGATCGAGGCCTCGGTTTCGGTGGAACCCTTTGCCGGCCTGACCGCTTCGGCGGCCTATACTTATTCCGACTTCACCTTCGACCGGTTCACCGACAACAACGGCAACGTCTTCGACGGCAACGAAATCCCCGGCATTCCGGAGAACCTTCTGCACGGAGAGATCGCCTACCTTCACGGCTCGGGTTTTTATCTCGTTGCGGATCTCTTGAACGTAGACGACTTCTTCGTCAACAACGCCAACACCGAAAAGAACGATTCCTATACCGTCGTGAATTTGCGCGCAAGCCACACGTTTCTGCAAGGGGCATGGGAATTCTCTCCATTTTTCGGTGTGAACAACCTCTTCGACGAGGAGTACAACGGCAACGTCCGTGTGAATGCCTTTGGCGGGAGGTTCTTTGAGCCCGCGCCGGAGCGCAACTTCTACGGCGGCATCACAGCCAGATACAACTTCCGGCTCTAAGGCGGATATGGCATGAGGGATCGCCTGGCAGAACGGCCCGCTTTTAGCGGGCCGTTCTGGGTCTGGCCAAGATTCGACGGCGAGCATCTTATGAGATGGGTCTCCAAGGACCCCGTGGGGGGACCGTGGCCAGCGAAAAGCCTCAACGAGTGATCGTCATGCGCGGCGATCTTAACGACGAAACCCGTATTCCAGTACATAGAATCGGGGCTTGAGGCCGGCCAGAGGCCCGCGGAGGTTTGCCAGTTCGCTCTCGGGACCATGAACCTCCAGACGGGCGATCTCGGAAATCGACAGCGCTTCTTTCAAGAGAGAATCCACGTTTTCGAGATGCGCCAGCAAACCCTCGGCATCTTCATACCCTTCCCGGCAATGGCATTCATCTCCTTCGAAACTGAAGCCGTAGTAGAGGCATTTGGGCTCCTGGAGAGTTCTCTCAACGAATTTCTCGCAAAGCGCTTTAAAGGATTCTAGTTTTCCGCTCTGGACTTTGAAATACGGAACAATGGTGCAGCACTTGTCGTCGGTCGCCATGACGAGCCCTCCCCCGGAAAATTTATAAGGAAAAATAAGACCTATGAAGCCGATCAAAATCTACCCCACAAGGTGTGTCGGGTCAAGCACCCCTTAGGCCGGTGCAACCCGAAGATGCTTTCTTTCGACGATACCAATCGGCTCAAGGGTGTACGTTATTTTTGGGGAAGCCCCTCTTCGAAAATCATCCCTTCTCGCAAAGACCAACAGAGAACGCCCAAAAAATCATTATTTTGTCGCCAGAATATCGCCACGTGAATATTTCTCGTGTATATCCTCAATATTTCTATTGACCTCTTTTGCCCGATGGGTTATTTTGCTTAAGCTCGGGAGGAGTTTAAAACTTCTGCTCTCTAGCCTTCTCATAAACTCTCACAATTCACTCAGCAAAAGGGGGGTGACCATGGACAAGCTTCTCAGGGTAAACATGAGTGCAGCAGGAGGACCAAAGGCCACGGAGGAGCCCATCGGCAACTACGCCGGCCTAGGAGGGAGGGCTCTTACAACAGCCATTGTTTCCAAGGAGGTGCCCCCGGACTGCCATCCGCTGGGAGCGGAGAACAAGCTTGTGATTGCACCGGGGCTTTTGAGCGGGAGTCCGGCCGCCATGTCCGGGCGCATTTCGGTCGGCTGCAAAAGCCCGCTGACCGGCGGAATCAAGGAGTCCAATTCGGGCGGACAGGCCGCGCAGGTCCTGGCGCGCCTGGGCTATGCTGGCATCGTCTTGGAGGGCAAACCTGCTGATGCCGAGGCTCGTTACAAAGTTGTGATCAACAAGGACGGCGTCCAAGTCGTGCGGGACGACAGTCTCAAAATGCTTCCCAATTACGACCTCATTGAAAAGATGAAGGGCGAATACGGCGACAAAGTCGCTTGCATGTCGATCGGCACGGCCGGCGAGATGAAGATGGGCGCCGCTTCGATAGCCTGCACCGACATGGAGTTCCGGCCGACCCGCCATGCCGGTCGCGGCGGCGTGGGGGCGGTGATGGGTGCCAAAGGGGTGAAAGTCATCGTCATGGATGACAAGGGTCTCAAGATGCGCGCCGCCAAGGATCCGGAGAAGTTCAAGGCGGCCAACAAAAGTTTCGTGAAGGGGCTTCAGAAACACTCCGTGACCGGGGAGGCCCTGCCGGCGTACGGCACCAATGTGTTGACCAATATTCTGAACGAGGTCGGAGGCTATCCCACCTACAATTTCAAGCAGGGCAACTTCGACGGCGCCGCCAAGATCAGCGGCGAAACCCTGGCGGCCACTGAAAAGGAACGGGGCGGGAATCCGACCCACGGCTGTCATCGGGGTTGCGTCATTCGCTGCTCCGGCATTTACCACGACAAAGACGGCCATTATCTGACCAAACAGCCGGAATACGAGACGGTCTGGGCCCACGGCGGCCATTGCGGGATCGAAGACATGGACAAGATCGCCCAGCTCGATTTTATGGACGATAACTACGGGCTCGATACGATCGAGATGGGCGCTGCCATCGGCGTGGCCATGGATGCCGGCCTGATCGAGTTCGGCGATGCCGACGGTGCCATCCGGCTGGTGGAAGAAGTCGGGAAGGGGACGCACTTGGGACGGATTCTCGGCAACGGGGCCGGCGTGACCGGCAAGGCTTTCGGCGTGGAGCGGGTGCCCGTGGTCAAAAACCAGGCCATGCCAGCCTACGACCCGCGGGCAGTGCAGGGAATCGGCGTGACCTATGCCACGACCACCCAGGGTGCGGACCACACCGCGGGTTACGCGGTGGCGCAGAATGTCCTCAAAGTAGGGGGCGACGTCGATGCGCTGAAACCGGAAGGGCAGGTTGCGCTGTCGCGAGATCTTCAGATCGCCACCGCGGCCATCGACTCCACGGGCATGTGTCTCTTCATCGCCTTTGCCATTCTGGACCAGCCCGACACATTCCAGGCGCTGCTCGATATGATCGGGGCCTTTCACGGAACGGAAATGACGGCCGACGGCGTGACCGAGCTGGGCAAGAAGGTCCTCTCCATGGAAAGGGAGTTCAATGCGCGGGCCGGGTTTACCAAAGCCCACGACCGGCTCCCAAGATACTTCCAGACGGAGGCCTTTGCGCCCCACAACGTCACATTTGACGTGAAAGACGACGATCTCGACACGGTTTTCAACTGGTAGTCTTGGCATGAATCGGCAGATAATTAAGGGGAGGGGTATCCACACCTCTCCCTTTTTTTTGGCGCCGGCGATGACGCGACGGCTTAACCTAGAACGATTTGAGGGGTTTTCGTGAGTCTCTCTGGAGACACTCGCTCCAGAACGTCCATTGCGCTGACACTCGAAAGAACCGCCCTTTCCCTCTTCTCCCCGTTTCTCCAGAGTGGCATATGGGTTCGGGCGGCTCTGCCCAGCAGTGTCCAGTCCTTTCTCTGTGATCAGATGGGGCTGGAACCTGATTACGTGCGTGAAAGGATTCTATCCATCGTGCTCAATGGCCACCCGGTGGACAATACCGAGAAAGCGCTCCTGCGGGACGGCTCCCGGCTGGCCCTCTCTTCCGGTATGCCGGGACTGGCGGGGGCGGCGCTCAGACGGGGGAGTCCGTTGGCATCGTTTCGCGGATCCATTACCCATCGAGATTCGGCCGCAGCCGGGCCAAAGCAAGAAGGAACCATTTGTGTGAAACTGTTCAATCTGATGATGGGGGATCTGGGGCCTGGCTTTCTGGCGCGAGGTATTCTCATCAATTCTGAGGCCATTGCCCGTTTTTTGAGACAAAATCGCGCCCTGTTTCTGGAGAAATGCCGAAGCGTTCAAAGAAACGAAATCGCCATCGAGCCAGCAACATTTCTGGAGGAGATGGCGGACGGGGAAGAGGAGCTGTTCCTCTCGGTGATTCCGCCTCCCGAGAGGCCATGAGTTAACAGCGGTGCGCTAGCCACCAGCAATCGGGGGGAAGAGGGCCAGGACGTCGCCCTCTTCCAGCCGATGATCGAGCGGGACATGGACGCCGTTCACAATCCTGAGCAGTGGAATCTCTTTGGGGATCTTGACCATCGCGGCGACCTCGCCCACCGTGACCCCCTCGGGTACCTCCTTTCGCTCGATGTCGGGTCCATACTCACGGAGGATGTTGAAAAGCTTGAGCGTAATTTCCATGCCCTAATATACCAGATGGAAAACCTTTTTTCACCCCCTTTCGCGGGCGACAGCCGGCAGGGGCGATCAACTCAGAAGAATACGATTGGAGACACGGATCGTGAGCTCGTCCCAGAACAATAACGTTCCTCCTTCCAGCGAGTCCTATCCCCTGAAACTCTTTGTCGAGACCACGTCGCGGTGCAATATGAACTGTGCCATGTGCGTACGCCAGAACGACGAAAGCCGCATTGTGGAGGGGGATCTGTCGATGGAAACATTTCTCTCGCTGGAGCCCGCCTTCCCACACCTCCACGCGCTCATCCTGAACGGTATCGGCGAGCCCCTGATGCACCCGCGGCTGGAAGAGTTCATCGTCACTGCCCGAAAAAACCTCGCGGAAGGTGCCTGGGTCGGATTCCAGACAAACGGATTACTCCTGCATGAAAAGCGCGCCTTCTCCCTGGTGGATGCCGGGCTCGACAGGATTTGCCTGTCGGTGGACTCTGTCTCCGGCGACGCCTTCCGGAAGATCCGGGAGGGCGGTGAACTGGCCGCGGTCGACCAGGCCTTGGCGGCACTGAAAAAAGCCCGTGAACAAAGCGCTCCCTCGCGCCTCCACGTGGGGATCGAGTTTGTGCTCATGCGGGACAATCTCCGAGAGCTTCCGGAGACCCTGCGTTTCGCTGCACACCACGACGTGAGCTTTGCCATCGTCTCGCAGCTTCTCCCTTACTCCTTGTCATCGACCGACCACGCGGTCTATGACACGAACACTCAGAGCGCCATCGCCATCTTCAAGGAATGGGAACGCCGGGCCGCCAAAACCGGCGTGGACGTCCGCCAATACTTTGATGTCTTTATGAAAGTCGTCAAAGACAGCGACGAGCAACAGGTGTTCGATTATGTGGAAAAGATGAAAGCCGACGCCGCCTCAAAGGATGTCGCCCTTCAGCTTGAGCGCCTGCTCACACGGGACGAAGCGTGGTACGAAGAGGCGGAGAGGGTCCTGGAGGAGGCTCGGCAGATCTCGGCCGATGAGGGGATCGATCTGACCCTGCCCGAAATGGCGCCGAAGAACACTCGGAAGTGTGAATTTGTCGAGTCCGAGAGCGCCTTTGTCTCCTGGGACGGCGACGTGCATCCCTGCTATTTCCTGTGGCATCGGTATGCTTGCTATGTGGGGGGATGGGAAAAGAAGGTCAAGCCGCGGGTATTCGGAAATCTCGCCGACCAAACCATCCATGAGATATGGAATTCCGAGGATTTCAAATTTTTCCGAGAGGGTGTGCGCCGTTACGAATTTCCGTTCTGCTTCGACTGCAGCTTCGCGCTGTGCAACTACATGGACGGAGAAGATTTCGAGCAGGATTGCTACACCGGCCTCGTCCCCTGTGGTGCCTGCCTCTGGTGCACCGGGCTCTTCCACTGCATGCAGTGACAACACCTGCGACCTACAGTCCGTGGGCGACGCCGTGGTTCCTTTCTCTGCGCTTGCCGAGAACAAAGCCGTGGACCAGTGTGCCCGCTTCAAGCCAGGCAGTTTCAAAGCAAGCTATGGGCAGACCGTGTCGAGCGGGGATGCTGTGCGGTTATTGAGTGGAGTAATTCACCGAATTCAGCGGGAAAAGGGGCTAATGTGGCGTTCCAGAGCAGAATTCAACTCAGAAAGGTCTTAGAAAGGCCGGACGGCTTGATGGAGAGTTCATAACTTCTTTCCAGCCTTAATCTCGGGGAAAAATCAGTTCCTGCGGGTCGCGACCGCGCGGCTATGAAAGGAGCCGGATCGTTGTTTCAGGTTTTCCCTTACTCAAAATCAGGCATCTCCCGATTCCCCTTACGACCCCGGTGTAATAAATTTATAACGCCCTTGCGTCCGCGTGGCATTGGTGCAATGCATGGGATTCCGGTGATTCGACATGGAGTGTCTTACCTCCTCAGGGGCTAGGAGGCCATTACCCCGGCGCCACAGCGGAGCCGCTGCTCTCCGAGAAGCCTCGGCAACGGAAAGTCTGCGCGAGCGAACCAAGGGGCCTGTCTGCGCCGCGAGGACAGGCGAGACCAAAACAGCCATGGGGGGTGACAATGAAAACGAATAAAGATCCATTACTACAAGAGATTCTGGGCGAAGATGTTTCGGAGATTTTCGTCATCCTGTGCACATCGGGTTTTGACAGGATCGCCAATGCCCGCTCCGCGCTGATGTTTGCCTCCCTGGCCGCAGCCGCCAATTACCGAACCATCGTTTTTTGCATCCAAAGTGCGGTGGATATCTTAGTGAAAGGGGCCATCGAAAAGAACGAGAAGCCCCAACCGGGCGTTCCGACGCTTTCCCAAAGACTGGAAGAGGCCCTGGAATTGGGGATCGAAATACAGAGCTGCACCCAGACCATGGCCAACAAGAAGGTCTCCGAAGAAGACCTGATTCCAGGCGTCAAATCTCGGGGCGCCATGAATTTGATCAACCTGGCCGCGCACGCCAAAGGAACCCTCTGTTTCTGAGGGGGGCAAAGAGCGGCCGGTTCTTGAAGTACGGTCTAGATTCTGAGCATGATGTTGCTTCCGATCTGCCTTTGTGCAAGACATCTGCCCGTGGGCAGTCCCCTGACATTGCCCGTGCAGACGGGAAACGCATGGGCGATGCCAACAGCTGGTCGCTGATCAATCGAGAGGAAAAAAACCCATGGCAAAAACACCTTTTGATTTTCTGGAAGGGCTCACCAAGAAAGAGTTGATTGAACTGGATGCCTGTACCCGATGCAACGAATGTCTCAACTGGTGTCCGGTACAGGATGTCACCGACGATCCCAATATCTCCCCTCCTGCAAGGCTTCACGCGTACAAGGGCTATATCGAGCGGACCCACACTTTGAAGGGAAAACTGTTTCCCTCCAAGCAGGTGAGCGACGAGGAACTCAAAGGGTTCAAGGATTCCCTCTGGAAATGTGCGCTCTGTGGCACCTGCGGGGAGGTCTGCACCGTCGGGATCGACACGAAGAAACTCTGGTGGACCCTCCGCCGCAAATTCGCCGAATCGGCGCTCGGTTGCCCGGAAGCGCTTGAAAAAGGGCCCCTGGCAAATTACCATAAGTACCGCTCGCCGTTCCCCTTCCCACTCACCAACAAATACAAGATCTGGATGCCCGACGACATTGAATTGGCCGATCAAGCGGAGATCGGCTTTTACGAAGGGTGCGGGTGCACCTGGGATGCGCCCCAGATGGCCGAAGGCGCCGTCCGGTTGTTCAATGCCGCCGGTCCCTTCACAATGCTCGATCCGGAAGAGTCCTGGTGCTGCGGATTTCCGCAGGCAGCGGGCAGCGGGGAGTGGAGCATTATGGCCGAACTGGCGAACCACATGGTCAAAGCCTTCGCCGACAAAGGGATCAAGCGGCTGGCCGTTTCCTGTCCCATGTGCCTCGATATCATGAAGTACCTCTGGCCCTATTTCTATGGCGAGGAACTCCCCTTTCGGGCCATGACCACCGCGGAGCTTCTGGCGGATCTGCTGGACGAGGGAAAACTCAAATTCACCAAACGGGCAGAGGAAACCGTGACCTATCATGATCCCTGCGCCATGGCCAGGCCTTTCATGGGCAAGGCCGTTTTGGACGCACCGCGGAAATTGCTCAACGCGGTGCCCGGCCTGAAACTTATGAACATGGACAGACACGGCACCGTGAGTCGTTGCTGCGGCGGCTCAGCCGGTGAGCGGGTGGTCAACTCCGACATCTCAGCGAAGATTGCCAGGGAGTTGTTTCTCGAAGCGAAAAAGAGCACTGCCGGGACCATGCTGACCAACTGTCCCGTTTGCTATCTCAATCTGGTCACGAAAACACACGCGGCACCCAACCCGGTCGTGGAACAGTGGCGGGCCGTCGAGGATCCTCTCCGCATCAATGATCTGACCCAGTATCTGGCTGCGTTGCTCTGACAACAAAGGGGATGCCATGTTACTTTGCAAAGTACACCTGGAAGGTTTTACACCCGAGGAAAAGGAAATACTCGACACCATGTTCTTCCACCCCTATGACAAACTGGAGGAATATGATGGAAAGCTCATCATGAATTACGGCAGTGGCGAGCTGTGTCTGGGCACGAATGATTTCGGCGAGGATTGCAAACATTGCCGGTATGTTCCCGTCGTGGTGAGACGGATACTGCAACGGCAGGAGCATTTCGAATTCGGCAAGAAACAGGCGTGAGCAAAGGAGACGAAGATGGTAGAGGAATTCTGGAATATTCCCCATGGCGTGGTCAACGGCTTTTACCTCCTGGCCGGTGCAACCATCGTGATTTTCGTTCTCGGGTTCTGGGACAAACTCAGGCTCTGGAGCCAGGGGATGGACGCTGATCAGGAGCTCAAAGGAATGGGGCCTCTGGCACTCATCTGGCTCTCCATCACGAAGTTCTTCTCGTCAGACTGCTTCGTTGCAAAACGCCTCTTTCGCAGAAGCACCATTCGGGGCGTGATGCTCGTGGGAATCATGTGGGGCATGCTGGCGCTCTTTTTGGGCACAACCGGTCGCACCATCAACTACTGGTTTGTCCCGTGGCTGAAGGGGGGCATCTGGTATCTCTTTTCCTTCATTCTCGACATTGCAGGACTGGCGGTCCTCGTGGGCTGTGGCTTCGGACTCTACAGGAAATACATCTCGAAGCCGGAAAGAATGGTGAAGAGCACCCAGGATGGCGTCCTGTTGGGCCTTCTCTTCCTGGCCACTCTCACGGGCTTTCTGGTCGAGGGGGCCCGCATTGCGGTATTGAACCCGCCGGCTGCAGATTTGTCACCGGTCGGTTTGGCATTCGGCGTCATCACACGGTCCCTTCTCGGAAGAGAGGCGCTGTTGTCGGTGCATCTCGGCTTCTGGGTGATTCACTTTCTCCTCGCCTTCTCCTTCATCGCCTATGTCCCCTTCTCCAAATATGAGCACATGTTCGCAAGCCAGATATCGGGATTCCTGTTCGAGGAGAAATCGAAGAAGCGAGAGATTCCCAAGGACTGGGTCTATCAGGACGAAATCCTCCGGCGGAAGCAGGAAAGACAGAATTCTGTAGACGTAAAACCGTCAGCGTAGCGGGGAAGCGCGAGAAGATCGACGGCACCCCACCTTCTGTTCGTCTGCCACGTTGGCCGGATGGCTGAGAAGCAAGTAACCCTTTCAAGGCTCGCCCAGTGCGCTGCGCAAGCTCGCCGCGCGTTCCCTTGGGTGCACCGATGAATGGATCGGGCCGGCTTCCGCTGCCCATGCAACGCTCCATACACCTTTGAGGATCCCAGATTCAGGTTTTTCCCCGTTAGAATCAGGGAAACCCCGATTCCATCCTCCCGGGAATCGGGTATAGTTACCCCATTATTTCCTGAAAAAACGGTTGTCCCGCTCTTTTTCCCACACAGGCGGTGGCGCGGGTGCGTTACCTAATCCAGATAAGGAGAGCGGATGAAATGGCGTTGACGTGCGGGCAACGTCGCACCGCCCTTGGGTCCGGTCAGCCCGCTTCAGCCGAACCCAGCAGAAGCTGATCCCGCCATGAGACAACCGCTGCACCACAATCCATGAGAGGGGGGACCATCCCGGCGAGTTCGTTTGCTAACATTACTCATCAAAAGGGAGGAAGCATGGCAACGCAGACAACACTGACACCAAGAGAAAGGGTTATGAAATTCTTGAAGGGAGAGGAGGTGGGGCGTCCTCCGATTTTCAGCGGGATGGGCAATGTCATTGTGCCCGTTCTCGAAAAATACGGCATCAATTTTGCGAAGGTTCATAGAGATCCCGCCTTGATGGCGAAAGCTGCGGCCGGCATGTACCGCGAATTCGGCTTCGAGTGTGCCGTGGTCCCCTTCGATCTAGGCGTCGAGGCGGAGGCCATGGGGGCGAAGATGAATTTCTATGATGACGTGGATGGCCTCCTCTATCCAACCGTCAAAGAAAAATCCGTGAAGGATGTGGAAGACGTCAAGATTCCAGCCGATCTGGCTCAGGCAGGAAGAATTCCCGTGGTGACGGGGGCGGTCCGGAAGATTCGTGAGGAGCTGGGCAACGACGTGGCCATCGGCACGTACATTCTGGGACCCTTTACGCTCGCGGGGCAAGTCAAGGAACTCGATGAGCTCCTGGAGGATTCCTTTGTCGAGCCCGAGAAGACCAACGTGCTGCTGGAGAAGATCTCCGATCTCATCATCGGGGTGTTCAAAATTTACCATGAGGCCGGCGCCGACTATTTCACGCTCCGTGAGATGGGCGCCACCTCCGATGTCATCAGTCCCAAGAGTTTCAAGAGCCTCATCAAACCCCATTTGATTCGGATCATTTCGAAAATGCCGCGGCCGGCCATTCTGCATATCTGCGGCGATACCAACTCCATTGTAGAGGATATGGCGGAATGCGGCGCGGACGCCATCAGCGTGGACCAGAAGAACTGTATCACCGACACGCGAGAGAAACTGGGCACCGAAGTAATTATTCTGGGCAATGTGGATCCCATAAAAGTCCTCCATCAAGGCGCGTCAAAAGATGTGGGACCGGCCGTGCTGGAATCACTCAATGGCGGCGCCAGCGCCGTATGGCCCGGCTGCGACTTCTGGCCGGAAGTGCCCCACCAGAACATGGAGGAATATGTCAAGGCGCTGAAGAGCTGACGGCTGGACTGCAATGAAACTTGTACAAATCGCAGGATACCTCGGCTCAGGCAAGACGACCCTCATTCTCACCCTCGTCAAGGAACTCTCCGGGGGGGGCAGCAAAGTCGCGGTGCTCGTGAACGACGTGGGAGAGGTATCCGTGGATGGCCGAGTCATGGAGAAATACGGACTGGCCGTCAAAGACATCGGCGGTGGCTGCATCTGCTGCCAGGTCGCCGGCAACATGCGCAAGACCCTGGAGTTGCTGGCCAAGAACTATCGACCCGATGTCACCATCGTGGAACCGACGGGTATTGCCGTTCCCAACGCCGTGCGGGAGATCGCGCAAACCCTCGCCCCAAAAAACAACATGCGCATCGGGGTGACGGTTGTGCTCTTTGACACCTCCCGGGCGGAAAAACTTCTCGGGTACGACACGCTCAAGAGGCTCGTCAGCACCCAGTTGCGCGATGCGGACATCATCGCTCTGAACAAAGTAGATGTGGCATCGAACGAGAAGATTGAGCAGTCCCGAGCCGCCGTCCAACAGATCAACCCCCAGGCGGAGATCGTGAGACTTTCCAACAGAACCGGCGAGGGTGTCCAGACGATCGCGCAGGCCGTCAGGGAGATTACTATGAAGGCATGAGCCGGGGCAAAGGTGTGACAGAACCGGAAAATCCGACCCATGTGGGCATCAACAGTTACGGGGTGGCGTGCGCTGTGTCCAGAGCGCAGCCCATGGACGCCAAAGAGCTGCGGGGCGTTGCAGCGGATCTGATGCGTGCCATTTCGGAATCCGCCGTGCAACGGGGTGCAAAGGATATCGGACACATCAAGGCCTACCTGGAATACCCGGGGGGCTTCCTGCATGCCAACACCGTGGGGGACCCCGCCGATATCAGCGTCGAAGGAAACGACGGGCCGCCGACAAAGGCTTTGCGGCTGACCGTGAACGCGGTCGTCTTCGGTCTCGACGCCCCGGCGGTCAGAGCGGCGACAGAGGCATCGATGAAAAAAGTATTCGAAAAGTTCCGACTCCAACGAGAGCCGGACAAGCCACAACAGACCCGAAATCCGGGAGGTGACACCCCATGAGGAAAGTTGCGGACACGCAGACCACTGTGACGGACATGCAGGATTTCAGGATCGACAGCGAGCCCTTTTACCTGCCGATAGAGGATGAGGTGGATCTGTTCAAGATCGCTTACGAAAACCGATTGCCCCTCAGTCTCAAAGGCCCGACGGGTTGCGGCAAGACACGCTTTCTCTCCTACATGGCCTACACCATGGACCTCCCGTTGATCACCGTCGCGTGCCACGAAGACCTCACCACCAGTGATCTCGTCGGCCGCTACCTGCTCGACGGCAGCGCGACGCGATGGCAGGACGGACCGTTGACCTTGGCGGTGAAATACGGCGGCATTTGCTATCTCGACGAAATCGTGGAGGCCCGAAAAGACACGACCGTCGTGATTCACCCGCTGACAGACGACCGAAGGATTCTCCCGCTCGAAAAACGGGGCCAAGTTCTAGAGGCCCATAACCAATTCCTCATTTGTATTTCGTACAATCCCGGATATCAGACCGTCCTCAAGGATTTGAAACAGAGCACCAAACAGCGATTCATTGCACTGGAATTCGACTATCCGCCCGCCAGTCTTGAGGAGGAAATCGTCATACACGAAAGCGGTGTCGATCGAAAGGAAGCCTCGGATCTTCGAAAGATTGCGGAGAAGTTCCGCGCCATGAAGAACCGGGGGCTCGATGAGGGGGTCTCGACCCGTCTGCTCATTTATGCCGGCATCCTGATCAAGAAAGGCGTCGACGCCAGGCGGGCCTGCACCATTGCGCTGATTGACCCGATCACCGACGATCCCGAGATCCGGAAGACGCTCCAGGAGATTGTCTCTTCCATCGTTTAGGAACCGGCCATGACGGCATTGGAAAAAGCTCTGAAGGAAAGAGTCGGTGGCGCTCTCATTGAGCAGAGCCTGCGAGATGCGAAGCCCCTGCTGGATGAGGCCGGGATGCAGGCCTATTTCCGTGTGGCCGATCTCTTCATGCCCTTCGATCCCGCCGTCTCCAAATGGATGCTCCGCTCCGCCCCCTCGCTCCTGGGGGGACTGGGCAGCCCGGAGACCCGGGGGGAAATGCTCGAAATCGTCCTGGGTATGGGAAAGGCCAAATGGAGTGCCGCCGCGGCGATCTTAAGGGAATTGCCGGCTCTCACCGAATATGGCGCCCCCTTCGTCGTGCAGTGGCTGCGCCACGGCAGCGCCCTCGCGGACATCGATCAGGACGCGGCTTTGCAGTATTGCGATGCCAGCGCGGCCATCCTCGAGAGAATGGGGGCGGACCGCTTCGAGCAATGGGCGTCGCTGGGCGAGGAGATCACCCGGCACTCCTGGAAGGCGGCGAAGGAATACTTCAAATCGAGTCCGGAGGTTCTGAAGAAGATTGACCCCTGTGATCTGGAGCACTGGGCCCGTCTCGGCATCCACCTCATCGAGAACAGCCCTGAGATCAAGGCCCGTTATGATGCCCACAGCATGCTCGCCATGGGCTCGGGAGCGGGCAAGTCGAAGAAGCTCGACCTCGCGGTACACTATTTCAAGTCTGCCGCTCAGATTCTGAGTCGTCTTTCTATTCGAGACCTGGAGGCCTGGGTTGCGGAGGGCCTGGAGAACGTCGACGAACACAAGGAAAGGGGCAGCGCCTTTTTCTCCTTGCAGACGGGCAAGAGCCGCCAGGCCGTGGAAGGACTGGTCAAGGGCCTGGAGCTCAAAGACATCCATACCGTGTTGCGCTCCTATGCCGAAGCGCTCACCGGAACTCCCGTCTTGATTCGGTCGTCTGCGCTTTTTTGCAGCAACCTGCCCGGCCTGGGGAGGTTCTTCTCCATCACCGACGGCCTCCGGGTATTTCTGCCTTCGCAGATTGCGATTTTCGACGATCGGGACCTGAACTTCACGACCTACAAATTGGCCCTGGCCCATGAGCTCCACCACATCCTTCTGGGTACCTTCACGGTGCATCTGCGGGACCTCAATAGACTCTACGGCTTCAAAGATCCGGCTTTGGCTTTTCGGATCTTTGAGTTTCTGGAAGATGAGCGGGTCGACTATCTCATGGCCCAGCAGTATCCGGGCCTGGAGAAAGACCGGCGCACGATCATGCATCGCTATCTGGAGCAGTTCGGAGAAAGAGGGCAAAACCTCTCCGTCTTTGAGAGGGTCAGCTTCGGCGCCGTGGACGACGGCAAAGCCCTTTCTTCCCAGGAAGACCCGTTGACGCGGTTGCTCATCGACGCGCTTCCTCGAATCAGAGCTGCGGAGCGTACGACCCATCACGCGCTGGACCTGGCAGTGGAGCTCTGTGAGGCCCTGGAGGAAACGGGGAGCGTCGCCGCTTGTGAGCACCGCAGGACCTCCGAGCGATTATTCTACCGAGCCTTGCTCGACTTTGATCTTGTGGAGAACATGCGCAGCGGCATGGCCAGCCTGGTCTTCCAGATGGTGGAACGCCTGACGGACAAGAACATCGTGACGACCGCGCAAGAGGTGGAAGAGGCCTTGCACCGGATCGAGGCTTCCGAAGGGGTCGAATCGGAGCTGCTCCTTTGGCAGGTGGAGGATCCGGACAGATTGGACGACCTGTTCCAGGAAGTCGAGCAGGTCCTGGCTGATATGGAGCTGGAAAAACATTTCAGGCAGTCGGTGCTCTATGACGAATGGGACCGGGGACTCGATGATTACAAAAAGGAGTGGTGCCGGGTACGGGAGATGGACATGCCCGAGACGAGCAGCGGCTTTTACGACCGCATCATCGGCGAGAACTACGGCATCGTCAGTCTACTCCGGCGCCACTTCGGCCTGCTGCGACCGGATCGGATCAAGCGGTTCTTCCGGGAGGAACGGGGCGATGATATCGACTACGACGCGCTCGTCGAGTCGGTGGTGGAGCGGCATGCCGGTGTGACGCCGTCGGACCGCATCTATATCCGGCGGGAAAAGAACCTGCGGGACGTTTCGGTGGCCTTTCTGGTCGACATGAGTTACTCCACAGGCGATGAGCTGCCGTCGGGCAAACGGATCATCGACGTGGAGCGCGAAGGGCTCATCCTCATGGCGGAGGCGTTGGAAAGCATCGGGGACGCCTGGGCGGTTTATGGATTTTCCACCAGCTACAAGGAAAAGGTCGATTTCTTCGTCGTGCGCGATTTCGACATGCCCTTTAACGAGAGTGTCAAGATGCGCTTTGAGAACATCCGTCCGTTGCAGCAGACCCGCCTGGGCGCGGCCATTCGGCACGCCATCCGGTTGTTGCAGCGACAGACGTCCCGTATACGCCTGCTGGTGCTGCTCTCCGATGGTCGGCCCTATGACATCGATTACGGAGATGCCGACTACGCCGTGGAGGACACGCGGCGCGCGCTCTGGGAAGGTCGGCAGCGCGGCATCAATTCGTTCTGCATCACCGTCGACAAGAAGAGCCGGGAGTATCTGCCGTACATGTACGGTGAAGCCAATTACACGCTCATTGAAAACCTGGAAGCCTTGCCGGTGATGCTGCCCCTGATTTACAAGCGGCTGACCACGTGACTGAAAGGAGGTGATCCTATGGAAGTTTGCCACAAGTGCGGGCGAAAGGCCGATTACATCTGTCCTGACTGTAGCTTGAAGATGTGTCGCGCGCACATGGAACCGAGGTATGCCGGTCCGGACCGGGGCTTCAGATCCCGTCACATGTGTCCCAAATGCTGGAAGACGAAGCACAGGGTGTTGAATGAGGAGATGGTCAACGCCCATCAGTACAAACCGAAAGTATACAGCTACATTAAGAGATGACGAAGACGGCACTCAAAAAGAACCTCAAAGCACTGGAGAAATTCTGTGCGGAACGGGGCGCGTATCGCGCCAAGGCTATTTCCGCGCGCCTGGTCGTGGTGGATGAACGGGTCCGGATGAAATGCGAGATACCCCTCTGCCCACACTTCGGCCACTGTTTGACCTGCCCGCCCAATGTCCCTTCGGTGGCAGAGTTCTCCAACGTGTTGGAACGCTACACCACGGCCCTTCTCGTCCAGATGCGCAGTTCCATTACCGGGGAAATGGAGGATTACGATCGGGACGAAGTCCTCCGATACGTGGCGGCGCCGGCAACGCCGAAAGCCAAAAGGAAAGGCAAGGCGAAGGAAACGGACGACCTGGACAACATGAAACTCGCCGCCGTCCGCCTGCACAAGCTGGTGAACGAAGTCGAGGCAAAAGCCATGGCGCTCGGGTTTCCGTATGCCCTGGGCCTCATCGGCGGGGAGTGCATGCTCTGCTCCGAATGCGTCGGAGTCAGATCGGGTGAGAAGTGCCGCCGTCCGTATCAGGCCAGGCCCTCCATGGAAGGGGTGGGGATCGATGTCATCAAGACCAGTCTGAATGCGGGACTTCCCTTTGACATGCCGCCGAAGGATGAAATTATCTGGAGCGGTCTGGTCCTGGTGGATTGAAGTTGGGAGGGATGCTGACTCCACGAGAGCGGAAATCGCTGGAATGCCGCATCCATATTGTCATTGTCGAAAGGAGAATACGATGGCTCAAAAAGATGAAATGAACAGTCTTCAGAGAGTGGCAGCCGCGCTGACGTATCAGGAACCCGACCGGGTCCCCGCCGCACCGCTCGTATGCGGCGCGTCACACCGGGTCGCCGGGATCACCTACCGTGAATGGTCCATGGGCGAGAATGTCGAGGCCATGGTCCAGGGGCATGTGGATTCCCTGGAACTGATCGGCCATGACGGCGTGGTGGCCCTGGTGGACCTTTCGGTGGAAGCGGCCGACTTCGGTCAGGAAGTGATCTTTCCCGAATTCGACACGGCCCACCCGAACTACGACAACCCCATGATCAAAAACCCCAAGGAGGATTACAAGAAAATCTGTAAAATCGACCCGAAAAAGTCCAAGAGAATGAAGAGCGTCATCGACATGGTGGCCGGCCTGTCCAAGCAGATCGGGCAGACGCACGCCATCGTCGGATTCGTGTACGGTTCTCTCGGCACACTGAGCATGATCCGGGGTCCTGAGAATTTCTTCATGGACCTGATGGAGTACCCCGATGAGGTGATGGGAGCCCTGGAGATCATGGACGAAGTCCTTCTGGAATACGCCAAGGCCCAGTTGGAGGCGGGCGCGCACTCTGTCTGCTATGACAATCTCTACGCGTCCCAGAGCATCCTGAGCAAAGAGCTGTGGGAGAAGTTCGAATCGAAGGGGATGAACCAGATCTGCGAAACGATAAAGAAAAGCGGGGCGCTTGTGAGTCACCACAACTGTGGCAACGGCATCTACTTTGACATGCTCCAGAAGTGGGGTTGCCCCCACGCGATTTCCCACGCGTATGTGGCCGATGACGTGGACAGCTGGGAAGAGCACAAGAAGAAATGGGGCGGACAGATCGCCACCATTGGTTGGATGCCGCCAGGACCGGTTGCCATGCTTGGAACGCCCGAGGAGATCGAAGAGGAAGCCAAGGCCGAGATCGAGATCGGAAAACCCGGCAAAGGCTATATCTTTGCCACCGGCTGCGAGTATCCGCCGAATGCGCCGCTGGCCCACGCCAAGTGGATGGTCGATGCAGCCAAGAAATACGGCGTTTACTAAAATAGAATCCCAACTCATCGAAAGGAGAAACTAAATGGCTACTCCCGAAAAAGAAAAAGAGCTGATTGCAGCCCTCCAGGATGCTGTGATCCACTACAAAGTGGCCGACGCCAAGAAGATCGCCGAGGAGGCGGTCAAGGCGGGAGCCGATGCATACACCATGACCATGGAAGGTCTGGCCGGCGGCATGGAGACGGTCAGCGAGAAATTCGACAACCATGAGTACTTCGTGCCGGAAACCCTCCTGTGTGCCAAAGCACTGTACTCAGCACTGGATGTTCTGAAGCCCCATATTAAGACAGCGGAAGGACAAGCGAAGGGCCAGGTCGTGCTGGGCGTGATGCAGGGCGACGTCCACGATCTCGGCAAGAACCTCATTAAAGCCATATTCGAATCGGCCGGATGGACGGTGCACGATCTCGGCCGAGATGTGCCGATCCAGAAGTTCGTCGAGGAACAGCTCAGGACAGACTCGGATATCGTCATGCTCTCGGCCATGATGACCACCTCCATGGTGGGGATGAAGAAACTCATTCCCATGATCAAGGAGAAGAACCCGAAGGTTCAGATTATGATCGGAGGAGCCCCCATCAGCGAGAAGACCGTTGAGGAGTATGGCGCGGATTCCACGGCTGACAACGCTCCGAATGCCCTGCGTGAAGCGATGGAGATGCTCGAGCAGCTCAGAAAGGGGATGCCCACAGGCTAGGTGGTGCGCAAAAAGACCGAGCATCGCCCTGCCCGCGCATGCTCCGGGCAGTGCGATGCTCGCTCAGTGACGCGCGGTGTTGCAGACCATACCGAGGCGGGACTGGCATGAGATGCCTCGAACAGGGAGGATATAGCATTCATGGATCATACGATTATTTTCCAGCCGTCGGGCCGGCGAGCGCGCGTACCTGACGGCACGATTATTCTGGATGCCGCACGGAAACTGGGTGTCGGTATCGAAGCCGTTTGCGGCGAGAACATGGTCTGCGGCAAGTGCCGTGTCAAGATTATGGAGGGGTCCTTTCCCAAAGAGGGGATCACATCGTCCATGAGCCATACCAGCCATGCGGACGAGAAGGAAATGAAGGTGCTCAAGAAGAAGGAGACGGACGCCAACATCCGATTGGCCTGTGTGGCGACCGTGACCGGGGATCTTCTCGTTTTCGTGCCCGAGGCAAGCCGCACCGGTCAACAGATCGTCAGCAAGGCCGCCGGCACCATCAAGGTCAAGATAAAACCTGCTGTTACAAAGGTTTATGTTGAGCTCTCCCCGCCGTCCCTGGAAGACCCCTATGGCGACCTCGAGCGGTTGGAGCAGGCCCTTGAGAAAACCCACAAACTGAAAAAACTCACCATGGACTACAGGGTGCTTCAGGCCTTGCCCGACGTGCTGCGGATGGGAGACTGGAAGGTCACGGTGACCGTGTGGCACAAGAAGGAGATCATCCGGGTCGAGCCGGGCTGGGTGGAAACCAACGTCGGCCTGGCCGTCGATATTGGGACCACCACCGTCGCCGGATACCTTACCGATCTGAATACCGGTGAGGTGCTGGCGACGGAATCGATGATGAATCCCCAGGTGCGCTACGGCGAAGACGTCATGTCCCGCATCACCTATTGTATGTTGAATGAGGAGACCGGCCTCAAGGAGCTGCAGGACACCATCGTGGAGGGCCTGAACACCATCGCCAAGAATGCCGCCAAGAAGGCCGGCATCTCTCCCGAGGACATCAGTGAAATGGCCCTGGTGGGCAACACCGCCATGCATCATATCCTGTTGGGGATCAATCCAGAGCACATAGGCGTCGCACCCTTTGCACCTGCGCTGCATAAGTCGGCCGATGTCAAGGCGGAGCGCTTTGGCATCGAGATTCTACCCTCAGGAAATATCCATGTCCTCCCCATTGAGGCCGGCTTTGTCGGCGCGGACAATATGGGCTGCCTGCTGGCAGACACTCCGCACAAACGGGAAGCCATGACGCTGCTGATCGATATCGGCACCAACGGCGAACTCGTTCTCGGAAACAAGGAGAAACTCATCTCCTGTTCCTGCGCCACCGGACCCGCCCTGGAGGGGGCCCAGATTGCTTTCGGCATACGGGCCGCACCCGGTGCCATTGAACGAATCCGGGTCGACAAGGACACGTTGGAGCCGACCTACCAGGTGATCGGCAATGAGAGCTGGAGCGATGGACAAACCAATATGCAGGCACGGGGGATCTGCGGTTCGGCGATCATAGACGCCATTGCGGAGATGTTCAAGGCAGGCATCATCAAGAAGAACGGCCAGGTCAACATGGCCCTGGAGACCCCCCGGCTGAGGAAGGACGACAAAGGTCTGGCGGAATATGTGATTGCCTGGAAACATGAAACGGCCATCGACGAGGATATCGTGGTCAACCAGAAAGATATTCGGGCCATCCAACTGGCGAAAGGCGCGCTGTATTCGGGGTGCCAGATCATGATGCGAAAACTCGGCATCAAAGCGTTTGACCGCCTGGCCGTGGCCGGGGCTTTCGGGAGTCACATTGACAAGGTTCAGGCAATGGTGATGGGTATGTACCCTGATTGCGACCTGGACAAGGTCATATTTATTGGGAATGCCGCAGGGGACGGTGCACGGATCGCACTGGTCAATGTGGACAAGCGAAACGAAGCGAACCGCTTGGCAACGAAGGTGGAGTACGTCGAACTGGCTCTCGAAGAGGACTTCAACGATCGTTTCGGCGAGGCCATGCAATTTCCCCATATGTTCGATAAGTTTCCCCATATCGAGCACCTTCTGCCCCGGGAGGAGGCGGTCCGGGCTTAAGAGAGCAGCGCATCTATTGGATGGTGGAAGACCTTTATCAAGGAGGTAGAAATGGAAGTCAAATATATCGGAGAAAGCGGGACTTTCAAATCAGTGAAGGGACAAGACGTCAAGCTAGAGAACTCCGGTGTCTACAAGTGCATGGAAAAAGAGTACCACTCGGGGCTCTTCGTACGGCTGGTGCTGACCAACGGCGAACACGTGAAAGTGAAAAGGAAGGATCTCCAGAAGGTCTGAGCGGTGAGGCACGAAAAAGGGGCACTTCCCTTTCCCCTGCGAGAGCCTGAAACCCGGGCCAGCTGCCATGACGGCAGCGCAAACGGGGCGGGTCGAAAGTATGGCTGCACCTGTCCAGGGGCTTTGGCGGGAAGGTGCGGGAACCACCCGTCTCTAAGGGCCTCTCGGCTTGGCTCTTGCGCGCCGGTGCGGATATAGCGGGCGTGGAGCCGAAAGGACCGAAACGGCGAACAAGTATCCCCATGTGTGAAGGGGACCGGCGGAGCCAGAGCGGATTAAGAGTAACGCGCCCAGGCGTACCCCTCTGCCCCGGTGCAGCGTGGTGGGGCGGCGAACGCTTTGTTGCGGCCTCCATTGCAATACGATGCACGTGAGAGAGATGAAAGTGAGACCACTGCGGGAAGCAGAGATTCACATGAGCGCCCGGATCGACCAGATTCTTCGAGAGTCGGCCGATGCTATTTCCTGCATGCACCGCTGTACCCTGGGCGTTTCGATCAGCCAATCCAAGGCTGTGGAGCTGTCGGAACGATTCCTTAAACTGCTCTACGATGCGAACGAAACCAGACGATTGCTCGGGTCAAAGCACAGCTCCCTGGATCCTTCTTAAGCCCGGTGCCATTGCGCGCGCGGCCCGTTGACCGTACGCGCGCTGGCATTGCCAAGAAATCGGAGCCGAGACTTTACCAGCTGTGCCCTTCCAGCTGGTAGCAGAGCTCTGCATCCGCCAACCGTGACGCGCCCTTCCCACGAGAACACGCGCCGGTAGGAGCGGCGACAACCTTCCCATGAAGCCCACGAAATCCGTCCTCTTGATCAGCTGCGGAATCTTTGAAGAAGAAATCAAGTACCTCAGGGCCGCAAAGAAGCGCGACTGGCAGGTCCTCTTCCTCGACGCTGCCCTCCATGTGAACTTCGATCGTCTCAAGGCAAAGCTCACGGAGACCCTCCAGCACTACTGCCGGGAAGGCAGAGAGCTTCGAGTGCTCTACGGAATCTGCCACCCTGAAATGTCGGAAATCCTGGAGCGCTACGGCGCAAAAAGAATCAACGCCGGCAATTGTCTGGAAGCCATGGTCGGACCCGATGAGATCGCGCGGCTCGACCGTGAAGCCACTTCGTTCTTCCTCTCGGCGGGATGGATAAACCATTGGGAAGAGATGTTTGCCCGAGTGAAAGAGGACTTGCAATTGGACCCCCGAACACTCTTCGACGGTTACGAAAGAATCGTCGTCCTGGACACCGGCGTCATCCCCATCGATCTGAAAAAGGTTGAAAGGTTCAGCGAATTCTCAAACCTGCCGGTGGTGCAAAAACCGATCAATCTCGATTATCTTGCCAATTTGATTGAAAGCATTTAACTCGGCAGCCCTCTTCCTAAAAATGCACAACGGTATCCAGATAAGCCTGCAGGTTTTCCAGGGGTGTCTGGGGCAGCAGACCACAGCCCGGTGCAACGACGTGCATGCCCAGACGCAGGGATTCTTCCGTCTCCGACACAATGGCTTCCCGATCTCCCTGCAGGAGGGTCTGGGGAGAGATTTTACCGACGAGCGCCGTCCGTCCCTCTGTCACCTCCAGAGCGTGCGCAATGTCGATGGGGCGGTCCACACTCAGGGCGGTGGCCCCCGTGTCGGCCATCATCGTCAGAATGCCCGTTGTGTTTCCGCAGACATGCAGGATCGTTGGTTTGCGCAAGGACTCCACCAGTGCTTTCGTGTACGGATAGGAGAATCGGTTGTAGTAATTGGGTCCGATGGTCTGGGAGGTACCGTCGACCAGCATCAAGACATCGGGGCCCGCCCCCTCGATGGCTTGGCCGTACCGTGTCGCAATCTCGGTCATTTTTTCCAGCTGCGCTTCGAGAAAAGCGGGGTCGTCGGTGAGCGACAAAGTAATGGCCTCAAAATCAAGTGTCGTACAGAGAAGCTCGAAGGGAGTGCCACAAGCCGCAATCAAGGGGACCTCGTTCCCCGTTTTCTCTTTGAGCCGGGCAATGGCCTCCAGCACCTCAGGCATCCGCCCGTCCCGATGGGGATCGGGAAGCTTGATCTTCTCATAATCACTCTTGTGCATCGGGCGAGACATGGGGGGCGTGGTCGCATCGTCACCGAATCGGGTCTCACACCCCATGGCCTCGGCTTCAATATTGATGTCGAAGGGTACCCGCACGCTTTCAATGCCGCCGATTTCGTGGCAGGCCCAGGCAAGACCGGCCATTTCTTTCGCCTGTCGCTGTGCCGCAGGCCATCGGTATCCGCTCCGTTCCATCACGTCGGCGATGGCCGACTGGGTCGGTATCGCCGCCGGCGGGCGGTCCACGGCTTCCCGTTGCAGGGCCTTGAGCAATCTTTGCTTCTGATTCATTCTTTTCGTATCCTTTCTTTGAGAGCTCTTACGATCTCCCCCTGCTCGGGAAAGGCGTTGGTCTCCAATTTGGAAAAGATGAGCTCTTCATCCAGACGAACTTCGAAGGCACCTGTGTTTCTGGATCCCGACAGCAGGGCATCCAGTCCGGTTTCTCTCTTGACAAGCATGGCCAGACTGGCCGCCATGGGCCGGTAATTGCAGGTGTTGCAATACTCTATCGTAAGCTGCATACAAACGACCCTCCCAAACCTGCCTCAACGGCGATATTCCTGCATCCGATCCCGTAAACTTTCTTGAAGATTCTTGCGCCTTCTTCCCCGTAGGCGTCTTTCATCATAGAAACGCTGAATATCGTTCATGCCGGGTGTCCGCAAAGCCGAGGCCACCGCTTTCAATGCCGGTTGAACTCAGCCAAGGCACCATCGCCCTCCTGGCGGATGCTGCCTCCAGAGAGCAAATGCAGAGGGCTTCCGTGAACTGTTTCCTCGCTTCCGGACCGGCTCATGGGCTGCGATCTAAGAAACCCTGAGACCGCGTTTGGCTCTGGTCTATCAAAAATCAACGTCAACCTGAAGGGAATCGAGAAATTTGTTGAACGCAGTGAAAATCTCCATGACCCCCAAGGCTTCTACGATTTCCGCGTCGTCCGCTCCCAGCTGACGAAGCGATGCAAAATCACTGTCTGACACATTCAAAGGTTCACGATTGGCCCTTCGTGCAAAATGAATCAGGGCTTGTTCTTTGGGACTGAATGTTGTCTGACCGACATCGTCCAGAATCTTTTTGATTTCTTCGTCTGAAACACCGATTGATTGCAAAGCCGCACTATGCGCGGAAACACAGTACCGGCAGCGGTTGTCCTCCGAGACCAGAACGGCGATGGCCTCCTTCATTTTTCGGCTCAGCCTCCCCTCCATCATCAGCGCCTTGACCTTATTCCAATTGGCCTCCAAAAGGGGCGGATGATGAGCATAGGTTTTAAACAAGTTTGGTACCCGGCCAAATGCTCCTTCAATTTCCTTCAGTATCCCTGCGGTGTTCTCTGTGATGCTCTTCGCATCCGGTGGATGAATTCTCGCCATGACGCCTTCCCCCCATGTGTGCCTACGAATCTTCCCGCGAACCGGATCTGTCTCTCAACCGGCTCACAATATAAAAATAGAACCAGGGAGGCTGACTGTCAAATCACCATCCAATACGGTGATCTTGGCAGACACCAGTAGCTTCATTGGGAAGACTCCCTCTTGGTTCTCCATATTCGATTATGGAACATACAGGTGCCTGCAACTTTGGAGAAGTCTGGACCCGAAACCGTTTGGACAAATGAAATTTGTCGGGAAACTTGGGTTTTTTCCCACTCCCACAAACCATACTGTCAAGCGCCTGATGACAGGAAAGGTCCAATTGAGCCCGGATTCCGACCCGATCCGTTGTTCACGGAGAGACAGGGCTCTTGCGAGTTATTCTTACTTGACTTTTTCAAGGGATTCCGCTTATATAGGGGCCATAGTCTCAGGCGCTCTCATGAGCTTAATAGGGAACCCCGTAGAAACGGGGACGGGCCCGCCGCTGTGATCGGGGACGAACACCGGAACAGGCCACTGTTTCACTGAGTGAGACGGGAAGGCACGGTCAGTAGGACGATCCGAGAGTCAGAAGACCTGCCTGGGAACGAGAGGCAAAACCTTCGAGGGTTGAGGTTTGCCGCACGAGTCTGAGGATAAAAAAGGGACATCCCCGGATCATTTACATGGGTCCGGGGATTTTTTTCTCCAGACCCCTCATACAGACCGGATTGGGATGACTGTTTGCCATGTCCGGTCTCTGTCCATGGGGGAACAAAACATGAATCGGTCGGCCATTTCAGCACTGTTTGCTGTCTTATTGTTTGGGCCAGCCTCCGGCGCGTCCGCAGAGGAGGGGAAGCAGCAGATCCCACCGGTGAAGATGGACGAGGTTGTTGTCACGGCCACCCGGTATGCGGAAGAGGTATCTTCTGTCCCAGCCCATGTGTCTGTTATTACGGAGGAGGATATCAGAAATTCCACGGCGAGAAGCGTCCCCGATCTCTTAAGAACGCAGCCGGGAATCCAGGTGAACGATATTACAGGCAATGGCCGAAACTTCACCGTCGATGTTCGAGGCTTCGGCGAAACCGCAGGACTCAACACGTTGGTCCTCGTGGATGGACGCCGGATCAATCAACCAGACTTAAGCGGCACAGACTGGACCCTCATTGCACTGGACAGGGTCAAGCGGGTCGAAATCATCCGCGGTGGCAGGGGCAGTGTGCTTTACGGAGACAATGCATCAGGCGGTGTGATCAATATTATCACCAAGGAAGGCGACGTGTTCAAGGCAGGCGCGGAAATCGCAGGGGGAAGCTACGAAACATTCCGAACCAAGGCCCACCTCAGTGGCTCGGTCGAAAATCTCTCTTATGCGTTCTCCGGAAGTTATCTAGACTCAGACGGGTACCGAGACAACAGCGAAACGGATCCCAAAGATCTTGGCGCAAATTTCAGCTACTATGCGAGTGACACGATACGGTTCCATTTGAGCGGGGACTATCATAAAGACGAAACCGGCCTGCCCGGTGCAATCAAGAAAAGCGATTTCGCATCGGGGGCCTCCAGGAGGGATTCCTTGAATCCGGAGGATTTCTCCGAGACGGAAGACTACTATGTGAAGGGAGGCACGGAGGTTTCTTTCTGGAACGACAGCCTGTTCAACATGGATGTCTCGTTCAGAAAGAGGGACTTTCTCTCGTTTGCTACCTTTTCGGGTGGAAATTTCACGGGGGACACCGAAATCAAAACGGTAGCCC
Organism: uncultured Nitrospirota bacterium; assembly: GCA_947259355.1. Taxonomy (GTDB): domain Bacteria; phylum CG2-30-53-67; class CG2-30-53-67; order CG2-30-53-67; family CG2-30-53-67; genus CALZGC01. Next base: position 33,663 of record CAMYMF010000009.1, on the reverse strand, counting down.
TATCGCCCCAACTCGTCTTTCGGGAGAATGTTGCGGGATTGAAAAACCGGCTCACCGCAGGGTTTGATTATGTAGATGCTGAAGAGGATATCACCAACACCTCACTCTTTTTCGGATTCCTTTCGCAGGGTGTCTTTGAGTTGGGAAAAGAAACGCACGGGTACTATCTCCACGATGACATCACTTTGGGCAAGAACCTGTCGCTGTCCGCAGGATACCGTCACGACAAGGCGGAATTCACCTTTGAGCCAGGCACGCCTGATAAGACGACCCTGGATGAAGATCTCTTTACGGCCGGGATCTCTTATACCTTTCAGAACAAGTCGCACGCATACTTCAGCTTTTCTCGTTCGTTCCGCTATCCCGTGCTCGATGAGCTCTTCAGCTTTTTCACGAACACCGTCGATACAACTCTGGCCCCCCAAAAGTCGGACAATTATGAAACGGGCCTCAAGGTCCACTTCACGGACACGCTCTATGGCAACATCAACGTCTTTCGCATCGACACAACCGACGAGATCTTCTTCAACCCGAGCACATTTGCCAATGAGAACCTCACAGCGAAGACAAGACGGGACGGGGTGGAAGTGTCGCTTACCAAGGCCTTTGAGCGCCTCCGTCTGAGTGGAAGCTACACGTTCACCGATGCGGATATAGAAGGCGGGGTGTGGAAGAACAACGAAATCCCCAACGTCCCGCGGCACAGGGCATCCCTGAGCTCCATGGTTGATCTCGGGCGGGGCGTGGTCATGACTCTCAGCGGTGTCTACGTGGGAAAACGTCCTTTCATCAGTGACTTCGCCAATGCCTTTGACGATCAGGAAGACTACCTCGTTGTCAACGCCAAGTTCAGATACACGTTGAAGCATCTCTCGACATTCGTGGAAATCAACAACATTACGAACGACGAATACTCGGAATACGGCGCGCTCGGCGGCTTTCCAATTATCGAGGAGGGTTTTTTGCCGTCACCCAAAATCAACTTTCTCGTGGGAGTATCTGCCAACTTTTAGAGGGAGGTGTCATTTCTCCCTGGTTCGCTCTCTGACGGCTGGGAGGGCTTTCGCTGGCGAAGATGATCGAAGATGTCCGTGCCCCTTTAGCACCAATGCACTTCCAGGCAGCGTGGAAGGTATGCTGCGTCAATCTTTGAGCGGCTGCTCATCTGTCCCGGTGTAGAGGTACACCGGACTCAGCCGTTCTTGAATGACATTCTTGAATTGTGGCGGCACGGCGCGAAAAGGAAGAAGTGGGCATGCCGGTCCGGGTTCTAATTCGACGTGGCCCGGTGTTATGCCTTCACAGGAGCTTATCGGACTTGCTGCGACACCGATTCCGGCTCCGGGGAGGGGTCCTTGGTATGCCTGACATGGTGAGTCTGATCAAGCAAGGAGCAAGAGTCCCTATGGCCTCACAGCGACCGAGCACACAAGGAACGCTTTCGGCCATTGGACGCTCGAGCCGGGTGTCTTTGTTCCTTCTGCTCGCCTTTTTTCTCCTTGCCTCCGCAGCGGAGACCGCGCGACTCGTCGTCGATCAGACGGGCCGTCAGGTCCAGGTTCCGGACAATCCCCAGAGAGTGATCGCCCTGGCGCCCAGTCTGACGGAAATGGTCTATGCCCTGGAAGAAGCTTCGCGCCTGAAGGGAGTTACGCAATTCAGCAACTACCCGGAGGCGGCGCGCGCCCTGCCCCGGGTCGGCTCTTACATCCGGCCCGACGTGGAAAAAATCGTGGCCCTGCAGCCCGATCTCTGCCTGGCCATCCGGGATGGCAATCCCAGACACGTGGCAGAGAAGATCGAGCAGCTCGGGATATCGATCTACGTCGTAGACCCGCGGAACTTGCAGGGCATCATGGATTCGGTGACAGGCATCGGCGACGTACTGGGCGCCCGGGAAAAAGCGCAGGTTCTGGTTCGCGACATGCAGCGTCGCATCGACCGTGTCCGGGACCGGGTCGCGCAAACCACCGAACGACCCAAGGTTTTCTTTCAGATCGACGCCACCCCTGTCATCTCCGTCGGGACAAACACCTTCATCCACGAGCTGATCCAGATGGCCGGCGGCGTCAACTTGACGGCGGGCGCGGTGCCCTATCCCCGACTCAGCTGGGAGGAGATTCTGCATCTGCAGCCCGACATTACCATCATCAGTTCCATGGCAGGGGGACACTCTCCGGAAAGTCTCAAGTCCGAATGGGAGCGTTGGCGTCACTTGCCGTCGGTGCAAATGGGGCGGGTCTACGTGGTGGACGCCAATCTATTTGATCGGCCCACATCCAGACTCGTCGACGGACTGGAGGCCCTGCTGGAAATCATCCATCCGAAAGTCACCGCCCGCAGCGAGGAAAGCAGTGGACGCTGAGTTCAGCCCCGTGCTCAAGAGACTGCTCCTGCTCTCCGTCCTGCTTGGTGGGCTGCTCGTGCTAAGCGGACTGTTCGGCGTCTCCATGGGATCCTCCGGCAGAAGGCTTCTGGAAGCTTTGGCGATCCTTACCGGACGGGGGGACACCGAATCGGTGGCCGCAACCATCATCTGGCAGATCCGTCTGCCCCGGGTGGCCCTGGCGGCCATGGTCGGTGCGACCCTCGCCCTGGGAGGTCTGGTCTTTCAGGCCCTGCTGCGAAATCCCCTGGCCGAGCCCTATATTCTGGGGATCTCGGGCGGCTCGGCTGTCGGCGCGATTGCGGGCATGCTCCTCGGATTCTCATACTTCCCGGGCATCGCCCTTTCCGCTTTTTGCGGCAGCATGATTGTCCTGGCCGTGGTCCTTTTCCTCGCTTCAGGCATCTCCAGCCCGGGCCGCGACTCTCTGCTTCTGGGTGGCGTCATGATGAATGCCTTTTGCGGCGCCCTCATCATGTTTCTCATCTCCATGACCCAGTCCGCACAGGCGCATCAGATTCTCTTCTGGCTCATGGGCGATTTGTCGACGGTCAGTGTCAACCGACTACCCGTTCTCTTGCTCGCGGCGCCCTGCTTTCTCGTCATATTCCTGCTGGCCCACCCCATGAATCTGCTTCTCATGGGAAGAGAAAGTGCCGCCGCCATGGGCATTCGTGTCAAGACAGTTTCCCTGGCGCTCCTGGTGACCACATCGTTCATGGTCAGTGTGGTTGTCTGCCAGTCGGGTCTCGTCGGATTTGTGGGCCTCGTCATTCCCCACGTCTTCCGGCTTCTTCTGGGACCCGATCACCGCCTCCTCGTGCCGGCCTGCGTCCTGGGCGGCGGCGCCTACCTGATTCTCTGCGACCTCATGGCACGGATCCTCCCCTCCCAGGGCGAAATGCCGGTGGGGATCATCACGGCCATGGTCGGCGCGCCGCTGTTTGTCTTTCTCCTCTGGAGGGCCAGACGATGAAGGCCGTCGCGGCCAGCGGAATCCGCCTCTGCTACGGGGAAAAACCGATACTGCAGGAGCTCTCCATCACCGTCGATGAGGGTGATTTCTTTGTCCTCATCGGGCCCAACGGCGCCGGAAAGACATCGCTGCTCAACATTATGGCCGGGCTGGTGAAAGCCGGTTCGGGCGAGATCGAGATCCTGGGGAAACCTCTGCACGCCTATTCCCGAAAGGCACTGTCGTCGGTGGTGGCCGTAGTGCCTCAGCAGGTCCCGGTGCACTTTCCCTTCACGGTGGCCGATACGGTGCTCATGGGGCGGGCGCCGCATCTGGGACTTCTCGGCATTGAACAGGAGCGGGACTTTGAGATCGCCCGGGAGGCCATGGCCTTCACCGACGTAAAACATCTGGCCCATCGAAGGCTGGATCAGTTGAGCGGCGGCGAGCGCCAGCGGGTGATCATCGCCAAAGCCATCTGCCAGCAACCGAGGATCATTCTTCTGGACGAACCAACCGCCTCCCTCGACCCGGCTCATCAGACCCGCATCATGGACCTCATGGAGCGCTTTCGACGGGAGCAGCGGATCACCGTCGTTATGGTCTCCCACGATCTGAACCTGGCCGCGCTCTATGCGGACCGTCTGCTCCTCATGAAGGAGGGGTCGGTGGTCCAGGTGGGGCTTCCCCGCGATGTCCTCACCGACCAGCGGCTGAAAGAGTGTTACGGCTGCGATCTGATGGTCGATGAGAACCCCCTGGGGGGAATTCCGCGCGTGACGCCTGTGCCAGAGAAGTTCCGTTTTTTAAAAACGTGACGGGGTCGCCCCGTAGTGACAACGATGCGCAGCACAGGGGAAATCACCACGCAGGGCTGGTCGGGATAAGACTTACAGCAGGCATCGCTTGAACGTCTTCAGATGCGCCGGGTTTCCCTTCAACTTCATCTTTCCGGTGAGCAACGCCCGCAGCGGGGAGAGCTCTTCGTTGACGATGCCGATCCAGGTCGCCGAGTCGACACGAACGTGAAGGTCCGCTTCGTTGGTCTTTCCCGCCTGCACCTGCACCCGTTGGTCAGAGATATCAATGGTGGCCAAGCGGTTCTCCTCGCCGGTGAATTCAAAACTGAGTTTCAGCCGGACATCCCGGGCGGCCTCTGGATTGAACAGAAGGGAGGTGCCGTCGAGAAAGGTGTCCACCGAATTCGGACGAATGGTGTTGCGAACGAAGCGCACGTCTTTGCAGGTGTTTGTGCGTGCCGCCTTCTCCGCGGACGAGCCCCGAATCACATAAACCGGCTCTTCTTTGCCCTGCAACGGTTTCACGACCTCCCGGAGGTATTGCTTCTTGTCCCGGCGATAAGCCGCAACCGTGTCCTGCCCCGCAGGACAAACGGCCATGCAGTAGGAGCACCGATAGGCATGGCCATACGTCAGGGACTGCCACCGGCTCAACGTCTCGCTGTCCCCGAACCTGCGCCGGTATCCTTTTGCGCTGTGGGAGGCGGCCACCGCCTCCACCCATTCCTGGACCCCCCCGAAAAGCTCATGGTAGTTGTGCATGGCGCAGGACATGAAATCGAAACCCCCGTCCTGACCGATGGCACCGACCGGACAGACGGCCGCACACAGCTTGCAATCAATGCAGGGCGACTCGGCGAGGGGCTGCCCGACCCCATCTACTTCGGCGTCGATCAGCAGGGTCGCGAGAAGGAAATGGTTTCCCAGGATGGGGTGTATGACGACTCGATGCAGTCCCATCCGTCCAAGCCCCGCTTCCTCGGCCACCCGCTTGTGACTGACCTCCCAGGGTTTGCTCGGCCAGCGGTCCATATCCATGGGAAAGGTCGGCGGCACGGCAACCCCCCGGACACCCAGGGCGTTCAGACGCCGCAGCACGCATTCCATGACCGAAGCAAGCCGGTCGGATGTTCTGGCGAACTCCCAGTCGGCTACGGAGAGAGACGCGCTCTGAAGGCTTTCTCGATTCCCTGCCAGACAGAGCGAAATCAGGGTCTTCGTCCTGGGATAGGCTCGGAGAATATCGTGCCGCTCCACCGAAAGAGATGTGCGTCCGATCTCCACGAACCCGGCATCGTCCGCACCCGCCGCCAGACAGATCTGCCGGACGTCCGAAGCCGAGAGTTTTGCCGACGTGAGCCCTTCGCCTGTCGTGGCCTGCGCTTCAGTGCCAGTGAAAGTTTTCGCACGCCCCTGCTCTTCGTCCGGTGTACCCCCTTGCATTGAAGCACCTTCCATTTCTCCATCCTCCTTGATATACGTGCTAAGACACGCTGAGACGAGAAAGAATTAGGGCATCGATTTCTCTCCCGAAAACAGGGAAGAAATCTCCGATAAATCGTGCAGTAGGGATTGGAAGCGTTTGCGGCCAAGTCTCCTCACAATGAGACTCTGGGCCGTCTCCCAATGCGGATAGGCATCGGCCAACGCCTTGCGGCCCAAGGGGGTCAACGCCACCGTCCGTGTCCGCTTGTCCTCACCTTGAGAAAGATGAATGAGACCCCTTTTCGCCAGGGGCCTCAGATTTCTCGTCAAGGTCGTTCGATCCATGACCAGGGTCTCCGACAGCCGGGTCACCGTCTCCAACTCGACAACGGAGAGCATCACCAGAATAGAGAATTGCGTACCCCGCAATTCACCCGGCTGCATGGTTTTGTCAAAAAACCGTGTCAAAGCCCTGGACGCCTTTCGAAGGTTGAAGCAGGCACACTCACCACATCTCTCAAATTTGCTAGGATTGCCTTTGGCATTCATACAGGAATGGGAGTATATACACGCTTTTCAGATCCGTCAAGTGCTCTGTAACCCCAGGAATGTAGCGGTTCCCACCACCGCAGAACAGAGGGCTGAACGCGTGACAACTGTTCAAACGCGCATCCAGAACCGTGCGGTCTCTTGCCGGGCGCAGGATGGGTTGACACAGAGGGGGTGTGGTGCTATCAGTAGGGCACGTAGCCTGACGGATTGCCTGGAACTCTTTCGGGACCGCCTCTCTATTCCCGAAACCGAAATTGCATCCTTCACGGTTCACCCAGGCCGCGCGTGACAGTGCCTCTCTTATTCCCCCGATTGGTGCGTTTGAGTGATCATGACCCCGCGAGAGATTATTGGAAAGGCCTTTGCGGGAGACAAACCCGACAGAGTCCCTGTGGCCCTGATCGGCGGCGGCATGTGGAGTGCGGCCCATGCCGGAACGACCCTGCAAAACCTGTGCAGGGATGCGCACGCCATGTCAAACATGCTCGTGTCCATGGCGAAGCAGCTGCAGAGTGACATTGTTTACGCAGGGTCGGGTTATCCCAATCTTGCGGCCGCAGCCTTTGGTGGCCGGGTCAAATACCGCGACGTGGGCGCAGTGGACCTCGACGGCCCTGTGGTGGCATCTGAGGACGCGCTGGCACGACTGGACCTGTCGCAAATCGACAGGGATCCCGTCCTGCAGTGCATCCGCAAGGCTTTCGCCCTGACCCACGCCAGCATCGGCGACGCGTACCTTGTTACGCTCACCGCCTGGGGGCCTTTTACCCTGGGCGCCCGCATGGTCGGTGAAGAGAATCTGATCCGGGCGGTACTGAAGAAGCCGGCCACTGTGGAAACCGTGCTGACCTGGGCAACCGAGCTGTTGATCCGTCTCTTCGAGCCGCTGGTGGACGATGGTAGTCTGGAGATGATTACCCTCGGCGATCCCACAGCCTCGGGCGATCTCATCTCACGGAAGCAGTTTGAGCGCTTTGCGCTGCCGCACCTGCAAAGGTTTACGGCCTGGGCCCATTCCAAGGGAGCCACAACCCTGTTGCACATCTGCGGCAACACAACGGACCGTCTCGATCTTTTTCCACGCACCGGCGCAGACTGCATCAGCCTCGATCACAAGACTGACATGGCTAGAGCGAAGGAGGTGCTCCATGGCCGGATCTGCTTTGCCGGCAATATCGACCCCGTGAGTACACTGCTCCGGGGCTCACCGGAAGCCGTCGAAGCCGCCTGTCAGAGGATCATTGAGACGGCCGGAAGGGATGGCGGTTTCGTGCTGATGCCCGGATGCGACATTCCCCCGACCGTTCCGTTGGAAAACCTGCAGGCCTTTGTTCGGTCTGCGCACCGCTGGCGGGGATGAACAACGGACTCGAAAGGCCGGTTTGCAGAGACGATGGCAGGGGGCCCGGCCTATCGCCGACCCTTCGGCGTGTATGAATGACACGACCCGGCAAACCTGTTGAGAGGTCACCCGACACATCCAGCACACCTGTGCGTCTGTACCCAGAGGAGTCACGCTCATGAATAGAGAGGTCTTCGCTGCATTCAGGGCCGTCACGGCCAAGCCGGATTATCTGACGGTTGAAAAACTCGACGCAGGATTGGGCGGTTGGGGCGCATTCAACCTCGGCGTCTGGGCCGCGGCCGAGGTCATTGCCAAGGAGATGGCCAAGGGGAAGAACCTGCGCCTGAGCACCACCAATGAAGCGCAGACCGATGTCGATGAGATCGCAAAAAAGGCGGTCCAGAAGCTGAGAGACTGCGGTGCCGATCCTGCGAATGCCGCCCTGACCGCGGCGACCCTGCTATACTGGGCCGGTGTCAATGTTCAGTGCGGCATGCCCTGCCCGAACCGAAAATTGGGCGCGGTCGCCCGAATGGCGGCCGGCATCCCTTCGGGACGGGTCTCTTCCATTCCGACGGAGAAACAGAACAACAAGATTTCAGGCTTCGCCGCGACCCTGGCCATTTATCAGGCACTGGAAAAGGAGCACCTGGCGCCCTACGATTCCCGCTTTCTCCCCCTCGGTGCGGGCGGCCCCGTGATTGGGCACTCCGCGATCGGCGAAGACCACCTCTTCCCGGTACTCGGCCAGAAACTGGCGAGGATCGGAACACGGGGGATGGTGAAGGCTTACCTGTCGGCCGGCATGAAGCCGAACAAATGGTTCTCCGCCCTCATGGGCGCCACGGCCGCCCTGGAGATCATCCATCCCGACGCCTACGTGGGAGAGGCGTACGGTCAGTTCATGGTGACCCGGACCCCGGAGACCGTGGGGGACGCGGCAGTGCAGGAGGCCGAACTGCCCGAGATCGTCCACATCCGGGGCACCGATGAGGAGTTAAAGACGGCCCGTGTGATCGGGGATCTGGCCATCATACTGAAGGACTGCGGCACCCCGACGGTGGTCGGGATGATCATGTTCTCCGAGCTCTGCTCCATCATCCGGGAGGGGGCGGCCATCGGCGCCGGCCGGGCCGGCGGACCGCTGGTGATCCCCCTGCATCACTGGGTCACGGCCCCGACGCTGGCCCTCTATCTGCTGGGGCAAGGCAAGTCGGAAGATGAGATCGTTGCCACGCTTCGGACCATGCTGCAGCATTACTTTCAGAAGGAAGATGCCGCCGTCGCCACAAACGTCCTGGCTCGAAAGGCGGAGGGGATCGAAAAAGGACCGCTCACGGAGATGATCCTGCGCGCCACCGAGCCGGTCCTAACGCATGCCGTCGCGACCCGAACACTTTATGCCTACAAACAGATGAAAAGAGGGCAAACCCTCGAAGACGTTCTTAGAAAGGTCCAGAAGAAGCACATCGACGCCATCGCCGCCGCCGTCGCCAAAGCCATGAGCGGCCGACTTCAGAAAAAGATCGACTACATCCGGTTCAAAGAAATCCGGCCGGGCTCGGGACGGCGTCGCCATCGCTTTGCCCAGCGGCATTTCGCCTTTGACGCTTACGTGGACGTGGAGGTAAAAATCGACGGCAAGAAATACGCGTTGAAAAACGTCCTGGCCCAGACCGCACCCGAAGCGCTTCTAAAATGCGACCAGGAGACGCTCGATGCCATCTCGGCCGTCTCTCCGGCTATCGTCGACCTGCTTTGTTCCGGCGCCTGCTCCATGGATGTCGTTGTCTGTGCCTGCGTGGCCGCGGCCCTGGGGATGGCGCCCGACGAAGCCGCCGAGAAAGCAGCGGAAGTGGCCAATGTCATCATCGCGCTGCCCGCACCCAGTTTGAAAAAAGCGACCCGCATGGCCCATGAGATCATGATGCACCAGGAGTTTTAGCGCGGATATTGCATGAGTGATCTCCGGGCTAACAGGAGAGACGACCCCATGGAGAAGAAATCCCAGCTCATCGTGACGCACGTGGACCATCTGAGCGGAGAGGTGCTCGGTTTTGCTGTGGAACGGCTGATGGCCCTGGGGGCGCGCAACGTGCAGCTCTGTCCCACACTGACCAAAAAAAACCGGCCCGGTCACATGCTTCTGATCGACGGCGGCGTCGACCGGGAAGAGGCGCTGGCTCGATTTCTGATTACCGAACTCAAAATCACGGGCTACCACAGGATTGACACCACCCATGTCTTTCATGAAACCACCGTGCAGAAAAGACAGGTCATCATTCGAGCCGGCACCGACACAGCGTCCGTCGATTGCGCGATCAAGCTCGTCGGGGATCCCAAAAAGCCGCTGACTCTGAGTGTGGAACACGACTCCCTCGTGCGCGTCCAGAATCACCTCCGGGAGCATTGCCATGTTCAGATCTCTCTGGTTGATCTGAGGCGCCGCATCGAGGCCCGGGCCCTTGAATCCTCCGGAGAGATCGATCTGGCGATTTCCTGAACCATTCGGATGCGATTCGACCGTCGCGGGCCGGTTGACAGGGGCCTATCCAGATGATATCAATTGAGCAGTAAATGTCGGATGAGGATTCTCGTGAGGCGGTAGCCGACACAAAACCTGCAGTCTCGCGATCCCCTTGTGTCCTAAAGAACGTTCCGACCCTTTGGGCTTTCTCAGTGAGCCCTGCGACAGGTCCCGACGATGCGGATCTTCCACCCAAACACGAAAACAACATGGGGGTACGGATGCGAAATGCACAGCTCGGTGGCAAGAAGCGAGCCCCGCAGAAACGTCCGTCGAGCGTCTCCTCGACGACCATGCTACAGAATGCCAAGGCCATCATCCTTCAGTTGGATCCTGGGGGGACGGTCACCTTTTTGAATACCTTTGCGGAAGCGTTCTTCGGGTTTCCCCGCCGGGAGATCCTCCATCGCCACGTGGCAGGGACGATCGTGCCCGAGGAGAACGCGGACGGCCCCAGCCTCTTGAACGTCTTGCACAGTCTCCAGTCAGACCCCGAGAGGTACGCCAAAGTCGAGTCCGAGAACCTCTGCCACAACGGAGAGCGGCGCTGGATCCTCTGGGCCAACACACCGCTTCGCAACTCCCAAGGCGAATTGACGGGTCTGCTCTGCGTTGGCCAGGATGTGACGGATCGAAAATGGGAAGAGGAGTTTCTCAGAAATTGCTGCGGGGAGCTACAGGAGAAGGTCAACCGGGAAACGGCAGAGTTGGTGCGGGCCTATGAAAAACTGCAGCAGGAAACGAGTGAACGCAAGTGGGCCGAGGACGTGCTGCGAGCCTCCGAGGAGAAGTATCGGCTGGTTGTTGAAAACGCGAGTGAAGCCATCGTTATCATTCAAGACAACTACATTCAATACTTCAACCCCAAGACCCTCAGGGTCTTGAACCACCCCGCCGACACCCTGACGACGCGAACCGTGGATGAAGTCATCCATCCCGATGACCGGGACATGAGTCGCAACCGCCGCTTGCGAATGATCAAAGGAGAAAGTGTGCCGTCCAATTTCTGTTGTAGGATCATCGACAAGGACGGCGGGATGCGCTGGCTCGAGATCAACTCGGTGTTGATCACCTGGATGGGAAGACCGGCGATCCTCAGCTTCTTCAACAACATCACCGAGCGGAAACGAGCGGAGGCTGAAGTACAGGCCTACCAGGAGCAGCTCCGCTCCCTCGCATCGGAGCTATCCCTGGCCGAGGAGCGCGAGCGCCGCCGTCTGGCCACCAATTTGCACGACCACATCGGCCAGACCCTGGCCTTGACCAAGATAAAACTGGGCGCGCTGGAAGCCCAACTGCCGCCGGGCCACTTGTCGGACGAATCGAGTTTCATCCGCTCTTTGATCGATCGAACGATTCAATACACCAAGTCTCTCACCTTTGAATTGAGCCCCCCCATTCTGTATGAGCTCGGATTCGAAGCCACCATTGAGTGGCTGGGAGAGCAGGTCCAGAAAGACCATCAGATCCACTTCGAACTGAGAAGCGACGGCAAGCAGAAAGCACTCGGTCGGGATATCAGTGTGCTCATGTTCCAGGCTGTGCGGGAACTGGTCATGAATATCATCAAACATGCGCACGCACAAAAGATCCGGATCGCCATCTACCAGGCAGACAACACCCTGCACGTCGACGTCGAAGACGACGGGGTTGGATTCGTTCCGAGCCGCGCAGGGAGGAACAGCTTTGGCTTCTTCAGTATCCGGGAACGACTCAACCATTTCAGCGGCACCTTTCATATTGATAGCGAACCCGGCCGCGGGACCCGCGTCTCCCTGACCGCACCCCTCAGCACCAAACGAAGGTCCGCGAGAGGCTAGTCTTGTGAATATCAGGGTCCTGCTCGCAGACGATCACAAAATTGTTCGGGACGGTCTTCGCAACCTGTTGGAAGCCCAACCGGACATCGATGTGATTGCCGAGGCCGAGAACGGACGCATGGCGGTGCAGCTGGCGAAGAAACTTTCCCCTGGCATCGTGATTATCGATATTGCCATGCCGGGGCTGAACGGCATTGAAGCCACACGCCAGATGCTCCGGCACAACCCCGCCACAAAAATCATCGCCCTGTCGATGCACAGCGACAAACGTTTCGTCGGAGAAATGCTGAAGGCCGGTGCATCGGCCTATCTGTTGAAGGATTGCGCGTTCGAGGAACTCGTCACCGCGATACGCGCGGTCCTGGCGGACAAAACCTATCTCAGCCCGATGATCGGCAGTGTGATCGTAGAGAGCTTCGTGCGCCGTCCCCAGGAGGAGGCGGCCTCCGCCTTCTCGTTGCTTACGAAACGGGAACGGGAAGTGCTGCAACTTCTGGCGGAGGGCAAGAACACCAAGGAAATCGCCGACCGACTTTTTGTGAGCGTCAAAACGATCGAGACCCACCGCACCCACATCATGGAAAAGGTCCAGGTCCGCACCGTTGCGGAACTCACCAAGTACGCCATTCGGGAAGGGCTGACCTCGCTCTAACGGAGGGCGATGGTCACGGAAGGCCCCGTGGGGGGGTGAACGAAACGCCACGACCTCATCCACGGGCATTTTCTTTCCTGGGGCTGAACAGCTGTTTTCCGATCTCCCCGAGAACCACCTCCCACCCGCCAGCCTCGTGGGGCAGGGTGCACCGGGAGCAATCCTTCATGCCCGAGGGAAGAAGCACATAGCTGCCCTCGCAGTGAAGCAGATACAAGGGGCAGTAACAGAAGATGCAGGAGTGCCAGTCTCCGGCGTCCAGCGGGTGGCACGGATAGAATGGGCACCGGTGATTGACAAAATCCTGACCGTTGTCCACGTCCGACACCTCCTCTTCCGTCGCGTGCAAGCGGGCAGCGTCGCGCCATCGCTTTACATCGCCCCGCGCGGAGCGACCGTCAAAAAAAATCCCCGGACCCTATGAAACTGGACCGGGGATATCCCTGATTATCCTCAGTGTCACAGCACGCACCTCTTTCCTCGGAGGGCGGCAGCGTTTAACCTGGATATCGTATGAGCGATCGTCATGAAAGGCGGTACAGCCCTCCAAATAGATCAACCCATGCACTATCCAGGTTAGCACCCGGGCAGGTCTTCTGACTCTCGGATCGTCCTACCGGCCGCACCTTCCCATTCCCAATTGGCGGAACAGTGGTATTCATCGGCCTTCGTCCCCGATCACAGCGGCGGGCCCGTTCCCGTTTTGACGGGATTCCCTATTCTGCTCCGTGAGGAGCACCCGGGCGAAATGCTATCGTAGAGTAACGGATGGCCACGCGCAAAGTCAAGCCGAAAAGCCAGCTAGCCCGGATATTGCATGAGTGATCGTCATGAGGGGTCGAAGAGGCAAGCCAGGCAAGGCGCAGAAGATTTTCTGGCTGAAGACATATTGTAATATTTCGAAGTCAGAAAATTCTTCTGCAACGCCGCATACGGCGGCTTATCCGGCCTCTCATGCGCAAAGGAAATCTTGAAACTTCCTCTTTATCTCGAGCGCGGCCAGCGGAATGTTCGGCACCGCGGCATTTCCGGGATAGGCCACGGCATGAATGAAATGGGTCCCCGCTGGCCGTAACTGCGCCGCGTCCAGAAGCTCCTCCTTTGATGCAACCCTGGCCGTGTGCCGGATACCGAACCCCTGGGCCACGAGTTCGAGGTCGACGCAGACATTCGTGAGTGTCGGCTGGTTTCCCGTGGAACCGTAGGACGCGTTGTCGATCGCCAGAATCGTCAAATTGGCGGGCCGCGCCTGGGCACAGGTGGCCAGGCTCCCGGGATTCATGAGGAGGCTGCCGTCTCCGTCCACCACGAAGACCCGCTGGTCCGTGAAGAGACTCACCCCGAGACCGATGGGCGTGGCCATTCCCATGCTACCGAGCATATAGAAATTGGAGGGCTGCGGCACAATGGCGTGGAGTTCCTTGGCGGGAATCCCGAGGTTGCAGATCACGGCCTGCCCGTCCAGTATCGCGCGCAGGGCTTCGAGAATCTGGTAGCGCGTCAGAGACGGCCAGAGGGCCTCCCGTCGCGGGGCCAGCTCTGTCGGTTCACACTGGCACCGCGCAGGGCTCGACTCCAGGGTGAGTTCCGAGCCCTCCCACAGAGCAGGGCTGAGCAGGAAGGCGTGGATCTTCTCTTCGCGGTACAGCGCCTCCAGATCGGCCGCCATCCCCGGGAGCTTCTCCTGGGTATCAATGACACTGTAGGGAATTCCAGCCGCGTTCAACAATTTCGGAAGGGCCTGTCCCATCGGAACCTGCGCTGCAATCCCCTCCTTATAGATCCCGCGCTGGCTGATGAAGAGGGCCAGAGGCAGTGCGTAGAACTGGGTGAGGGAGAGCAGAGCATTGATCATGTTCCCCACGCCGGAACTCTGGACAATCATGGCGGGCCGCTTGCCGGCCAGCGCCGCGCCGGCACAGATCCCCACCCCCTCCTCCTCCCGGGTCAGCGGCAGCCGGAAGAAGGAGCGATCCGTCAGGGCAATGAGGTTCCGGACACGATCGCAGGGGAGGGTGCAGAGCAGATCGATCCCGCAACCTTTCATGATCCGGATCAGGTCCTCTTCAGGACAGTACACAAAAGCCCTTCTATCTCTGCGTCGGTCATCGATTTGGAAACGCGGATCTGGTCTTCCACGGGCCGGGCCTTTCCTTCCTGCCGAATGCGGCTCTCACCGCCGCCCGTAATATTGAGCAGCACCCGCTCCTGGGGAGAGATTGTCTTGTTCTCCACGGCCTGAATCAGGGCCGCCACGGCCACGCCCGCCGCCGGTACAATGTCGATCTCTTCGGCCTCCTCGAAACGGATCATGGCGGCGCAGATTTCCTCGTTGGTGATTCCGTACGCGACGCCGCCGGTGGCACTGAGGGCATCATAGACCCCACCCGCAACCGCATAGGCCGGGTAGCGATTTGAAAGGACCCGGGTGGATATCTTTCGGATCAGATTCGGGTCAAGATCTTCATCCGCCATGCGGCGCGTACCCCGCTGCCATGCACGCACCATGGGCGCGAAGGGGAGGTTCTGGGCAATGTGAAGGACCGGCGGCTTGTCACCGTAGCGTCCGTCCCGTATGAAACGCTCACTCATCTCCCAGACAGCGATGACACCGGCGCCGCTGCCGACCGCCTGGAAATAGTGATCCGGCAGCTTGCCGGACGCTGCGACGCTCTCGAGCAGTACGATGCCGAGTCCATCCCGTTTCGCGGCATTCCGCACGCCGCCTTCACAGGGCATGCCGGCGATGCCCGCAATCCGCTGCGACATCTCAATGGCATCCGAGTAATCCCCGTCGTGCAGAATCAGTGTGGGCACCAGAGACGAGGACTCCAGATACCACATGTCCTTCAGACACATGGCCGGGGCCAAGATGATCACGGGAAAGCCGGACTCGGCCGAGAGGTGGGCAAAGGCCCGGGCCGTGTTGCCGGCGGAGGCC
This sequence comes from uncultured Nitrospirota bacterium, assembly GCA_947259355.1. Lineage (GTDB taxonomy): Bacteria > CG2-30-53-67 > CG2-30-53-67 > CG2-30-53-67 > CG2-30-53-67 > CALZGC01. Next base: position 18,260 of record CAMYMF010000009.1, on the reverse strand, counting down.
ACCACCATGCCGCTCTTGCCGTTCTCTTTGGCGTTGGCCAGCACCACCTCCGCCTCGAACTCCTTGAAAGTGCACGTCCGAATGCCGGCGCCTCTCTCCGGCCAATACCCATTGAAAGCGATCGCCAGGTTCTCCAGCCCCAATGACGGACCCAGCCTTTGCGATGGGAAGACCACGGGACCGGCCGCTTCTCCGGGCACCTCATGCACTGGAAGCCAGTTGAACCGCCAGAGTCCTCCATGCTCCGATTCAGCAAACTGCCGGTCGGTGTATTCCGTTGTGAGCAGGGCATCGGAACAATGCTCCCGCACGGTCATGTCCGCCGCCGCCAGACGAACGCCGCAATGCCGACATTTCAGGGAAAAATGACTCATACCGTTACCTCGGAGGGGGGCGTCTCCATGAATGCCATGCGGACCTCCTTTGCCACGGCCAACCCCGCCTCGACTTCCACGGCTTTCAACACACCGGAAGGAACGGGGCAGGAAGGATGCTTCAAGATGGCCGATGCCTTTAGATAGACCGGGTTGTCTCCAATGCGCCGGAATGCCTCGGTCAGTGTCAAATGGGCAATTTCCGCACCGAGCTTTTCAAGCATCTCACACTCGGAGCGGATGACGACCGAGAAGGTGCGTCCGTCCTTCTTTTCCACTGCAACCACGGCAGCGAGGTCGCATGCACCCGGTTGAATCTTCAGTTTTGTCATACCCCGTGTTTAGCCTTTGATGTTGACAGGAACCTTTTCCTTTTCCAGCAATCCTTTGAGGTTCGTGAAGGGGTCTTTCATGTGGGGAATATGCATGGCCATCATGAATTCCTTCTCGAATCCCGGTTCCACAGCAATTTCCACGAACTGCACCCAGCGGGCTTTCTGGCACGCCTCCCGTCGTTTGTCCCGATTGATCAAGGCCATGATGGCGCCATCCCCCGCTGCGTTACCAACGGCGTAGACCTTCTCAATGTGGCAGTCCGGAAACATGCCAAGCGTCAGCGAGGCCGCCGTGTCGATATGGCTGCCGAAGGCGCCCGCCAGGACGACGCGGTCCAGTTTTTCGATCCCCATCCGCTTCATCATCAGTTTGGCGCCTGCGTACAGGGCCCCTTTGGCCAACTGCAGGGCGCGCACGTCGCTCTGGGTCACCGTGATATCGGTGCCGATGGATGTTTCATCGGCCCACGCCAACACATACTCGGGCTTGCCGTCGGCATCCTTCCGGACCCGGGGGGTCTCCAGGTCCTTGACGAACTTGCCCGATTTGTCGATGATTCCCGCTTTGAACATCTCGGCGATGACGTCGATGATCCCGGAGCCGCAGATCCCTTTGGCATTCACCTTCTCGATATGGGTGTGCCAATCGGCCTTGCCGATCACCTTGTACTGGGGCTCACGGCTCTCCGGGTCGATACGAACCTTCTCGATCGCACCGGGCGCGGCCCGCATCCCGAATTTGATCTGGGCACCCTCAAACGCCGGACCGGTGGCACAGGACGTCGAGCAGACAGCTTCGCGGTTCCCGAGCAGCAGCTCGCCGTTCGTACCGATATCGATGATCAGCACCGTGTCGTCCGAATGGTAGGGCTCCTCGGCAATCAGGACCCCCACGTTGTCGGCCCCCACAAACCCGGCCTCAATGGGCAGCACATGCACGTAGGAGGCCGGGTTGATCCGGATCCCCAGCGCCGACGCCTTGATGTTCAGACTGTCCTGCACAGCCGGAATAAAGGGCGCGCGGCCGATATAGACGGGATTAAAGCCGAGAAAGATGTGGTGCATGGCCGTGTTGAAGACCACCGTCATGTCGACGATGGCGGCACCGCCGTCGGCGCCGTTGGCCCGGATATCGGCGGTGATCTTGTCGATCAGCTCGTTGATCCCGCCGATAATGGCGTTGCGCATGGTGGCCAGTCCGTCCTCATGGGTCATGGCGTAGGTGATCCGGGACATGACGTCTTCGCCGTAGGGGACCTGGGGATTCATCATCGACTCGGTGTTGACCACCTTGCCCGTCTCCAGATCGCAGAGATAGGCCGCCACCGTGGTCGTCCCAACGTCCACGGCGAGCCCGTAGGAGACGGTCACAAAGGCCGGCTCCACCTTGACGATCTCCCGGTCCATCCAGACGGACACCGTCACCTCCCAGGCGCCCTCGCGGATCCGGTCCTGAAGATCTCGCAGCACCGTGTAGTCCATCTCCAGATCGGTCAGGCCGTATTCCGTCTGCAGGGCCTCTCGTATCCTCTCGGCATCTCCCTTGGACAGGTCGTGCAGTGTTGCGGGCTCGAGCTTGAGGCAGTACTTTTTCACTGCCGGGTCGAGGGTGACCCGGATGTCCCGGGCCGCCTTGCGGACGATCTGTTTCCCCGCCCGCGACTTCTCCGGCACGAAGAGCTTGACGTCGCCGTGCACTTCGGCGGCGCAGGCAAGCCGCATCTGGGGGCCGTCTTCGGGCTTGATGAATTTGCGCTCCATGTCCGACAGACCGCTGAGGTGGGACATCCTCGATTCCATGGCGTCCTTCTCGAAATACCCCTCCTCGACCCGGACCTTGCATTTGCCGCAGGTCCCCTTGCCGCCGCAGACCGATTCGAGATCGACCCCGAGACGCTGCGCTGCATCGAGGAGCGTCTTGCCTGCCTCGACCTCCCCCCGCCGTCCGGAGGGCTGAAAATTCACCTTCCACTTTCCGCTCATGGAATCTCCTTTACACAATGCTCTTGATACACTCGGGGTGTCGGCTGAGGTTCATCCGCCCGTGGGGACAGATGGCCAGGCACAGACCGCAGTTCGGCCGCCCCGCAAGGCTTCGCCGCTCGGCCTTGTGGCTCCGGCACAGCGAGGTTTCTATCAGGTCGGGATAGGGCTCATTCCGGGACCACGACTCCCCGGTAATGGCACCCGAGGGACAATGCTCTTCGCACAACCGGCACTCCCCGCAAAGGCTACGTTCCATGGGGGGGTCGGGCACCAGTTGCGCATCGGTGAGCACCGTGGCAAGGGAGAGTCGCGGACCGTGGCGCGGACTGATGAGGAGGCCGTTTCGGCCGATCCAGCCGATTCCGGCACAGGTGGCGGCCATCTTGTGCGTGACCAGTGGGTAGAGTTTGGCCACAAACCGATCCGTAATCCGATCCGAATCCGGCGGAATGCAGAGGTATCGATAGCCCTTTTCCTTCAGGTATCGCGCCGCCTTCTTTTGTAGGCTGTTGAGTTTGTCGAGCGTGCGTTCCCGCAGATTGCCGTCCAAGCCAATGGAGACCGCCCGCGTCAGGTGACCGATGTCGCCGTTGACATAGTCTTCAATGGAGGCGACCCCCACCACCGTCGCACCGGAGCGCAGGAGCAGGCTCTTCAACGCATCTTTCATGGGTTGTCTTTCGCCTTGGCCTCCGCCTCTTCCTTAAGCTGCTTCAGCGAACTGACCATTTTAATGGCGTCCGCCAACGCATTGGTCGCGTCATCGGCATAGCCGTCGGCACCCCACTTCTCCGCAATGTCTCCGGAAACGGGCGCCCCGCCGATCATGATCTTGACATTGGGATTCTTCTTCTTCAGGTCCGCGATCACCTTCTGCATCCCCACCATGGTGGTCGTCATCATGGCCGAGAGACAGACCAGCTCTGAATCCGTCCGGAGCTGCTCGTCGATGAACTTGTCCAGCGGAACGTCACGACCCAGGTCGTAAACGGTGAAACCGGCTACATCGAACATCATCTTCACGATATTCTTGCCGATATCGTGCACGTCCCCTTCCACCGTCCCGATGACAACCGATCCCTTGACCCCCAGATCGAGCTGTTCCACGTGGGGCTTCAGAATGTCCAGGCCCGCATAGAGGGCGTCCGCACACATGAGCATCTCGGGCACGAAATACTCTTCGGCCTCAAAGAGCCTCCCCACTTCCTGCATTCCACTGACGAGTCCGTCAAAGATAGCGTCATTGGCATAGATCTCCTCATCCAGCGCTTCCTGCGCGCCTTCCTTGGCGCTGTCCTCATCGTACTCGATCACCGCGGTGCGGAGCTTCGCTAATATTTCCTTCTTCCTCTCTTCTGTCGCCATCCCCTATCTCCTATACTCCCTGACCGTTTCCATCATGGATTTGAAATTCTCCGGCGGGACCGTCGGCCAGATGTCACAGCCGGGCCACACCGCCGAAACGCCATCGTCGAGACATTTGGTCATCGTCTCTTTCACCTGTTCGGGGGTGCCTGAGACGAGCACATTGTAGGGATCATAATTCCCGAAAATCAGGGCCGAATCCCCCAGTTTTTTCCGGGTGTCCGCCACGTTGTTCTTCTGATCGACACTGATGGCGGAGGCGCCCGTTTCCATCATGGGGACCACGATATCGTTGGTCTTGCCGCAGATATGGATCACGCTTGGCACACTGATCTGCTCGAAGATGCTCTTGAGGTGAGGCAGAATCAGGTTCTTGAAGACCCGGGGGCTCAACACATCCGAGGTGGCCCCCATCTCGCGAACCGTCAGGTAATCGACGCCCGCCTTTTCATAGGCCTTGGCCACGGCAACGATAACACAGGTAAGAGCCTCCAGGAGCTTCCCCACCCGGTCGGGCTTCTTGAAGGAGAGTTTCAGCAGGTCGTTCAATTCCATAATCTGCCCAGCCAGCGTAAAGGGCCCGAGCACATAGGAGCCGATGCAGACATCGTCTTTCAGCGCCTGCTTCGCCAGTGTGATCGCTTTGCACACCAGCGGCACCCGACCTCGCTCGCTCACGTCCCTGGGGATGGTGATGTCCATGTCGTCTTCGCTGTGAATTACCTTCTCCTTGATCGTCGGGTATAGCAGATCTTCCGAGTCCGGATAGGTGTTGATTTTGGCGCCCAGGGCCTCCGCTTCCGCGCAGAGGTCAAAGGGGACCACACAAGCGTCAAAACCAAAAAGTTTGTGCGTGGTCACCGCCGTCTCGGCCATCTGAAATTCATCCAGGTGTACTTTGGCAAACTTGTATTGCAGCTGGTTCAGCCCTTCGGTGGTTACATTGCCCATCCCGCTGAAACAGGGGGGCCGATCGGTTGCCTGCCCCTGAAAGAGCTTCAGAACCCGTTCTCTTGATGTCATGGTTTCCGTCATTGCTTTCTCTTTGCTCAAAATCCTTCTCCTTTCCTCTCCTGTCGTGATTACTTGGCCTTGGCTTTGGCCTTGGCCTTCTTGCGCCCGCCCCCTTCGACCAGTTTTTCGATGAAATCGGGGAACAATCTCCGAATGGGGAGATCGTCATTGCCGGGGACCTCGCCCGTCTCGTCGTACACCAAAGTGGAAAGCAGAATATGTGCCGTAGCCACCGCCGGAAAAATCCGGGGCGCGGTCACAATGGGCCCGTAAAAATTGAAGTCGCTCCAGAAGGCCGTCGACATCCCCTGCGCCACGGCGTCCATCGCCTTGAATCCGTCCAGCCCCCAGGTCTCCTTCGACTCTTTCCACATATGGGTACCGTTGGAGTAAGCGCTCCCGCAGGGGAAGCCGTACTTCTCCTTGATGAGCCGATTGGCCAGCATGGAAAAGGACGTGGAGGGAAGATTCATCACCGAGGAGTCGACCAGAACCGTCTCGAAATCCCCTGCCCCGTCTTCGAGGAGCCGCTCCAGAGATTTCAGCCGCCCCGTGGGCGATTGATCGGTATCGTCGAAGACCTGCACGATGACATGTTTGATCCCCAAATCCTTCACCCGCTGCACCTGCCCCTTGATGTCCTTGTCCCACGGCGTGATACTGTTGTACAGAAACTTCTCCTGCAGCCCCTTATTCGCCACGTATTCGGTGGCTTTTTCCCTTTTCTCTGGAACCCACATGTCGATGCCGAAGGGCATGTCCGTAGTCTCCAGATAGAAGTCAATGTAGATCTTGGCCTCCTCCGCCGAATTAGCCACCATGGCCACCAGGCTCGGGATGCCCGTCGCCTGGGAGAGCTCCTCCTGCTTTCGGATCAGCGCCGTGGCCTTCTCGCGGTCGAAATTTCCTTTGCGGTCCTGCATGATGCGGTCTTTGTTATGAAACATGGACGCAATCAAAAGCGGGGGGGTTTCCCCGGGTTGGCCGCCGACCTTGCAGCCGCCGATTTCACATACTTTCTGCTTCGTTGAAAAGACAAACATGCTCACTCCTTCCAGTCTTGATGCGGTGACGGCGGGGGGGAGAGGGGGGGGTGCCCCCCCGCCGGGTGGAACTGCTAGTGAATCCCGTGATCGAATTGGGTCTGAGGCAGGTATTCCCAATCCTCGCCTTTGCGGAACTTGGCGTCGATGTCGACGCATTTCAACGCGTATTCAAAAGCGTAAGGGATACCGGGACCGCCCGGTACGAAACCTGCCAGAATCATTCCAACGGCAGCCGCCTCGAAGACCTGCTCCGAGGTCGCTCCCGCCTTGATGGCGGGCACCACATGAATGATGCACCGCGGGGAGCAGTAGGCCACCCCGCCCGCCATGAACATCAACTCCTTCACCGACTTGGACAGCGCTCCGTCACTGAAGATGGACGCATAGAAGTCGGCAAAGGTCTTGCCCGGAACGGGGGATACGGTATTGATTATCTTGAACATGCGCGGCAGAAACCCGCACTGCTCTTCCATGTATTTGTTGACCTCTTCAACCGTCATTTTCTGCGCGTCAGTCATAACCTCTCCTTTCGTGGCCTGCCCGGAAGGCTCCGTTACCGAAGTCCGACCGAACATTCTTTTGAGTTCTTCCCAGAAGCTCCCCATACCATCCCCTCTCTTTCATGCTGGATATCACTCTAGACTCTGCACCAGCAAACAACCACCCCCCCTCTGCTCACCCACGCCGGAAATTACGACCACTCCCGGGCCACCTGCACAAACTTTTGGATGTTCTCATAGGGCACGGTGGGCGGAATGTCACAGCCCGGCATCAGCACAAACCCCCCGTCAGTGCCCGCCGTCTCGATCACCCGTTTACAGGCAGTTTCCACATCCTGGACCGATCCCTGCAGCATCACGCCGACAGGATCGACGTTCCCGCCGAAACACATCTTGCCATGCAGTACTTCCTTGGCCTTGGCAATGTCCGTCTTATGGTCCAGGCTGATACAGCTGGCCCCCGTTTCAGGCATCTGTTCGAGGCGGTCGGTCGTATTGCCGCAGATATGGATCAGCGTGTACACCCCCTTGGATCGGGTCCAGTCCGTAAATTTCTTCAAATAGGGCAACGCAAACTTTTCGAACTGCTTGCGGGAGATCAAATCGCCCGAAGCCGTGGGGTCGGCCATACTGATCACGTCCAGCGTTCCGTCGGCCACCAGTGGTTCATAGAGATGGATCAGCAGGTCGGTGGCAAAATCGACCACCCGGTGGACGAAGTCGGGCCGCTTGAAAGTGGCCTTCATCATGATCTCTTCGTCAACGAATCGGGCGCCCAGCGTGAACGGCCCCCAAGATGTCATGGTGACCACATAGTCGTCGCCGATCTTCTGCTTCGTCTCCTTCAGCGCGTTCTTGACCGTGTTGATCACCGGATGCTTGTCCAACGAACCCAGATCGAATTGATCCAGATCCCCCTCCTCATCGATGAGCCGCCCCTCCAGGTCGGGTGCTCCCATTTCCCGAAACTTGACGCCGCCACCGAAGGCCGCCGCATGAAAATTGTTGTAGCCCGAGCCGGCGTAGACAACATCGCAACGCAGCCTATCAGCCAGCGTCGTCAGCATGTCGGTCATTTTCCCCGTATCGTCAGACAATTCCTTAAAAGTCGTGCCGAAGTCCTTGATGCTCCACATACCGGCCCCGAACAGAGTGACGGGAATCCGGTCCGGCTTGCCTCCCTCAAACGCTTTCAGAATCGTCTCCCGTGGTTTCATAAGCCCCCGACGCTCCTTTCGTTACTCTATCAGTTTAGGTGAGGTTCCACGATGGCACGAATCGCCTGCCCCAACTCTTCCAGATCGACCGGTTCGGCGATGCAGACCGCCCCCTCCGGGCTGCATGTCGCTCCTGCGATGATAACAGGCATCTCCGCGGCCACACGCTTCATGATCCGCACAGCCTCTCTGGCCGACAGTCCCACCCCATCGGCATCCAAAATAACAGCCGCGTAGTGCGTCTCGAATACGCGCTGCACGGCACGGGCCGTCTGTTCAGTGGTTTCAACAGCATATCCCTGCTCTCGCAGAAATGCATAGAGGCTCTTGAGAAAGATGGGATCCGGAGTGCAGATGAGAATCTTGTCCACGCCAATCGGTAAAGCAATTGCCGTGCCACAAAGGACACTATGCTATAACCCATTGTAAAGAATCGGTTTTGTTTTTTGAAGACACGCAGGGGGGGCGCAAACTGAGGAATAATTACCCGCCCCACCTGGGGCATAGTACCCCAAGCAGGCCGTACCAGGGGCAGCGCCGGAAGAGGTACTCCCCGCGGCCGCCGGCAAAACCGGATGGCACTTCAGGAGCCGCTGATGCCGTACTTCTTGAGTTTCAAATAGAGCGTCTTCCGGTTGATCCCCAGAATCCGGCTTGCCCGGCTCTGGTTGCCCCCACTCTCGCGCAACACCTTGAGAATACAGGCTTTCTCGAGCTCCTCGAGTCTGGGCTGATCCTCCAGAGAAGGGCTCGCGGTCAGGTCAGAGACCGAAAGATCCTGCACCCCGATGCGGGGTGTGTCGCAGAGCAGCAGGGCCCGCTCTAGTTCGTTTTCGAGCTCCCGAACGTTTCCCGGCCAGTCGTATCTGGCCAATGCCGACAGGGCCGCGTCGTCGATTCCGGGGGGCTGTTTGGCCATTTTGCGGGCGTACTTGCGGATAAAATGCCGGGCCAACTCGGCAATGTCCTCGCGCCGCTCCCGGAGGGGGGGCATTTCAATCCGGATGACATTCAAACGGTAGAAGAGGTCCTCCCGGAAGTTCTTGCGGACAACCTGGTCCTTGAGGTCCTTGTTCGTGGCCGCGATGAGCCGCACGTCCACCTTGCGCGTCCGGTTGCTGCCGACCCTGCGGCACTCACCGGTATCCAGAAACCGGAGCAGTTTTGCCTGCAGGCCCAACGGCATTTCGGCGATCTCATCGAGGAAGAGCGTGCCCCCGTCGGCCACCTCCACGATGCCATGTTTGGTTTCGTAGGCTGTGGTGAAGGCGCCCTTCTCATGCCCGAAGAGCTCCGATTCCATGAGAGGCTCTGAGAAGGTGGCGCAGTTGAGCGCGATGATCGGCTGGTCGCTCCGCCGGCTGTAATGCCAGAGAGTGTTGGCCACCAGCTCCTTGCCCGTACCGCTCTCGCCGAGGATCAGCACGTTCGAGTCGGACGGCGCGATCTTGCGAATCAGGCTGAGCAGGGCGCGCATGGGCGGGCTGCTCCCGACCATCTCCACTGGTGATTCCTTGCGGACCAGCTCCTTCTGCAACAGTTCACTCTTCAAACGGAGCGAACCGTACTCATGGGCCCGGCGGATGACAATTTCCAACTCGTCCAGCTTGTATGGCTTGGTGATGTAGTCGTAGGCGCCGTTCTTCATGGCCTCCACGGCGGTCTCCACCGTGGCCTTGCCCGTGAGCACCACAATGGGAGGCGTCGAGGGATCTTTTTGCAGCGTCTGCATCAGCGCCAGGCCGTCCATGCCGGGCATGAGAATATCAAGAAGGAGCACATCAAACGTGCTCTTTTCGAGCTTGGCCAGCGCCGCCTGTCCCTCGGCGGCAACCGCCACGGAGAACCCTTTGCGGGTCAATTCTTTGTTGAGCAGCCGTCGAAAGGGCTCTTCGTCATCCACTGCCAGAACGCGTATCATCGTTCTCCTTCGTCGGAAGCTTGATGGTAAAGGTCGTACCGCGACCGACGCTGCTCTCCACCTCGATGACACCACCGTGTTCTTCCACGATCTTGTGACAGATGGCAAGACCCAGACCCGAGCCTTCTCCCACGGGCTTCGTTGTAAAGAAAGGATCGAAGATCTTGTCGAGGATTTCCGCCGGAATGCCCGCGCCCGTGTCTCGGATCGACACCGCGATGCGGCCCGGGGAGCCGTCGGCCTGCTCCAGACCGGTGCGAATCGCAATGGTACCCCCTTCGCACGTGTGATAGAGAGAATTGATAATAATGTTCACGAAGAGCTGCCGCAGACTTCCCGGCTCGGCGTCTATCTTCGGCAGGTCTCGCTCAAGATCCTGCTCGATCCGGCAATGCAGCCGCTTGGCCCGGTGATTTACCAGCAGAATCACTTCCTTGATGGTCTCATTGATGTCCAGCTCTCGGGCCCGCGCGCGGTGGGGCCGGGCGAATTCCAGAAGACTTCCCAGGGTTTCCTTGCACCGGAAAATCTCCTGGTGGATGGTGTCGAGATACTCGGGAAAGTCCTCGAACGCTTCGAGCTTGAGCAGCGCCGGGTCCTCGGCTCGACTCAAAAGCGCCTCGGCATAACCGGCAATGATCCCGAGGGGATTATTGATTTCATGGGCAATCCCCGCCACCAGGGTCACCAGAGAAGCCAGTTTGTCCGTCCGGACCACTTGCTGTTCCAGGCGCTTCTGGTTGGTCACGTCCCGCAGGTTGTGCAGGATCGCATAGAGCCGGCCTTCGTCGTCCATGAGCGGATAGGACGCGAAGTGGAAGATGCTGCCCTCCTCTCCCAGCACTTCCCGAAAGGATTCGCGGTTCGTGGCCGCCGTCTCGCAGCAAAGACATTGCGAACTGATCCGCAGCCGCTGCAGCAGTTCGGTGCATCGCATGCCGGAGAGTGCAGAGACCGAGAGCCCGGCCTTTTTCAGCATGGCCTGGTTGGCCCGCACAATCCGGTGTCGCAGATCATCGATCCAGACCATGTCGGTAAAGGCGTCAAAGGTCTTCTCCCATTCCCGCTTCTCCCGCGAGATTGTCTCGAAGAGCAGCGCCTTTTCCAGTGCCGCCGACATTTGTCTCGCCACGGGGAGCAGCAGGTCCAGATCCCGGCGGCGATACGCACCGGGCACCTTGCTGTCGAGATTGAAAACCCCAAGCATTCGCTCCTGGTACAGGGGGAGGCTGATGGTGGCGCGGATTCCTTCTTTCAGAAGTTTTTCGTCCAGTGGAAAGGGGGTCTCCCGAAGCAGATCGGTGTTGATCCAGGGCTCATTGTGCTGCACCACCCAGCCGGCGCTGGTCCCTGCCAGGGGCGCCACCATCCCCTTGGGCATGTGCGTCTTCATGTCGGTATCGAGGGCGAAGATAACGAGGTGGTTCTCTTTGTCATCGTAGAGCAACAGACTGGCCCGGTCATAGGCGATCAGTTTTCGCATCTCCGCGACCATGATGCGAAAGAGGGTGCCGATACTGAGGCTCGAATTGATGATACTGCTCAGTTCGTTGCTCAGTTCGATCTGGCTCATCTTCTCCTGAAGCTTTCCGATGAGCCCCACGTTCTCCACGGCCACCCCCACTTGGCTGCCCAGCGTCGCGAGGAGCTGCATATCCATGGATGTAAAATAATCGGCCCGGCGGCTCATCACAGAGAGGACCCCCCACACCACCCCCCGGGACGAGATGGGCACGGCCGCAATGCTCTGGATGCCCGTCGCCCGCGTATTGATATTGGTGACCCGGGGATCTTCGGAAGCCTGCTTCACGACAAGCGGTCGTCCCGATGCCAGCACTTTGCCGGCCAAGCCCTCGCCGGTCCGGAGGCGCTGCAGTTCATACAGATATTGGGATGCGTAGCCCGCATGGGCCCTCAAATGCAGGGCGTCGGCCTCCGGGTCCTTGAGGTGGATCAGCGCGGCTTTGACGCCCAGGGTGGCAACGAGCATCTCCACGGTGCGCTGCATGATGGCATCGGTCTGGTCTTCCGCGTTGAGGATCTCGGAGAAGGTGTTGAAGACGGAAAGCTCTTTGCGTCGCTGGGAGGCCCGCTGCTCGAGTCTTTTCTGATCGGAAATGTCCTGAATGACCACCAGCTCGTGGCCCTTGCCGTTCCACGCAATGAGGGCAACCTGGGCCGGAAATTCATCGCCGTTCTTCTTCCGGCAGACCGCCTCAAATTGGCGCTGTTCCTCTTCTCCGGAGGACAGAACGTCTGCAAAACTCTCGGGCCGCTCACGGCCCATCCCGGGATCTGTCGGGGCCATCAGATCCGTCAGATTGCGACCGGCCAGATCGGCGCTTTCATATCCCAACAGCCCCTCCGCCGACGCATTCGCATGGGCCACACACCGGCCACCGTCGACGATCAGAACGGGAATCTTCAGGATATCGAAAATGCTCAGGATTCGGTTCGCCTCTGTCCGCACCAGCATATGCCCGGAGTATACAGGCCGGAAGGTCAAACTTCAAGTTGTGTGAGGACAGCCACACCGACGGTAGGCTTGCAGCGGGATCACGACTCCTGGACGGTATAGGCCACCACAGGCGGGTGCGAGAGGGTATGGTGGATGGTGCAACCGCGGCAAACCGCGAGCAGCTGTTTGCGACTGCCCTGCGGGAATCCGGGGGGCAGATCGAGCCGGATGGCCACGCGGCCCACCCGGTAAGGCTTCTCCTGCATCTCCCAATCGGCCGTCACCCGGAATCCTTCCGTTGCGATGCCATGGCGCACCATATAATGGACGGCGTAATAGGCCACGCAGCCGGCCATGGCGCTGACAAAGAGCTCCACCGGGTCCATCCCCTGGTCGGTCCCCCCGCCCTCGATGGACTGATCAATGATCACCCTGTGCTGACGGACCGTTGCTGCGAAGCGATACTTCTCCTCCTGGATGACTTCCACGGGCATGCGGCGCCCCCTCTAGAACCTGAAAATCTTCTCCAGCGGCTTGAGGATCTCCTCGCTCTCGGGCCCCAGTTTTTCTTTGAGCTTATCCTTGAGCTCCTCTTTCTTCTCGTCGATCGCGCGCTGCGCCTGTCCCCGAACCAGCGCTTCCATGTCGACGGTAACGACGGGCTTGCCCGTGTTGCCCGTCACCTTGAACGGTATGTATCGGCGCTTCTTCTCATCGATGAGATAATAAGCATGCTTCTTGCTCCCCGGATCGGCCACCTTGCGCAGAATCAGCCGGGACTTGAGATTCAGCGCCTGGTTGAGCCCGATCTCTCCCGTGGAGGAGAAGCCGTGATTGCCCGAGGTAATGACCGCATCCCGAATATCGATCTTGCCCCCATCGATCCGAAAGATCCCGTGGAACTCTTCAAAGAGCGTCTGGTTGCCCCGTGAGATTTCCACACCGGCCATCTGGGCCAGGGTCGCCACCGGCAGTCCGAGCTTCTGCGCGACGGCCGAGAGAACCCGCTCTTCGAGATTCACGTTCGGAAGGGCACCCCCTTCGACCTTCAGGTCGCCGTTCCCGCTGAGGGTCTTCTCCATATCCTTGAGTTCGAATCCCGAACCGGAGAGCGCCAACTGACCGCTGAGCCCCCCCATGATCTTCTCTGTCCGAACCGTCAAGCTCTGCTGCACGGCGGCCAGATCGACCTGTGAGAAATTCAGATCGGCCGAATAGCTCGGCTTGGCCGTGCCGAAATTCACGCTGGCCCGCCCCGTCGCCGAGCCCTGGGCACCAAATCCCCGCACCGACAGATCGGTCACGTCGATGCGGTCTCCCTTCTTGGCGTAGTTCGCCTGGAACTGGGTGAAGGGGATGTTGTCAAAGGAGCCCTGGGCGATGTCGATGCGCCCTCTCACATCAAGATTCTGCGGCAGTCCTCCACCGGCGTCCTTCCCTTTCGCCGATGTCTTGGCCGCCGCCTCGGCCGAGGGTATCCACTGCCCAGCCATCCGTTCTGGGGCAGAATCGATGGCAGCGGCTTTCTTGGGAAGCTTCACCGCCAGGCGGGGCGAGCTCAGATTGATCACCGCCTGAATCTTCTTCGCCGGTTTTCCAGAGACGGTGCCGCCGGCTTTCACCGTTCCGTCAAGGGCCACCTCCGCGAGAGCGGGAAAGATCTTGTCCCACCCACTGAGGGGGATGTCGTTGCTGCCCAGCTTGAGCGACAGGGAGGGGTCCTTCTGGAAATTCAGAACCTCTCCGGAGAGGTCGAGCCGCGCGCGGTCCGCAGAGAGGGACGCTTTCTGAACCACGATCTTGCCTTCCCCCATCCGCACCATCAGCTCTTTTTGAAGGCCCAGGTTCAAACCACGGACCTGGGTCTCCTTCTTCTGCGGGTCTTTCAGGGTCAACGAGGCCACATGGAGAGAGCCGGCCACATTCATGCCCGATGCGAGATCCCCGTTAATCGTCGTGTCGGCCTTCAGCGTGCCCGATTCGATCAGCACCGGCGGTTGGCCGCCCATCAGATCCATGGCGCGCTGCAGCGCGAAATCGGGGATGGCCATCTGTATGGAAACGGGAATCGTTTCGTAGTCGATCTTCTTCCCGACGGGCCCCAACGTCCCGCGCAGCCGGATGTCTTCCGCGTCCCGGTTGATGCCGAAGGCGAGGGAGAATGGGACCGGTTTGTCCAAAGAGACATCCTCCAGCGACAGGGCCAGGTGTTGAACCCGCACGCCCTCACGCAACGCTTGAGAGGTCGCATCGAAATAGGCCAGGCTGCCGTCGCTCACCTCCAGCCGGGAGACGAGCAGTCCAGCGAGGGGAGACGACGGAGCGGGCTTGGCCTTCTCGGCATCTGCATCGGGCGCAGGCGCCGCGGGGCCGGTCAGATCGCTGAAATTGAACACCCCCTTTTCATTCTTCTCGATCAGAACCTGCGGCTTGCGGAGAATCACCCGAACGATCTCCAGCTGCTTGCTTAGCAAAGGCATCGCCTTGACCTTGACGTCCAGGTCGGACACGGCCAACATCGGCTCGTCACGAAAACCTTTTGCATTGGAGACAGTGACATCTTTCAAGCGAAGGCCCACACCGGTGAAAAGCGTCAGCCGAATATCTCCCAGACGGATGTCGCGATCGACGGCTTCCCCCACCTTGGCCACGATCTGGTCTTTGTATTTGTTTAGGAAGACCGGTGAGAGTGCAACGAGGGCCGCCATCAAAATCACAATGAGGACCAGAAGCCCCACCAACCATACCACGGCTTTCTTCATCTTTTCCTCCCGGAATCGACCGACCCCCCCGCCGGCTGGACGGGATGCTGCGGGCTGGGTGCGCTTGCGCCTGATCCCGGTGTCACAAGATACCCCACCCTACCCGAGAATCGCCGCACTAGGCCTTCTCCCGGTCCACTTCAACATACTTCAGCCTCAGATCGTAGAGGACCGCTTCGATGAACTTCTCTTCATCCTGCGTCAGGTTCCCACGGGTCTTCTCTTGCAGAAGCGCGATGATGTCGATGGTCTGCTTGGCCAGGGGCAGATCGGCTTCGGTCTCATGACTGACCGGATTGGGCAACACCCCCAGATGCATCATCACGGAGCTGCTCAACGACAAAATCAACGCATTGAAATCGACCGCGGGCAGCGGCTGGCCCGATCGCTCCGGCTCGGCAGTCTTGGTTTTCGGATCCTCTCTCGGGGTTTCTTTCGGCGCGGCCTTTTTCTCTTCGCTCCGCTGGGCCGTGGAAGACGCATCGTCGCCGCCCTGCCCTTCCCCTTCTGTGTCGTGCGTCTTTCGCTTGTCGACGAAAACGAACCCCTTGCCCTTTTTCTCTTCTTCCCGCATGTGGCCCCCTGTTCAACGACACCATCTCACGGCCGCCCTGGGAGCCGTAAACATCCCTGAGGCGGCCCCCGAAACAGACCCCTGCGCAGACGTGCTTCTGTCGAATTCGGATTAATAGCACAGGCGGAGACGGTGCGCAACTCGGGCGGCGGTGTCCCAAGGACCGGCACGGAAGGATTGCAGGGGGGCGATGGCGCGACAAGCCTACAGAGCGTAGAGGATGGTGACCTGATAAAACATGAGGATGACGTAAAAGACCAGTATCAGGGAGATCAGGTGTCTCACGAACTTGAAATTCTTGTGCAGACAGAGAATGATAACCCCTGCGGACGTCATCACAAATTTGTAAGAGAAAAAGGCGTGGTCACTGACATCCAGCAGGACCCGCATGATCGGATTCCACTCACTGCCTCCCCGGGCAATGATCTGATGGGTGCACAGCGCATCAATTAGGGAGAGGGCGATGATGAGCAACAGGGCGGCCAGCAGCCTGGCGTTGTACAGATCGACATAATAGTTGTCGCGCTCATCTGTCCGGCGGCGGTTGATACGTCTCTGGCCGAACAGGGTATACCAGCTGAACACCGGTGTGGGGCGTCGACGTCGGTCGCGTATCCCCTCTCGCATGTCGGCGGGGTTGCCTGCGTTTACACCAACACCGAGCGCATCGTAGTCAAAATGGCCTTTTTCCATCGCATACCCAGCATGAGAAGCCTGCCAACGAATAGAATCCGAAACTGCCTCTGAGACAGTTAAGCTCGCGATTCTGCAATATTAATGCCGCCGGGTCCGCTCCGGGAAAAGTCCCCTGGACAAAGGGGGTTAGCCGCCCGCAGCGCCCGCTCCATGCTTCGTTCCTGGAAAGGAACTGCCCAAAAAGAGAAAACAATTTCCCATTTGTGGCATCTTTTTTCCTAACGGTCTATGACCCGAACCAGGGCTGCCAGCAACCGACCCATTCGCGAGCCGAACCATGCGTCTTGATGCACCTATGTCGCACGCTCTATACCATTAAAACATACTTTCAGCGAATAATCGAACGACTGTAGGCGACGGCCCAAGGACCGGCATTGACCGTCGAGAGTGCTGCCGCGAGCCGGCCAACGGCTTCATTGGGTCTTTTTCCGCCAGCGGGCGAGAAAACCAGGCTTCCTCTCACACGGGGCTTGTTCGGCCAACCGCTCCCACGGGTCGTTGACTTCCATCTCCCACCACGCGGCAGGGGTGGTTGTGCTGCACGATCCGCCGCATTTGGCAGGATCGTAAATCTTGATCCACGTCGGCGCGTCCGGTGTGTGAACATAGATCCACCCGGCCCCTTGCCGTCGGGATTTGATCTCTTCGGTCCGCGCAGCGAGAAAATCGGCGGCGGCCTCGCCATCGGCGGAGAAGACGGAGGCCAGCCCCTCACCAGGTGCATGTATATACCAAGGCCCCGTGGCTCGGACCATCGCGATCAACGCGTCCACCCGTTCCCAGGTGAGAAGCCCTGTGAGCGGTCGGCTTTCAGACATCTTCGAAAGATAGCACAGATGAGGGATGCGCTTCAACAGGGATGGAAAGCGAGCAAACAAGTGCGGGCGGCAGGAAGTGACGACGGTCTCACCCGCCGACCGGCTGAAAGGGAGTCAAATTGGGGCCTTCCGGAGAAGGCCCCTCAGCCCTGAGCCAACCACATCCCCTGATCTCAGGTTATGCGCACTTGGAGTAGCCGCACGCGCGACAGACGAGACAGCCGCTCTCCCGCTCCACCGTCCCGCCGCACTCCGGGCAGGCATGGCCCATCAGTGACAGGGGGTCGAGCCCGACGGGGGAGCCGTTCACCCCGTTATCACCGTTGGCACCCGGCATCTTCATGTACCGCCTTTCAAGAATCCGCGCAATGGCATCGGGAATGGAACGGACGAGGCCATCCTTCTGGAATACGGGGTATTCACCCCCGATCCCCTTGAGCTGCTCCACAATCTTGTCCACTGGAACGCCGTGTCGCAGCGACAGGGAGACCAGCCGTCCGATGGCCTCGGTCTTGGCCATGGTCGATTGACCCGACTTGCCGATGGTCGCGAAGACTTCAAAGGGCCGGCCGTCGAGTTCATTCACCGTGATATAGAGCGTCCCGTGGGCAAGCTTCATCTTGGTCGTGCTCCCCATGAGGGTCCCCGGGCGATCGAGAACACCATCGTCCCCGAAGCTCGCGATCGGCGAAATCTCGGGAGCCGCCGTGCCCGGTTTGCTGCCGTTTCCATTTCCATTGCCGTTGACCTTCTCCTTCAGTCCCTTCCCGGACTCCTTCTTCAGGTTTAGCACCTGCTGCCCTTTGCTGCCGTCCCGGTAGATGGTGACGCCCTTGCACCCCGTCTCGTAAGCCATCAGGTAGACCGTCTCCACATCGGCTCTCGCGGCATCGTGGGGGAAGTTCACCGTCTTGCTGACGGCATTGTCCGTATACTTCTGGAAGGCCGCCTGCATCCGCACATGCCATTCTGGGCTCACATCGTGCGCCGTGACGTAGACGCGCCGCACATCTTCGGGGATTTCTTCCAGATCCCGGATCCCGCCGGTCCGGGCGATCTTCTCCATGAGCTCTTGGGAATAGAACCCGCGACGCACCGCTTCCTCCCGGAAGGTTTCGTTGACTTCCACGAGTTTGTCATTGTCCATGACGTTGCGGTAATAGGAGAGGGCAAAGAGCGGCTCGATCCCCGAGG
>CAMYMF010000008.1 GCA_947259355.1 uncultured Nitrospirota bacterium | reverse complement strand
CGTGCAGGGCGACATAGTATTTATTTATCGCCTTCACTACCAGAAAGAAGAGCATCGAAACGAGCACAATTCCGGCAACACCGAAATTTAAATAGGCTTCGCCCACCATGCCGATTCTGGGAATGCCGCTGAGTTCGTAGTCGAGCCCCAGTATGTCTGCCACATACCGGACAATGTAGAAGTCCTTCTTGAGTTCCCATAACGATGACGGTACCACGTTGAACAGGCCGACGAGAAACGTTCTCCCCCAGGCGAAATCGAACTGGTTATCGGAGGCGAGGAGAATTCGCCCGAGCTCTCGGACCTCAACGAAGAGGTTCGATGTGAACACAATCAGGAAATTGGGAAGGCTGAAATCGGGCTTTCCCACGTACCAGAGGCTGACGCCGCCAAGAAAGATCAGGCTGAGGACCAGCGCGTGCTTCAATTTCAGTTTTTGGCCGATCAGGACCCATGAAACGACAAAGTATAGATAGGGAAGCAGCAGAGGGGCCCGCTTCATGGTGGTGAGCAACACCACGTTGGAGATCAGAAATGCCAGGATGCAGAGAAGATCCTTTCGCTGCGTTTTCAGAAAATAGATGAGCAGCAACGTGTTGGAGAAGGATAAGAAATGGACGGCCAGGGTCGAGGCCAGTTTGTGTTCCGAGAAGAGATAGAACTTGGCGTTGATGGGGTCCGGCGCGAGGATTGGCGCCGTCCCGAGTCCCGCATAAATCTTCACGATCAGCAAGGTCCCCACGAAGATGAAGAAGAAAACGACCTGCCGGAAAGTCTGCCTGTTGCCGATTCGGAAGAGGAATCTGATGGGACTTCGTGGACTGTGCGCAGCGCCTCTTGTGTAATGCACAAAAAGCATGGCGCTGAAGGAAACGGCAAAAAGGGCCGCGGCATGGGTGAAATAGGGGTGATAGTAGTCGGAGAAGAAATTGATCCCGTACATTGCGGTGGACAGAGGAAGAAAAAGTGCGCCAAAACCGATGGTGCCGGCAACGTAGCCCATAAGCAGGTGACTGATGGACATTTCTCGTTTGATTTGAACGAAATACGTCACCGTCAGGAGAATCATGATGGTAACCAAAGCTGCTTCCCAGAATTGAAGCATGACGGGTCCAACCTTTTTGGCGGCGGCCAGTGGTGTCCCCGAGCGAGACACCCGCTGTGGGTCGCCGGCGCCCTTTTCTCAAGGCGTAGCCTTCAGCATCTTCGAGCGAACCAGATCCGATGGTGTTCGTAGGATCCTCCGAAGCCTGATCGGCTCGATTCGTCTTCCATAGTAGAGTTTGAGAAACGCCATGGCCGTGCAGGCCGTGACGGTTGAGATCGCCGCGCCCTGCAACCCATAGGCGGGAATCAGAGCAATGTTCAATGCCGTATTCAAGGCGGCGCCGATCAAACTCGCAGTCAAAATGGTTTTGTCCGCCCTGTGAATGTAGAGAATGTAGTGACCGATCTGAGACAGGCAGAGCAGGGCCGCTCCCAGCAATAACCACTGGAAGATGCCCCTGTTGGTCGTCATCTCCTCTTTGCCGACAAACGCCAGAAAGGGCCCGATGAGAAGATAGAGCGCAAGCGACAACAGGAGGGTGCCATAGAGTATCCCTGCCACCAGCGTGTGCAGGCGGCGCCTGTATTCCCGCGATGGCTCCGGGCCGCGAGATGCAATGAGTGACGGCAGTAGAATCATCACCACAGCTGTGTATAGGAAGACATCCATAAGACTTACAATGTTTTGAAAGAAGGCGTAAATGCCGACCTCGTGATGAGTGTGATAGTGCTTCAGGAAGTAGCGATTGGAGAACTCGATGGTCTTGTAGCAGATGGAAGCCGCAAAGAAGACGGCGGAGGTCCGGGCGGCGGTCTTGACAAAGGCAACGTCGAGCTTCCATGTCTGAAAGGGCAGGAGCCCGAACTTGTAAAAGAGCCCAACTCCCAGCATCAAGGCCACCGACAAACCCGCCACCCAGAAGATAAGAAGCACGCCGATGGATAGCAACCGGGGATGACCGGCCGAGACCAGTAGGAAGGGGAGAATCCACAGGAGGCTGCGCGAGAGTATCAGCAAATTTGCGTAAACCGGTCGGCGAATCGCGATCAAGATACGGACGATCTCGAAACTCAGATGCTCCAGAAGCAACAGCGTGGCGAATCCGATCATGTATTGGGAGGGAATGAAATGATCCGAAAGCAGCGGTAGAATCAAGGGCAGACAGAGAGCGTAGCAGAGGGCATGCACGACGAATTGGGATCGAACCACCGTCTGAACGTCCGCTGCATCGAGTCGGGGTATTTCCCGGTTCGTGTAAACGTAGAGATCGAGGCCCATGAGATAGACGCCTAGGGCCAGACTGGCCTGCAGCAGTCCAAAGACGCCATAGTCTGCCGTGGGAAGACACTTGCCGAGGTAGAGAATCAGCACAAAGCGGGAAAGGATGCTTCCCGCGCGAATCAACAGACTAAGTAGAGAGACGCGAATCATTTCCGAAGCTCGTATGTCACTTTTCCGCAGCGATCATATGTCGGCCGACGCCGGCCCTGCGTACTGCAGCGTGCGGTCCCCTGCGGATTCATCCAATGAGGTCCCAGTGTAACGGCGATCCCCTTTGAATCGCTTTCGCGGCCCGTTTCCCCATCACCATGGGCAGATACTTGGGAGCGAGCCCGTAACCAGGACGGATGGAGCGGACATTCTCCACGCTGAAGGTTTCGTCCGCCTCCATCGCTTTGACGACGTATAGGGACCTTCTGAATCGGAGTGACGTCTGTTCTTTGTCAGTCGGTCCATAGTGGATTCTTCCCAGCGCCTGCCAGGCCCGATGCGATTCCTTCGCGAGTGCCCGCAGTTCCTCGGGCTCCAAAGAGAAGGCCGCATCGACGCCCCCGTCGGCTCGCCGCAACGTGAAATGTTTTTCAATGACCGATGCCCCGAGGGCGATCGCCGCCAAGGCGGCTCCGAGCCCGAGGGTATGATCGGAAAGCCCCACCGGGACGCGAAAGAGGTCCCGCAGGTGTGGCAGGGTGCGAAGGTTCGCAGTCTCCGGCGAGGCCGGGTAGGCGCTGGTGCACTTCAAAAGCACGAGCTGCGTGCATCCCGCCTCTCGGAGAGTTTTCACGGTCTCATCAAGCTCCGCGAGTGTTGCCATTCCGCAGGAGAGCATTATGGGTTTGCCTGTGGCAGCCACTTTTCGAATCAGCGCCAGGTCGGTGTTTTCGAAGGAGGCGATCTTGTAGGCCGGCACGTCGAGGGACTCCAGAAAGTCCACCGCCGTGGGGTCGAAGGGGGTGCTGAAACAGATAAGTCCCAACCTGCGGCACGTCTCGAAAATCGACGGATGCCACTCCCAGGGCGTCGATGCCTCCTCATATAGTTGGTAGAGGGATTTCCCGGACCAGAGGCTCGACGGATCCTCTATCAGGAAATCGCCGTCGTGCAAATCAAGCGTCATGGTCTCCGCCGTGTAGGTCTGAAGTTTCAAGGCGTGGGCGCCAGCGGCGGCTGCGGCCTCCACGGTGTCCAGCGCTCTGTCAAGTGATCCGTTGTGGTTGCCCGACATCTCGGCAATGATAAACGGCGACGCCGCTGGCCCCACGAGTCTATGGGCAATTCGAATGTCATCGGCTGACATGATGTGTCTCCACGTCGGCGGTGGGCGCGGCCGCCGCCCCTTTGCGTCGGCCAATTAACTTTGGCACAGGCGTGTCCCTGCCGTTTGTCAGAAGATGTGCAACGTTTTGACGATCTTTCAATGCATGGTAGGAGCCCCCGGCTGGTTGGGGGGCTGGCTCGATCTGTCCCGACCGAGTGGCCGGCCACAGGCCAGGAAAGAGCGCTTCCATCTTCCGCTGCAGCCTGTCGTAACTTGTTCGCAACGTGTCTTGCGTCAGCATCTCCACCGGAGCCTGGGCGATCACATGCCCCGTGTCGAGTCCGTCTTCCAGACAGTGGATCGTCACCCCTTTGGGCGTGTCTTCCAGGAAACTCCGAAGATTGGGATCCGCCCCCCGATTCCAGGGAAGCATGGGAATATCTAGGTTGATGGCGCCCTCCGGGAAAAAAGCTAAAACGTTTGGTTTTAGGATGTGCCTGTAGCCATAGGTGATGAGAAAATCAGCGGCCTGCAGGCGATGGCTGGACTCAACCAAGCCCTGCTCCTCGACAATGACGGCATCGCCATGGGATTCAAGAAAACGTATCAAATCAGGTCGTGCAGGACCGAGCATCAATATGTTCAACGCGAGACTCCTTTGTTGTTTCTCCGCTGAGATAGGCCGCGACACGTCGGGCGCCCCGCACGGCGGCGGCGTCCGCCTCCCACTCCCAACGCAGGAAATGTCCGTGCGCCAGGGATCTGCCGGCTCCTCCTGAACGGCGTGGCCGCGCCGGGGAGATGGGGACAGTCGCCACCTTCAATTGTCTGGCATACGGTATTCAGGGGGCGGGTTGGTCCCCGTGATTTCCGTAGATTAGAGTCACTTCGTGACCCCCTGCCCGGAGTTCTTCAGCCAGGGCCAGGCATCGCATGACGTGACCCGTTCCAATTCTCTCAGACGCATCGGCGCGTATCATGATCTTCATACGCCAACCTTCTTCTGCGCCACATGTGCGTTGATCTTGGCCCATTCCGGATAACGCCGCAGCAGCGCAAGCACATCGGCGTATCCGAAGGAAGGAGACAGGGGATAGAGGGCCTCATAGATCTTTGTCACCAGTTGAAAATCCTCCACGGTGTCCACCGTCCAGCGCAGCCCGCTGTGGTCCTCAGGGCTGCGCAGATCGCGCAGGCAAAATTCCTCGGGCCGCCGCCAGATATAGGGCGTGACATGTTCTCGCTCTGAGGAATCCCGCGCCTGTCCATGCGCGGTGTACAATGCATGAAATCCAAAGACTTCGGTGTCCAATCCCCTCGGAAAGGTTCGGATCCGGCAGTTGGACACATAGTCCACTTCCCCCCGCCCTTCGAGATACAATTGTAGACACTGTTCAATCATCGTAGGCTCGATGAGGGGACAATCTGCGGTGATCCGGACGATCACCGATGCGTTGTAGCGTACGGCCGCCCTATAGTACCGATCCAGCACATCCTCCGACGCCCCCCGGTACAGATAGATATGGGGCTGTGACACCACCCAGTCGGCGATGGGCTGATCCTCATTGAGGCGGGTTGTGGCAACGACGATGCGGTCCACGGATGTGATGCGTGCCAGGCGATCGAGCAGATGCGCTAGCATGGGACGTCCCAGAATCGGCCGCATGACCTTTCCCGGCAGGCGGCTGGACCCCATCCGTGCCTGTACAATGAGGCAGGTTGTCACGGTTTCACCCCCAGGACCTCGCAGAGCGAGCGGATTACATGCTCCACGTCGGCTTCGGACATGCCTGGATAGATGGGCAGGGAGAGACATTGCTGGTAATAGCTCTCCGACGCCGGAAAGTCGCCCGGCTTGAACTCGTAGCGTGTGCGATAGTAGGGCTGCAGATGTAGCGGGATGTAGTGTACCTGGGTGCCCACGCCGCGCTGTCGCAGCTCCTGCATGATTCGCGCCCGCGTTTTGCTGGTGACTTCGAAATCGATCCGGACCGGAAAGAGGTGATACGCATGGGCCACACCCGCCGCCACACGTAGGGGCACCACGACATCCCCGAATGTGTTCTGCAGGGCGTGTGCGTAGGCTGCTGCGATCTCGCGCCGTCTCGCGCTGAAGGCGGGGAGTCTTTCCAGCTGGCTGCGCCCGAGGGCGCACTGCAGGTCTGTGACCCGGTAATTGTAACCCAGCTCCTGCATCTCGTAGTACCAGGGATTGGCCTCGTGATTCTGATCGACGGCCATCTCCCGCTGGACCATTTCGTCTTGGTTGGATGTCATCCCGTGGTTCCGGAGGCGCTTGAGGTGATGGTACAGGTGTTCATCATTGGTGGTGATGGCCCCGCCCTCGCCCATGGTGATGGGCTTGACGGGGTGAAAGGAAAAGACCGTCATGGCCGAGTGTCGGCAGCTCCCGACCTGGACAGTCTCGCCCCCGCTTGTCATATAGGACGCGCCCAGTGCGTGGCACGCGTCTTCGACGACGGGAATACCTGCCTCCCGAGCGTCGGCAGCGATGGCCTCCATGTCAGCCGGGTGGCCTGCAAAGTGGACCGGAAAGATGGCGGCCATTCGCGGTGCTTCGCCCCTCTGGATGTAATGCCTGAGCTGATGAGGATCGAGGGTGACTGTGTCCGGCGTCACATCAGAGAAGCGCACCTCTGCCCCGACAAAGCGCGCCGCGTTGGCCGTGGCCAGAAACGTGATGGGGGCGGTGAGGATCGTGTCGCCCGGGCCCAGTCTGAGGGCCAGGCACGCAAGGTGCAGGGCAGCGGTACCGTTGGCACAGGCCACGGCGAAGCGGGCGCCGCAATGCGCCGCCAGCTCTTTCTCGAATTGGGAGACCTCGGGCCCTGTTGTGAGCCAGTCGCTCTGCAGGACGCGCAGCACGGCCTCCATATCTTTCGCGCTGATCGATTGTCTCCCGTAGGGCAGACAGGTCTGCGGGAGTCCCTGGAGTGGCTGCTCCATCATGGCACGGTTCTGCGGCACGTCATGCCTCCCTGGTTATCTCGTTGGCGCAGCGCCGACGGCCAGCCCGTCCCTGTGCGACTGACCCGAGTCCGAGACGCCAGACGCCGGGCAAAAGCCGGGGTCAATGCGTTGAATCAAAGATTGCAGGCGCTCCACGGAAAGCCAGTCGGTATTCGTTTCCGAGGTATATTCGAATCCTTCCGGGACCCTTTGCCCGCCGGGTTTCAGATGCCGCTCCCGGCTCCACCAATCAAAATTGGGATAGATGACGTAATGGTCCTCGTACTCGTAGGTGGTGCGTGCATCTTCCCGGGTCACCATCAATTCGTGCAGCTTTTCACCGGGCCGGATACCCACCCCAGTGAGTTCTGCGGTCGGATGAATTGCTTTTGCCAGATCGACCACTTTGAATGAGGGGATCTTCGAGACAAAGATCTCTCCGCCCCGGGCCTCGGCTATGGCTTTGAAGACCAGCTCCACCCCCTCTTCCAGGGTGATCCAGAAGCGGGTCATCCGAAAGTCTGTGATCGGGAGCGTCGCTTCACCCTGCTTGGTGAGGGACCTGAAAAAGGGGATGACCGATCCCCGACTTCCGGCCACATTGCCGTAACGCACAACACTGAAAGTTGTCTTCTTGCTGCCCACGTAGGCATTGGCTGAGACGAAAAGCTTGTCGGACACGAGTTTCGTCGCACCGTATAGATTGACCGGGTTGACGGCCTTGTCGGTCGACAGGGCGACGATCTTCTCCACCCCGCGATCAATGGCTGCGTCGATCACATTCTCTGCACCGTGAATGTTCGTTTTGATGGCTTCGATCGGGTTGTACTCCATGGCCGGAACCTGTTTGAGCGCTGCGGCATGAATCACGATGTCCACCCCGTCCAAGGCGCGGTAGAGCCGGCTCTTGTCCCGGACGTCTCCGATGAAAAACCGTAGTCTATCGGTGTATTCCGAGAAGTGTCTCCCCATTTCGTATTGTTTGAATTCATCACGGGAATAAATAACGACCTTCTTCGGGCTGTATTGCTGGAAGATCTTCTCGGTGAACTTCTTTCCGTAGGAACCCGTACCACCGGTGATCAGGATGGTCTTTTCGTTCAGCATGATTTCAACTCCTTGTCTGATACGGATTGTCGTTCACGGCCGCCGAGGAGGCCGGGCGTTTACGGCAGCGGGGCCTCCATTTTCTTCCCACCTCCGAAAGCGTTTCGTCTCAGCGTTTCTATCCTGTCTCGATGCACGGGATCGGACCGCAGGCGATGGAGGGCTTCCCGGATCAGCGCAGTGACCAGGGAGAACAGCAAGGCGGCAACTGTCGCCGTGAGCACCATCAGCGTGCGTCGGGGTTTGTACTTCTTCTCAGGAGGCTCTGCTGTGTCGATGACCTGGATCAACATGGCTTCTCGGCTTTCATCCAGTTTGGCCCCCTGGTATTGTTTCATGAGCAACTCGTAGAGCGCTTCATTGAATTTGAGATCCCGGAGCCGTCGGAGGTATTCCGTACCGACCTCGGGCATTTTGCCGGTGGGCATGATGGGGTCGCGGCCGCTGCCGTTGCCGGTCTCGAGCTTTCTCAATTCCACCTTGAGACCTCGCAAAGCCTCCTGGAGCTTCTGGACATCCGGATTGTGCGATGTGGAATAGGTCCGCATGACATTCAGCTGGACTTCTTTGTCCGATATTTTGGCTTGAAGTTCTGCGATCCCCTCGATGGCCGTTTCCGCCTGGGATTCGACCTGCAGCGCCCCGGTGTTTTCCTGAAAGGCCCGCAGGGTTTCCTCTGCCTGCATCAAAGAGAGCTTCGTCTCCTTCAGCTGTTGTTCAAAGAAGAGTCTTCGGTGCGAGGCCTCTGTGACCGCCAGTTCTTTGACCAGGCGCTTGAGCTCGGCCACCATGGCATTGGCCATCTGTGCGGCCGTCAGCGGGTCTTGGTCGTCCACGGTGACGGTGATGACGCCGCTCTTCACGTCGTCCTTGATGCGCAGATGCTTCTGCAAGATTTTTCGGGCCTTGAATCTGAATTCCTGGTCGTAGACGGTCATCAGATCAAATTGGTCCACCATGGCATCGAGAACAGACCGGCTTTTCAGCATTTCGACGAACAGCTTGTTCGGCTCCTGCACGCCGGCGCCCGATCCTGCCAGTCCGGCCAGTCCGTTGAACTGTGCCATCAACTGTACCGCCATGCCGGTCCCTTCCCGGGGTCTCGAGAAGATTCTGGTCTCGGCCCGATACTCTGGCGGGAGGATCAGACTGATGACGACCGTCAGCAGTGCCGTCGAGACGGTGATTGCCGCGATCATCTTCTTCTGTCGGAGGCAGACGATGAAGTAATCGAGCAGATGGATCTCTTCTTCGCGGTACTGTTGTTCCGTCTTTTCCATGCTTTTGTCCAGGGAATGGCTGTGGACCGTTGGGGCATGCCCTCCCACACCTAGAAGGCGGCAACGACGACGCCCGCTGCTACCGCAACCTGATAAAGTATCTGGGTGACGTCCTTGGTATTTCGCATCCAGGCGGTCCGTTCGAGCCGCTCGGGCACGACGATGGTGTCGCCTGAGAGGACGTCTGGGCCCGAACGCCAACGCCACTTGCTTCCGGGGGGGGCCATGCCCGATACGCCGCCGTTCACCTTGAGGGCGGAACCGTCGGCCTTGAGAATATAAATGTTTTCGGTGTCGGCATGACGGGTCTGGCCGCCGGCAAGATCTAGATAATACTCGTAGTTCTTTCCCGCTTCCCAGACGAAGGCGGTCTGGTTGAAAACAGAGCCGATGACTTGAACGGTCCTCGGATCGGAGGGGATGCGAATGGCGTCTCCCGCCTCCAGTTCAATGTCGTAGGGCGTATCCTGGAGCTCGGTCGGTGGCAAAACACGCAGAGCAATCCTGCCTTTGGCCCTGACGTCGCGAAGCCTTTCAATGAACAGCCGCTTCTGTTCGGTTTCGTTCTGTCTGAGACGGGCGTCTTCTGCCGAGGTGGCGGTAGATGCTTGTGCATAGTCTGCGCTGACCAATTCTCTCTCTAGCCGGTCGATCATTTCATCGATCTGTCTCTGTTGAAGTTTCCGCACACTCTTCCGTGTGAATTCCGCTCCGAGAAGGTAGGCTTTGTCGGTGAATCCCCCGGCCCGGTCGATGAGCGATGAGAGCCGATCGCCCTTCTTGATCGTATAGGTGCCCGGATATTTCACTTCGCCCGCAACCACCACCGTTTGATAGAGCGCCCACTCGGGAACGGTACGGATGAAAAGGTAGTCGTTGGTTTCCAGTAGCAGATTGTTTTCAGGATCGCCCGACAGGGCTTGGGCCACATTCAGGAGCCGCCGGTTTGTCTTTGGACCCTCCTGGGTCACCCGGACGCGGGTGAGCTCAGCCTGATCGGCGGCATAATAGAGCAGCCCGCCGGTCAAGGGGATGACGTCTTTGACTCGCGTCACCCCCGGTGTAATCCCGTATTCCCCGGGATTGGCAACGGCGCCGCTGATCCGGATGGTTGTCCGCATTTCCACGACCGGGTACACCTTGATCAAGTCGCCATTCTGAAGGATGAAGTTCTTTTCCAGAGCGCGTTCAATGTCGATGAGGTCGCCCTCGAAAAGGGTCCGGTACTGGTGGTCTTCGATTCGCTGAACCTGAATGCGTCCTTTGAACGCTTGACTCGTGAGGCCCCCCGCCATGCCGATCAATTCCATCAGCGTGCATGCAGGCAGGACCTCATAGATGGCGGGCTTCTTGACGTTGCCCGCAATGCCCACCAGTTTGCCGACGGGGGGAATGTAAATCACATCTTCCGGCATCAGCCGGATGTCACGGCTTTTATCTCCCTGCAAAAGAAAATCATAGAGGTCGAAATGGGTGAGTATTCGGCCCTTTCTCTTGTGGCCCCGCCGGCATGAAAGAGGGCATTGACCAGTGTCGCGAGGGACGAGACGGTATACGCGCCGGGTCTGAATGCGTGGCCCACGATATAGACACGAATCGTTCTGAGGGCTCCCAGAGTGACATTCATTTGAAAGCCCGTGTAGTATTTGGAGATCTCTTTGTGTAGCAGGTTTTTGAGTTCTTCAAAGGTCAGCCCCGTTACGCCAACAATCCCCACCTTCGGCAGACGAATATTCCCGTCCCGATCGACGACGGCATTCCAGCTGCCCTCGATTTTTCCCCAGATGTGAATGATGACGCCATCGCCGGGGCCGATCACATATTCGGGACCGACAGGAACCACTTTGGAGGGTGCAAAGGCTGCGCGCGCCCCCCTGAAAAGATCGTATCCAAATTGCCGGATGTTGGTGGAGACTTCACCGGGCAGTCCAGATACAATATACCGCTCAAAGGATGAAAGACCTTCGTGCGCTGATTCGGCAGTGGTTTGGATGGCCTCTTCCTCCGCCCCATTGTCCTGTTGCGGTACAGGTAAGTCCACGCCGGGCATTTCCGGCAAGTGCCCCTGCTGGGGCCGGGCAGGGCTTTCCAGGGTGGCCGGTCCGGTCGAAGCGGTAGAAGCGCCGGGCACGGTCCTAGCCATCTGGGCGGCAGTATTGCCGACGGCCAGAAATAGAAAGATGGTAGACAGAGAAAGAATCCATCTGGTCATGTATCGGTCCCCACGTTGGGTGAGATGTATTGCGCTTCAGTGGCGGTGAGCAAAGGCTAAAACGGGTCTTCGCCACCCTGATGGGCCATCGCAAAGCTCACCGATGCGATTCGCTGTTCCAGATTGCCAACCCCTCTGATCGCTTGTTCGGCCCTTCTCCCTTCAGGACGAGCGTCCTGCGAACGGATGTCCCCGCCTGTGGCCAGATGCTCTCAGGGCGCCGCTGTCACGGTCAGATCCACGACCATGTCCGACGCAGGGGCGCCATCGACGAAGAGGGCCAGGTCATAGGAGCCCAATTTCACGATATCGCTGAATTGAGAACTTACTTGCTCCACGAGCAGCGCCTGTATTCTCACGAGATCAAAGGTGATGGTGTTGTCGACAACGCCGATATTTTCAAAAGGCCCTTCGATGGGTGTTTCCAGATTCAGCACCGTGAGACCGTCCGCGCTGACACCATAGGCATAAAAAAGGGCCGCACTGTCGTCCATGGTGATGGTCGAGTCGACTCCTTCGGCGCCGATGGTCACGCCCAAGTCGGTGATCGTCAGATTGGTCTGGCGGGAGTTGTTTTGGTCAAAGAGTGCCAGAGAAATGGAGGCCGTATAAGAAACCGCCTCTCCATAGTCATTGGTTGCGGAGAGAACGACTTCAACCACTTCCATGTCATCGGTGGCTGTGTAGCTGCTGCCGGTGCCGTCGAGTACACTCACGTCGGATGCGTTGAAGCCGTCAATGGAGGCAACTTCAATGGCGGCATTGGGGATATCAATGACGTTCACATTACTTGCGAGATTGTCGACAGCCGTCGCGATGTCCGCCTGAACGTCTGCCTCATCCACCACCCCGCCCACGGCACCGGCATCGACGGCGGTGGCGATCTCATCCACCGCAGTGCCCACAGCGTCTGCCAGATCTCCTGCCGTTGTTTCATCGATGGGGACGGGGCTGGCCGCAGACACGGTGACGGCCGCAGTGCCGACGGCAGTCTCCAGGCTGGCCGCCAGGGCCGCATTGAAATCGGGTGCTGTTTCAATGCCGGAGGCGGCGAGATCTGCTGCGATGGACGTCAGGATGACTGCCTGCTGATCCGCGGCGCCGAAGCCGGCGTTGTCAAAGGTTGTCAGAATTGCCTCGACGGACCGCGCAACCTTGAGGAGGTCGGCATCGACACCGGCCGACGCCGCGAGATCAGCGTCGTAGGCGGCACCCGTGGCCGCCTCAATGGCGTCCTTCACAGTGGGATCCAGGGCAACCAGGGTGGTCACCAGGGATATGTTGCGGGCGTTCTTGGGGGCCAGCATGGCAATGGCGGGCAGTCCCGTGAGCAGATCGATGCCCCCTTCCGTCGCGAGGAGATAGTTGCCGGCGGGGAGTGTCAGTTCAAATGCACCGCTTGCATCCGTAAATGTAAACGCTTCCGTCACGTCCCAGACCCCGTTTCCGTTCAGATCTGCGTAAACCCGAGCATCCGCAACGGCCCCCATCACAACGCTGCCAGAGCTGACCGTCGGGGCGGGCGATGAAGAGCCTCCTCCGCCTCCACCACACGCTGAAAACCAGACTGACCACAGAACAAACACCGTACACCAGAAATAATCCATGCAGTTCTTCAAGCGCTTCATGATGTCCTCCACTGTTTCTTGTTGAGTAAACAAGGTCTCACCGGGAGCTTCCTTTGTGAGTGACGCCGGATTCTAAAAGAACCGCCCGGGCATCAGAGTCTCACGATGAGGCCGATCTGAACATAGCCGTAGTCGTGATCAAAGGTGGTCTGTGTATAGCGGTTATACATATACGGGACGACCCCGTTGAATTGTCGCCGAAAGTAAACCCCGCCGACATTGATGGCGAGCCTTCGGTTGAGTGGGTACGACAGGTCCGCCCGCACAATGTGATTGTAGTCCACGTAGTCGAGTCCACTGTCTCGATTGAGATCCTGATACTCATATTTAACGTTGGCCAGCACGTCGAAGGGGCCGCGCATCAAGAGGTTGAAACCGGCTTTCCAGTAGTCTTCCCGTCGGCCAAGATCGATGGGGAAGGCTTCGATCTGCCCGTGAAACTCCGCTGGGACAAAGACGGGAAGATTGCTGGCAATCTCCGAGTCGATGTGTGTCAGGCCGGCTTCTACAAAGAGATTCAAACTCATGGCGGTTCCATTGAGGCCGGCCATGAGCCTCAGGAAGAGGGTCCTGTCCCGCATATCTTCAAGGGACACCTGCAGGGGTGGCCTGCCGGTTTTGGCTGCGTAGACATTGAAGGTACCGTCGCTGAACAGGTAGTGGGTGGGCGTTTCACGAAGGGAATAGCGGGGCTGAATGCGCTTGAGGTAACTGTCAATGGCCCGTACTTTACGAATCGTTTCGTCTCCGGCGCCATTGAATCTGCCGCCGCCGGCCACCGCGAAGGAGACCGGGGTCCTGAGAGGAATCTGCTGATGCAGGGCAAGCTCCAGAGTATTCACACCTACCTCCACCGGGCCGGTCTCCAGATCGAGATACTGATATTCAAAATGGACGGTGGTGGTGGTAGTCATGGCTGTATTGATGATGGCCCGGCCACCGGTAAGATCCCCGAGGACGGATTGATATTGCCTGGAACTGGACGTGATCTCGCTCTCGCGAACATCAAAGATATCCAGCGTGTCATTCATCCTCAGAAAATCGACGGATAGTTCCCAGTGACCTTTGGGGATGCTGCCGGTCAGCACGTAGTCTCGAAACAGTGGCGTTTCATCCGCAGCACAACAAACCGTTGCAAGGCCGCTGATGAGAATGAGGGCGACCAGAACGAGCATGACTCGAATGCCTGGACGATATGCTGCATGCAAAGAGGCTCGATGAAAGTACAAAGAGGCCGCCCGCTGTCCGAACCTTAGGGTGACAGGTTTGCCCATCCTTTGGCGCCCCCTCGCAAGATTGGTCCTGAGACCGCCTGTGGCATGAAACTTCAACGGTCTGCTCCCCCTTTGTTGTGGGTTCCCACAGCCCTGCGCGGACCCGCGAAGAGTCGCCGGTGCCGGTCACGCCCAGAAGCGATTGGGGAAGGAGCAGCAATATCAATGCCAATCTTCCGTGCATGTGCAACCGCTTGTATCTACTCAGAAAATAGGTCATCCACTGGCCCCCGTCTTCTTCCAGCCTTTGTCATCCCAAAGACGCCTGTCATGGAACTGACGGGCCGCGACGGTGTTGGCATGATGGACAAACGGAAATGGGAAAGGGCACGCTTCGCTGTGGCGGGAGGTCTCCGGGCCCGCCGGACGCCTGCCGATGTTTTGAGACGAGACATTGCTTGACAATTGTTTCCAAACCTCAGAGACTAGCTCGGATACGGCACTGGGGATGCCGGGACCCATGGAGAAATTGCTGCGGAACCTTCGAGAGGCCCGGTCGTGGTTCTTTTCTTGCTGACCTTTTTCCTTGTCTACGGGGGGGTGCACGCGTATGCCTTCTGGAAGGCCCGAGCGGCGCTGGGACTCGGCGCGCCCGGGAGCGTGCTGCTTCTGCTATTCATGCTGGTAATGGTGCTCGCTCCCATCCTGGTGCGTGTGGCAGAACGCCTGGGTCTTGAGGGGCTGCCCCGTCTTCTCGCCTGGGTCGGTTACGGCTGGATGGGAATTCTCTTCGTTTTTTTCTCAACTTCCCTTGCACTGGATCTGTATCGGTTCACGCTCTTTGTGGCGGGGCTTCTCTTTCGGCGAGACCTGGCCTGGCTTTCTCTGACTCCCGGTGTGGTTTTTTCGGTGCCCCTCCTCCTCGCAGTGGGGATCATGATCTATGGCTATTTTGAGGCCCGGGATATCCGAACGGAAAAGCTGACCATCCTCTCTGCCAAGATTCCGGAAGAGATCGGCGTGGTGAGAATCGTTCAGATATCGGACGTGCATCTCGGTTTGATGGTTCGGGAACGGCGTCTGGCGAAGATCCTCGAAGCCGTGAAAGAGGTGAAGCCCGATCTACTGGTCTCCACGGGGGACCTGGTGGATGGTCAGAGCGATCATCTCGACGGGCTGACGGGCCTGCTGGAGCAGATCCGCCCCAAATACGGGAAGTTTGCCGTGACGGGAAATCATGAGTTCTATGCCGGCCTGCGGCAGGCGGTGGCATTCACGGAAAAGGCAGGCTTTACGGTGCTTCGGGGCGAGGGCGTCTCCGTGGCCCATGGGATCAACGTGGCCGGCGTGGACGACGCAACGGCCAAGGTCTACGGTGCGTCATCCCATCTTTCCGAAGAGGAGGTTCTGGCCAAGCTTTCCCCGGAGTACTTCACACTTCTTCTCAAGCATCGTCCCCAAGTGAACGGGGCGGCCCTTGCCGGTTTCGACCTCCAGCTGTCGGGCCATGTGCACAAAGGGCAGATCTTTCCGTTCAATCTGCTGACGTGGCTCTTTTATCCGGTGCGGGCGGGGCACACACCTCTGGAGAATGGAACGCATCTCTACGTGAGCCGGGGCACGGGCACTTGGGGTCCACCGATACGGTTTCTCGCGCCGCCCGAAGTCACGTTGATTGAGGTTGTGCGTGCACCCTATTCGGAGTGACATGGGAGCTGTTTCGCGTCGCTCCCAGCCCCGTTATGGCAGGCACTCATGCAATATCCGGCCTAGGGAAGAGGATTGTCCTGAAGATCCGGCTCGCCGCAGTGACGCAGGATTTCTAAGCGAACGGCCTCATGAAGGGCGACTGCGCTTGCCCAGCTGGTATCTGCCGGTTGAATGGCCTCACTGATGGTGACCGCCACCGGCGCTCGCCGCGGAAACCAGCTGCCGCCCCGCAAAATGGAACGTGTCCCGCAGATCGTGACGGGCACGACGGGTACGCCCGCCTTCGCGGCCGAGACGAAGGCCCCCATATGAAAGGGGCGGAGTCCGGGATTCCGTCTGAAGGTCCCCTCCGGGAAAAAGACCAGCGAGGCACCACTCCGTATGGACTCGCTGATACGACGGGCATCGTCGACGCTGCGCTCCGGGTCAAAGCGCTCCACAAAGGCCGTTCCGATCCGATTCAGAAAAATCCGGGCAAAGAACTGTCCCGTCAATTCGCGCTTGGCCACGTAGGCCAGCGTCGGTGGCAGTGCAGCCGTTAACATGAGTCCGTCGAGATAGCTGGCGTGGTTTGCGGCAAGCACTGACGGAGTTTTCGGCAGTTTTTCAAGACCATCCACTGTCAGCCACACCCCGCCAAGCCGGAGAGTGAATCGGGCTGCCGTTCGGCTCAGGGCCCGGGCCCAGCGGACGTTGGGGAGGCAAGCCACCAGACTCCAGGTGAAAACGGACATTATGCCGAGAATCGTCCAGGCGTAGCCGGCATAGAGCAGGGCACCCAACTGCCGGCGTGTGCGCTGCAGCCGCGGGACCAGCCCCGCCGTCGCCAGGCGAAGGAGCTGCCACCAGACGGCCTTCTGTTTTCGGCCGATGCCACCCGTTTCGTACAGCTGCCGGCTGGCCGCGCGCCGTATCTTGCCACTGGAGGTCTTGAGTATGGTGTGCGGTGGGGCCAGCACCACGTCGTCGGGCGGCGCCCCGATCAGATCAACACTCAGCGCATGGATCTCGTCCCGAAGGGTTTCAAGACGCGCTGCGTCGCTCTCGCGGGTTTCCGCCACGATGATCAGCCGTTCCGTCTGGGAGACGGGATCGGGGGTGCCGAAAGCCGCAACGCACCCCTTTCGGATCCCGGGGAGATTGCCCACGGCCTCCTCCAGTTCGTGGGGATAGATATTTCGTCCTCCACGGATAATGATGTCCTTGCGCCGTCCCGTAATATGGACTTCACCGCCGGCCATATAGGCCAGATCTCCGGAAACCACCCAGCCATCATGGAAAAGACGGGCTGTCTCTTCGGGATTGCGGTAATAGCCGCTTGTGGCCGAGGGCCCTCGAAACTCCAAAGAACCCTCTTCCCGCTCGCCCAGTTCTCGTCCAGCGCCATCGACGATGCGGATTTCATGCCCTGGCAGCGGTTCGCCACAGGCCGGGAAGCGCAGGGCCGTCGCATCGTTTTGCGGTGCCGGGACCGCGCGGCCCGAGCGCATGAACGACTCCCGTTGGATTCTGTCAATGCGCGGGCCTCGATCGAGGGGCGGCAGCGCCAGCCCCACCGACGATTCTGCCAGACCGTAAACCGGGGTAAACGATTCCGAACGGAATCCAGACGGTCCGAAGCGCTCCTGAAAGCGGTGCAGCGTTTCGGGGCTGACCGGTTCAGCACCGTTGAAGGCGATACGCCATGAGCTCAGATCGAGCCTCGCCAGGGCAGCGTCGGGGATCCGCCGCAGGCACAACTCATAGGCGAAGTTGGGACCGCCCGAGATCGTTCCCCCGTATTGGTGAATCGCCCGGAGCCACCGTTCCGGCCGTGCCAAAAAAGAGAGGGGGGACATGAGCACGAGCGGCATGGCAAAGTAAAGGCTCCCCATCCAGGCGCCGATGAGCCCCATGTCGTGATAAAGGGGAAGCCAGCTTACGAAGGTGTATTCGGAAGAGGCCTCGACGACCTCGCCCATGGCTCGGATGTTCGCCAGCAGGTTCGCATGTGTGAGCACGACCCCCTTGGGGTTTCCGGTGCTGCCCGAGGTATACTGGAGAAAGGCGGTCTCGTTTACCTGGGCGGAGGGTTTCCCCGAGAAAGTGCCCGGTGATACAAGGTCCGCCGGTGTGAGCACTTGGCGCAGGCTATCCACATGGGATTTCAGAAGCTTGGCAATCGGTTTGGCCTCGGTCAGGGTGATCAGGATGGATGACTCGGCGTTGGCGAGAATAGCCGCATGACGGCGCAGGTGGTCCTCGATCTGGGAGAGCCGCACCGGTGGGTAGAGGGGCACGGGAATGCCCCCAGCCAGAAGAATGCCGACGAAACTGTAGAAGTAGTCACGGCCCGTGGGCAGCATGATGGCCACTGTCTGGCCCGGCTCCAGCGAGCGTTCCAGAAGTCCTGCAGCAAGTTGCTCGGCCCCTGACAGCAGATCCGCATAGGTCATGGTTTGATGGGGGCCGGCTTCGGCGACCAGATG
This sequence comes from uncultured Nitrospirota bacterium, assembly GCA_947259355.1. GTDB lineage: Bacteria > CG2-30-53-67 > CG2-30-53-67 > CG2-30-53-67 > CG2-30-53-67 > CALZGC01. Next base: position 57,693 of record CAMYMF010000008.1, on the reverse strand, counting down.
TATGTGGGGTCTCTCGGGATGGGAGCCAACGTGCCAGTGCAGCACCTCGAGAAGTGTTTGCGCGTCCACCGGCGTGGCCTCGACCGGTGCCAGTGCGGTTGGAACCGATGCGATGGCCGGCATGGCATCCGCCTCCGGTCCGGCACTCAGTACCGCCTGCAGGAGCTCACGAAGGGTCTCCACCTCGGCCAAGGTTTGCGTGGGAAGGCTGACCCGGAAAGCTTGCTCGACACGCGTCATCAGTTCGACCCGACCAAGACTGTCGATGCCGAGATCTTTCTCCAGAGAACTTTCCAGATTGACGGGTCGGGCGGTCTTGCGGCTTCGGTGGAGTTCCGCCACAAACTGAGCGACAACCTGGATCAACTTCTCAGAGGCCTCTGTGGCTTTCGCCAAAAGCGGTTCCTTTCGTTTCGATTCCTGCCGGTGAATATTTCGCGTTGCAGACATCTTCTTGCCCGTCATATTACACTAGAGCAGCCCAAGTCAACAGGATTGCAGATGAACAAAGCTCGCCCACCGGTTCAGCGTTGCTGCATCAGGCTCGGCGGGAGGGTGCCTCGGATCCGACGACCGTGAGCAGGTGTTCTTTCTTCGGGTTGAAATGAGAGGAGATGACACCGGGCACGTCCCGGCCTTCTGCTTCGATCGCTTCGCGAGCTTTGGTATCCAATGTTTCGTCGATGTGGATTAATGTGTCGACCACGCTCATGGGGCACTCCTTGTTACGGGGGCCCCGCAAGCAAAAGGCCCAAACCTCCCTCACCCATCTGGGGGTTCCACGGTGGCTCTCAGTCGGCCGCCGGAAAAGAGGTCGTTGCGCACGAGCTGTTGTGCATCTATTGCGAGTATATCTTTCCGGCATCGTCTGTCAAATGGTGGCGAGGAGCCCCGCCGGAATTGCGGTATAGGCTTCCAGCCCTCACAGGTCCGGTGCAGTCGATCTTGTGTGAATGGGAACGAAAAACGTTGGGTATCCAACGAATGTCTGCTAAAATATTACTAAAAAGCCGTCAGGGTAACCAAGCCATGAAAGCCGTTGAACGTTCGAAACCGGAACTGATCTTGGAGTTGTCTGCTCCGCCCAGCCAGCCGAGACGCACCCGACAGCATCGTCGGCGTCATCTCCGGGTCGTACCCGAACCCGGACGTCCTATCCGGGTTGACATCAACGGCGTCGATTTCTTGGACATCATGTATGCGAGCAGTTTCAGCGAGGGTGGTCTCAGTGTGAAGGTCAATCATGCCTTCAGCAGATGTGACATTGGTTTGCCGGTCTCCCTGATCGTTTCGCTTCCCGAGCCGTTCCGTCAGGACTTGCTTCTGACGGGAAAGATCCGGCACGTGGGAAACGACCTATTCGGGATCGCCTTTCTCCAGATCAGTAGGAAGCATCGCGCGCAAATACGGCAATATATAAGACATCGACTGCGTCACGAGCCGTGGCGAATACGACTGAGCTATTTTCTGAGAAATCTTTTCAGCGCCATGGGTCATCGGGGCTAAAGAGCCGGCGGGAGCGACGGCAAGGGTGGCCTCCCATTCTGCTCAAGAGGGCCGCGCCGTACTTTTTGCGCGTCGAATCGAAACCGCCGCAGGACTCATTTCTTACGATTCTTTCAGTGAAGAGGAGCGTGCTATGGGAGACATGAAAAAGATTCTGTCCATCGTTTTCAGTGTGGCCTTGCTGGCCGTCACCACCATCTCCTGCTCTGTCCGATCGCCCGCGAGTCCACCGGCACCGGCTGTGCTGGACACGGGACCCTTTAGCAACCTGTCGGGAGAACTGGTGTACGTACAGGGCGGGTGTTACGACATGGGAGATGTCTTCGGAGAAGGCGTGCGGACCGAACGTCCCGTTCACACGGTCTGCGTCGACGATTTTTACCTGGGAAAATATGAGGTCACCCAGAAGCAGTGGCAGGCGGTTATGGGGGGCAACCCGGCCGTCTACAAAGACTGCGAGGACTGCCCCGTCGAGAAGGTGAGCTGGGATGATGCGCACCTATTTGTGCAAAAACTGAATGAAAAGACAGGTCTCAATTTCCGACTGCCGACGGAAGCGGAATGGGAGTATGCGTGCCGTGAGCGCGGCCGGAAAGTACGCTTCGGCCATGGCAAGGACACCATTGGTCCCGACGAAGCGAACATCAATGGAGACCCCGGTTACAAGGTGTCCTATTCACGGGCCGGCGTTTATCGGGACCGGACGATCGCCGTGGGTAGTTTTCAGCCCAACATACTGCAATTGTATGATATGACGGGGAACCTCTTCGAGTGGGTGGAGGATGACTACGGGGTGGACGCATACAAGGACCACGACAGACGCAATCCCGTTTACAAGAACGGCGGCACGTACCGCGTCGCCCGGGGCGGTTGTTTCCGGGACGAGCCCAAACATGCTCGCTGTAGCACGCGGGCCAGCATTTCGACCGATTTCAGATGGCGCTATCTCGGTTTTCGTCTCGCCCTCAGCAGATAAAGCTGCCCACAGCGTAGATGTTCCAGAGATCATGATGAACAGGGCCCGCCATCCGGCGGGCCCTTCTTGTCTTCAGCTCCTTCTCCTCAGAGGCCGGCCCTCGTAAAACGCTCAATTTTGCTTGCTATTCCGCGCCGGGATTGATATGGAGTAGCTTGGATGAAATGCCGCTGCCAGTCTACGGCGGCCGCAGGGGGGACGACAGAAGGAGGGATGACATGCAGGTGTTGGTGCTGTATTACTCACGAACCGGAAATACGAAGAAACTGGCGGAGGCTGTGGCGGAAGGGGTGGTCTCCAGGGGCGCGGAGGCAGTGCTGCGAAGCACGGAGGAGGTGAGCAAGGAAGACTTCGTCAATGCGGCAGGAATCATTGCGGGCTCACCGGTCTACTTCGGCGTCATGGCGGCGGATCTGAAACGGGTCTTTGACGACTTTGTCGGCGTGCGAAAGAAGATGGAAAACAAAGTCGGTGCGGCCTTCACCACGGCGGGCTATCCCCAGGGTGGCAACGAAACGACTCTCTTTTCCATTTTTCAGTGTATGATGATCTACGGGATGTTGGTTGTCGGGGACCCCATGAGCGCCACCGGCCATTATGGCGTCTCCTGTGTGGGCGCGCCCGATGAGACGGGATCAACCAACGCAGCGAAGCTCGGGGCCCGGGTCGCTGAGCTCTGCAAACGACTGGCTTAGCCCGGACAGCAGTGCCGGTACTTACGATATGCGCAGCCTTGCCGGAAAGACACTTTTCATTACAGGCGCCAGCCGCGGCATCGGCAAGGCCATTGCCCTTCGGGCGGCCCGGGACGGTGCGAACATCGTTGTGGCCGCCAAGACGGTGGAGACGGACCCCCGTCTGCCTGGAACCATTCATACAGCGGCCCGGGAGATTGAGGACGCCGGCGGGCGGGCCCTGCCTTGCCAGGTGGACATTCGTTTCGAGGACCAGGTGCGGGCCGCAGTTGACAAGGCAGTCTTCACTTTCGGTGGGATCGACATTCTGATCAACAACGCAAGTGCCATCAGTCTGACGGGAACCCTCGACACCTCGATGAAACGCTACGACTTGATGCAGGACGTCAATGCCCGAGGATCTTTTCTCTGTGCGAAGATGTGCCACCCCCACCTGAAAAAGTCTGCGAACCCGCACATTCTCAACATCTCACCGCCGTTGAACATATCTCCCCGATGGTTTCGCGACCATGCCGCCTACACGTTGGCCAAATATGCCATGAGCATCTGGGTGCTCGGCATGTCGGCCGAATTCGCTGCGGACGGCATTGCGGTGAATGCGCTCTGGCCCCGAACCACCATTGCCACGAGCGCTGTGCGCAACCTGCTCGGAGGCGAGGCCATGATCCGCGCAAGCCGCAAGCCTGAAATCATGGCAGACGCCGGGTGGGCCGTGCTGACCCGGGAGAGTCGCCGTTGCACTGGTGTTTTCTTCATCGACGAAGCGGTCCTCACGGAAGAGGGGGTCGAGGACTTCACCCCCTACGCGGTCTGTCCCGGAGAGTCCTTGCAGCAGGATCTCTTTCTCGATTGATGGGCAGGGGAGACGACCCTCTCCTTCGCCAAGCCTGTGACATTTCGGTATTGACTCGATGTTCAATTCCGGTAAGATGGGCCAGAGTTTGCGGGATGCGTGAACCCAACAGCGGAGGATGCGATTTCAAATGAGTGACGAGCCGAACAAAGTTATCTATTCCATGATCGGCGTGAGCAAGTATTACGACAAGAAGGCGGTTCTGAAGGATATTTATCTTTCCTACTTTTACGGTGCGAAGATCGGAGTACTCGGCCTCAACGGGTCGGGCAAGAGCTCGCTTTTGCGGATCCTCGCGGGGGTCGACAAGGACTTCGAGGGGGAAACCGTCCTGTCGCCCGGGCATACCGTCGGTTTTCTCGAGCAGGAGCCGCAACTGGATGCGAACAAGACGGTCCGAGAAATCGTGGAAGAGGGGGTGCAGGAGACGGTCGATCTGGTGCGGGAGTACAACGAAATCAACGCTCGCTTCGCCGAGCCCATGTCGGAGGGGGAGATGAACGCCCTCATCGGGCGCCAGGGGCAGGTTCAGGAGAAACTGGATGCCCTGGACGCGTGGGATCTCGACTCGCGGCTCGAGATGGCCATGGATGCCATGCGCTGTCCGTCGGGTGAGACGCCCGTCTCGGTTCTGTCGGGTGGGGAGAAGCGCCGCGTCGCACTCTGCCGGCTGCTCCTTCAGAAGCCGGACATTCTGCTTCTCGATGAGCCGACCAACCATCTGGACGCGGAGTCGGTGGCCTGGCTGGAGCACCATCTCCAGCGCTATCCCGGAACCATTATTGCCGTCACCCACGACCGCTACTTCCTCGACAATGTGGCGGGTTGGATTCTGGAGCTGGACCGTGGCCGGGGGATTCCCTGGAAAGGCAACTACTCGTCCTGGCTGGCGCAGAAACAGACACGGCTCCAGCAGGAGGAGAAGAGCGAGAGCCAGCGGCAGAAGACACTGCAGCGAGAGCTCGAATGGATCCGGATGTCCCCCAAGGGGCGCCACGCCAAAGCCAAGGCCCGCATCAGCTCCTATGAGACGTTGCTGACCCAGGAGGCCGAGAAGCGGGACAGAGAGCTCGAGATCTATATCCCGCCGGGGCCCCGGCTCGGCAAGGTGGTGATCGAAGCTGACGGGGTGCGCAAGAGCTACGGAGAGCGGATCCTGGTGGACCAAATGAGCTTTGCGCTTCCCCCGGGTGGCATCGTCGGAATTATCGGACCCAATGGGGCGGGCAAGACCACGCTCTTTCGAATGATCACCGGTCAGGAGACGGCCGACGCTGGCACGATCCGCCTGGGGGAAACCGTCCAACTCGCCTATGTCGATCAGAGCCGCGAGGTGCTCGATGGGGAGAGGAATATCTGGGAGATGATCTCCGGCGGCCAGGAGACCGTCCGGTTGGGCAACCGGGAGATCAACTCACGGGCCTACGTGGCCCGCTTCAACTTCTCCGGTGCCGATCAGCAGAAGAAAGTGGGGAGCCTCTCCGGCGGGGAGCGCAACCGGGTTCATCTGGCCCGCATGCTCAAGGCGGAGGCCAATGTGCTGCTCCTCGACGAGCCGACCAATGATCTCGACGTGAATACCATGCGGGCCCTGGAGGACGGGCTCGAAAACTTTGCCGGCTGCGCCGTGGTCATCAGCCACGATCGCTGGTTCCTCGACCGGATCGCCACGCACATTCTCGCCTTTGAGGGCGACAGCCGGGTGGTCTGGTTCGAAGGGAATTATTCCGAGTACGAGGCGGACCGGCGGGCCCGCCTTGGGACCGCGGCCGATCAGCCGCACCGGATCAAATACCGCCAGCTCACGCGAGATTAGAACACAGGGACCCGTACCACGGTCCTGAGGATGGTAAGGCATGAAGACGAAGCTCACCGAATGGCTGGGTGCCAAGGGCGTGCCGGAAAAGGCAACCCTTCTCTTTCTCAACGGTGTCCTGCTCTGCCTGATTCTGCTGCTCTGCTATGTGGCCCTGCTTGCTGCCAGAAGGATTCTCGTGACCCTGGTTGGAAAGATCGTCCGTAGGAGCGCCATTGCCTGGGACAATATCTTTCTGGAGCGCAAGGTCTTCAGCCGGCTGGCCCATGTCGCGCCGGCGCTGGTTCTGATGCGGCTCGGCCCGGTCGCCTTCCACGATGCGCCGGGACTCGCATCCTTGCTGGGCAGCGTGGCCTCCGTCTATCTGATTCTCATAGTGCTCATGTTGGCGGACGCCCTGCTCAACGCAGCCCTTGACATCTACGATCAGTTCTCGGTGGCAAAACAGATCCCAGTGAAGGGATTTGTCCAGGCATTGAAGATCGGACTGTTCTTCATTGCGGGCATTTGGGTGCTCTCGGTGGTGACGGGCAAATCACCCCTTGTCTTCTTCAGCGGGCTCGGCGCCCTGACCGCGGTGCTCATGCTCATTTTCAAGGATGCCATCCTCGGCTTCGTGGCAGGCATTCAGCTCTCTGCGAACAAGATGGTGCGCAAGGGTGACTGGATCGAAATGCCCCAATTCGGTGCCGACGGCGATGTCCTCGATGTCTCGCTGACGACGGTGAAGGTGCAGAATTGGGACAAGACCATCACCACCATCCCGACCTATGCGCTCATCTCCCACTCCTTCAAGAATTGGCAGGGCATGCAGGAATCGGGGGGCCGCCGGATCAAACGGGCCCTCTACCTCGACATGACCAGCATTCGCTTCTGCGATGAGCCCCTGCTGGAGCGTTTTTCCCGCATGCAGCTTCTCCGCCCCTATCTCGAGAAGAAGCAGGCCGAAATTGCGCAGTCCAATCGAGACCAGGGGGTCGATGCGGAGAGTCCCGTCAATGGAAGGCGTCTGACCAATGTCGGAACCTTTCGGGCCTATCTCGAAGCCTATCTCAGAAACCACCCGAAGGTGCATCAGGGGATGACCTTTTTGGTACGGCAGCTGGCTCCCACGGATCGCGGTCTGCCGCTGGAGATCTACGTTTTCAGCAGCGATCAGGTCTGGGCGAACTACGAGGCTATCCAGGCCGACATATTTGATCATCTCCTGGCCGCGCTGCCCGAATTCGAGCTCCGCATCTTCCAGAGCCCTACGGGCAGCGATTTTCGCCACTTGGCCCGGTTGGGCGAAGGGGCGCAGGCTACCTAGCGGGCCTTTTGCCCGTCACTGGGATTTCCCCGACGCACCCCCATTTCAGCCGGACCGGGCGGTTCGGTTGCGCTCCCCATCGATGTGCGGTTGAATAATGGGCAGATGCGACATGAGAGGAGGGTTGTGAAAATGCGGGTGGCCATCGGGGCGGACCATGCGGGCTTTCAGTTGAAGGAAGTCCTGGTAAGCTCCCTGAAGGATCTGGGACATGATGTGCTGGATGTTGGGATCCACAATGAGGATCCGGTGGACTACCCCGACATCGCACGTGCCGTAGGAACGGACATTCTAAACGGTCGGGTTGAGCGGGGAATCTTGCTCTGCGGCAGCGGCGTCGGGGCCTCGGTGGCGGCCAACAAGATAGCAGGCATCCGAGCCGGCCTCTGCCATGATACTTACTCCGCCCACCAGGGCGTAGAGCACGACGACATCAATGTCCTGGTACTTGGTGCAAGAGTCATTGGGCCGGAGCTCGCCCGACAACTGGTGACCAGTTTCATGGCAGCACGATTTTCGGGCGCCACCCGTCACCAGCGGCGTCTCGCCAAGGTGCGGGACCTGGAGCGAGGCTGCGGAGCGGCAGAGCGTACGAGTGAAGGACAGGAGAGTAAGAGATGAACCGGGTCAAAGCGGTGAACAAATACGGGCAGTCGATCTGGCTCGATTACATACATCGGCGGATGCTCGAGAATGGGGAGCTGGAAAGACTGATCAAAGCGGATGGAATTCGCGGTGTTACCAGCAATCCGTCCATCTTCGAAAAGGCCATTGGCGGGGGAGACGCCTACGACGGGATGCTTACGGCTCTCGTGACCCGCGAACCGAATCTCGCCATGGCGGACGTATTCGAGCGGCTCGCGGTGGCGGACATTCGTCAGGCGGCGGACATCCTTCGGCCGGTCTATGACCGAACAGAGGGGAGCGACGGCTATGTGAGCATGGAAGTCTCGCCCCATCTGGCCCACGACCGGGACGGCACCGTGGTGCGGGTACGGCACCTGTGGCGCCTCATCGATCGACCGAACCTGATGATCAAGGTGCCCGCCACGCGGGAAGGGGTCTCAGCCTTTGAGACGCTGACTGCCGAGGGGATCAACATCAATGTGACCCTCATGTTTTCCCTGGCCCACTACGATGCCGTGGCGGATGCCTACATGGCCGGTCTCGAACGGTGTCCCGACCCGACCCGGGTCGCTTCGGTGGCCTCCTTCTTTGTGAGCAGGGTCGACACCGCCGTCGACCGGGAACTGGACGCCATCGGTACGCCGGAGGCTCTCGCCCTGCGGGGGAAGATCGCCGTCTCCAATGCCAAGCTGGCCTATCGGCGTTTCCGGGAGATCTTTTACGGCGCGCCCTTCGTTGAATTGCGACACCGTGGCGCCCGGGTGCAGCGGCTCCTCTGGGGGAGCACGGGTACCAAGAACCCCGCCTATCCCGACACGTACTACGTGCGCGAGCTGATTGGTCCGGACACGGTGAACACCGTGCCTCCGGCGACGCTGGCGGCGTTTCGGGACCACGGCGAAGCGGCCGCCACCCTTGACCAGGGACTGGAGGGCGCCATCGACGTGCAGCACCGGCTGGCCGCGCTCGGCATCGGACTCTACACGATCACGGGGCGGCTCCAGGACGAAGGGGTGAAGGCCTTTGCCGATTCCTATGACAAGCTTCTGGCCACGCTGGATGAGAAGTGCCGAAGACTGGTGCAGAGAAACCACTCGGTGATGGGCTGATCCCGGGGGGCTGTTTCAGGCGCAGAAGGCGATTTTTGCTTTGAGAATCAGGATCTCAAAGGAGAGGGCTGCCTTGACCGCCATCCTGCGAAGCGGCTCTGTTGGTGCAATGGGATCGTTGCTGATGGCGTTGTCTCCGTAAAGCACGCAGAACACTTTGTCGCGGATTGCCAGGGGGAACGCCACAACCTCCCGCGGAAAGGGCGCCCCCAAAACCTTGATCAGTCGGCGGTGAATGAGCACATCTTGGAGCGCTCCCCGATACACATCTTTACGATAGGCCACATCCCGAATGATGCTCGGATCAGGCAGGGAAAAGCGTATCTTCTCGATGATGTGCGGGTTCTTCCACATACCGCCCCCCTTCCATCCGTGCACAGTTTCACCCTTGATGGTGAAGAGGATGGAGCGCTCGAAATGAAAACCGGCGAAGGCCATTAGGATGCCCGCAATGTCGTTGCGATCGTCAGCTTCTGAAAGCCCGCGAGAGGCGCCCTCGAAACTGGTCAGGTCGAGGGGCAGCGTGGCATCCACGACGGGATCAGGGGGGAGCGGCGCCTCGTCGACCAGCGCCAGGACGGTTTCTCCGGTCTGCTCGAATTCTATTTCGTCGATGCGGCCTTGTTGGGCCCGCTTGTGTTGCTTCTTTCGAATCCACTCCTCCCGGAGTCTCGATTCTTCCTCGGGGATAGAAATGAACCGCCGGTCTCTCTGAATACCATAATACTTCTCCAGAAGAAACCCCATCTTAAGTTCGGTGGTGATGAAGGGCACGGCCACCTTTCCGGTGCGAAAGCTGATCTGGTCAATCCCCTCCATATCACCCGGCTCGATTACGGCGACATGCACGCGGCCCTGCGATTCCTCGAACGGAATCATCCGATGTTTCACGGCGAGCGACTCGGGAAACAATTCGATCAGCTTCGAATCGATCTTGTCGAGGCGTTTCGGGTCGGCCACAGCAATGCGGTGGCTGTGGCTTAAAGCCTCCAGGAGCTGGTCCTCGGTTAGGTGAAAAAGCTCCAGCAGGTTGGTGCCGAATTTGCCTCCGAAGACCACCTGTCGCTGCAGCGCTTCCGTGCATTGCTCCTCGGTGGCATAGCCTTTCTCAATAATGTAGCGGGTCAGTTTGGGTCGCATCTTGATTCTGGGTCCTCTCCGTGATCGATTGGTTTGGATACTTTTGCTCCGCTGATCGACTTAATGTTTTAGGTTAAGTAAAAACTGTAAGTGAATTATAATAAAGTTTTTTATTGTTTTGCTTCATATCGTTCCCTTCGGTTTTGCTGCCTCCATCAGGTTTGTCTGATGCAATGCGTAGAGCATTCTCTACGCGATCAGCGTCTTCGATTGATCCGCCAGGAAAACTCCTGCGTCCGACCACTTCAGCGACAGCGCCAGCTGTCCGCTGCAAGGCAAACGCCGTATCCCCCGTACGCTACATCCGCAACACTATCTAATTATCTATAATTATATAGGGAAGAGGGGGAATCTGGCGACCCTAAATTGATCTGGCCTGCCCGGCCGGGGATTCCCACGAATCTTCTTGGTTTTCGGGTCCCCGACTCGTATAATGCGGTCATGGAGCGATCCTGTGCCAGACAAAGCGGTGCGGGTAGACGGCTGCTGTGGCTCCTCTGGGTGGTGTTCGCGCTACCCTCATCCGGAGAAACAGCCCTTTTGCCTGAGCAGGTCCTCGTTGTGGTGAACGAGGCTACCGCTGATTCCATCCGCCTTGGGCGCCTCTATCTGGAGCTCAGGAAAGTGCCGGAGGCGAACCTTGCACCCGTGTCCGTGCCGGACGCGGAGCAGATCACTCGAGCGGAATATGAGGTGAAACTGGCGACGCCCGTGAGACAGGCTGTTGAGGCGCTGGGTCGACGGGGCATCCGCATCCGCTGCCTGCTGACCACCTACGGCATCCCCCTTCGCATCGGCGCCGTCCGGCCTTCGACGAGCTCGCCAGAAGAGATTCGGACCCATCGGGACCGCCTGGGTCACGTGCAGGCTGCACTCGACTCGGTGGCCAAAAGCGGACCCTTCCCAAACACCGGCGGGGCAGGGGACGCGCCCGACGCGCAGGCTTTGCGAGCGGAACGCCTGCGTCTCAGAGCCGAACTCTCCCGACTGCTCGGAAGCGACACCGTAGCCGCCGTCGATTCGGAGTTGGCCCTGGTCCTGTCTGGTCCTTATTCGATTGCGCGATGGCAGCCCAACCCCTACTATCAAGGGGGTCGACGGTCGGCTCCAACCGAGACGCAGGCCCTCATGATCAGCCGACTCGATGCGCCGACACCGGCCCATGCTGAGACGCTCCTTCGCACGGCCGTTGCCGTTGAGAGCAGCGGGCTAGAGGGACACGCCTACTTGGATGCCCGGGGACTCGATTCGGCAAGGGGGGCGTATGGACGTTTCGATGCCGATATCCGAAAAACCGCTCATCTTCTGCAGGAGAGCCGCATCCCGGTAACCCTGGACAACCGGAAGGAGCTCTTCGGGCCCGGTGAAGCGCCGGGAGCCGCCCTCTATTGTGGCTGGTACAGCCTGGCCGAATACCGGGATGCCTTTCAGTGGGTGCGAGGGGCCGTCGGCTACCATGTGGCCAGTGCCGAGGGTCGCTCCCTGCGGGACCCGAAGCGGAATTACTGGGTGAAGCGAATGATCGAGGACGGCGTGACCGCCACGCTCGGTCCCGTGGCGGAGCCTTATCTGGAAGCCTTTCCCCGGCCCTCGTTGTTCTTTCCCCTCCTGATGAGTGGGCAATACACCCTGGCCGAGGTGTTCGCCATGACCAGTCCCTATCTGTCCTGGCAGATGATTCTGATCGGAGATCCTCTCTACAACCCCTGCCGCAAACGGCCTTTGTATCCGCTCCGTCCCGTGCCTGCGCCGTGATGGATTCTCCGCAAACGCGACCCGGACTTCGGGCGGCGTTCTTGACCTTCACGGTCCCATCGTGTTAACTTGCCGGAGCATCCATTCTTGCGAGAGCCTATGTCGCTGCTCACTCACCTTTTCCCGATTTCGGGAGTGGAGACGTCCATTCTCCTGCCGCCGGCGGTGGCGCTCGTCATCGCCGCCTTCTCGTCGCTTGGAGGGGTTTCGGGTGCTTTCCTACTTCTTCCCTTTCAGATGAGCTTTCTCAACTATACGGCCCCCTCCGTCAGTGCGACGAATTTTGTCTACAACATTGTGGCCATCCCAAGCGGTCTTTACCGGTTCATCAAAGAAGGGCGGATGGTCTGGCCTCTGACCTGGAGCATCGTTCTTGGCACCCTTCCGGGCATCCTGTTCGGTTATTTTCTGCGGATCCATTTTCTGCCGGACCCTCGGCGATTCAAGTTCTTCGTGGGGTGTGTGCTCCTCTATGTGGCGGCGCGCCTGGTCCGTCAAGTATTGAGTACGCATCAGCCCGGGCAGCGTGGAGCAGGTGAGCCTGCGGGGTCGACGCATATCGGAGCAAGCGTGGTCCGCACGATCTCGGCCTCCTTCAGACGGACCGAGTATGAATTCCAGGGAAACCGATACGTCTTCCAAACAGGGATGGTCGGTGCCGTCTCTTTTATGGTGGGGGTCATCGGTGGTGTTTACGGGATCGGAGGTGGCGCGATCATGGTGCCCTTCTGCGTCAGTGTATTGCATCTGCCGGTGCACACTGTGGCCGGGGCGGGGCTGATGGGAACCTTCGTGGCCTCTCTGGCGGGTGTCGGTTTCTACAGTCTGTTGCCGGCGCCGGGGACCCTTGCCACATCTCCGGACTGGTTGCTCGGAGGCCTCTTTGGCGTCGGCGGCCTCGCAGGCATCTACGTGGGGAGCCGACTGCAGAAACACGTGCCGGCGCGCGTCATCAAGGGGATCCTCGGTGCAGCTACGCTCTTTGTATCTTTTCGATATATTATCGTATATTTTCAATAGTATATAGGATAAAATTAAAGTGATTTATGAGATATTTGGAGTGGTCGCATGAGGTTCCCCAGACTCCTTATACTGGTGCTGCTCTGCCTTGGGATGGTTCACCCGGCTCGGGGTGAGCCAAATACCTGTCTTACTTGCCACAGCGAACTTAACGAAGCGACACCGGCCGGTCGAGCTTATCTGCAATGGAAGAACACGGTTCACGACAAGGCCGGTGTGACATGCGACCGGTGCCACGGCGGCGATTCGTCGAGCGGCACGCTCGATGGGGCCCACCGGAGCATCCGCGCCGCCTCGGATCCAGCGAGCCCCACCTATGCGGGCAACATCCCAGAACTTTGTGGAAATTGCCATGGAGCGCAGTTGGAGGAATTCGCTCGCAGCAAACACTACCGAATCCTTCAGGTGCGAGACAGCATTCTGGACAGCCCGACCTGCATTACCTGTCACGGTGCCATGAACACGGCGATTCTGTCTCCTGCCAACATAGCCGATGCCTGCCGGCGGTGTCACGGTCGCGAAAAAACGGGGCCATCGAGTATCCCCGAGGAGGCCCAGGCGACCCTTTCACTGATTTACTACGCGCGAAACACCATCAACTGGAGCCGGGAATTCGTGCTCCTTGCCCGCCGGGAGGGGCGGCCCACCGCTGCAGCAGAGGAGCGGCTCCAGGAAGCGATCTCCAGATTTCAGGCCTCCAAAGCGAAGTGGCACTCCTTTGATTTCAGAGAAATCCTCCGACTCGTCGATGGGGCTTACGAATCCGCGCGGGAGGCCAAGCGGCTGGCGGAAGACGCGAATGAACGGTTAAAGGAGCGAACGTCCCTGGATATACCCCCCCTCGACCGGTGATTCGGTGGGTGCCAGGGGTGGATGACGAGGACCCGCACGGCCGATTCGCTGTCCGGTCCGGGGCCTTGGAGACGTTCATTCTCCGGAATCAGCCCTTATCCTATCAAGAATTTGAAAAATAAAGCCTATTTGGCTGTTTTCCTGCGATAAATCGCTCCAAGGTCTATTGCTCCCACTGTGTGATCCCCAGTGATTACTTTGAAGCGCTTTACATCCTCCCAGATCGTGGTATAGTTTCCATCGATTCAAGGGTGTCGGCCAAAGGGCGCCGCATCCGAGTCCGTTTACGAGGGGAGGATTGTAAAGATGAGCACTCTATTTCGTTTAGTGTCACTGGCTCTGGCTGTTCTTCTCATCGGCTTTGTGTCCGCTTGCCAAAAGGCCGAGAAGGCGGCGGACAAGGCCAAGGAAATGAGCAAGGCCGTCGAGGAGAAGGCGGCCGATGTAGCAGGAGAGGTGAAGGAGGCAGCCACCGAAGCCGTGAGCGGTGCCGTTGAAAAGGCCGGGGAGATGGCCGGGGAAATGAAGGAGGCCGCCCAGGAATCGGCTGGGGAGTTGAAGGCGGCGGCCACCGAGACCGCCAAGGGTATCGCGGAGCAGATGGGCGAGAGCGGGGAAGAAATGAAGGAGGCCGCCACCCAGACCATGCAGGGTATGACGGAGAAAGCGGGAGAGGCAATGCAGGAAGCGGGACAGCAGGTCATGACCAAGACCCGAGAGATGGGCGAGGCCGTTCAGCAAGAGGCGGCTCAGAAACCGGCCCTACCGCAACCGAGTCTTGAAGAGAAACTGCCCGCAACGCCTGCGGCCCCAATGGAGCATCCAACGGACCATCCGAAATAGCGAGGCGTTGAGCGGGATGCGGTGGACTCCATGAGGTCCCGCTGCCCGGCAGGTACGGGGGAAAGGGCTTGACTTGATCGACGGGATCGATAGAATGTCATAGATCCGCGGGAATAACTCAGTGGTAGAGTGTCAGCTTCCCAAGCTGAAGGTCGCGGGTTCGAATCCCGTTTCCCGCTCCAGCAGACAAAAGGGCCGGCCTGATTAGCCGGCCCTTTATCCTTTTCCATCCGGACGCATCGTCCCTCCACTCGTTGCCTTCGGTTGGACCGCGTTGCAGGAAAAGCAAGGTGCATGCCGGAGACCAGCGACAAGATCTGTTTTCACAGCGGAAAGTTTCCTTCGCGATCTCAATCTATCTCTTGTTGCATGCGCTGGCCCGGATATTGGGTGAGTGATTGTGAGCAGGCCGTAGAAGCAACATCGGCCAGGCGCAGAGAATACTCTGGCTGAAGACATATTGAGAGATTTAAGTGGTCCTGTTCGCAAATATGGTGAGGTGTCGAGAGGGTTGTAGCGGGGTCTCCTCAAGGCGCGCGACTGAGGCGAACCCGTGTGGTAGGTCGCAGGGAGCGGATCCCAAGACACCTCAATGTATAAGCCGTCGCCGGCGGCATGAATCAGAGTAAAGCGGGAGACTGGCCCGGCGATGGAAGGCCTTCGCCGGGGAAAAGAAAACGCAGAGGAGGGTGCCAAGGGCACTCGAATAGCATCGCATTTTCGTATAAGGCCACCGGATCAGTAAATTCTTCTGCAACGCCGCCTATGGCAGCTTATCCGTCTTCGCAGTGCTACGCCGTGACAAGTCGGGCCTCGGAGTAGATTTGCTCATGCAATATCCGGCATAGGTTCATCCCAAGGGGGGAACCGGTTGGTCAGCCAAGCACTTTTAACGATACATGTTTCTTTGACCGTATCTTGGCACAAACAAGATAAAGGAAACCACAGTGCTTTCGTGTCTTGCCCCCTATCCAGGATGAACCACGGTACCGATCTCTTTTGCTCTCAAGCTCCAAGGCGTTGTATGACATAAATCGCGTCTGTCCCTACCCGAGTCTGGACCGGGGGATCAGCTCAAGATTTTGTCGTCAAATTGTAGACGGTCTTGTGTGGCCTTGACAAGGCGTTCTTTTTGGGGCACCGTGGGATGCGTTGAGAAAGCACATGCTAATCTGATGGGACTTATAGAAAGGGGGTGACCATGAGTGACGATTCCTTCCAACAAGCAGAAGCTGTCGAAAAAAAAAGCACCATCATCATCGTCGCGGTGTCGGCCATCGCGATTCTCCTCATTTATACCAATGTAATCCGCGCCATTGGTGAGATGCTGCGTATCGGTGGCGGCACTGCCGTGGTTCTCTTCGCTGTCCTGGTGAACGCAGGCCTCGTTTTTTACCAGATACGTGCCGGTAAGACGATCAACAAGCTGTGCAAGCGGCCTTTCATTTAGAGGAGATCCCCATGAAGCTGACGGATGAGATGAAGGAGGTTTTGAAGGCAGGGAGCAGCAGGAGTGTTGTGACATACCTCACGACCTCGAACACCACCGGCAAATGCAACATCTATCTTCAGCCGTACACCGACGTTTACAAAGACGAATTCATTTTTTCCCCCGATCTATTTGCCCAGAAGACAAAGATTAACATTAATGAAAACAGGGTGGGCGTGATGACCGTCGCCAATCCTGAGGCAGGGATGACGTGGGCTTTTCGCGGCCCCTGCAACATTATTCAATGGGGACACCCGCCGAAGTTCAACTTTCAGGGCGTGACTGCGGGCGAGGTTTTGGAGAGATGGGGCGACTGGGGCCAGCTCGAGGCGTTGGACAGCGTGGATGCGGACATCCAGCCGAAAGCCGTGGGGCAACGCGGTGTCATTGTGCTCAAAGTGGAGGAGGTCTACAGCTACAAGTCCGAGGAGTCCGGCAAGAAGATTCTCTAAGGGGGGGAGTGGATATGAAGATGAACGAGGAGATGCTCAATGCACTCAGAACCATCGGTTCCGGCGGCGTGGTGGTGCATCTGACAACCTGCAGCGCCGACGGGGTTCCCAACACGGTGGGTGAGCGGTTTGTGGCGGCCTTCGGCGAGGAGCACATTGTGATCGCAGATATGTTTGCCCAAAAGACCAAGGTGAACCTCAACGAAAACCCGTGGGGAGTGATCACGGTCGCGCACCCGGTCAAAGGACGCTACTGGGCCTTTCGGGGGCCGTGCACCATCATCATGTGGGGGGCGGAGGACGATGACGACTTTCACGGCGCCAAGGCAGGTGAGGTACTGCGGGAGTGGGGTGACTGGGCCGCCAAGGAGCCACCTTCGGAGGTTCCGCCCGACATCCGGCCGCCTGCCCTGTGCCAGCGGGGCGTGATTACATTAAAAGTGGATGAGGTCTACAGCTGGAAACCCGAGGAGTCCGGAAAGAAAATTCTTTAGCTTCACGTCATAGCGCATAGGGAGGGTGTAACATGGCGACACTGACACCGAGAATGAAAGGTTGGCTGGAGCGATTCGGCTGTCACATCGGAACAGCCACGAAGAAAGGCTTTCCAACGACCATCGTGGTGGAACAGGCGAGCATTGAGGGCGACAGTACCGTGGTTTTTCAACTGACGGAAGCACAGGCAAATCAGATCAAAGGAAACATGGAAGAAAATCCCTACGTGGCTTTGGCTCCGCACGCCATAGCCAGCATACGCGCGGCCTACCAGTTCAAGGGGGCTGCAACGCTATCGGGCAACACGCTCAAAGTCGATCTCACCGAGATTTACTGTACGAAGCCGGGACCGGAGGCGGCCCTCAGGCTGGACGTTTTACCTCCCGAGCATGTGGTCAAGTTTGAAGAGAGTCGGTGGCGAGACATCGGCCCTCCCAAGTAAGACGATTCTGACGCGCAACATCTCTAACCCAAAGACTGTGGAGATGAGACGATGGCCGTACTTGAAAAGAAGCAGATGTCGGGATTTATCAATCCCCGTTGGATGAAGCCAAAATGTGTTCGTTTCTGGGAAATAGGAGCCATCCCATGCATTCTGGGGGTCTGGATGCCCGATTTCGTCGGACAGTACGCGTTGAAAATCGCGGGGCAACCGAATCACGCCTTTCCCCCCTTTATCACGTTTGTGGGGGCCCTCTTTCTCTTTGCCGCCTGCGCGCACGCGATCGAGGAGATGGGATGGCATTATAAGATTGTCATGATCAGCGGCTGGAGTGCCATCGCCTTGGCGGGGCTGAGCGTCATCTTTCATTTCATGATCGGCCCCGGCAGTTACGTCATGTTAGCGCTGACCGTGCTGTGCATCGGGCTGTGTGCTTACGCGGCCACGACCATGTTTTACGCCACCATCACCAAAGCCGCCGAGCTCGGCATGGAGACGAGAATGGCCAACGATCAGAAGATCGTGCTGATATTGAATCACGTCGCCATCCTCGTCGGCGCCATTGCGGTCGTCACGATCCTGATGAAGTCGCCACTCTGGGTGCCCCTCCTGCGTCTGACGGTGGTGCTGTTCACCTTTGCCTGGATTGCTTGCCGGACGGGCGTCTACTTTTTTAAGACCGACAAATCCATTGGCGTGCCTTTTGCCCAGCCGCCGGACGAGCAGTTCTGGGTTTGATGGCGGTGGGTACCGCAGCGGCAGCGTTTCCGCGGGGATTTACACGGCTCGGGCGGGATGCTCTCAAGGAGCATGCAGCACATGGATGACTCGCAGTCCAAACCCAAGAAAAGTGATCGATTGCCATGGGTGATACCCGAGTATTGCGAGGCCTGTGCGGACTGCGTCAGTGCGTGCCCGGTCTATGGCCTGGAGATGTGGGAGACCGAGAATCCTGATTTCAGCATCCCCTGGCTGTCCAATCCGGATGCATGCATCGGGTGCGGTAAGTGCGAAGAGGTCTGCACCTGGGGGGCCATCAACATGACCGCCTATGTGGAGGATGCGCGCAAGCGGATGCTGACCAAGCAACCCGCGGGTCTGATGAAGCGCTCAGAAGAGCAGAAGTTCAACCTGCGGGAGGCCGCGAACAAGAAAATCGCCATCCTGACCTGCCTGGATTCCAAGCTGCATGTGGAAGAAGTACTTCAGGAGAATCGGGACAATGCCTATGTGCTGCGAAACGCTGGCGCCGCTGCGACGGAATGCGTGATCCGGTCGCTCTTTCTGGCCACCGAAGTCTTGGGCATCGAGGAGATTATTCTCATCGGGCACCGCCTGTGCGGCATGCGCGTCCTCAACACCAAAGAACTCAAGAAAGTGGCGGCGACGCGAATGGAAACGGACGGGCGCGACATGTTCGGCCGGCCGTTCAAGAAATGGCTCCAGCTCTCCTCCGATCCGCAGACCAGTCTCAAAAAGCAGGCCGATATCCTCCGGGAATCGAAGCTGATACCGTTGGAAATGCCGATCACCGGCCTGATGTACGATGAGTACAATGGTCACATTTTCCGATTGTTTGGACCGATCGAAAATGCCGAGTAGTGCTGGTTGGTTCTCCGGCGGGCTGTTGTGATGACGCGTCCCCGTGATAGATTATCCGCGGACGGTCGTGGAACAGAGGCATGTGAAATGGGCATGGTATCGGAAATAAGGGAGGTCATTGCCGAGCGCGGCTTGGGCATTCTCGATCCGTGGATCGGTAGCGACGGCAAGAAAAAAGAGGTGTTGGCCGTCCTGCTGGCGGGTCGGAATCTTCTCTTGGAAGGGCCCCCGGGCGTTGGTAAGACATTGCTGGCCAAGTCCGTGGCCGGCTCTCTTCCGGATATACAGGCCAACGACTGCAGTTTCAACTGCGATCCCGAGCGTGCCGATTGTCCCCAGTGCCGCGCAGGGAGTCGAGCCGTTGTCACCGTCCACGGCGCGAAACGCTTTGTCCGGGTTCAGGGAAGTCCCGAGTTGAGCGCAGAGGACCTGGTCGGGGATATCGACCCGGTGCTGGCCATGCGATACGGCGGGTTTGATCTGAGAGTCTTCTCGCCCGGCAGGATCATCAAAGCCAACAGACAGGTGCTTTTTGTGGACGAGATCAACCGGATGTCCGAGAAGATTCAAAATACGCTTCTGCAGGTGTTGCAGGAAGGCGAAATGACCATCGGAAACTTCGACGTTCACTTCCAGATAGATACCCTCTTTATCTCTACCATGAACGAATCGGAGCTTGCCGGGATCGAAACACTGTCGGAGGCGCTTAAGGACAGACTGGAGCGTGTCACGATTCCCTACCCCACGGAAGAAGACGAGCTTGCCATACTCGAGAAATATGGACGCAGCGTCGTGGCGGTGCCGGACGAGATCACGCGCAGGATCGTCCGCGCGTGTCAGCGGACCCGGCAGGACAAGGATGTGGCCTTTGCAGCCAGCCCCCGGGCGACACTGGCCATCTACGAACTCTGCCAGAGTTTTGCCGGGCTCCGAGGGGCGCAGGAAGCCTCCTTGGAGGATGTCCGTTCGGCGATGGACGTGGCCCTGTCGGGCAGATTGTCGCTGAGCGCGGCAGGCGATGAGTACGCAGAAACGGGCGCCTACATCACCAAGCTGAAAGAGATGCTCTAATCCGGAAATGGCATGACTGAGCAACAGTGCAGAGTGGCCGCGGCCGGCGTCGTGGGGCGCCTGCGGAAATACCCCTTCGCCAAGATCAGAATTGGCTCACGGGCCGCGCTGGCCATGTATGAAACCATGGTGTCTCTCGATTTGGTCGGGGCGGAGAACCCCGTTCTCACCTCGGCCATGATTACGCTTCCCCACCGACTCGTCTCCGACTCGGTCATCGACCGCGAAAGAATCGTCCAAGAGGTGGTTGCAGGGTACCTGGACCCCCAGGGGTACTCTTCAGCCGAGGCCGAGCCTTCCGTCATCCCGACGGAGCGCATCCCGGAGGTACTCAAAGAGCTGGACGCGCTGCGGGACATGATCCACTCCATGCCCTATGAGATGGACCTCTCCAGCGAGTCCTGTTTCAGGATCAGTCGGGATACTCTCTTTCGGGCCGAAGCGCCGAGGCTCTTCGCACTGTCGCGGGATGCGCGTGGACGGCCCGATTATCAGCGCTACCGGCGGGCACTGGAAGAACTGAAGGGGCGGGGTCTGGTTCGAATGGACCCCGAGGGGGTGACGCTCACGCCTTATGGTAGCCGGGTTCGCTTCAAGAGCCTTCTGAAAGACATCGAAAAACAACTGTCCCGCACCCAGTCCAGGCGTCGCATGAGCGACTCCGTCTCTGCAGACAGCCGGACGTATCGGCGGGGGGACCGTTACAGGGACGTGCACACCCGGCGGACCATGCGCCATCTTGTGAAGAGAGGGCGGCCCGTGTCCGAGGCGCGTGCCGGGGATCTTCGCGTCAAGGACGTTCCGCATTCCAAAAAGTTTCGCCTCGTATTGGCGGTCGATCATTCCTGGTCGATGGCGCGGAGCAAAAAACTACAGTATGCTAAAGAGGCCGCTGCCGGGCTGATCTACGCGGCCGCCGGCAAACGGGACCAGGTGGCATTCATTGGCTTTTCGGACGAGGCGGTCATCCTGTCGCCCTTGAGTCGCAACTACGGATACTTGCTCAGCCGAATCGTGTTGCTGAGACCCAAGAACGAGACGAACATCGCCGATGCGCTGAGAAAGGCAGCAGCCGTCACACGGCGCTCCGCGGGGGGAGGCGTCACCCATGTCATCGTCATCACCGATGGGGTGCCGACGAGTCTGGATGCCACGCGCACCCGGCGGGATCTGGGAGATGCCATCATCGCACAAACGGAACGAATGAGAAAAGCAGGCATTACCGTCTCGGTCATCTGTATTCGGGACGATCTGGAAGAGGCCAGTTTCGAGCAGGCCATGGGGATTGCGGAAGTAGGCAGGGGATCTTTCAGCCTGGTGAACGCGGAGGATCTGATGAATCAGATGTTGAAGGACTACACATCGCTCGAACGGTAATGGGCGATTGCCGGGAAGCGCCCGGGGGGACATGGTCCGGCGAGGGTTGACAAGATGGGGCGGTTCTCCCGTATTGCCGCGGCAGCGAAGAATCGCCCTGTAATTTTTTTTCGGAGGATAAGGAAATGGCTGAAAAACTGGCACCCGTCAAAGCGAAGCTGACCATATTGGTGGACAACACGATTATGGAGCTGATTCCGGACAGCGAATTGGTGAAACGACGCTCCGGTCCACAGAAGAATTTCCTTGCCGAGCACGGTTTCTCAGCGCTCATTGAGACCGATGAGGCCAAGGTGCTTGTCGACACCGGGGTCACAGGAATCCCCATGGAGCATAATCTGAAACTCCTCGGCTTGAACATGGACGATATCGATGTCGTCGTTTTCTCCCACGGCCACAATGATCATACCGGCGGATTGGATAGAGTCAAGGGCAGAGTCATCGTGCATCCCGATTCCTTTCACGAGCGGTACCTCTCACCCAAGGAGGGAGTCAAATTCAATTTAACCAGTCCTCCGCCGGACCCCAAGAAACATAAGATAGAGTTTCACACAGAGCCGGTGAAACTGGCCGAGGGTGTCATGACCACCGGCGAGGTGAGGCGCAACCACGACTGGGAGGAGTTGAAGGTTTTCAAGCGGAAAGAGGGCGATGCCCTGGTCGAGGACAAGCTGAAGGATGATATGGGTGTCGTCATCAACACGGAAAAGGGACTGGTGGTCATCCAGGGCTGCAGCCACGCTGGCATCATCAACACCATCGAGGCCGCGAAAGAGGTCACCGGCGTAGACGAGGTCTATTGTGTCATCGGTGGTTTTCATCTCATCGGACCGGCGGAGAAGAAAATCGACCGGACCATCGAAGCGTTTCGAAAACTCAAGATCAAGAAGGTCATCCCGATTCACTGCTCGGGATTCGAGGCGATGAAGCAGGTGTCGCTGCAGATGCCGGAGCAGTTTGAGTACTGCACGGTCGGGTGCGAGATGGCGTTCTAGCTTTGGGACTTCTCGTAGCTAGGGGCAGCGGGGGTGCCGCGGGCGAACGATATTGTTGTCAATGGGCAGATTTAATCGTATAGAACCAGCTAGGATGGAACGTGGGACGTAAATGGCTCGCGAGAAAGGCAAGCCGCTCCCCGGGGATCACTGCGCTTTGTCTGATCACCCGATGAGCGGCTCATACCTTCCCTCCTTATCACCCTTGGAAACGGTCAGTTCGTGACGGAAGCGACTTCCAATCAGCATTTGTCATGAATTGTGTTGACGGTTGCTGACTCATTCACCGGGTCAAGTACCGAGTTTGACCGTATTTGAGTATCCAAAGAGAAATAGTCAGATAGGCTCATTTCTCCACGAGGTTATCTCGATTACAAGCATAGCGTGGGTCAGCTGGCTTTTGGCAATAGGAGCTTTTTCTCATGGGGGCCGCCTGAGAAGGGGTGCAGCACCGGCCGATACGACTTCCACGTTTTCCGCTTCTCTACGCGATTAGTGGCAGTTAACTAGTTGATAATGTTCGGTAATTGCATTTTTTGAATCATTAAGCCAACATTCGAGACCTGGTGTCTAGAATAGCTTCATTACGGATCTTTTCGTATTAATTTCCGTTTCGGGTCCTGTATATTGATGCACAGAAACAAAAATTGGCATTTTTTTTCCGATTGAGCGCGACTTTCTTGCCTAATAAACCACTAAACTCTTACCAAGAAACCACCACCCATCAATCCATTTCGAAAGACTGTATCGGCAAGTGAGATCACCTACCTGTTATGGCATGGCCAGTCTGCTGGTAGCTATTTAGGGGCGCGACAGCCGTCCATTCCGGACCAGATAGGGCGATAAATCGCCGAGAAGGGAATTTAATTCGAGAATTATATTCCAACCGGTTCTTGGAGCCTGTGGTAGGCATATCGTTGAATCCATTGCACAGAAAGGGAAGGGAGGTCATCAGAAAAACGCTTGGCGCAGCGATCTTTCGTTGTGGAGGTATGATGCTGTGCGCCCAGATTGCAGCAGCAGGGATTGCGGGTATCTCATTGGCCAGCATACGCGCTTCCATATAGGTTCCGCACCAGCGCCTCTACTGCTTGCTTGGGTCTGGGATGCTGGGGCTCGTCGGGATTACCAGGAGACATCGATTGGATTTGACGGTTCAGCGGGCGTCGGGCCTTGAGAAAGATCGAGACCCTGAGTCATCTTCCGGTGGGGTCTCAAACGATGCGCGGACGGAGGCGTGGGGCGGTGTTAGGGTCCCACAATACTGGCGACGAAACAGAATCTCTTTTTTGTAGGGGGAAAGGGGGTCAAATCATGAAAAACAAATTGAGCCTGTTCCTGCTGGGCACGACCTTGTTGCTCACGGCCGCACGTCCTGCTTCCGCCTTGATGGTGGATCTGACCACGCCCAATGGGCTCGGCCTGCCGGTCATGACCTATGCCACGGTCAAGGGATCTGTGGATGCCGTGGACGACTCCATCTTTCATGTGGAAGTGTCGCTGGCACCGGGGTTGGACGGATTTCTCAATGCCGGTTCCAATTTCGGGATCGACAAGTTCTTCATGAACACGACGCTCGATCTGAGCTGCGGGATGATCAAGAATCTGAGTCCCGATAACTGGAAGATCTTTCTCAATAAAAATGTCGCAGGTTTCGGCCGGTTCGATATTCGATTCATGGGGGGGGGCAAAGGCCGGACCGATACCTTCTCCTTTGACATCGATTACACATCACCCGTGACGGATGCCGACTTTTTCGTCGTCTCTGAAGGGAATGCGGGAAACGGACCGGGGCACTTCGCCGCGCACATTGCCGGCTTCAGCCATGAGGGGTTCGGGAGCGCCCATGTGAGAAACATCATTCCAGAGCCCGCTTCGCTGCTGCTCATTGGATCGGGCCTAGCGGGGTTATTGGTTGTCAGTAGACGCAAGAAAACATAGAGAGAATTCGCGGAACCTCCGGCAGCCCTTGAGCGCCGGTGGTTTTCTTGAAGAGGCTTTTGACAATTCGCTCAGAGAGTGCGGATTGTCGGGACAAAAACTTTGCACTGATCTGTGGGAGATGTAAACCGGACCGGTTTACCGTCTTCTGCGGCGTCACGATTTTCCACTCTTCTTCGTGCCCCATCTGCGTTTCACGCCACTGGCCTTTTTCAGCTGCTCATCATCGTACTGGCTGTAGTCGGGGGTCGCGGCCACGGCGGGTTCCGGTTTGGAGCCTGTCCACGAGGCGAAGGCTTCCCTTCCCTTACAGACGAGGCCGGTGAAGAACACGCTGATCTGGCTCACCATCGGCTGCTCCAGCGATTTGCGTGTGCGCACCTTCTGGACGTTCTTGGCGTCGGGGGGCGGACTCTGATCGCTAAAGTGGGTCTGTCCCTGCTCGTCGGTCCAGGAGTGAAGGTAGGCAAACTGATCTTCCACGGGCGGGTTTGTTTTCGCATACCAGTCGTAGGTGAGATATCCTCCTGTGGAGGCGACGATGAGAAGGAGGGCGATCCAGATCTTGTTCATATGAAGGTATCCTTGCGGCGAAGATCTTACCGTAAATGTGCCTTATATTGGCTTTTTAAGTGATTTATATCTGTATTTTCAGGATAAACAATAATTTACGTCTCGTAAAGTATAAAATCGCTCTTTATTACCCGGATTATCTCTTCTTTTCCTGAGTGGTTCGTACACGGATGCCTCCACGCCATGGCAGGTCCGTGAGAGCCTACCCCGGAGGTGCTGCATGAGTCCTGCATGCGGTCTCCGTCTGATCGGCGTGCATCACGCGAAAGCAAGAGCCACTGCGCGTATCATGATTTGACAAGTCGAGAGGAAAGAGCAGAAGCGGACACGCTTCGACCGGACTCTCCGCCTTCCCCCCCCCCTTTCCGACGCCGGCGCTTTGCGTAAAGCCGATTGTTTTTTCAGGGCGTTTTGTGTAGTATGCCACTCCAATGAGGGCGAGGGCATTTCTCCACGAAGCTGAGAACGAAGCCAACCACCGGCACCGCGTGGGTGCGCGGATACTCTTCTGCCTGTTTCTCATGGTCCTTGTCGGCGGCTGTGAGCAGCCGAACACCAAGGTCTCCGAACCCACTGCGGGCGATCGGATCAAGGTGGTGGCGAGCATCTACCCGCTGGCTGACTTCGTCCGAGCCGTTGGCGGCGATCGCGTGGAAGTCGTCACGCTCCTGCCGCCCGCGGCCAGCCCCCATGTCTACTCGCCCTCGCCAAGGGATCTCGCGCGTTTCCGGGGCGCGGTTCTCTTTGTCCAGATCGGGCTCGGGTTCGAGTTCTGGTCCGCCCAGCTCGCGCGTGCCGGCGCAGGGGAGGATCTCATCGAGGTCGAAACCTCCGAAGGGGTGGATGTGATTCATGAGACCGGGCATGACGGTGCCCACGGCCACGCGATGGGAAATCCCCACATCTGGCTCGATCCGATAATTGCCATGCATCAGGTCCGCGCCATCCGCGACGCGCTGGCGGGGCTCGATCCCGATCATCGAGAGATTTATTTTCGGAACGCGGCGGCCTATCTGGGCGACCTGGAGGGTCTCGACGAGGAAATCCGGGAGGCCGTCAACGGTTTCGCCCGGAAATCGTTTGTGGCCATCCATCCCTCGTGGACCTACTTTGCCGAGCGCTATGGGTTGTTCGAGGCGGGCGTCATCGAGCCGTCTCCGGGGAGGGAACCGACGCCGGTGGAAATGATGAAGATCGTCCGCCAGGTTCGGGAGAGCAGCGCAAAGGTTGTCTTTGCCGAACCGCAGCTCAATCCGAAAGCTGCGCATGTGCTGGCCAAGGAAGTCGGTGCCCAGGTCCTGACGCTCGATCCCATCGGCTCGCCCGATGTGGAGGAGCGCTCAACCTATCTCAAGCTGATGCGCTACAATCTCGACGTGATGAGGCGGGGCATGCAGGCCCCGTAGAGAAGCGCTGCCGCAGGAAATCGTTGTCGAAATGGGGCACGGCCAGTGCAAAGGGGGCATATGACATCCGACAGAAAGATCATCATTGATGTCCGGGACCTGGACGTTTCAATTGGTGGGTGTCCGGTGCTCGAGCGGATCAACCTCCAGATTCTCGAGAATACTTTCACCGGACTCATCGGGCCCAACGGCGGCGGGAAGACCACCTTGCTGCGGGCCCTGCTCGGGTTGATTCGTCCCGAGCGCGGTGAAATTCTGATTCAGGGCAGACACCTGGGGACCGGGGACAGCCGCGCGTGGATCATGGGGTACGTGCCCCAGAAGATCGCTGTGCAGCGGGGGGCACCCTTCTCGGTGCTCGATACGGTGGTCATGGGGCGATACGGTAAAATCGGCCTCGGCGGACGGCCGAAAAAGAAGGACCGTGAGATGGCCCTCTCCTGTCTGGAGGAAGTCGGCATGGCGCACGTGGCGCGCCAGCTGATCGGCACCCTCTCGGGCGGAGAGCAGCAGCGGGTCTTCATCGCCCGGGCCCTCTGTGCCGAGCCGAAGGTGCTCATTCTGGACGAGCCGACGGCGGCGGTGGATGTGGCGGGTCAGGACAGTTTTTACCGGCTCCTGCACCGGCTGCGTGAGGCGTATTCGCTCACTGTGTTCATGGCCACCCACGATGTCGGCGTGGTGCCGATTCACTGTGACGCCATTGCCTGTCTGAACCGGACCCTCCATCTGCACGGCCGACCCGAAGAGATTCTGAAGAAAGATGTCTTCAAGAAACTCTACGGCTCGGAGGTGGAAATGGTCATGCACGGCAAGATCCCGCACCGGATGATCGGGAAGCACCATGACTGAGCTGCTCTCCTACAGCTTCATGCAAAACGCCTTTGTCGCGGGCGTTCTGGTCAGTGTGATCTGTTCGGTCATCTCCTTTTTTGTGCTGGTGAACCGTCTTTCCTTTATCGGGGTCGGGATTTCGCATGCCGCCTTCGGCGGCGTGGCCCTCGGAATATTGCTCGGCATCAGTCCGACCCTCTCGGCCGTAATCTTTTCCGTCTTGACGGCCTGGATGATCGGTGTGGTGAGTCGCAAAGGAATGCTCCATGAAGACACGACCATCGGGATCTTCTATGCGGCGTCCATGGCCCTCGGCATTGTGATCATTGGTCTGTCCAGCGGCTACAATATCGATCTCTTCGGCTATCTGTTCGGAAATATCCTCTCGGTCACCCGTCAGGATCTCTGGGTGGTGGGGGGACTGGGGCTTCTCGTCCTGGGGGCCATTTTCTACTTCTTCAAGGAGCTTCTCTTCATCAGCTTCGACGAGGAGTCGGCCCAGGTGAGCGGCATTCCGGTCACCTTTCTCTACTATCTTCTGCTCACCTTGATGGCCCTGACCATTGTCATCTCCATGAAGGTGGTTGGCATCATTCTGGTCTCGGCCCTGCTGGTCATCCCGGCCGCCGCGGCCTACGAAGTCACCACCCATTATCGGCAGGTGCTGATCGTAGCCGTGGTGATCGGTCTCGTGTCGGCCATCGCCGGCCTGTCGCTCTCCTATCGCTTTAACACCGCCTCGGGCGCCACCATCGTTCTGCTGGCCGCTGCCCTCTTTTTGCTGCTCTTCGGCTTTCGCTGGGTGCGAGGCAATCTGAGAGAGTCTCCGGGCTCGGAGAAGTGTCCCGTTCCTCCGGGAAATCCGGAAGCCGCGGAGGAGAAACCCGCTCGGCAGGATTCGGCGTGAGTTCGTGGGGATAGCAGGAAGATAAGCTCAGCGCGGAGGAAGGCCCTATTGGGTTAACGGATAGGGCGAAGAGCGTTTTACCGCAGAGCTCGCAGGGGACGCGGAGAAAGTCTATTTTCCGCTGAGACCAAGAGCGAAAACCATTTCACCGAAAGAGCACCAAGGCCGCAAGGGAAGGTCGACGCATTTCCAAGATTCCTTTCGTTGTTTCCCTTCTCTGTCATTATTTAATCCGTCCTCTGGCTCCTGCTGTCCTCCGTCATCTGTGACTCTGTCCTCTGGTTTCCGGATGCCTTCACCCTTCCGCCTCAATCCGGTCCCGGATGGCACGCATGATGCGATAGGTCATGGTGCGGGTGTAAACCCGGATGAACCAGTCCGGATAGTAGCGGCCGATGTCGAGATAGGTCGTTTGGGTGACGTGGGAGTACTCCCCGCGCTGATCGATCTCGATGGTGCCGTCATTGCGCTTGATGTTCCCCCCGATGCTCTCCCACTGGGCCCGGGCCTTCTCCTTGTCGAAATCGATCAGCAGGATGCTCTCCAAGTCTTGAAAGGGCCAGGGAAGATCGAGAATGACTTCCAGTGTGATCCGATGGGCGTCGCCGCTCATGACGCGGGAGCGAACGTCACTCGGCATAAAGGTGTGGTGATTGTAGTAATCGCAGATCACGCCGCAGACCCGCTCCTTCGAAGCCTTGAAGTCCGCCTCCATAACGTACTTCTTTACGCCCGGTGTCTCCGTGTCTGACAATTGATAGGTCACATTCTCAAGCTCGATCTCCTTCTCCGGGGCAGACGCCTGCGCGTATCCCGAAGAGGTTGGTGCCAGCAAGAAAAAGGCCACCAGCAGAAGAGCCGGCGCCCCGTATGAAAACCAGCGCATCGTTTCCCCCATTCGCTACACGTACTCTTTTGTCATTAAGATATAAGAATTCCTGCATGCAAGTCAAGTTGCAGATCTCAAGCAGGGGATGAGACAATAAGGTTCAACTATACGTTTTTTCTCTGGAATTATTGACAGGTGCGAAGCGATTGGGCTATACTGATGAAGAATCAACTATCCGCTGCGATGTCTCGCAATTATCCGGTAAAGAAGGAGAGTCTATCCCATTTAAGTTTTACGAGAATTGAAGTTGCACTTTTTTGGCGGCTCGGGTTTTATCATGCAGGTGCTTTATCGTGAAGTCCCCCCGAGCTCGCCGAGCGCGGCGCCACAGGATGGGCATCCCGGTGGACCGTGGCAACACACTTTCCCGGCGAAGGCTGAAGGAGGTTCCATGACGGACAAGCGGGTTGTGATCGTGGACGGGGTGCGTACTCCGTACATCAAGGCCTGGACCCTTTTCAACGATCTGTCCGCTCCGGAGCTGGGTCGCATCACCGTTCAGGAACTGGTGGAGCGGACGGACCTGGACCCTGCCACCGTGGACGAGGTGATCGTCGGCAATGTCGGGCAGCCTGCAGATTCCGCCAATGTCGCCCGGGTCATTGCGCTCAGGGCCGGCCTTCCGAAGAGCGTTCCCGCCTACACGGTTCACCGTAACTGCGCGTCCGGGATGCAGTCGGTGGTAAATGCCTATCGACAGATCATGCTCGGCGAGGCCCAAGTGGTCATCGCGGCCGGCGTGGAATCGATGAGCAACATTCCTCTCTTTTTCTCCAAGAGTTTTCAGGACATTCTCCAGTCGCTGCAACGGGCCAAGAAGCCGCAGGACAAACTGAAGGTCCTCTCGGCGCTGCGCCCGGCACACTTCAAACCGGTGGCAGGCCTCCTCAAAGGATTGACTGATCCGACCTGCGGCTTGAACATGGGCCAGACGGCGGAAGTGCTGGCCCGGGAGTTTGATATCAGCCGAAAAGAACAGGATGAATTTGCCCTCATCAGCCATCAGCGGGCGGAGAAGGCACAGCAGGAGAACCGCCTGGCCGATGAAATTATTCCCGTTTATGTTCCGCCGGCGTTCAAAGCGGCTGTGGCGGAGGACAACGGGGTCCGCAAGGGGCAAACGATGGAGGCCCTTGGCAAGCTGCGACCGGTTTTCGACAAGAAGCACGGATCAGTCACGGCGGGCAACTCCTCCCAGATCACCGACGGCGCTGCGGCGGTACTCGTCATGTCCGAGGCCAAGGCGAAAGAGTTGGGCTACGAAGCGCTCGGCACGATCCGCTCCTATGCCTTTGCCGGTCTGGAGCCGAGCCGTATGGGTCTCGGGCCGGTCTTTGCGTCCCATCTCGCCCTGAAACGGGCCAAGCTAAAACTCAAGGAGATGCAGCTGGTCGAGATCAATGAAGCCTTTGCTGCCCAGGTGCTGGCCTGCGAAAAGGCGATGGGCTCCCCGGCCTTTGCCAAGGAGTATCTCAACAGCCGTATTTCCGTCGGTCAGATCGACCGGGAGATCCTCAACGTGAACGGGGGTGCCATTGCTTTGGGGCATCCGGTCGGCTCGAGCGGGACCCGCTTGATTTTGACCCTCTTGAAGGAAATGAAGCGGCGGGAACTGGCGCTCGGATTGGCGACCCTGTGCATCGGCGGCGGTCAGGGGGGCGCCATGGTTCTGGAGCGCCGTGACACGATGGCTTACCGTTAATCCCATCCCTACCTCTGGGGGGTAACATGGAATCGGCTTTCAAGTACACTATTCGGGACTGCGGGATCGCGATGCTCACGTTCGACCTGCCGGGGGAGCGGGTCAACAAGCTAACCACACAGGTCATGGAGCAGTTCTCGCAAATTATCGATGAGCTCGCAGGGAATCAGAAAGTCCAGGCCATCGTCATCCAGAGTGCCAAGGAGGGCATCTTCATTGCGGGCGCGGACATTCGTGAGATTCAGGGGGTGGATGATCCGAGGATGGGAGAAACTCTGGCGCGCAAGGGCCAGGCAATCTTTGACCGTCTCGAGAGTCTGCCGGTGCCGGTGATTGCCGCCATCGATGGGGCCTGCCTCGGCGGCGGGATGGAGCTGGCGCTGGCCTGTCATTATCGGATCGTGACGGACCATCCCAGGACGGTGCTCGGTCAGCCGGAAATCAAACTGGGGATCATTCCCGGCTTTGGCGCAACCCAGCGGCTTCCCCGCTTGGTGGGGATTCAGCAGGGGATGGAGATGATCCTGACCGGCAAGAATGTCTATCCCCGTAAGGCGAAAAAGATCGGCCTGGCAGACGACGTGGTGCCCCGGGAAATACTGATGCGCGCCGCCTCCGACCTGGGGAACAAAGTCATGGGCAGCGGATGGAAGCGCCCCGAGGGGATGCGCCGCAAACGAAACGCCATGGAGCTGGTGCTCGAGACGACTCCCCCGGCCCGGAAGTTTCTCTTCAAGAAGATTCGGGAGCGGACGGAAAAACAGGTGGGCCGTCACTACCCCGCGCCGCTCAAGGCGGTGGAGGTGGTGGAGCAGGGGCTGCTGCTCGGGATGCCCCAGGGGCTGGCCTTGGAGGCCCGGTTCTTCGGGGAAACCGCCATCACGTCGGTCTCCAAGAATCTGATCCGCGTCTTCTATCTTCAGGACGAGTTCAAGAAAGATCCCGGTGTCGCCGACGCCGACGTCGCGCCCTTGCCGATTGAAAAAGTCGGGGTGCTCGGCGCCGGGGTCATGGGCGGCGGCATTGCGGAGCTCTTCGCAGAAAAGGAGATTCCTGTACGGATGAAGGATATCCGTACCGAGGCCGTGGCGGGAGGGTTGAAGGCGGCCTATAAGGTCCTCGACGCTAAGCGCAAGAAGCGGATTCTTGACCGGACCGATTTCGAGCGCAAATTCGGCAAGATCAGCGGCACCACCGACTATACAGGATTCAAGCGGATGGACCTGGTGGTGGAGGCTGTGCTGGAGAAGATGGATGTGAAGAAACAGGTTCTGATAGAGGCGGAGGAGCATCTGCGGCCGGAGGCGATCTTCGCCACCAATACGTCCTCGCTCTCGGTCACCGAACTGGCGACAGCCTCCCGGAACCCGAAGAAGGTTGTGGGGATGCACTTCTTCAACCCCGTGGACAAGATGCCACTGGTGGAAGTGATCCGGGGCGAGGAGACTTCCGATGAGACCGTGTCAACCCTCGTGGCTCTCTCGAAGAAATTGGGCAAGACGCCTATTGTTGTCAGGGACCGCGAAGGCTTTCTGGTGAACCGCATCCTCATGACTTATCTGAACGAAGGAGCCCTCCTGCTCGAAGAGGGGGTCAGCATCGAGACCGTCGATCGGTTGATGCTCGACTTCGGCATGCCCATGGGGGTGTTCATTCTCCTCGATGCGATCGGTCTCGACATTGCTCTCAAGGTAGCGGCCATTCTGCACGAGGCCTACGGCGATCGTATGTGCCCCTCAGTGGTTCTGGAGAAAATGGTTGAGGCGGGGCGTCTCGGCAAGAAGAACAACAAGGGTTTCTACGTCTACAAGGGGAAGGACAGGTCGGTGGCGCCCGAGACGACGGCGATCATCGCGGGGCTCAAGAAAGGGCCGACGGGCATTCTTGAAAAGGAGATCTCCGGCCGCCTGGTGCTCACCATGGTCAACGAGGCGGCCAAAATCCTGGCCGAAGGGATTGTCGACCGTCCGTCCGTGGTGGACGCGGGGGTGATTTTCGGGACAGGATTTCCGCCGTTTCGGGGAGGCCTCCTGCGATACGCAGACTCTCTGGGGGCGGCATCGATTCTGGGTGATCTGGAAGACTATGCCGAGCGGTATGGGGCGCGCTTCGAGCCGGCGGAGCGCATCCGGGAGATGGCCGACGAGGGAAAAAGCTTTTATCCGGTCGAGTGACAAGCAGGGGAGGCAAGGGCATGGCCGAAAAGGACGAACGGAGTTTCTGCAAGGCCCTCTTTGAAGGGAAGATCGACGAAGAGCTTGTCTTTCCCTATCCCCATCTCAGCGGGGAGGATGCGGAGAATCTCAATCTCATTATCGATTCCGTCGGCAAATTCTGCCGGGACAAGGTCGACGGGGAAGCCATCGATAAAGAGAAACGGATCCCCGAGGCGGTGATGACAGGACTTGCGGAGCTGGGCCTGATGGGGATGGTCATCCCCGAGGCCTACAATGGCTTTGCCCTCTCTCAGCGTGCGTATTGTCGCGTTATCGAGGAGCTCTCCTGCTTTAACGCTTCGGTGGCAGTGACGGTGGGCGGGCACCAGTCGATCGGGTTTAAGGGGCTCCTTCTCTTCGGCACGGAGGAGCAGAAACAAAAGTATCTTCCCAGGCTGGCCACGGGCGAATGGATGGCTGCCTTCTGCCTGACGGAGCCGGGGGCGGGCTCCGATGCGCAGGGGCTGAAGGCAACAGCCGTGCGGCAGGGAGATCACTATCTTTTGAACGGCTCCAAACAGTGGGTCACCAACGGCGGCATGGCAGACTTCTTCACCGTCTTTGCCCAGACCGAAGTCGACGTCAAGGGAGAAAAGAAGAAGCGGGTCAGTGCATTCATCGTCACCAAGGAGATGGCAGGGATCATCATCGGGCCCGAGGAGAAGAAAATGGGGATCCGGGGCTCCTCCACGACGCCGGTTATCTTCGAGAATGTGAAGGTGCCGGTTGAGAATCTACTCGGCGAGGAGGGCAACGGCTTCAAGGTGGCCATGGAAGTGCTGAACTCGGGGCGCCTGGGGCTCGCCTCCGGATGCGTCGGCGCGGCCCGTACCATGATCGAGACTTCGGTGGCCCACGCGAAGGAACGGGAGCAGTTCGGCAAGCCCATTGCCGAATTCGAGATGATCCAGGAGAAGATCGCCCGCATGGTGGTCAACACGTACGCCATGGAGAGCGCCACCTACCTGACGGCGGGATTGGCGGATCGCGGGGATATCGATTTCTCACTGGAGTCGGCTATTTCCAAGGTGTTCAGCACCGACCGGCTCTGGGAAGTGATCAACGACGCGCTGCAGATCATGGGTGGCAACGGCTATATGGAGGAGTACCCGCACGAGCGGTTCCTGCGGGACGCGCGCATCAATATGATCTTTGAGGGGACCAATGAGATTCTGCGCCTCTTCATCGCTCTGGCGGGGCTCCAGGGTCCTGGTGAGAAGCTCAAGGAAGTCGCCCAAGCGATCAAGGATCCGCTGCGAAACTTCGGCCAGCTTGCCGATTACGCCGTGCGCAAGATCACGTCCCTCGCGGGGGACCGCATTACCCGGGCCGACACCCTGCTGGAGGATGAGTACCGGCGGGTCGAGGAGTATGCCCGGCAGCTGCCCGATACGGCGGAGAAGGTGATCCGCCGGCACCGCAAAAAGATCGTCGAGAGAGAGTTTCTCCTGGAGAGAATTGCCGAGATGGTCAGCGATCTCTATGTGATGACCTGCGTGATCTCCCGCGTAAGTTCAGCGATTCAGGAGAAGGGGGTGGACGCGGCGGAGACGGAGATTCATATCTGCAAGACTTTCTGCAACTTTGCGTGGCGCCGCATCCGGCGCAACAACCGGATGATCGACCGGAACGACGACAAGATCCTGGTGGACATCGCAAAGAGCACCCTCGAAAAAGCAAGCTATCCCGTGTGAGATCGGCGCGCAGCCGTCTTGACAGAGAGACCGAGTAGCCCACCCTGAACAAACCGACGAGGTGGCCTATGGATTTCGAATGGACCGAAGAGCAACGGATGATCCGGGAGATGGTGAAGAAATTCACCGATCAGGAGGTCCGCCCGCTCGCGGCCGAAATCGACAAGAAGAAGGAGGTTCCCCAGGCCCTCATCCGGAAGGCGGCGGAGAACGGTCTGACGGGCATTGCCATTCCTGAAGCATACGGCGGGAGCGGTTTCGGAGAGATCGGCTACTGCATCATGATGGAGGAGCTCTCCCACGGATGCGCAAGCTTTGCCATTACCATCGCTGCGCACCAGAGCATCGGCTGCATGCCGATTCTGCTTGATGGAACGGAGGAGCAGAAGCAGCAGTTTCTGGTGCCCATGGCCCAGGGGGAAAAACTGGGGGCCTTTGCCCTGACCGAGCCCGGCGCCGGCTCCGATGCGGGCGCCATACGCACAACGGCCGTGGAGGACGGCGATGGTTTTGTCATCAACGGGAGCAAGATCTGGATCACCAACGGCGGAATCGCCGATGTGGTCATTCTCTACGCGGCCAATGATGCCGCCAAGGGGCCCCGGGGCGGCATCAGCGCCTTTATCGTGCCCACGGACACGCCTGGCTTCTCGGTGGGGACCATCGAAGAGAAGATGGGGATCCGGGGCTCCAACACGGCCGAGCTGATCTTCGAAGAGATGCGCATCCCCCGGTCTCAGGTGCTGGGAAAGGTGGGGGAGGGGTTCCGGAATGCCATGGCAACCCTGGATTACGGGCGGCTCGGTCTCGGGGCCGCGGCGTTGGGGGCCTCCAAGGAGATGTTGCGCCTCTCCATCACCCATGCCAATGAACGCAAACAGTTCGGCCGTCCCCTCGCGGACCAGCAGATCATCCAGTTCTACCTGGCTGAGATGGGGGCCCGCATCTACGCCATGGAGAGCATGGTCTATCGCACCGCAACCATGGCCGATCGGGGCGAGCGATTCTCCCGCGAGTCGGCGATGGTCAAGTACCTCTGTACCGACTGGCAGGACTGGATTGTCGACAAGGCCATGCAGATCCACGGCGGCATGGGGTACATGACCCACATGCCCATTGAGCGCTTTTACAGGGACTCCCGGATCAACCGTATATTCGAAGGCACCAATGAGATCCAGCATATTGTCATTGCCAGGGAACTGTTGAAGAAGGGGGAGTATTGAACTGTGGGGGTGCTTCCTCGCTGGTGGAATGGCGAAGAGCGAAGGCGTGCAGCGTAGGAGGATAGAAGGATCCAAGGGGTCAAGGGTTCTAGTGAAAGGCGCTACGATTACACCAAGGATTGTTCTATACTCACTTGAACCCTGGAACCCCAGAATCCTGGAACCCTAGGGTCTTCTATCACTGGACCCCTCGGACCCTTGAATCCTCGAACCCTTCTTGCAGCAATGGGAAATTGGGCATCAAGTTCTCACGGGGTTCAAACAGGCATGTGCGAATGCCAATACTATGAGGGCAATCCATGAACATTATCGTATGCATGAAGCAGGTGCCGGACACGGCAGCCCGGATCAAGATTAAAAGCGATGGCAAGGGGATCGAAACATCGGGCCTCAGCTATGTCGTCAACCCTTATGATGAATACGCAGTGGAGGAGGCCCTGCGACTGAAAGAGAAGGTCGGCGGGGAGGTGGTGGTCATTTCTCTCGGACCGGATCGAACCACCGAGGCGATCCGAACGTGTCTGGCCATGGGCGCGGACCGCGGTATCCACCTGAAGGACCCGGCCTTCGAAGAAGCCGACCCCTTCGTAACGGCGCAGCTTCTGGCAAGAGTCATCTCGGGAATGGAGTATGACTTGATTCTTTGCGGCAAACAGGCCGTGGACGACAATGCGTGTTTTGTGGGCCCGGCTCTGGCGGAATACCTCGGCATTCCGCAGGCCACTGTGATCACTAAGTTGGCGCTGGCGGAGGATGCCAAATCGGTGACCGTGGAGCGGGAAGTGGAAGGGGGGCGGGAGGTTCTGCATCTGCCCCTGCCGGCGCTCGTGACAGCCCAGAAGGGTCTGAACGAGCCGAGGTATGCCTCGCTGCCTGGCATCATGAAGGCCAAGAAGAAAGAGATCAAAGCGGTGGACGCAGCAGCCCTCGGTGTGTCGGCAGACGCTCTGAAGCAAAAGGTCGAGACGGTAACGCTGTCGCCCGCTCCGGAGCGCACGGCCGGTAAAATCGTTCCGGGTGAGCCTGCGCAGGCCGTGAAAGAACTGGTCCGGCTGCTGAAGGAGGAGGCGAAGGCACTCTGAGGCCGGAAGACGGAGGGCAGAAGACGGAAAGCTAAAGAATGAAGACTGAAGGCTGAAGGCAAGCGAGGTGGCCATGTTAGCAGAGAACAATCAGATCGAAAACGAAGAACGGGAGCCGAAGAATCCGAATTCCTTTTGGAATCGGTACGGGTCTTACATCGTGCTCGGGTTGCTCATGATTTACGTCATCCTGTTGGGCATAGGCACCTTTGCCGAGTTGACCGAGAATGAGAAGATCCTCAACTGGTGGATTTTCAAATAAGGACGGAGCCATGCCGTATGGCCGGCCGGGTATTCACGGCAGAACCCTGCAATGGAGGAAAGCATGAGCGGTGTGATGGTGATCGCCGAGGTCAAAGAGGGGCGGGTCAAGAAATCGAGTTTTGAAGTGACGGCTGCGGCGCGGGGTCTTTGCGATCAGTCCGGTGCAGAGGTAGGGGTGGCCCTGGCAGGAAATGAAATCGAAGGGCTTGCCGAAGCGTTTGGAACCTACGGTGCAGACAAGGTTTATCTTGTCCAAGATTCGGAATTGGAGCGGTATTCGACGGACGGGTTCACGGAGGCCCTGGCGAAGCTCATCGAAGAGAAGGCACCCGACGCGGTGCTGGCGGCAAACTCTATTCTGGCTCGAGATCTGCTGCCCCGTCTGGCTGCCCGGCTCGGCTCGGGCCTGATGACCGACTGTATCGAGATTGCAGTCGAGGACGGCCACCTCACCGGTTTTTGCCCGGTCTATGGGGGCAAGGCCAGGGCAAAGTGCCGATGCATCGGCGAAAAACCTCACTTTGCAACCATCCGTCCGAATGTGATTGCCGCTGAAGCGTCCGATCCTCCCCGCAAGGCGGCCGTGGAGACAGTAGCGCCCGCCCTGGAGGCGGTGCGCACAAAGGTGCTCGATGAAATCCGAGAGATGGGCGGGAAGGTGGAACTGACCGAAGCCTCCGTCATTGTCTCCGGCGGTCGCGGCGTGAAGAAGGCCGAGAACTTCAAGATCCTGGAAGAGCTTGCAGCGGTGCTGGGGGCGGCCGTCGGCGCGTCGCGCGTGGCCGTCGATTCGGGCTGGCGCCCCCACACCGATCAGGTTGGTCAGACCGGCAAAGTGGTCAATCCGAAGCTCTATATTGCCTGCGGCATCTCCGGATCGGTGCAGCACCTCGCCGGCATGGGCACCTCCCGAACGATCGTCGCCATCAACAACGATCCGGAAGCGCCTATCTTCGAAAAGGCGGACTACGGGATCGTGGGCGATCTCTTCACCGTGGTGCCCCTGCTGACGGAAGAATTGAAAAAAGCGCTGGACAATTAGGGGGAAAATTGAAAGAATAGCGGGTCCAGAGGGGGGATACAAAAACGAGCCATGGCGGACACACTCCACAACCGCTTTCTTAACTGCGCAGCGCGTTACGGCGACGAAACAGCCCTTAAGTACAAGGAAGGAGGGGTGTATCGGGACATTTCGTGGCGGGCTTTCGCCGATGCGGTGCGCGACGTCGCGCTGGGGCTTTCCAAACTCGGCGTCGTGCGGGGCGATCGGGTGGCCATCCTGTCGGAGAACAGGCCCGAATGGGCTATCTCGGATCTCGCCATCCTGTCGGAAGGTGCCATCACGGTTCCCATCTATCAGACCAATACCGCCCGACAGGTTGCCTACATCCTCAACAATGCCGAGGCGAAAGCCGTCATCGTCTCCACCGCCGAACAGCTGCAGAAGATCACGGAAGCCGGTTCCGATTTGACTTCCCTTGAAAAAGTTGTCGTCATGGATCCCGTGTCGGAGGGGGACGTCATTCCTTTTGACCTGCTGCGTCAAATGGGAAAGGAACTCCACGAGCAGCAGCCGGAGCTCTTCCAGCAGCACGTGGCGCGGGCGGTGACCTCCGATACAGCTACCATCATTTACACTTCCGGCACGACGGGAGACCCCAAGGGGGTCATGCTTACCCACGGAAACATCCTTTTCAACTGCGACGCGGCCGGCCCGGCGGTGCCCGTGTCCCATAAGGATACCTGCCTCTCTTTTCTGCCACTGAGCCACGTCTTCGAGCGGACGGTAGGGCAGTTTTTCATGATCTTCAATGGGATCACCATTGCCTATGCCGAGTCGGTCGATACGGTGGCCGAGAACATGGGCGAAGTACGGCCGACGGTTATGATTTCCGTGCCCCGTCTCTACGAAAAGATGCATGCGCGGGTACTGGAAAAGGTCAAGGACAGTCCCGCCATCCGGCAGCGGATCTTCTTCTGGGGCATCGGGATCGGCCAGAAACTGACCCCCTATCGTTTGGCCGGTAAGAGGGGACCTCTGCTGCTGCAACTCGGCTACGCCGTGGCCGATCACCTCGTCTTCAGCAAGATCAAAGAGAGGCTGGGGGGACGGCTGCGCTACTTCATATCGGGGGGCGCGCCGCTGTCTCAAGAGATCGCCGAGTTTTTTTACGCGGCGGGGGTGACGATTGTAGAAGGGTACGGCCTGACGGAAACCTCACCGGTGATCACAGCCAATCGGCATGACCGCATCAAGTTCGGAGCCATCGGTCTGCCTCTGGACGGTGTCGAGGTGAAGATTGCAGAGGACGGAGAGATCTTGACGCGCAGTCCCTCGGTCATGAAGGGCTATTTTCGAAATGAACAGGCCACGCGGGATATGATCGATGACGCGGGATGGCTTCACACGGGGGATGTGGGCGTCATGGATGAAGATGGTTTTGTGACCATCACCGACCGGAAAAAGGACATCATCGTCACTTCGGGCGGCAAGAACGTCTCCCCGCAGAATATTGAAAACCTGCTGACCATGGACCCCTACATCTCTCAGGTTGTTGTCTACGGCGATCGTCGTAAATACTTGACCGCGC
The DNA here is from genome assembly GCA_947259355.1 of uncultured Nitrospirota bacterium. Lineage (GTDB taxonomy): Bacteria > CG2-30-53-67 > CG2-30-53-67 > CG2-30-53-67 > CG2-30-53-67 > CALZGC01. The sequence continues at coordinate 17,947 of CAMYMF010000008.1, read as the reverse complement.
TGGTCGTGCCCGATTTCGAAAAACTGACACAGGAAATGAAGGCGCAGGGTCTTCAAGCAGCGTCCGACAAAGAGTTGGTTGAGGATCCGCGGACGTATGCCTTCATGATGTCGCGGGTGGAAACACTGCAGAAAGATCTGGCCCGTTTCGAGAAGATCAAGAGGATCGCACTGCTCGATCAGGAATTGACGCAAGAGAATGGTGAGATCACACCCACCATGAAGGTACGCCGAAAAACAATCACCGCCAAATACGGCGCACTGCTGGAAAAGCTCTATGAAGAGTAGGAGCCGGATTGTTGAAAACGGTTGTTATGGTTGAAACGGCCGGGATGGCCTGATTCTTTGACGTCGCGCTGGATGAGATGCTTTGATCCGACGTGGTGCTTCTGATAGAAGGGGCAGAAACTTTTAAAGGGAGGGGGGACCATGAAACGGGCTATCAGTGTATTGTTCTTTTTTATGTTGATTGAGTTTGGTCGAATCCCCTCGGCGGGTGCGGCGGGCTTTCTGGTCTTCGAGCAGGGCACCAAAGCCATGGGAATGGCCGGCGCCTTCACAGCGGTCGCCGATGACCCGTCGGCCATCTTTAACAATGCCGCCGGGATTACGCAGCTCCCCGGGACCCAGTTGGCCATCGGGAATACCTTCATCCGGAACGACCAGAAGTATGAAGTGCCTAGGGAATTTACGGCGGGGCCGGATTTTACCGAGGAGATGCAGTCCCGGACGTTTTTCTTACCCCATCTCTACCTGACCCATCGCATCAATGACAACGTCACCTTCGGATTCGGCTACTACAGCCCCTTTGGCATCGGAACGAACTGGTCGGACCGCGCGGTGGGCAACGCCGTGGCGGACGAAGCGCATCTGAAGACCTATGATATCAATCCCAATTTTGCCTTTAAGGTCGATCCCAAGCTGTCTTTGGCGATCGGCGTTCACTATGTTCGGGCCAAAGCGCAGATCATCCGGAGGGTTGCACTACCGGGTTTGACGCCCGTTCAGAGTTACGAACAGAACGTACTTATTCCCACTCCGCCAACACTTGGGCCCGACCAGGCAGGCCGATTTAAGCTCGATGCTCGCGGCGACGCTTTTGCAGTCAATTTCGGCCTTCGGTACCGATTCAATGAATTCTGGACTTTTGGGTTTTCCTATCGGACCGATTCAAATGTCGAGGTTTCCCGCTCGGAAGCCACGGTGGATTTCGCCCGCAACCAGTTGCTGGGTGGCGGCAAAGAGCGTACCCGTGCGAGAACCAGTCTGGGTCTTCCGGCAATCTTCCTTTTCGGCATCTCCACCACCATGCTCGATCGGTGGACCTTCGAGTTTGACGCGCAATATACGACGTGGAACGACTTCGATGATCTCGAGATCCACCTGAAACCGGGCCTGGTCACGCTGGGCGGTTTGAGCGAAAGAGTCTTGGAAGAGGACTGGACGAACACATGGGGGTTTCATTTTGGAACGGAATACAAGTACACAGACAACTTCGCCGTGAGGGCTGGGTACTTCTACGATACCAATCCGATCCCCGATGAAACGCTGGGGCCGATCCTTCCCGATTCAGACCGGCACAACTTCTCCCTGGGTTGCGGATACACGAGGGGCGACTGGACCTTGGATGGGGCGTACATGTGGTCCAAATTTGAAAATCGGAGCACCGACAAGAACTACGAAGATTTTAATGCGTCTTACAGGAGCAATTTTCATCTGGTGGGGTTCACCGTCACTAGGAGGTTCTAATTGCTACAGCGTCTGAGGTTTGCGATTCAAGCGCTCACTTGGTTTGATGCCGGGTGAGCGCTTTGTCTTGGGCGGTCGGAACTTAGGTCGTTTACTCCTCGTTGTTTTTCTAAAGCCAAGGGAAGGGAGCCGTCATGTGCGGCAGGTTCGTCCGGGAAAGCACCATTCCCGAAATACTCAGAGCCTTTGATTTGGCAGTTGAAAGCTGTGCGCTGAAGCCGAGCTACAATGTCGCACCGGGCCAGGAGATCGCTGTGATCGTCGATGGCGGCAAGAGACGCCTCATCGCTTGCCGCTGGGGGTTCATCCCTGCCTGGGCGAAAGTGGCGTCCACCGGTTACAAGATGATCAACGCGCGGGCGGAAACGGCAGCGGAGAAGCCGAGTTTTCGGGGTGCTTTTCGGAAACAACGGGCCGTGATCGTGGCCGACGGTTTTTACGAGTGGCGAAAAGAGAAGAACGGTAAGACGCCGTTTTATATTCATCTCAAATCGAAAAAGCCCTTCGGTTTTGCCGGTCTCTACAATGTCTGGACCTCACCGGAGGGAGACAAGATCCCGACCTGCACCATCCTCACCACCGACGCCAATGAATTGCTCGAGCCGATCCATGACCGGATGCCGGTCATCCTGCCGAAAGAGGGGCTCGGCCGTTGGCTCGATCCCGCGGTGCAGGAAGCCCCCGCTCTGGCACCCCTGCTCAAACCCTATCCTCCCGCCGAAATGGTTGCCTACCCCGTGTCCACCCGGGTGAACGTGCCGAAGAACGACTCCCCGGAAAATATTCAGCCAGTGAGATGAAGGGGGAAAAGCTTTTCACCGGCTCCCCCGTTAGAAACTGTTCTTGTTCCTAATGGGGCAGAGGGCGCGGAGGACGCGGACAAGAACCAAATCGGGTTAAAGGCAAGAACCCAAAACCGATCTCACCAGACACAAAGGGCACAAAGAAAGGCCACTTCAGGTGAAAGGCGAAAGTCAAAGACTATCTTACCGCAGAGAACGCGAAGAACGCAGAGAAAGGCAGTTCTGGGTTAAAGGCAAGATCAAGAGCGATTTACCACAGAGGCACGGAGGGCACAGAGAAAAAAACCGGTGGGCAGTTGGCTGTGGGCAGTGTACGAATTCCAGATCAAGGCCCTTGCAAAATTTCCCCCAGGGTAAGGCTGAGGGGAGCATCGACGCTTCTCCTTCACTTGGGCCCTCGACCCCTTGAATCCTTGACCCCTTTGCTCAATTGGCTTAGCCCCGTCGCCCCCATTACGTTAGGAGCGGTAATCCGCGTTGATGCGGACATAGTCGAGGGAGAGGTCGGTGGTGTAGATCTCTGCGGCGGCGGAGCCCTGGTGCAGGTCCACGGTGATGGTAATGTGCTTCTTCTTGAGTACCCGTGAGGCCTGGTGCTCTTCTCGGACACCCCGTGCGGCGCCCTGTTTGACGAGTTGCACTTTGTCGAAGTAGATGTCCAGTCTTTCCGGTTGCAGGGGAATGCCGGCAACACCGGCGGCGGCCATGATGCGCCCCCAGTTTGCGTCCTCGCCGAAGAGGGCGGTTTTCACCAGGCTTGATTGCGCGATCCGGCGGGCGACGATCAGGCAGTGATTTTCGTTCTTGCCGCCCACGACCCGCACCGTCACGAACTTGGTGGCCCCTTCGCCGTCCCGGACGATGTCGAAAGCCATCTCCTGGCAGACCTGGTTCAGTCCCGTCTGAAAGCCCGAGGAACGCAGCTCCCGCGCGCCCAAGCGTACCCCCGAAAGTCCGTTGGCAAGGATCAGTACCATGTCGTTGGTGCTCGTCTCACCATCCACGGTAATGCGGTTGAAAGATTGCTCCACGGCTTCCTTGAGAGCGTCTTTGAGAAATACGGGCTCCACAGCGGCATCGGTGGTCACAAAGGCGAGCATGGTGGCCATGTTCGGATGGATCATGCCTGAGCCTTTGGCGATTCCTCCGATGCGAACCCGTTTTCCGCGCAGTGTTGTTTCCACCGCACGGATCTTTGTGCGCGTGTCCGTTGTGAGGATCGCACGCGCGGCCCGGGTGCCGCCCGATCGGGAAAGCCCCTTGATCAGTCGAGGAATCGCGGGCAGTAGAGCTTCCATGGGCAGGGGAGCACCGATGACGCCGGTCGATGCCACAGCCACCTCCCGCTTGCGGACAGAGAGATGATCGGCGGTGTGCGCGGCCATGGCTTCCGCATCCTGCAGGCCGGTTACACCGGTACAGGCGTTGGCATTGCCGCTGTTTACAATCACCGCCCGGAGTGCGGGCGTGGGGAGAATCTTCCGCGTCCAGACGACCGGTGCGGCCACCGCCCGGTTCCGGGTGAACATGCCGACCGCTGCCGCAGGGGCTTCGGACACGATCAAGGCGAGGTCCGGGTCCGCCGTGCGCTTGATGCCGCAGGCGATGCCGGCGGCCCGAAATCCCTGGGGGGCCGTAATGCCTCCCGAAACCTTCCGGACAAACCCAGACATGGTGGTGACCCCTAAGGAACCAGGGACGGGAGTCGCAGGCCGGTTTCTTCCTCGAGTCCCATCATGAGATTCATGTTCTGCACGGCTTGTCCTGCGGCGCCCTTCACAAGGTTGTCGACTGCGGAGAGGACAATCACCCTTCCAGTTCTTTCGTCAACTTTAAGGCCAATGTCGCAGTAGTTCGTCCCGCGCACGTGGCGTGTGCTTGGATAGACATCCGCCGGCAAGACTCGGATGAAGGGCTTGGCTTTGTAGAACACACCATAGAGTTCGAGGAGGGCCGCCGTTGATGCAGGCTCCCGCAGGGCCGCGTAAGCTGTACAGTAGACGCCCCGGTTCATGGGAATCAGGTGGGGGGTGAAGTTGACGTAGAGCTCGGTGCCAGCCAGAAGCCCCAACTCCTGCTCGATCTCGGGTGTGTGCTGATGCGCACCGACCCGGTAGGCCATGAGGGACTCGTTGGCTTCGGGAAAGTGTAGATGGGGCTGCGGGGTCTTGCCTGCCCCGGTCACGCCCGATTTGGCGTCGATGACCACTCCCGTCAGTTCGATGCGCCGGTCCTGTACAAGCGGGGCCAGCGCGAGGATGGCCGCGGTCGGATAACACCCGGGATTGGCCAGCAATTTTGCCCCGATCACCGCCTGCCGGTGCAGCTCGGGTAGACCGTAGACGGATGTGGCCAGAAGCGCCGACGCAGGATGCTCCACGTGGTACCACCTCCGGTAATGGGCTGGCTGCTTCAGCCGGAAATCAGCACTGAGGTCGATGACGCGCACGTCCGATTCCACCATGCGGGGGGTGACCTTCATGGACTCGGTATGGGGCAAGGCCAGGAAAACGATGTCCACCCCCTGGACCACAGAAACGGGATCGAGCGGTTCGTAGGTCAGCTCCAGGAGCCCCTTGAACTGTGGGAAAACGCCAGCCAGGGCCGCCCCCGCGCTCTGCTCGGAGGTGATGCGAACGATCTCAACCTTGGGATGATTGAGCAGTATCCGAAGCAGTTCGGAGCCGGTGTAGCCGGTGGCACCGGCCACTGCCACTTTGATCAAAGGGTTTGTCCTCCCGAAACCGACAGCCCTTCGCGATGGGCAGCGGTCCCCACGACGATTTCTCGAAAAAAAAGGAGGCCGAAAGGCCTCCTTTCAAGTTTACCGTTTGGAAAACTGGAATTTCTTTCTGGCCTTCGGCTGGCCCGGTTTCTTCCGTTCTTTCTTTCTCGGATCCCGGGAAATCAGGCCGGCCTTCTTCAGTGTGGCACGATATGCTGCATCATGAAGAGCCAAGGCCTTGGCAATACCGTGGCGGATGGCACCCGCCTGACCGGACGAGCCCCCGCCCTGCACTGTGGCGAGGACATCGAACTTGCCGCTCGTCTCCGTCAGCTCAAAGGGCTGTTCAATCATCATTCGAAGCGTTTCACGTCCACCGAGGTATTCGCCCATCTCTTTGTGGTTGATGACGATCTGCCCGCTGCCAAAAGAAATATAGACTCTCGCTGAGGCGTTCTTTCGTTTTCCCGTCGCGTAGACTCGCTCCTGATCCATGTCCGCAAACCTCCCGATCAATCCTATTGAAATGAAATCGCTTCCGGTTTTTGCGCCGCATGGGGATGCTCCGGTCCAGCGTAAACCTTGAGCTTGCGAATCATACCCCGGCAGAGTCGGTTCTTGGGAAGCATGCCGCGAACGGCATAGGTAATGAGCCGTTCCGGATGGGTTTCCAGAAGCCGTCCCGCGGTCGTGCGTTTCAAGCCGCTCTGATAACCCGAGTAGTGGTAATAGACCTTATTGTCCAGTTTACGTCCCGTCAGCCGAATCTTGTCCGCATTGATCACGATGACAAAGGCCCCTGTGTCAACATGGGGTGTGTACTGGGGGGTGTTCTTACCGGTCAGCATCAGCGCAATTCTGGATGCCAGTCGCCCCAAGACAGCGCCCGAAGCATCGACAACGTACCATTTTCGCTCCTGATCTTCCTTTTTTGCCATATATGTTTTCATGCGCCACTCCCGAAACGGCGTTGATTTTGCATATCCCGGTATTTATAGGGAATATGCCACTCCGTGTCAAGGAAAAATTCCACGAAACTTTGGAAAGCAGGCTCTTCCCGGCTATGGCATAGGTGCATCTCCGGCTTCTGGGTTAGATGAAGCGCGAGCCCAGCTCTGCAATGAAGGGATTGGTCCGCTTTTCCTTCTGGATGGTGGACGATGGTCCATGCCCCGGCCGGACGCTGATGTGGTCTCCCAGAGGCAGAATCTTGTCCTGGATAGATATCATGATGTCCCGAAAAGAGCCGCCTGGCAGATCGGTGCGGCCGATGGAGCCAGCGAAAAGCGTATCTCCCGTAAAGACGTGCGTGTCCAAAATAAAGGAGACGCCACCTTCGGAATGCCCCGGTGTAGCGATGACTTGCAAAGCCAAGCCCTCCACTTCGATCCGGTCGCCTTCATCGATGAAGCCATCGGGAGGGGGGGAGGGGACGGCCCGGAGGCCGAAGGAGCGCGCATGTTCGGCGGCAGTGCTCAGCAGTGGCGCGTCTTTCGGATGAATCAGGATTTGCGCGCCAGTGGCTTCCTTGAGCATGCCGTTGGCGCCAATGTGATCGAAGTGCCCATGGGTATTCAGGATGTAGCGGACCGAAAGATCGAGCTTCCGGACCCGTCCCATGATCCGCGCACCTTCATCGCCGGGATCGATGATCACCGCCTCCTTTCCTGGCCCCGATGTGATGAGATAGGTGTTTACCTCTAACGGACCAACGGCCATTGTCTCCAGAATCATGATCGCTTTCCTTTCATTTCCGTTGCTGGCACTCCCTTGCTCTTCAGGATCAGCGTCACCGGGCCGTCGTTGGTCAACTGCACGGCCATGGGGGCACCAAAAACGCCCGTCTGGGTCGGCACGCCGGCGGCCTGAAGGTGCGCCACAAAATGTTCGTAGAGTGCGCTTGCCTGCACCGCCGGTGCCGCCTGATCGAAGCCGGGGCGGCGTCCGCGGTCGGTGTTGGCCGTCAACGTAAACTGTGACACCACCAGAGCGGCGCCCTTCACATCGAGCAGGGACAAGTTCATCTTGCCCTTTGGGTCTTCAAAGATCCTCAGGTGCGCTACCTTGGCAGCCAGCTCTTCAGCCTGCGCGGCCGCATCGTTTCTCGCAACGCCGATCAGGATGAGAACACCTCGGTCAATGTGGGCAGAGTAGCTGCCGGCGACGACGGACGCCTGGGACACCCGCTGGACAACGGCGATCATCGCGCACGACGCCTGCAAGCACTGTGTCTTGAGGAACGGCACGAATTAAAGATACCGGAAGAAAAGTGACTGATGCGGGGACCTCCGAATTTTCCGGCGCGCCACAGGCTTTTGCCGTAAGGACGCGCATACGTTGTCGGCGATAAGGAAAGCATATATTTTATCAATAGCAGTTACCTCGCGTCAAGCAAAAGCGCGGTGCGCGCGAACGCGCGTGGGCTGTGCTGTTAAATTGACTTGATACCTCGAATATGATAAACTTCTAACTAATTATATCCACAACGAAAATTGGTTTTTCGCTCCTCGTTTTAAGAGGCAGGCATGGAGGGGAGTTATGGCCGGAAACAATATCATATCCCTGATAAGCGACCTTCAGAACACAGCGCAATTCAAAAACCTCCACTGGGAGGGATCCTTTGAGGATTATCTTGCAATTGTTCGTGATAACCCCAGGGTGGCGCGCAGTGCCTTCGAGCGAATCTACGACATGATCCTCTCCTATGGCACGGAATCGGTAGAAGACAACAAACAACAGCTGATGCGTTACAAGTTCTTTGACGATCCCTTCGGCAACGGCTCCGACGCGATCTTCGGCCTGGAGCGACCGCTGATGCGGATGGTCAACGTGTTCAAATCCGCCGCCCGCCGCTACGGTACGGAACGCCGGGTGCTCCTTCTGCACGGGCCGGTGGGATGTGCCAAGAGCACGATCGTTCGTTTGCTGAAGCGGGGTCTTGAAACCTATTCCAAGACCGACGAGGGTGCCCTGTATACCATCGCTTGGACGGTGGGCGATAACGGGGACCAGCACAACCGCGCGGGGGATGAACTGGTGTGCCCCATGCACGAGGAACCCCTGCATTTGATTCCCATGGACTGGCGTCCCAAGGTGCTCCAGGAGTTGAACGTCGGGCGGGCGCCGGACGAGCGGGTTTTTGTTGAAGGGGAACTCTGTCCAAGCTGCCGCCAGATGTATCGGGAACTGAATGCTCGGCACCACGGGGATTGGACGCAGGTCATCAAACATGTCAACGTGCGCCGCATTGCGCTCTCCGAGAAAGATCGCATCGGGATCGGCACCTTTCAGCCGAAAGATGAGAAGAATCAGGATTCGACGGAGCTGACTGGGGATATCAACTACCGCAAGATTGCCGAATACGGTTCCGATTCCGATCCCCGGGCCTTCAACTTTGACGGGGAATTCAATGTTGCCAATCGCGGCCTGGTTGAATTCATCGAAGTGCTCAAATTGGACGTGGCTTTCCTCTACGATCTGCTCGGTGCCTCTCAGGAACACAAGATCAAGCCGAAGAAGTTTCCTCAGACCGATATCGACGAAGTCATCATCGGGCATACCAATGCACCGGAGTATAAGAAGCTGCAGAACAACGAGTTCATGGAAGCCCTGCGCGACAGGACTGTCAAGATCGACATTCCTTACATCACGCGTCTGGAAGACGAGCTGAAGATCTATGAAAAGGACTTCAACGCCGAGAAGATCCCGCAGGTGCACATTGCACCGCACACCATCAAGACTGCGGCCATGTGGGCCATTCTGACGCGGCTGGAGGAGCCCAAGAAGGCGCAACTGACGCTCATGCAAAAATTGAAACTTTACAACGGCCAGTCCCTTCCCGGATTCACAGAGGACAACGTCCTTGAGTTGCGCCGGGAAGGAAAGCGAGAAGGCATGGAAGGAATCTCTCCCCGCTACATACAGGACAAGATATCCAATGCGTTGGTGAGCGACAAGCACGAAGGATGTATCAATCCTTTCATGGTCATGAAGGAGCTGGAAGGGGGGCTGGCCCATCACTCGCTCATCAGCAGTGATGACATGCGAAAGCGCTATCGGGAACTTCTCGCCATGTCCCGCGAAGAATACGAAAATATCGTCAAGAATGATGTGCAGCGCGCCATATCGGCCGACGAAGAGTCCATTGCCAAGTTGTGCGCCAACTATATTGACAATGTTAAAGCTTACACCCAGAAGGAAAAGGTGAAGAATAAGTACACCGGTGAAGACGAAGAGCCCGATGAGCGGCTGATGCGGGCCATTGAGGAGAAGATAGAAATTCCTGAAAGCCGGAAAGACGATTTCCGCAGTGAAATCATGAATTATATCGGCGCCCTCGCCGTCGAAGGAAAGAAGTTTTACTACAAGACCAATGAAAGACTTCAAAAGGCTTTGGAGCTGAAACTTTTCGAGGATCAGAAGGACACGATCAAGCTGACCAGCCTGGTTTCCACGGCGGTGGTTGACGACAAAACGCAGGAGAAAATCGATGTGGTCAAGAGCCGGCTGATCCGGAACTACGGCTATTGCGACGTCTGTGCGACGGACGTTTTGCACTTTGTGGCCAGTATTTTCGCACGGGGCGATGTGAAGAGCTGAAAGCAGACACGTGTCTGACGGGCCGGAGTTTTGAGCAGCGATGGTCATCAAAATTGAGAAGGATCACAGCAGGTTCCGGCAGATTGTAAAGGGTACGATCCGGAAGAACCTCAAGAAATATATCAGCCACACGGAAATGATCGGGAGACGGGGGAAGGAACTTGTCAGTATCCCCGTCCCTCAGATCGACCTTCCCCATTTCAAATACGGACAAAAAGAAGTCGGTGGCGTCGGTCAGGGTGATGGTCCTCCGGGAACTCCCATTGGATCGGGGGATCAGGACGGCGGCTCCGGTGAAGCCGGCAACCAACCGGGAGAGCACCTCCTGGAGGTGGAGGTCAGCATCGAGGAGCTGGCCGAAATCCTGGGTGAAGAACTGGAACTTCCCCGCATAGAACCCCGCGGAAAAAAGAATATCATTTCCGAAAAAGGACGTTACACCGGAATCCGCAGAGTGGGCCCCGAGTCTCTACGCCATTTCAAGCGGACCTACCGGGAGGCTCTCAAACGGCAGATTGTTTCGGGCACATACAACCATGAGCGCCCCGTGATCATTCCAGTACGGGAGGACAAGAGGTTCCGGGCCTGGAAGGAGCAGCAGCATCCCGAAAGCAACGCAGTCATTGTTTACATGATGGATGTGTCGGGCTCCATGGGTGATGAACAGAAGGAGCTGGTTCGCATTGAGAGCTTCTGGATCGAGACATGGCTGCGCTCCCAGTATGATGGGCTTAAAATCCGCTATATCATTCACGATGCCACGGCCCGGGAAGTGGACAAGGAAACCTTCTACCACACCCGTGAGAGCGGAGGGACTGTGATCTCTTCGGCCTACGAATTGTGCAGCCGAATTATCAAGCAGGAGTACAGCCCCGAAGATTGGAACATTTATCCCTTTCACTTCTCTGATGGGGACAATTGGAGCGGCGGTGACACGGCCCGCTGCATGAAACTGCTCAAGGAAGAGCTCTTTCCAGTGTCCAATCAGTTCTCCTATGGCCAGGTGAAGAGCCATTATGGGAGCGGGCAGTTCATCAAGGATTTGAATCAGCATCTCTCGGAGGAGGAAATACTCGTGACCTCCGAGATAAACGGCAAGGACGATATTCTACGGTCCATCAAGGACTTTCTTGGAAAGGGGCGGTAATGCTTCCGCCGGATTTGAGCGAGATCAGAGAAGAAATTCGTGGACACGCTGCGGCCTACGGGCTTGATTTCTTCGAGGTTATTTTCCATATTCTCGATTTCAAGGGAATCAATGAAGTGGCCGCCTATGGGGGGTTCCCGACCCGCTACCCCCACTGGCGTTTCGGGATGGAGTATGACCGTCTCAGCAAGGGTTACAAATACGGCCTACAAAAGATCTACGAAATGGTCATTAACAATGACCCCTGTTACGCCTATCTGCTGAGTGCCAATCAGCTGGTCGACCAGAAGATAGTCATGGCCCATGTCTATGGGCATTGTGATTTCTTCAAGAACAATGTCTGGTTTTCCAAGACCAACCGCAAGATGGTGGATGAGATGGCCAACCATGGTGTGCGGATTCAGCGCTACATAGAACGCTACGGTCTGGAGAAGGTTGAGGCGTTTATCGATGCCAGTCTGTCGATCGAGAACCTGATTGACTACCATGCGCCCTTTATACAGCGCAAGGGGAAGCAGACCAGCCGTGCGCTCAATGGAGAAGAAGAAATTCCGCTGCGGGCCAAGAGATTCAAGAGCAAAGACTACATGAACGATTTCATCAATCCCCAGGAGGCTATCGATGCGGAAATACGCAGGCTCCAGGAGGCCATGGAGAAGAAGAAACAGTTCCCCGAGACGCCGCAAAAAGACGTCCTGCGATTTCTGATAGAGCACTCCCCCCTGGAGAACTGGGAGCGCGACATCCTCTCACTGATTCGCGAGGAGAGTTACTACTTTGCCCCTCAGGCGCAGACCAAGATTATGAACGAAGGGTGGGCCACATTCTGGCACTCCACCATCATGACCCAAAAATGCCTGAAGGATTCGGAACTCATTGATTACGCCGACCACCATTCGGGAACGCTGGGCACGAGACCCGGCGTTATCAATCCCTACAAGGTGGGTCTGGAGCTGTTTCGGGATATCGAGGAGAGATGGAACAAGGGGCGCTTCGGGAAAGAATATGAGGAGTGCGACAACATTGCTGAGAAGAAGAAATGGGATCTTCAACTCGGGCTGGGCCGGGAGAAGATCTTCGAAGTCCGTAAGATCTACAACGACATTACTTTCATTGACACCTTTCTAACCGAAGAATTCTGCGAGAAACACAAACTGTTCACCTATCGTTTCAACTCGCAGACGGGAATGTACGAAATTGCCGACCGCGATTACCGCAAGGTGAAAGCGAAGCTCCTCTTCAGTCTGACTAACTTCGGGCAGCCTCTTATTTACGTTGTGAATGGCAACTATCGGAATCGGGGAGAGCTGCTGCTCAAACATCAGCACGAAGGGGTCGGTCTCAAACAGGATTATGCCCGGGATACCCTGAAGAACCTTCAGAGTATCTGGCGGCGCCCGGTTCATCTGGAAACGATCGTGGGGGAAGACGAGGTCCGAGTCGGCTTCGACGGCAAAGAGATTGTCGAGGAGAAGATCGGTGAAGCCGAGGAAGAGAAAGAAAAGGCCGAGGCCCCTTCCTGAGCACGGACGCTCCCCAGTGCAATCTTTGTATAACTGACATGCAGCAAACCCCCAGGCCCCGGGGGGGTTCTTATTTCGTCCGTGATCTCTGAGACAGAGGCAGAACCTCATTCATGCTGCCGCTTCGGAACCCTTCCAGATCCAGCGTCACGTAGACAAACCCCGCCTGCTTGAAGGCTTCGATCACCCGATCGAGGTGGTCTTTTTCGAGCAATCTGTCGAAGTCCGTTCGTTGTATTTCTATGCGTGCGATGTCACCATGATAGCGGACGCGGTAAGGATCGTACCCCATGGCGCGAAGCAGCGCTTCACACCGGGCCACTTGGCGGACGCGGGATTCGGTGATCTCGGTACCATAGGGGAAACGGGACGAGAGACAGGCCATGGAGCCCTTCTGATAGGTTTCCAGACCGAGTTCCCGGCTCAACCCACGGATCTCTTCTTTGGACAGACCAGCCTCAATGAGCGGGTGACGCACTCCCTTCTCCTGGGCTGCCTGCATGCCCGGCCTGAAATCCCCCCTGTCGTCCACGTTGGAACCGTCGCACAGGGTCTTGAACCCGCGCTGGTCCGCCTCCTGGCGAAGAATCCCGAAGAGTTCGCTTTTGCAATAGTAGCACCGGCGAGGGTCGTTCTGTGCGAAGTTCTCAATCTTGAGTTCATTCGACTCCACGAGAATGTGTGTGACCCCCAAGTCCGCAGTGAATTGCTTTGCGGCCCGCAGTTCATGCTCCGGATAAGTCGGGGAAAGGGCCGTCAAGGCCGCAGCCTTGTCGCCCAGGGTGTCTCTGGAAACCCGCAGCAGAAAACTGCTATCGACGCCGCCCGAGAAGGCAACCAGCACGGACTCCATCTCCCTGAGGATCTTCTGTAAGTGGGCTAATTTTGGGTGCATGGAAAACCCCCGTTTCCTGACGTCTCGGATCCAATGGTGTGCCACCAAACATGGCACAGTCCGTCTTATTTGTCCACCCCCTTGTAAGGGGTGGCGCTGCGCGAGGGGGATAGAGGGGGTTTCACAAGGGAGCACGCAGGGGGTTAGAATGCACTGACCGTTTGAAAGAGCCGTTCGGGATCAAATTTCACCAAGTAGGCGTTGCAGCCGACGCTGTTTGCTTTGTCCGCGTTCGCTTCTCCACTGAGAGAGCTGTGCAGAACAACAGGGATCTGACGAAAGCGCTCGTCTTGCTTGATCTTTTTGGTGAGGGTGTAGCCGTCCATTTCCGGCATTTCAACGTCCGTCAAGACGAGGTGCACGAGGTCGCGCAGCGGCAGGCCCTCTTCTTGTGAGCGTTTGTAGTATGCCTGCATCCGGTCCCAGGCCTGCCGGCCGTTCACGACCACGTCCACCTCAAAATTCCCATGGGAAAGTACTTTCAGAATCTGTTTTCGCGCCACCAGGGAATCATCGGCGACGAGTATGCTCCTTTTCTTTTTCTCTGCAATGGGCGGGGGGACAGCTTCCAGGGCTGCTTCTTTCCCGGGGCACATGTCGGCCACGATTTTCTCAAGATCGATCATCAGCAGGAGCCGCTGGTCTTCCAGAGTGACCGTCCCGGTAATGCTGCCGCCATACTTTTGGTTGATGATTTCCGGGGGGATCTGAATCTCCTTCCACGCCACGCGCCGGATTCGCGCTGCCTGATGAACGATGAAACCCATTCGCACGGCGTTGAATTCGGTGATGACGACCTTGTTGCTCGCAGGATTTCGCTCCGGCTCACGAATCTTCATCCACTTGGCCAGACTGAGCAAGGGAATGGTCGTGCCCCGCAGGTTCATGATGCCCACGAGGTACGGCTTCGAGACAGGCACTTCAGTGAGCTCCGGCATCCGGATAACTTCGAGGACTTTGGCGACGTTAATTCCATAACGACCGGTGTAGACAGTGCCGTCTTCCTCCTGTCGCTCAATGTAGAACTCGAGCAGCTCCATCTCGTTTGTGCCCACCTTAAGCACTAAATCTTCCTGCGGACGGCGCAGAGCCATGGACGGTCGCTCCAAACGTATACAGTTCTGTCTAACAGTGCACGGGCAGACATCCCACCAAGGTTACTTATCGAATCGCCGCGGGCCGGACTTGAGACTTTTTTCACGCGCACAGCGTCGACCCTGGCGGCTTCGGAGTCTCGCGCAAGGCCGAGTGGGATGATTTCTTCTTTGTTCATGGTGCCTTAGGTAGCTGGACTGTTTGACAGAACACCGGCACAATGCTACGTTTGTGGAGAAAAGCGGGCGGGAGAGATCTTATGAAACGAGTACTTTTTCTTTTCTGTGTGGTCGCACTCCTGATGACGGCCCCCGAAGCCGGCAGCGAGGCGGGGGCTCCGGACACGGCGACGTTGCGCCGCTGGGTTCAGCAAATGAAAGAGAGCGACCGGGGACCCTTTAGCAGAATCCGCTGGTTTTGTAACGACGGGACAGTCCATCCGTCCCGTCCCTATCCCTGCGAAGATCGGGGCGATGGGGTGCAGCACGGAGAGTGGAATGACCGGACGCGCACCCTGCGCGATCATGGATACTACCTTGCAAATGTTTTCGCCGACTTTCCAAGAGACGATTTCACCGCGGACCCCAAGATTGAGGAGATCCTCAGGCAGATGGTTCTGGAGCAGTTCCTCATCAGCTCGGATGACGGTTGGATCATGCGTCGGGCGCGCTATTACCGAGGTGCGCTGCAGGCGGAGGATGAGAGCGCAGGAGGGCAGGCTTTGCTGACCGCGCTGGCCAAAGACCGCGCCTGGCGGGTGTCACGCTATACGGTACTCCGGGAAGCAGTCCGCCTGCTGCCTGGCGAACATGCGGGCTCACCCATCGTGGATATGCGACAACGCTCCCGAGCGCTGGCCGAGAAGGATGCAGGTTTTGAAAAATTACGCGTGAAAATTCACGTGAAGCCCGACGTGCGTGACGCCCAGCGCGTGCGGGCCTATGCGCACGGGTTGGAAAATACTGCGCTGGCTGCCGAATACAGAGATCTTGCCGCGACCATCGAACAGGTTCACCGGAAGCCCGAGGCCGGCCCGCAGCTGATGGCTGTCGCGCGGCAGAGCGGAGACGGCGCGCTGGCAGAGGGCCTGCGGACCTGGGTAGGGCAGCTGACCGAGGGGCAGGGCCCCGCGCTGCGCTTGGCCGCTTCCGGTTCCCTGCTGGCACTGCTGCGGGAGTACCTCGCGGGGGTGGAGGACGGCGCCGTTGCACTCGGTCTGCTCCAGGTCACCCTCGGCCTGGAACAGGAGGTGTTTCGGGCCGGGCAGGAATTGTTGCAAAACCTGACCCGTGCGACCCGTCGCAGCCGGATCGACTGGTTGCTACAAAGTACGGACGCCATCTACGGCTCGGGGCTTATTTCAGCCAGACAGCGCACCGAGATACGAACGACCCTCATGGACCTCACGGAAACGGCCCCGTCTCTGCTGGCTGTCAGAGCGGAGCTCAACTACCTCTCTCGTCTACCCGGTTGGGCCGACGGATGGATGCGCTTCTACTTTGGTTCAACCGTGGAGCACTGGGCCGGCATTGAGCCCTTGGCCAGGAGTTTCTTGCACGACCGACTCCGGGGAAGTCCGATTCTCTTCTATGCCGCTGTGCTGGAGAGCCTGATGGAGGATGCAAACGATGTGCTTCGGGTGCAGCACCAATTGTTTGACAGGCGTGTGACCGGCGGCGTGCGCGCACTGAACCCGGGGCTGGCACGGGGGGTCCTGCGATTCCGGGATGGATCGGAAGTGGCAGCGCCCTTTGATTCTGAGGGTATCTATGTGTTGCCGGCGACCACGGCGGACCTGCCACCGGTGTCCGGCATCATCACGGCCGGAGAGGGCAACGCACTTTCCCACGTACAGCTGCTTGCCCGCAATCTGGGCATCCCGAATGTGGTCGTCGATTGGAGGCACCTGCGACGCCTCCGAGCGTCCCAAGGGCGAAACGTGGTGCTGGCTGTCAGTCCCCGGGGCGTGGTTCAGATGCGTTTGGATGGGCGGGAGTGGGACGCTATTTTTCAAGCGGAAGCGCGGTCGGGACCGGTCGTGATCCAGCCCGATTTGGAAAAACTGAATTTGAAAACGCGCAAAATGATCTCCCTGCGTCGTCTTCGCGCGACCGATTCGGGTCGCCGTGTGGGGCCCAAGGCAGCCAATCTGGGGGAGCTGAAGAAACGCTATCGCAAGGCTGTCACTGAAGGTCTGGTCATCCCCTTTGGGGTTTTTCGGGAGCTGTTGGAGCAACCGATTGAGGCCGGCGGCCCGTCCGTGTTTCAATGGATGCGCGATCAGTATGCGCTTGTAGAGAGTCTGCGCCATGATCCCGTAACGCGGGATCAAATTCTGCGTCGATTTCTGGATCAGCTTCGGCACTGGATTGTTCATGCCGACGGGGGCCAAGAGTTCAGAGACGCGCTGCGATCCGGAATGAAACGCACCTTTGGCCCCGAGGGAAGCTACGGGGTCTTTGTCAGGAGTGACACCAACATAGAGGATCTTCCGGGCTTCACGGGCGCGGGCTTGAATTTGACGGTGCCCCACGTCGTCGGATATGAGAAGGTGCTGGAAGCGATTTCCCGCGTTTGGGCGTCGCCCTTCACCGAGCGGGCCTATCGCTGGCGCCAGGCATTCATGAAGCAGCCGGAGCATGTTTACGTGTCTGTTCTTCTCCTGAAGAGTGTCCCCGTTGAGAAATCGGGGGTCGTGGTGACGGCGGATCTCGAGCTGGGAGATCCGGCGTGGGCCACCATTGCGGTGAACCGCGGGGTCGGGGGAGCCGTGGAGGGGCAGGGGGCGGAGGAGCTGCGGCTGAGCCTGGGTACCGGGGAGCGGCGGCTGATGGCGGAGGCCACGGAGCCGTTCCAGCGGATGCTGCATCCTGAAGGCGGCATTTCACTTGTTCCCGTCGTTCGAGCGGAACCTGTTCTCCAGGGGGATGAGATCGAGCAGCTGACGACGTTCGTGCGCGCCCTCCCCAAGCGGTTTCCCCGCCTGCGAGATGCTGCAGGAAACACCGTGCCTGCGGACGTGGAGTTCGGTTTTTTCAAAGGCCGGCTCGTATTGTTTCAGATACGTCCGTTCCTGGAAAACCGCAGGGTGCGGCAGAGCCGGTATCTTCGTGGACTGGACGATCGACTGGAGGACGGGCGCTTGAAGAGATGGAATCTGGACGGGGTTCCACGGGGGGGCTCATGAGATACCAACAGGACGTGAAGATGGTTCCCGTCGCACCGCGTTCCGTGAGACAAACGATAAAGGGCGCGTTCATTCTGATGGTGTTACTGCTTGCCGTGCCGTCCGGCGTCCGGGGATTTCCTCTCGACGGCTATCCATACACGGAGATCGCCAGATTGGAAGGGTACCGTCTCGCGGAGGCGGGCAGGGTGCCGGGCGCTCGTCTCCCTGCCGGTGCACTCCTGA
>CAMYMF010000007.1:13142-84855 GCA_947259355.1 uncultured Nitrospirota bacterium | reverse complement strand
CTGCCGCGGCGATTCGTTCGAATTGGCGGCGCGCCCTCATCGGCGCCGCCGGTATCATGGTGGAAATGCTACTGGCGGCGATCGCACTGTTCATCTGGTTGAGTGCGGAGCCGGGGCTGACGAGAGCCTTTGCGTTCAACGTCATGCTGATTGGCGGCGTGTCGACGGTGTTGTTCAACGGAAACCCACTGCTTCGATTTGACGGTTACTATGTGTTGGTTGACTTTACCGAAATCCCCAATCTCGCGCAGCGGTCCAACCGTTATCTGGGCTACCTTGCGCAACGTTATCTGTTCGGTGTAACGACCGCGACATCGCCCGTAACAGCGCCGGGAGAGAGGTCGTGGTTCTTCTTTTACGGCATTGCTGCCTTCTGCTATCGCATGTTCATCATGGTTGCGATCGTTGCCTTCGTCGCCAGCAAGTTCTTCGTCGTCGGCGTCGTGCTGGCGATCTGGTCGGTATTCCTGATGTATGGCGTCCCTTTGCTAAAGGGGCTTTGGTTCCTGCTGGCCAGTCCGGCCCTTCGAGAGCACCGGTTCAGGGCGCTCGCGGTTGTCGGCGCGGTGATCGCAATGATCGCTGGCGCCACCGCCGGTATACCGGCGCCCTACGGGACCGTCACCGAGGGCGTCGTCTGGATGCCCGGTGATTCGGTCGTTCATGCCCGTACCGAGGGACTGGTCGCGGAAGTCCTGGCACGGCCGAACGATGAAGTATCGCTGGGCGATCCGCTAATTCGCATGGAGGAGCCGTTCCTCACCGCCAGGGTGCGGGTTCTCGAAGCCGAGGTCAGGGAACTCGAACTGCGGCTCGACGAACTCAGTATTGAGGACCGTGCCGGCGCCCGGATCGTCGAACAACGGCTCAAGCATGCGCGCGCTGAACTGGCGCTGAATCGCCAGCGGTTTGAGGATCTGATAATTCGCAGTCCGGCGAATGGTCGTTTCGTGTTGCCGGAGGTGGCGGACTTGCCACAACGTTACGTCCGCAAGGGACAGACCCTCGGATACGTCGTTGATCCCCAAAATCCCGTGATCCGGGTCATCGTCGATCAGGATGTGATCGATCTCGTCCGGCAACGGACGATGGCGGTCCAGGTCCGGTTTCCGGATCGCGTGTGGCGTGGTGTTCCGGCAGCGATCGAACAGGCGACACCTGCGGCAACCGACGAACTGCCAAGCTTGGCCCTGAGTACGGTCGGCGGCGGCAAGATCGTCATGAATCCCGAAGTGCAAGGGCAAGCCAAGGCGTTGCGGAAGCTGTTTCAACTCGAACTGCGCCTGCTCGCGCCCTACCTACCGTTCGTCACGGAGGAGATCTGGTCGTGGTGGCGCTCGGGGTCTTTCAGGCATTGGCCGATATCTATCCGGAGGACCTGGAGGCGCGTCGGCGGGCTCTGAGAACGTCCGTCATTACGGCAGACCAATTCATCGTCAAAGACAGCCATGACGTGCCGTTGTGGAATACAGAGACGCAGCGGCTCACCTACCGGCCGCTGCGACAGGGAGACCGGGCGAACTTGTGGAGCTATCTGGACTGGATGCTGTCGGCCAGTTCCAATGCGGCGGCGAGCATGGTGATCAAACACCTCATGCTGCTTGTACGCTACGGTGCCGCGTACCCTGTGGCCGACGCCGAGGCTGAGCGGTTCTTTCGCAAGACCCCGCGGGCGGAGCTTTCACGGTTACTCAAAAGGGTGCTGCAGGAGCCGATCACCCGAAACGGTCTCCGGGTGTCGGAACTGCGTCAAGGCGGATTTTTCACCTGGAAAGGAAAACGCCTGGTGCCCGGTACCAACAGTTACGCCCATCCGCGCGCCCTCATCCAATTTCTTCTGCGCCTGGAACAGGGCAAACTCGTGGACGACTTCTCCAGCCTGGAACTCAAGCGCCTCCTTTATATGACCCAGCGCCGCATCCGGTATGCCTCACACCCTGCTCTGTTCGAGGCGGCCGTCTATTTTAAGTCAGGATCGCTCTATCGGTGTCGCGAGGAGGCGGACTTTACCTGTAAGAAATACCATGGCAACGTCGAGAACCGCATGAACTCGGTGGCCATTGTCGAATCACCGGCCCGGGAGCGGCAGCTTCATTATCTGGTTGTGGTGATGTCAAATGTGCTGCGGGAGAACTCAGCAGTGGCGCACCAAACACTCGCCATGCGGGTGCACCGGCTTATCGAGGCTTATCATCGGCAAAAGAAATCCGAACCGTAGGCGTCCCGGACTGCTCCGGTTGGAAGATAAGGTCGTCCATGGCAACGATGAGGCGGCGGAGCCATTCGCCCCCGTTATCATCCTTGGCCAAGGCCACGGCCACGTATCGGCGACCGTTGCGCTCAACGATGGCGCTGTCGGCGTGGTATTCACGCCACGTGCCGGACTTGCGATAAATGGTTGAGCCCGGCCGCGCCGCGTCGAGTCCCTTGACGAACTTGTGGTGAATAGCCGGCTCAGCCATCATGCGTTTCATCTCCCGACTGACCTCCGGTGATACCAGGCGGCCCGTCTCCAGGAGATAATAAAAGCGGGCGACCTGGAGTGCCGTCGCGCCGTGCGAGAGATTGTGAAGGGGGTCTCGTTTCCAGGCGGGCCGCTTTCCGTATTCCTTCCCAACCCAGAGTCCGCCGTTGAGATCGACATCATAGAGGCGGTACCTTACCGATTGAAGAAGCTCGGCAAGGTATTCCTTGCCAATCCGGTTCATCATTTCCGTGGCCGCGCGGTTCGAGGAATTCCGGATCATGCAGGTCAGGGTTTCCCGGTCTGCCGTGTTCAATGTCAGTTCTCCCGCCGCCTCCTTTTCGAAGGCTGCCAGCAGAATGGCAATCTTGGGAAGGCTCGCCGCGTACATCATCTCGTTTTCGTTGACGGCCGCCATGCGTGGTGCCTGAAGGTCTGTCAGGTCGACGAGGGCGATGCAGAGGCATTTCTGCTGGACCGCCTCATCCAGCCCCAGATGGCCTACGGACGATTCCAAACCTTCCTGCAGTACCGGATCCGTGCATGCGCACAGGGGTGGGAACTCATTCTCCGCAAAGGCAACCGCGGTGCTGCCCTGCGAGAAGACCACCGAAAGAAAGATGACAATGAAGATTCTCATGATTGAAGGCGACATAAAATTATTGTAACATACAAAAAAGATGGGGAAAAAGCAAATGTTAAATGGGAAGAAGGTGCGTGTCCAAGCGTGTCATACGAAACACCGGGCGGTTCGTTCGCTCGAAATCCGCGCGGCCTTCCTGTTTGTCAATTTCATGCTGATCATTATGGCGCTTTACCAGCTCAAACCGGCCAGCCGATCGCTGTTCATTGGCGAGATCGGGGCAAACGGACTGCCCTATGTCTGGATCGGTACGGCCGGGGTGATGGGGGCCATCATTACCCTGTACCATCGAATTGTGGCGCGTTATAACGGTTACCGGGTGGTTTTGGGCACCCTTCTTCTCTGTGCGGCTCTGCTCAGTCTGTTCTGGAGCTTGTTGCAGAAGCCAAGCGGATGGAGTACGATTGCTTTCTATATTTTTGTCGACATTCTCGGCGTGATGCTGGTGGAGCAATTCTGGAGCCTGACAAACTCAATCTACACAACCCAGGAGGGGCGCGGGTGGTACGGACTGGTCGGCACGGGCGGACTGATCGGGGGCGTGGCCGGCAGCGCCGCGGCCGCGGCATTCATCAAAACCACCCGACTTGAAACGGTGGACCTGCTGCTGGTGGCGGCAGGAATCCTTGCCGTCATCGTCCTGCTGAGTCTCCTCATGGGACGCCTGGGGATGTATTGCGAAATCGAGCACGCGAGAAAGGCCACACCGCGCAATGGCTGGCGGGCCCTGACGAAGAGCCGATATCTGTTGCTCATTGCTTCGATCCTCCTGTTGGCTCAGCTAGCCTCTCCACTGATTGAGTTTCAGTTTCTCAAGACCGTGGAAGGGGCCTACCGGGAACAGGAAGCGCGCACAGCCTTTCTGTCCCTCTTCTTTGGGTTGATGGGGATTGTCTCTATCGGCGTCAATCTGGTGCTCACGCCCGTGATTCATCGCACGCTGGGGGTCATTGCGGGGCTTCTGGTGCAGCCCCTCATGATGGCTCTCTGCTCTTTCGGCTTCCTGTTCCACCCTACCGTCATGATGGGCTCGGTGACAAAAATCAGTGATCGCGGCCTTTCCTATTCGATCAATCGGGCCTCCAAGGAGCTCCTTTATGTGCCCGTGAATCCTGTGCTGATCTATCAGGCGAAGGCATGGATAGACATGTTCGGGTACCGCATGTTCAAGGTCTTCAGCTCTCTAATTATCCTGCTGCTGACCCAGTGGTTGCCCTTCAAGGTGAACGTGCCCCATCTCAGCTGGCTGACCGTCGGGCTCTGTATGACCTGGATTGGCATTCTGATGGTTCTGCGGAGCGACTACGATTTCTACGCGTCCTCCTGAAAAATCCGATCCGCTGAGGTGTCCCCCTGAAATCCATCCGGATATTTCCCCGACTCTGCTTGACAGAGCGGGAACGAGTGGTCTATGGTGAAGGCACTTGCGTACTCGGGACCCTTCAATGCCGTGGCGGGTTGAAGTTTTTTTGTACCCCAAAACCAAGGGAGCAGAGATGAAAATAGCCAATGAATCACATGTCAGCATGGATTACACCCTTCGGCTCACTTCCGGCGAAGTCGTGGACCAGTCCGATCCGAGCAGCCCCATTGAATTTGTCTGTGGGCACGATCAGATCATCCCCGGTTTGGAGAAAAGCCTCATAGGCAAAGAGGCGAACGAGTCATTCACGGTGGAAGTAGCGCCCGAGGAGGCCTACGGTGAGCACCGCGCGGAGATGGTGCAGGAGATTCCGTCGAACCAGTTTCCCCCGAATGTTGAGCTGAAGGTGGGGATGACTTTCCAGTCGCGGACCCCGCAGGGCCAGCCGCTGGTATTCTCCATCACGGAAATCCAGGACGATGCGGTGGTGGTCGACATGAATCACCCCCTGGCCGGGAAAACGTTGGTTTTTGAGGTGGTGATCCGCTCGGTTCGGGAAGCGACCCCAGGCGAGATTGAAGCGCTGAATGCTCCCGCGGGCAATCCCCAGGATACCTCGGAATGCGGCGGCGGATGCAGCTGCGGTTAGTCCGGGCATTGCATCCATCGATACACTTCTTTCGGTGGTAGCCTTCTGGTCAATGCCGCAGAGCTGCCACCGCACGCATGGACCCTTCTTTCCTCTACATGAGCTGAGCAACGATACCTTTGGGACTAGCGTCTTTCGGCCCCTGGGGAGGCTGTGACCCATGGAGAGGTGGCGATTGCACTCGTCGCCTTTCACCGTCATCGGGCAGCTGTTGAAAGGCGCTCCATGTCAAGCACAGTCACGTGGCGGTCCCGGATATCGATGATTTCTTCTTTCTGGAATTGCTGAAGCGTCCGGGACACCGTTTCACGTGCGGTCCCGATGAGGGAAGCAATCTCCTGATGGGTCAGTTCCATGGGGAAGCGAACCTCCCGCTGCCCCCGGAGCCCGTGGCGTTTGGCTTTTTCATACAAGAAACCGGCCAGGCGTCGTGAGGCATCTTTGAGGGTGAGATCGGCCACCATGTTCGTAAAATAGCGCAGTCTTGCTCCGACCGTTTCGAGGATCTTCGTGACCACCCCAGGATGGTCGTTGAGGATTTCCAGGAAGCTCTCGCGACGCAACCGGACGAGGGTGCCTGCCGTCAAAGCTTCGGCCGAAGCCGGGTACTTCCCCCCATCGAGCAGCGGGAGTTCTGCGAAGAAGTCCCCCGGGCCGAAAACACCCAGAATCTGCTCCCGGCCTTCCTCGGAGAGCTTGTAGATCTTGACGTTTCCGGTGCGAATCATGAACAGGTACTCCCCCGGCATGCCCTCACGAAAGATTGTTTCGTTCTTGCGGATCTGCCGCTCCTGCAGTTGCCCAAGAATCGGGTGGAGCTCTTCCTCCTCCAGCTGAGCGAAAAAGGGCACCTTCTTCAACAATCGAAGATTCTTTTTGTCCGATCTGTCAAGCACTTGAGATATCTCCACCCGTGATTCTCCCCAAAATCTAACAAAAGTGTGTCGTCCTGTAAAGAGCGAAACCAGCGGGGAGTTCCCTGTTGACAATTTGACCATAAAAATATAATATAAACAATAAGTTATAGTCAAATCGCGGGGCCCTTTTTGAATATTCCGAATGCACTGTCCATTCTTCGGATAGTTCTGATTCCTGTGTTTATCCTGCTGCTGCTTCCAGCAGGGCCGGAGACGGTTTGCAGCGGTGCATTTGCTGTCTTTGCAATGGCATCGATTACCGACTTTCTGGATGGCTACATTGCACGAACCACGGATCAGGTGACCAAACTGGGAAAGCTTCTTGATCCGGTGGCCGACAAGATTCTCACCTCTGCCGCGTTGATTTTCCTGGTGCAGCTGCAGCGTGTGGAAGCGTGGATAGTCGTCGTGATCATCGCCCGGGAGTTTGCGGTGACTGGGATGCGCGCCATGGCATCCTCCGAAGGGATTGTCATGCCGGCCGACCGGCTCGGGAAGTACAAGATGGGTGCACAGATAACAGCGATTCTGATGCTGCTGCTGGACAACCGCTTCTGGATATTTAACTGGCACGTACTCGGGACCATGGCCGTCTGGGTCTCCATGATCTTGGCACTGATTTCAGGTGTGCAGTACGGTGTTCGTTTTGCAAAAGGGGTCGGGGCTACATGACGATTTTCTCCACGGGAACACAGGTCCTCGCCGTGCTGCTGGCCTATCTCATTGGGTCGATCTGTTTCGGTGTGATCATCGCCAATAGGCGCGGCATCAACCTCCGAGAGCGTGGCAGCGGCAACATCGGTGGGACCAACGTCTGGCGCGTCATCGGCAAACGGGAGGGCATCCTGACCGTGGGCGGTGACATGCTGAAAGGGACGGTGGCTGTGCTCCTGGCACGGTGGTTAGGTGCGTCGTCGTTCTGGCTTGCACTGGCTGCTTTTGCGGCCATCGTGGGGCATAATTTTCCACTTTATTACCGATTCAAGGGCGGCAAGGGTGTGGCCACCACCTTTGGTGTGCTCCTGGGATACATGCCGGCGGTCGGTGTTACGTCGCTAATGGTCTGGCTCGTGGCGGCGAGGCTCTCCCGGATCTCTTCGGTGGGGGCCCTCACGATGGGGGGCCTCCTGCCTGTTCTGACTTATCTCTTGGAGAAGGACGCCATGCGGGTCGGGTTTTCGGTGGCCCTTTCGGTGATGCTACTGGTTCGCCACAAAGAGAATATCCAGCGTCTGCTGCGGCGAAAGGAATTGAAGTGTTGAGCATGAAACCAAGGGGAGTTCTCGCATCGCCGGGGACCGCAGGGCTCAAGGCGGATGCGGCCAAGGTCCTAAACCCGATCACCCACGGTATGGTTACGTTGGGTGGCGTGCGTGTATTGGCGACGTCGCCGATCTCAGTGCGGATCTTGGGGGCCGTCGCTTTTGCTTTCGTGCTGCTCGCTTCCTTGACGGGAATCGGCATGGCCTACGAGGCCGTCGATGTGATCCACGATGTCACATCCCTCGAGGTGCCGACGGATCTCCTCAAAAGACCGGCGCCGGCCCTGTCGGGCGATGCGGTGACACTGTCCGGTCTTTTTGAGCAGGACTGGTTTCTTCGCAAGCGAAACATTGCCATCGGCAACGAACAGGGGGGCACCATTCTTCTGGCCCGTCTGCACGAAGAGATGATCGATCTGGGTGCATCCAATCTACGCCCATACGCGGCATCCTTGCTGCGGGAGGCCCGTCTCCTGGCGGGCCGGGGGGAATACGAGAAGGCGATCGCGCTGTGCCGCGCGGCTGTTACCTTTGGACAAATCTTGCCGGAAGCTCACCTCACACTTGCGCGCATCACATGGTTGCAAAACAGGCTCGACATCACTGGTGTGGTGCAAGAAGTGGTGCAGGCCGCACGAGCCTATTGGTTCGGTTTCAGTGGCTTCGCTGTTCTCATGATCAACTTAGCATTCTTGTTACTGGTGGCGGTGGCGTCGTTTTTCGGAATCTTCTTTCTGACGCAGCTAGTACGCTACGCCCTCCTGCTCGTGCATGAAGTCTCTGAGCGATTGCCAGGCGTGAGCAGCCGTGTTACAGCCGCCATGGTATTGCTGCTGCTTCTGGCTTTCCCGCTTCTGGTGGGGTGGGGACTCTATGGGCTCTGCATCGTCTGGCTCGTTCTCTTCTGGAGTTATGCCGGCAACAAGGAGCGCGCGGTTTATCTTCTCTTTCTGTTCTTCGCGCTGTCGATTCCCCTGTGGACGGGGGGGATTCAACGAAGCAGCGAGGTGTTCTACGGAGATTACATCCAGCAGTTGATCCAGCATCGAGACGGACTCTCCGATGACGCAACCCTCGGCACTCTCCTGCGACTGCGCAAGGAACGCCCGCACGATCCCCAGCTCCTTTTCATGCTGGGGACGGCCTACAAAAAACGGGGCGAGTATGGGAAGAGCCGTGAAATTCTTCAAAGGGCTGTCTCCATGAATCCGGGAAGGGCTATTTATTACAACAACCTGGGCAACACGCTCTATGCCCTGCGGGAGCCCCAGCAGGCACAGCAGATGTATGAAAAGGCCATTGGGCTGGATCCCGACAGCGCTGCCTTTCATTTCAACCTGAGTGCCGTTCAGCGGGACCTCTTTATGCTCAAAGAGAGCGAGGCGGCATACACCAAGGCCCGGCAGATTGACCCGGTGCAGACGTCTTACTACGTGAACATTCTTGGGCCGAGCTACAACCGCATAGTCATCGATGCGACTCTTCCATGGCGTACCCTGTTCCAGGAGTTCCACAGGGAGGTTGCCCAGGGCAAAAGTATAGGCAGCTTGTTCAATGAATTTGTCTCTGGACAACGCAGCCAGTTGATTCATGGTGCGCTCCTTCTGTTCGGGCTTCTGCTGCTCAGTTTCTTGCGGCAGTTGTTCGGCGTCGCGCGCCGGTGCGAAAAATGCGGGAGAATCTTCTGTAGGAAATGCCAAACGGCGGTTCCCCAGGGCGCCGTCTGTTCCCAGTGCGTCTATGTCTTCGCAGAGGGAGCGAGCATCGGTGTTAAGGATCGCACCCGCAAGATCATAGAGATCCGGCGTAACCGAGAACAACACGGGGATACGGGTCGCCTGCTGGGACTGCTGATCCCCGGGGGCGGGCACATATACTTCGGCTGGCTGGCCACGGGATTTGTCGTGCTGTTTATCATCGTCTGCTGTCTGACCTACGGCCTTTTCGGGGATGCGTTGGCCGGTGGTCCCTTGGCTTGGCGCGGCGGTCCCTGGGGTCCCCGGGTGTGGGCCCTGATTCCGGCACTGTTTCTCTACGTCCTGTCCGTCTTGCATATGTATCGGCTGCGCCAGTGACCCAGGGTGCGCGTCGCGGCCTCCGAGGAGCCGATATCCTGCCCGCCAGGGTTGGAGGCTGTTTTTTCGAGACGGGGTGATTGTTTATGGAGATGGACTCCCATGGCTCTTGAGGGAAAGATTAAAGATTTCGGAATGAGCGACATTTTGCAGCTCATCGGGATGCAGAAGAAGAGCGGAGTGCTCACACTGGTTTCTCCCAAAGATACCGTGACCATCAGCTTTGAGACAGGCATGGTGGTGGGGGCTGAAGCGCATCACCGGCCGCAGAACGAGATTCTCGGCCAGGCGCTCTTGGAGGCGGAATTGCTGGAAGAAACGTCTCTGGATCGGGCCCTGGCGCTCCAGAAGGAGACCGGTCAGAAGTTGGGGCATGTTCTTGTGGGGGAGGGGATTGTTGCGTCCGAGGATCTTGCTTCCATCATACAGCTCCAGGCGCAGGAAACAGTCTACAGCATTTTTGATTGGCACGAAGGGACGTACCGGTTTGAGCAGGTCCCGGTGACGTACGACCGGGCGAACATGAAGCCCCTGTCCTGTGAGAAGATCCTCATGGAAGCGATGCGGATCATGGACGAGAAGCCCTTCGTGCAGAAAGCCATTCCCTCGACGGAGATGGTGTTCGACCAGACCGACCCTCGGCGAAGAAGGAAGGTATTGTCGGACGACGATGTCGGACGGGCCATCGACCAGGCCATGAATGTGGACGGCGCGCCTGCAGCGGAAGCACCGGATGGCGTCTTGCAGAAGGATTTTCCTCTCAGCGGAGTGGAGGAGAAAATCTATCGGCTGGTTGATGGCCGGCGAACGGTGGAGCAGGTCATCCTCGCGGGAAGAGCGGGGCGCTTCGAAACCTGCAAAGCACTATACAGCCTCCTCAGTGCGGGCCTGATCGAGGAGACCACGGGCAGCCGTCTCACCCTGTCCACGGGCGGTCATGCCCGCCGTTTCCGGGGCAGGAAACTCTTGCGCAACCTGCTCGCCTATGCCATCATGTTCCTGTGCGTTTTCATGGTGGCCACGATACTGGGGGTGCGCGGGGGCAGCGCACTGTCCCATGTGGCGGGAGACGTGCTCGCTTGGTTTGAACCGCTCAGAACGGTGCACGCGGGGCAGGAGATGAACCGAATCCAGTTCTCATGCCGCGTCTTCTATTTGGAAGAACAAAAATACCCGACGGTCTTAAAGGAACTGGTGAGAAAGAATCTCCTCGAGCCGCAGCATCTGTTGGATCCATGGGGACGGCCTTACGAATTCGCCATCCGCGACGGAAAGCTCGTGCTCTTCAGTGTTGGCAGGGATGGGCGGAAGACGACCCAAGACGATTTGGAAAGAAAGTTCGATCTGTAGAGGTGGTGTGATGGATGCTAGTGATATTTTGGAGGAGTTGGAGGCGCTTGCCGAACATATCGCGATCAAGGTTCGTTACGAGAAGTGCAGGAGTCGCGGCGGGCTTTGCCGCGTAAACGACGAGCAGATGATTATTGTTCGCAAGAACCTGACCGTTCCGGAGAGAGTGGATGTTCTTTCACAAGCACTGGCCGCGCTGCCGTTAGATGATGTCTATCTGAAACCCGAAGTGCGCCGCTTGCTTGAGGAAGCGGCCCTTCAGCGTCGGGGCGACGAAAGCGAAGCCTCCTCAGGCCAACCTGTGAATCCCGGCGGATTCTGATCTTTTTCTGCCTTTGCCCGTTCTCCGCACCGCGCCGTCTCGGCTGAAGAGCCATCCACCTAGCGGCTCTTCTGGGCCAGCTCCTTGAATTGCGCCATGTTGTCCGCGTACTTCATCGCTTCTTCATAACGCGCTCTGTTTTGTCGGACCAGTCGGGCCAGACTGGCATCGATGGTTTCGAAGTCGGAATTCCCGTTGGAAACCTGCGTGCGGATCAGGTGGCTCTTGCTGTTGCGAATGAGGTTCTTGATCCGAGTCGTATTGATGAGCTTCTCGTAAGCCAGGACCCGGCTCTTGCCGTCCGTACTTGGAATCAGGCGTTGGGACAGAATGAGGAGCAGCGATTCTGCCAGCTGGGCGCGTACCTGGTTCTGATGTTCCCCTGGAAAGACGTTGATTAGGCGATCGATGGTATTGGTGGCATTGAGCGTGTGGAGCGTCCCCAGGACCAGGTGACCCGTTTCGGCGGCGCTGAGCGCAATGGAGATGCTTTCGAAATCCCGCAACTCGCCGATGACAATGACGTTGGGGCTTTGACGGAAAATCTGCCGCAGCCCGTCAGCAAAGGACTGGGTGTCCGTGCCCACTTCCCGCTGATTAATATTGCTCTTTTTGTGCTGAAAGAGAAACTCAATGGGATCCTCGATGGTGATGATGTTGGAGTATGTTTCCGTATTGATGATCTCCACTAGGGAGGCGATGGTCGTGGACTTGCCGTGCCCCGCAGGTCCGGTTACCAGGACGAGTCCCTGCTGGCGCAGGGGGAACTCTCCGACCCATTCGGGTAGACCGAGCTCGTCCAGCGTCGGTATCTGCTCCATGAGGTTGCGCGCGGCCAGGGAGTAGGAACCGCGCTGCTTGTAGATGTTGACCCGAAAGCGACTGACGTCGAGAAGGGAATAGGCAAAGTCCAACTCCCGCTGCGTCTCCAGCTTTTCCCTCTGTCTCTCCGTGAGAATGGAACAGACCAACTCCTGCACCTGGCCCGGTGTCAGGGCGGGATACTTGAGCCGCACCACCTTGTTGTTGATCTTCAGACTGGGCGAAACGCCCGCGGTGATGAGAAGGTCCTCCGCATGTTTCTCCACGGCCTCCTGCAACAGCGCGCGCAGGCTGAGTTCATGTTTGCTTACGGATGGAACTCTGGACGATGACTTCACGAAGGTTCGAATTCCATACCCTTCTTTCTCAAAGAAGGTGATGGCTTCCTGAATATCCGTTTCCGGGGCCAGCACGCCGCGCACAGGGCGGCGAAGAGTATACTGTAGGTCGTCCTGGATTTTTAGATCGGTGGGATCCGCCATGGCCACTACCAGGGTACTCCCTTCGTCCGCCACCGGGAGCACGCAATGCAGCTTCACCTTCTCAAAGGGGATGGTGGCCTGCAGCGCGGGGGTGATCTCGTGTCCGGCGAGGTGGATGGCTTGAATTCCCAGTTTGCTCGTTAGAATCTTCAGGAGCGTATCTTCATCGAGGTAACCCAGCTGGACCAGATTGGTGCCTAGGAATCCACCATGCTGGTATTGACGTTTCAACGCTTCCTTCAACTGCTCTTCGGTGATGATCTGGTTTTCTACCAGGATTTTTCCAAGCTTTTGGCTGGCCTTGACCTTGGTCGCGCTCATGGACTCCTCCGCACACAATGAACTGTCAGGAATTTGAAGATAAATTCATTATATCAAGGTTGCGGAGTACCGACAATAAGGAATGTAAGCCAGGGCGCGTTACTCGTAACGGAGGGCCTCAACAGGCGCTAGCTTGGACGCCTTGTAAGAGGGATACAAGGTTGAGAGCAGGCTGATCAGGCAAGAGATGGCGGTCACCAGAATCACGTCCAGCGGTTCCACCCGAGACGGCAGTTTATCGATGTAATAGACTGAGCTGTCGATGACCTTGAAATGGAAGAGGTTCTCCAGAAAGGCTACAATGGTCTCCAGGTTCAGGGCCACCAAAAGGCCCAGCGCGCAGCCGAGGAGGGTGCCAACAAGCCCAATGACCATCCCCTCCACCATGAAGATCCTCATGATACTCTGCCGCCGGGCCCCCATGGACTTCAGGATGGCGATCTCCTTGCCTTTTTCCATGACCACCATGGTCAGAGTGCTGATGATGTTCAGTGCGGCGACCAGGATGATCAGCGACAGTATGATAAACATCACGATTTTTTCCAGTTTGAGAGCGGAGAGCAGATTGCGGTTCATCTGCATCCAGTCCTTGGCCCAGTAGCCGTGGCCCAGTCTTT
Organism: uncultured Nitrospirota bacterium; assembly: GCA_947259355.1. Taxonomy (GTDB): domain Bacteria; phylum CG2-30-53-67; class CG2-30-53-67; order CG2-30-53-67; family CG2-30-53-67; genus CALZGC01. The sequence continues at coordinate 71,568 of CAMYMF010000007.1, read as the reverse complement.
CCTGGATGCCCTGGCGGGCCCTGTTGGCGGCATAGATGTCATCCAGCTTCACTTCGATTCCCGTCACCCGATCCCCCATGTCAAAGAAGCGTTGCGCCTCCTGCAGGGAAATATAGGCCAGGCCCGTATCGTACTCGTACAGACCGGCGTCGAAGATGCCCACCACGCGGAATTGAGTCATCTTCGGAACCATGCCGAGCGGGGTAATGCGCCCCAGGGGCGAAACCACGTTGACGGGATCATTCAGAAAGACACCCAGCATGCCGGCCAGCTCTCTACCGATGACGATGCCACGGGTTTCGGACCCGTCAGGGCCTGTGGCCCGAGTCTCCAGGTCGAGAATATTGCCTTCCACCATGTTCTTGGTAATATCGGTGACATTGCCTTCTTCGGTGGGGAGCACCCCGCGCAGCACCACGCCCGCCACATTGTCCCGTGTGGTCAGCATAACCTGGCTCAGGATGAAGGGCGTGGCTGCCACGACGTACTCCTCCTCCTGGATCTGGCGCACGATCTGCGGATAGTTGACCATCCCCTGTTTGTCCAGCGTGACAACCACGACGTGGGAATTGGTCCCGAGGATCTTCGATTTGAGGTCTTCCTCAAATCCGCTCATGACGGCCAGCACAATGATCAGCGCCATCACCCCTACGGTGATGCCGACGATAGAGATGACGGTGATCAGCGAAATGAAGGCGCTCTTGCGTTTCGATTTGAGGTAACGCAGCCCAATGAAGAGCTCGTAGCTGAAGCTCCTGAGGAAGCCAGGGCGTTTGATTTCAGGCAGAGCCGGGGCGGCCGCTGGTCCTGCCGTTTGGGAGCGCATTCTGTTTTCAGGGGAGATGACGTCGGTCACGGGCTTCCTCTCTGGTTACGGTCTGTGCGTCAGTGGCCCGTCGATTCGGGGCGCATCTGAGGAAAGAGGATGACATCCCGGATCGATTCATTGCCGGTCAGCAACATGACCAACCGGTCCACGCCGATCCCTTCTCCTGCAGCCGGCGGCATGCCGTACTCCAGGGCCCGGACGAAGTCGTGATCCATATACATGGCCTCCTCGTCACCGCCGTCCCGTTCGGCGGCCTGCTGTTCGAATCGTCCCCGCTGGTCCTCCGGGTCATTCAGCTCGGAGAAGGCGTTGGCGATCTCCTTGCCGGCGATGAAAAGCTCAAAGCGCTCCACCAACTCGGGATTGTCCCGCTTGCGCTTGGACAGGGGGGAGAGCTCCGTGGGGTAGTCGATGACGAAGGTAGGTTGAATCAGTTGGCTTTCCACCAGTACCTCAAAGAGCTTGTCCAACAGTTTGGTGCGCGAAGCTTTCGGGTCGACGGAGATCTCGAGGGTTGCCGCGGCCTTTTTCAACGCGTCCCGATCTTCCAGGGTCTTGCGGTCATAACCCTTTTCCGCCAGAGCTTCCGTAATGGATTCTGTGTAGGTAATCCGGCGATAGGGGGGCGTCATGTCGATCCTATGGCCTTTGAACTGAAGTTCAAGGGATCCCCGTAAGTCCTGCGTGACGTGCTTCAGCAGCTCTTCGGTGAGTGTCATCAGATCGGTGTAATCCGCATAGGCTAGATAGAACTCCATCATGGTGAATTCGGGGTTGTGCTCCAGGTCCATCCCTTCGTTTCTGAAATTGCGGTTCAGCTCGTAGACCCGTTCGAACCCGCCGACCAGCAGGCGTTTGAGGTAGAGCTCTGGCGCAATCCGCAAATAGAGATCCATCCCCAGGGCATTGTGATGCGTCCGGAAGGGACGGGCCGTTGCGCCGCCCGGGATGGGCTGCATCATGGGTGTCTCCACCTCGAGGAAGCCCCGTTGGTTCATGAACAGTCGCAGCGCTGCAATGATGCGGCTTCGTACGGCAAAGGTCTCTTTCACCTGAGGATTGACCACGAGGTCCAGATAGCGCTGGCGATAGCGGATTTCCTTGTCCCGGAGTCCATGCCACTTCTCGGGCAAGGGTCGCAGGGACTTGGTCAACAGTTGGAGGCTTTGGATTTCGACACTGAGCTCACCGGTACGGGTGCGAAAAAGCGGGCCCCGCACCCCGATGAAATCGCCGATATCGACGCGACGGAAAAGACGGAAGTCCGCTTCGCTCAGAATGTCCCGGGCCGCGAAAACCTGAATCTTGCCCGTGGCATCCTGGATGTGCGCGAACGCGGCCTTGCCAAATCGCCGCAGGGCGATCACCCGTCCCGCCAGGATGACAACGGGCTTCTGCTCGGCCAGGGTTTCTGCCGAGGCCGTACCGTGTGCCTCGTGGAGCTGCTTGGCCGTATGCTCAGGATCGAACCGATAGGCGTAGAGCGTCATGCCCGCGGCGCGCATCTCCTGAATCTTTTTCTTGCGCTGCTGAATCAGTTCATTATTGTCCGTTTTCATGACGGGCCTTTAGTGTTTATTGCCGTTGCAGATCGAGCACCCCTCGGGCGCGGCTGCCGCAGGGTACTATAGAGGAGTTCGCCACCGCCGTCAAGGTATCCTGCAGCCGTTTCAAGATGGCAGGACGGCCAGACTCTCCGTGGGCCGCTCCTGCGTTTGCTTGGCAGGTGCGCTCATCGGCAAAGAGTCTCGGACTAGCTCCGGCCATGGCATGTCCAGATCAGACGGGCTTCTGCAAGAGGTAGGCTTTGATGAAGGCGTCGATCTCTCCATTGAGGACGGCCTCCACATTGCCGGCTTCCAGCTTCGTCCGCTGGTCTTTGACAAGCTGATAGGGCTGCAATACATAGGAGCGGATCTGGCTGCCCCAGGCGATCTCCTTCTTCTCCCCCATCATGTCTTCCAGCTTCTCCTGCTGCTTCTCTTTCTCCAATTCGTAGAGCCTGGCTTTCAGGACCTTCAGGGCTGCCGCCTTGTTCTTGTGTTGAGACCGATCGTTCTGACACTGGACCACAATGCCCGTGGGCTCGTGGGTGATCCGTACTGCTGAGTCGGTCACATTGACGTGCTGACCGCCGGCGCCGCTCGAACGATAGGTATCGATCCGGAGATCTTCCTCCCGGATCGGCACCTCGATGGTTTCGTCCAACTCGGGATAAACAAAAACCGACGCAAAGGAGGTGTGACGCCGCTTGCCCGCGTCAAAAGGGGAAATGCGAACCAGGCGGTGCACGCCGTCTTCCGCCTTGAGGAGCCCGAAGGCATAAGGGCCCTCCACGGTGAAGGTGGCGCTCTTGATGCCGGCCTCCTCGCCGTACATGATGTCCAGGACGGTGACGCGAAACCCCTTGCGTTCCGCCCATCGCTGGTACATGCGCAGCAGCATCTGGGCCCAGTCCTGGGATTCGGTACCGCCGGCTCCGGGGTGGATGTTGACAATGGCGTTGTTGATGTCGGTTTCAGCGCCGAGCATGGCGCGAAGCTCCAGCTGGGTCAACTGCTCCCGCAGGGTTTTGAGTTCTTTGCGGATTTCCGGATAGAGGGACTCGTCCGCCTCTTCCACCGCAAGCTCGACGAGGGCTTCACTGTCTTCAAAGGTACGATTAAGGCGGTCCCACTCGGCGAGGCGATGCTGAATGGCGGCCCGTTCTTTCAGGACTTTCTGGTTGGCTTGCGGGTTGTCCCAGAAGGTGGGTTCGGCGATCTGTTTTTCGATCTCCTGCAGTCGCCGTTGATCTCGGGAGAGGTCAAAGATGACTCCTGAGCAGATCCATGTCGTTGGCAATCTCTTTGAGATCTTTCTTCAACTCGTCAATCATCTTCGGTTCCTCCTCTCAAGCGGGCCGGACCGACGGGCGCGCTTGCGCTATGGTCCTGGATTCATTGGCGTTTCGTTTTCCCGCAATTTGCTTCCGCTGTTTCATACCATATCACATTGGGCTTTGCAACCGATTAAGCCTGGGGTTATTTGACAGCTGCAAAAAGCGGTTGGAATGACGAAATCTCTTGAAATTGTTGACATTATCATTTAGACTGTGTAAAACTTCAAAGAGCCGACGAGGGGAGGACGCTTTCATGCGGATCACGGACCACGAGAAGGCCAAACGTCTGGCCCGCACCATTCTCTCAGATATCTCTTTGTACAACCAGACCAAGATAGAGTCGGGCATCAAGAACGACAATCTTTTCGATGTGTTGGAAGAGGATCTTAAGAAAGGGCGCGAGCTTTACCGGAGCCGGGTGTCGCCGGACATTTCAGAGCGCACCAACTATTTCAACCAGGCCGTCGTGGATATACTCGTGAAGAAGGGGGGCAAGATAGAGTCGGATATCTGGTAACATCCCTTCTTCCTCGCCGGGTGGGCAGCTCGAAACGGGCCGCCGCCGTGAGTGCTCTTATTCGAACTTGGTCGCGTGGAACCCTTTTGGGAATGGGGTCTTCCCACCTCTTTATCCTGAATAGAAATCATCGTTGTTGGGCCGCTCCAAACTCTTCTCGATGAGGTGAACCATGGCTAAGAAAGATCCGTCTGCAGTCAGAAACCTAGCTGTCATTGGTCACGGTGGGGCCGGTAAGACCTCTCTCTGCGAGGCGATGCTTTTCCATGCGAAGGTCACGAGCCGTTTGAACCGGGTCAACGAGGGGAATTCCATTCTCGATTTCACGCCTGAAGAGGTTGACCGCCAGAGCACCATTTCCTCGTCGACTGCTGCCTTCTCCTGGAAAGGTAAAGAGATCTATTTCGTCGACAGTCCGGGATACACCAATTTTCTGGCGGATACCAAAGGGGTACTCAGTGCTGTGGATGCAGCACTCGTTCTCGTGAGTGCCATCTCGGGGGTGAAGGTGGAGACCGAGCGGGTCTGGGGATTCGCCGATGAATACGACATCCCCCGTCTGGTTTTCGTGAACAAGATGGACCGGGAGCGCGCCGATTTTCACAAGGCTGTGGAAGATGTGGAAAGCACGCTCAATACCCGGGCCGTCGTTATGGAGCTTCCCATCGGCCAGGAGGCGAATTTCAAGGGGGTTGTCGACCTGCTCACCATGGAAGCCTTCGAATACGCCGGGGGGGGCTCCGGAACCGCCACCAAGCTGGCTGAGATCCCCGGGGAGCTTCTCGATGAGGCCAACAGTTTTCGGGAAAAGCTCGTGGAATCGGCGGTGGAGACCGACGATGCGCTGATGGAGCGCTATCTGGAGGGTGGCGAGGTCAGTCAGGACGAGCTGCTGACCGCTGTCGCTCGGGGGACTCTGAACCGCGAATTCGTGCCGGTCTACTGCGGAGCGGCGACGCCCAATTTCGGGGTCGACCGGCTCATGAACGGCCTGGCCGACTTCTTGCCCTCCCCGGCTGAGGCAGCGTCTCGAAAACCGATCCGGGGGGCGGACCCGAAAACCGAGGAGGAAGGGACCCGGGAGGCAAGCCCCGACGCCCCCTTCTCGGCACAAGTCTTCAAGACTATTGTGGATCCTTTTACCGGGAAGCTCTCGCTCTTTCGCGTCTGGTCTGGTGTATTGCGCTCCGATACGGTGGTGCTGAATCCGAGGCTCGGGGAGAAAGAGCGGCTGGGCAATTTTCTCTCACTCATCGGAAAGGATCAGAAGCCGGTCAAAGAAGTGGGCGTCGGTGAGATCGCCGCAGTGGCCAAACTGAAGAACACCCAGACCGGAGACACCCTCTGCGAGGACAAAGCACCTATCCGCTTTGCCCCGATCGCTTTTCCCGATCCTGTGATTTCCTACGCTGTGGAGCCCAAAGCCAAAGGAGATGAGGATAAGCTGAGCAATGCGCTGCAGCGCATGTGCGAAGAGGAGCCGACCCTGAAGGTCGAGCGTCATGAAGAGACGCTGGAATTGATCGTCTCCGTGATGGGCATGGTCCAGATGGAGGTCATCCTCGCCATACTCAAGCGTAAATTCGGGGTGGAGGTGAACCTGAAGGAGCCCAAGGTTCCTTACAAGGAGACCATCCGGTCCAAAGTGGAGGTGCAGGGCAAGTACAAGAAGCAGTCCGGCGGGCGCGGGCAGTATGGCGATGTCTGGATCCGGTTTGAACCGCTGCCCAAGGGGTCGGGCTTCGAATTTGCCGAAGAGGTCGTGGGCGGCGTGGTGCCGAGACAGTACATACCCGCCGTGGAGAAGGGCCTGCTGGAAGCGATTCGCAAGGGACCCATGGCCGGCTTTCCGCTGGTCGACCTCAAAGCGACCCTTTACGATGGCTCCTACCATAGCGTCGATTCGTCCGAAATGGCCTTCAAAATCGCCGCGTCCATGGCTCTCAAAAAGGGATGTCTGGACGCGAAGCCGGTCCTGCTGGAGCCGATCATGAAGATGTATGTGACCGTGCCCGATGATTTCGTCGGGGGGGTCATGAGCGATCTCAACTCCCGTCGGGGTAAGGTGCTCGGTGTCGATGCGCGGGGGAAGAATCAGATCATCTCCGCGCATGTGCCCATGTCGGAAACCCTGACCTATTCGGCCACTTTTCGCTCCATCACGGGGGGACGAGGGTTTTTCGAACTGGAGTTTGAACACTACCAGGAACTGCCGGCTCACCTGGCAGAAAAAGTGGTGAACGCGGAGAAGCGGGCCCGGGAAGAGGCTGAATCCTAAATTGCGGGCCCAGCCGTCACCTCAACGGTCATGTTTCCCTAAGTGCTTAATAAGAAATAAAAAACTTGACCGGAAATGGGTTCTTGTAGTATTTTTTTATAAGGGACTCAGGGAAAGACTTATTAGAAGTTCAAGGGAGGCTAGGGCATGACCAAGGCGGATATCGTGGAGGAAGTCTATAGCAGGGTCGGTTTCTCCAAGAAAGAATCGTCTGAAGTGGTCGAAACCGTGCTGGAGACAATCAAGCAGACCTTGGGACGGGGCGAAATGGTGAAAATCGCCGGTTTCGGTAATTTCGTGATCCGAAGCAAGGGCTCCCGCAAGGGACGGAACCCGAAGACCGGTGAGGAGATCGAGATCACCCCCCGCAAGGTGGTCACCTTCAAGCCGAGTCAGGTGTTCAAAGAGCATATCCTGAACGCATCACAGGTGCCGGAAAGCCAGGAGAAGGGTGAATCCATAACCCAATAGGGCCTTGGACTGTCCCCGTTCGAAGCCTCCCGGGGGTAACGCGCATGACCAAGATACCGAACAAATTCTTCTTTCGCATCGGAGAAGTGAGCAAGCTCACCGGTGTGGAGCCGCACGTGCTCCGGTACTGGGAAACGGAATTCAAAACCCTCCGTCCCAAGAAGAACAAGGCCGGCCAGCGGGTCTATAAGAAGAAGGACGTGCTGCTGATCCTCAACATCAAAGAACTCCTCTATGAGCAGAAATACACCATCGCCGGCGCCAAGAAACGGATTGAGGAAGAGCATGGGCTCGCCGAGCTGGCGACCAGCAAACCGGGCCTCCCGGCCACCCTCGAACAGGCCAAAGCCGAATTAAGAGAGGTCATCGAGATCCTCAAGTAGCGCCAAATTTCCTTCCGGCCGTTCCATCAGAAGCCTATCAGACTCACCAGCGAAGAACATCAAGTGTCGTCTTAAGTTTTCTGTTGTAACACTTTGTTTTCAAGCGATTCTTATCAATATTTCTGAACCGAGCGGTTCAGATTTTCTTCTTGTGGCGGTATGTGATGAGTCGCACCTTCTCCATGGTGATCAAACCCTCGTGAACCGTCTCATCGAGGAAGGGAAGCAGAGAATCAATCTTCTCGTCGCGGTCGACGATCTCGATGACAATGGGTAGATCCTCCGAGAGCCTTAGAAGCTTTGCCGAATGAATGCGGCTGCGTGCGCCGTATCCCATGATGCCGCGAATCACCGTGGCACCAGCCAGGTTGAGCTCTCGGGCTTTTAGCACAATGGCTTCATAGAGGGTCGTTCCCTTGTAGGTGTCCGTCTCACCAACGAAGATTCTCAGCAACGTACCCTCTTCGGGATGTTTCATGGTCATCCCCCCTTCTACCGCGCTGCACCGACGATCATTTTCGACAGGACGAATCCAGCGATTACCAGCGCAAGGCCCAGGATATTGCTCGCAGCGACATTGAGCAACGCCAGTTTTGTCTCCCCCTCGCGGAATAAGTTCAACGTTTCGAGCGTGTAGGTGGAAAATGTGGTGAATCCGCCGAGCAGCCCGAGAAATACAAAGGCCCGGGCCTGGGGCGAGATATCCTTCATTTCAAAGAGACCCCAGATGCAGCCGGCCAGAAATGACCCAACGAGATTGACCATCAGGGTCCCCCACGGAAACGCGCCGACTAAGAGGCGATACGTCAGCCCCGAGACAACATAACGGAGCAGGGTGCCTAGGGCTCCGCCGGCCAGCAGCACAAGCAGTTTCAGCATATCAGTCTCTTCTCCCGGGTGTTTGGTTTGTGTGTGCCCCTCTGTTGGCCACAGCCGTCGGTGGCTTAACCACCCCTCTTGTAACCGATTTTTCTCAAGAACGCCAGGCGCTGTGCTTTGTCCTTGTCCTGCTCGATGCCCTTGGGGGCAAAGCCGTCGATAACACCGAGAATCCCGCGCCCCTGCTCGGTTTCTCCCATGACGACCTCCACCGGGTTGGCCGTTGCGCAGAAGATCCGGCAGACTTCGGGGCACGCCTTGACGGCGTTCAGGACGTTGATGGGAAATGCCTCCTGCATCATGATGAGGAAGCTGTGGCCTGCCGCGACCCGTTGCATGTTTTGGACGGCTTCCTCCACGAGACCGGCATCATTGCCGTCATGGCGGATCAGGCATGGGCCCGACGCTTCGCAGAAGGCCAGACCGAATTTCGCGCCAGGCACCTGTGCCGTCATGATCTCGTAGAGATCCTCCACGGTTTTGATGAAGTGGGTCTGGCCGAGGATGATGTTGCACCCTTCAGGGATCTTCAGCGGTACGGTGGACACGTTCATCATTTCCCTCCCTTCAGCGTTGGGTGTGCTTTGTAATGTTCCTGAACCATGCGGATTTCGTCCTCCTTGTTCTTGACCTTTCCGTCGAGCCGGGCTTCCCGGAGGCAGTCCAGAATCTCCCGGTAGATGGGACCCGGTTTGAAGCCGAAAGCACGGATTTCCCGTCCCGTGAGCTCGGGCTCCACCGTCCGCAAACTGGTCAGGTAATAGGAAAACCGCTTGGTGGCAATCTGCGAGGTGGTGGCCGCCATCATCAACAGAATTGTCTCCGTGGGGACAGCCGAAAGGATTCGATAGATTTCGCTCGGAAGGATCCTTCGCCTGTTCTTGAAGCGATTGAGGATCTTCAGAAACTGCTCGGTGCCGATGAGGTAGCGCCCCAGGAAACCTTTGCCCAGGTCGAGGCGGGACTCCACCTGCCGGATCTCTTCACCCCTGAGCGGCATCAGGAGTCCCATGAGATAGACGAGGTGCGGCTTGATGTCAATGTCGAGAAAGAGAAGGTGAAACCAGGCAAGGACCTTCTTGATGGCGGCGAATATCCGCGCCGTATCCCGCTGCAGGGTCAGCTTGGGATGGATGTACTGGAGCAGATCAAACGATGCCATGCGTTCGACGGACGGATAGGGGTCCTCTTCCTGGAAGAGATACTTCAACTCCACGTAGAGGCGTTTGCCCGACAGCTTTTGAAACAGACCCATCCGGACAGCGCTTCGAATCAGGTTGGCCGTGTGCTGCCCGATGGTGAAATCAAAGCGTGTCTCGAACCGGATTGCCCGAAACGCGCGGGTGGGATCCTCCACAAAGCTCATGTTGTGCAGAATCCGGATGGCCCGATCCTTCAGATCGCGCTGGCCCCCGAAGAAGTCGATGAGCCGTCCGAACTCCTTGCGGTTAAGCTGGATGATGAGCGTGTTGATGGTGAAATCCCGCCGATAGAGGTCTTTCTTGACGGAACTCATTTCTACGGTGGGCAGAGCGGCAGGATACTCATAGTACTCGGTGCGCGCCGTGGCAATGTCGATGCGAAAGTCGTCCGGCAGAATGACGACGGCCGTCCCGAAGCGCAGGTGGCTTTTCATCCGCCCCCCGACCTCCTTGGCAAAGGCCGCGGCCAGTCGGATGCCGTCGCCCTTGACGACCACATCGATGTCGAGGTTTTCGATGCCGAGCAGCAGGTCCCGCACGAACCCCCCGACCACGTAGACCGAATAGCCCAGGGCGTCTGCCACCTCGCCGAGTTTCCGCAGGGTGCGGATCACTCGCGAGGGGATCCGCTCCTGCATCAGTTTGCGCAGATTCTTGCTGAAGAGGTATTCGTCATCGTCGCCGAAATCGTGCAGCGCCTGCGGCTTCTTGCGGATATCCTCGTGCAGGGCCATCAACAGATCGGTCCGCGTGATGGCCCCGATGAGTCGTTCGCCATCCAGAACCGGCATGAGACGCTGGTTCTTGCCGATCATCGTCTCCTCAATGGCAAAGAGGGAGGTCGCCGCATCGGCGGTGGTCAGATCGGTGCTCATGTATTCCCCCACCGGTTCCCGATGGAGCTCATGAAAGATCCCCTTCTGGACGATCTCCCGTGTCACCACGCCGACGTACTTGTCGTCGGCCACCACCGGGAGGGCGTTCACATTGTAACGGGTCATAACCTCCGAGGCCTCCCCGAGGCTCCTGTCGGCCTCGATCGTGATCACGGGCGCCGTCATGATCTCCTCCGCGCGTCGGACAGGGAGAATGTGCTTTCTCAGAATCCGGAGCAGCGCCTCCTGTACGTGGAGCAGCGGTTTGTCCTTGACGGTGGCCGACGCCGCCGAAGGGTGTCCACCGCCGTTCATTTCGTTCAGGATCTCCCCCGCATTGACTTCGGGCAGGCGCGAGCGGGCAATGACATGAACCCGGTCTTCCATCCGCACAAGCACGAAGAGGGCATTGATGTTGTCCATGTCCCGCAGCTTGTGGACCAGCACCGCCAGATCACCGATATATTTCTCGGTGGAAGAGGTGGCCAGCACGATGGGGATCCCCTTGATGACGTAAGTTTTGGCCGAATGGATCAGATCGTTCAAAAGGGAGATCTGCTCGGCCGTCAGCTCGCGCGTCACGAAATCGGAGACCATGTTCAGATCGGCCCCCTGCTCGAGGAGGTAGGCAGCCGCCTCCAGGTCTTCCTTGCGGGTCGAGGCGAAGGTGAGGGAGCCGGTGTCCTCGTAGATGCCAAGGGCCATGATGGTGGCCTCCAACGGACTCACTGTCAGGCCCTGCTCTCGGATCAATTCCACGAAGATGGTCGTGGTCGATCCCCTGTCGCGGATGACCGCGTAGTCCGCCGGGATATCGCCCGGGGTCACCGGGTGATGGTCATAAACGTGGATGGTCACCCCCGGTTTGCCGATCAGCTCGGCAAATTTGCCGATGCGCGAGGACGAGTTGGTGTCGACCAGGATCAGTCGGGTGACCTGGTCCAGGGGCACGTTCTTGAGTCGCTCGAACTCCAGTGTGTAGCCCGCGGCATGAAGGAAGAATTGGCGCAGGCTCTGTTCCTGCGCTCCCGGGAAGACCAGCTTTGCCTCGGGGTAGAACTTCTTCGCGGCCACCATCGAAGCGAGGCAGTCAAAGTCGGCATTGATATGCGTCGTGACGACGTCCATGGGCGTACTATAGAATGCGGCACAATGCTTGTCAAACACTGGTGGAGAGAGGTGCTACAGGGTGGGAGCTTTCGCGATGGGCCCCGCGATGAAAGTCAGTCCCGGCGTGGTTCCCCAATGGCCGAGGTGCGGCGGCCTGATATGCTCCAGTTTCAGCGGCTCTCGGAGCAGGGGGTTGTCGAAGAGATAAATCTGTCCCACCGAGAGGTAGTTGGTGGCGTTCCAGTAGCGGTGCATCCGCTCCTGTAGGTTCTCGCACAATGGCCCCACGACTTTCTCCTTTTTAATCAGAAATGTTTTGAAACCGCGTGCGGTGCTGTGGTGCGCGTCCGGTGCTTCCACGCACGTCGCCAAGTACTTAGTCAGAAAATCTCTCGCCGGACAAGTGGCCCACAAGCGCTTGACGGGACTCAGAAAAAATGGTAGAAATGCCCCCGTCTGTTGCGAGAGTGATGCTTTCGTTCGGGCCGCTGTAGCTCAAAGGTAGAGCAACGCATTCGTAATGCGTAGGTTGTCAGTTCGATTCTGACCAGCGGCTCCAGGTTCTTCATTCCAGGCTTTCCCCCTCCCGGGGATGTGTCGGCGGAAAGGGGCCGCCCCGGGATCATCGAACCGGAATCAAGCTCACATGGCCTACAAAGATCTGCGTGCGTTTGTACGGATCCTGGAGAAAGGTAATCTCCTGAAGCGAATCCGTGTCGAAGTCGATCCCGACCTGGAGATTACGGAAATCACCGATCGCATCTCGAAAGCCGAGGGTCCCGCACTGCTTTTCGAGAAGGTCAAGGGCTCGCCTTATCCGTTGCTGATCAATGCCTTCGGCAGTTGGGAGCGGATGTGCCTGGCGCTCGAGGTGGACTCTCTGGACGACATCGGCCGGGAGATTCTGGAGATCATCGAGCCCGAGATCCCAACCAATCTCATGGGAAAGCTCAAACAACTCCCCAAGCTGAAGCGGCTGGCGAGCTTCATTCCAAAGACTGTCAAGACGGGGCCGGTCAAGGAGGTCATCGAGAAGGAGAACCCCTCGCTCGATCCTTTTCCCATTATCAAGTGTTGGCCCCAGGACGGCGGCCCCTTTATTACGTTGCCGTTGGTGTTCACAAAAAACCCGGTGACCGGCAGTCCCAACTGCGGCATGTACCGGATGCACGTCTACGATGAGCGCACCACGGGGATGCACTGGCACATTCACAAACACGGCTCCCGGCATTTCCGGGAATCCGGCCGCAAAGGGGAGCGCCTTCCGGTAGCCGTAGCACTGGGCGCAGACCCGGCGGTGATCTACGCTGCCACGGCGCCGCTGCCCGACGATTTTGACGAGATGCTCTTTGCCGGTTTCCTGCGCAAGGAACCCGTCGAGCTAGTCCCCTGCGAAACAGTGGACCTGAAAGTGCCGGCCCAGGCTGAGATCGTTCTCGAGGGCTACGTCGATCCTGAGGAGTCACGTATCGAAGGACCCTTCGGAGACCACACGGGCTATTATTCGCTGGCCGAGGCCTATCCCGTATTCCACATCACCTGCATCACCCGGCGAAGGGATCCCCTCTATCCGACGACCATCGTTGGCAAGCCGCCCATGGAGGACTGCTACCTGGGCAAAGCGACAGAGCGCATCTTTCTGCCCTTGCTGAAAAAACAGATGCCCGAGGTGGTCGACATGAACCTGCCGCTGGAGGGGATCTTTCACAACATCGTCTTTCTCTCCATCGACAAGCGTTATCCCGGCCATGCGCGAAAGCTCATGCATGCCATCTGGGGCACCGGGCAGATGATGTTCACCAAGATGATCGTCATTGTCGATGCCCACGTGGATGTGCAGAACAGCTCGGAGGTACTCTGGCGGCTCGGAAACAACGTGGACTGGAAGCGGGATATCGAGGTTGTGGAAGGGCCGCTGGACGCGCTGGATCACTCCTCGCCGCTTTCCAAATACGGCGCCAAGATCGGCATCGATGCAACGAAGAAGTGGCCGTCCGAGGGGCATCTTCGGGAATGGCCTGATGATATTTTGATGACGGAGCAGATCCGGGACCTGGTGAACCGGCGATGGCAGGAGTATGGGCTTTAAGACACTCCCTGTCTGGTTGGATAGGTTTTGTTTTTGTGCTACTATACAACAACTGGCGGTGCCCGGGTCATTGGCGAGGAAACAGGGAGCAGACATGTTCAAATGGAAATCACGGTGCTTCATCATCCATGTCATTCTCATTTGTCTGCTTGCCGGATTCCTCGGGGCCTGCGCGACGGGCCCGGGGCGCGACGACATGGGGCTCCACAAGACGCTCGAGGTCTGGACGGCCAGGGATCTCGATCCGAAGAGCCTTGCGGCCGTCGCGGTGCTCCCCTTTGAGACGCCCCCGCCTCCCAAGCACGTCGAAGATCACGCGCTCCTCTGTTCGTTTTGCGGACATCCCGTTACTGAGCACAAAGATTTTTCCATGGCCGGTGACCGGTTGGCCATTAATCTTTACGAAGCGCTCCAGCGGATTGTGCCGTATGAACTTATTCCCCCGGAGAAGACGTTGGCCGAGTTGCAGCTGGCCCATCGGCGGGATCACTTCTCGGACAGAGCATTCCTCAGAGAATTTGGGCGAAAACTCGGCGCCGACGCGCTGGTCGTGAGCGAGATTCTGCGGGTTCGGGAACGGCAGGGCGAGACCTACTCGGTGACGGAACCGGCATCCGTCTCTTTTAGGGTCACGCTGATTCGCGCCAGCGATGGCGCCGAGCTGTATCGTGCGGTTTTCGACGAGACCCAGCGGCCCATCAGTGAGGAGCCGGAGCGCCTTCTGCGTCCGGGCACGCTCCGTTTCCGCTGGCTCACGGCCGAGCAGCTGGCCAGGACGGGAATCGACCGGGTGGCCCGCGCATTCCCAGGGGTCGGAAACCCCGACAAGGGCAAGGGCGGGCGTTCGTTGAATTAAAGGTGTTTCCAGGAGTTTTTCGTGGATCAGTTTCTGTTCGCCTTCTTGGGCGGTTTTCTTTCCTTTATTTCTCCCTGCGTGCTGCCACTGCTGCCGGCATACATTTCCTACATGTCCGGTGTGTCGGTGGATCAGCTGACGGATGAAGAGCGTCCCGCGTCTCTGATCCCGAGTGTGGCCGTCAGCTCGCTCCTATTTGTGGCCGGCTTCTCCCTGGTATTTATCATCCTCGGCGCCTCCGCAACGGTTTTCGGGCGCCTCATTGCCGGGCACATGGGGCTTCTTCGCAAAATCGCCGGGATCGTTCTGGTGGTTTTCGGACTGCATACCATGCATATCTTCCGGATCGGCTTTCTCAATTATGAGAAGCGCCTCCATCTGAAGACCCGTAAGATGACCGGTGTGGAGGCCTTTGTCATGGGCCTGGTCTTTGCGTTCGGCTGGACGCCTTGCATCGGACCCATACTGGCCAGCATACTGGCCATGGCCGGCACCCAGGAGAGTCTAACGCTGGGCATCTTTCTACTTTTCGTATATGCCATGGGTCTTGGCATTCCCTTCATTCTGACGGGTCTGGCAACGGGCTGGTCTCTTTCCTTCTTTGACCGCTTCAAGCGGCACTTCAAGGCCGTCGAGATTATTTCCGGCCTACTGTTGGTTATCATCGGCATCCTGATTTTCACAAACCGCCTCGGCTTTCTTTCGAAGATCGTCATCGATTATTTACCCTTTCTGTCGCGATTCGGATGAGGGCTCAGATTATGATAAGAAAGACATTCGCCATTGTCTATGGTGCGGGACGCCTCCTGGTTCTCTGGGGGTTGCTGTTAGGTCTATGGGCCTGCAGCGATAAGCCCGTGGCTTCCGTGGGAAAGGAACCCGGTCCCCAACCGATGCGGGAAGGGATTGGTCAGGTTCCCTCATTTACGCTGCCCGACCTGGACGGCAATCAGGTCCAATTCTCCGACTATTCCGGAAAGATCGTGATTCTCAATTTCTGGGCTTCCTGGTGCCATCCTTGTCGGATCGAGATTCCCCACCTGATCGACCTCTACAACCGCTACCGGGATCGGGGTGTGCAGGTGATCGGGATTGCCATCGATCCGGCCGGCCCCGAGGCGCTGCGGGCATTCGCCGACGAGCTGAACGTCAACTACCCGATGCTGGTCGGTGATGAAAAGGTTTTCTATGACTTCGGAGGTGTCGTCGGGCTCCCCACGACGTTCGTGATCGATCAAAATGGCACGATTCTCAGTCGTCACATGGGGCTGGTCGATCCGTCGATTTTTGAGAACCAGATTCTGCAACTGCTGGCCGGATAGACCCTTGGCGCCATGCTCTCTCTCCGTCAAAGAATCCGATCCTCCCACCAGCAGCCCAAATAATGTCTTGACAGATTTCGTTTGGCCCCCTTAACATATTATTAGTTAAGAATATTTCTCGATTCTTCCCGCATACTCTCAGAATCTGCCGAAATGTCTGATTCAAAGGCAGGTTTCCCCATGGCCGTCACGGGGGGGCGCTAGGAATGTACAAGAACTATTGGGGATTGCTCGAATACCCCTTCGAGAATCTGCCGAACCCCGCCTTTCTCTACAACTCTTCGGAGCATGAGGAGGCGCTGACCAGGCTGGTGTACGCGATCGAGAACCGCAAGGGAGCTGCCATGCTGACCGGTGAGATCGGCTGCGGCAAGACGACCATCAGCCGTTTACTCGTGCAGCGGCTGGGTGCGCGAACGTACCAGCTGGCTCTCATCGAGAACCCCTCTCTGGAGCCCGATGAGTTTCTGCGGGAGATTCTCTACCAGTTCGCCATTGAGGCGCCGGACGCGTCCAAGCGAGAGATGGTTCATCTGCTCAACGATCATCTCTATCGCAACCGAAACAACGGGGTCGACTCGGTGATCATTGTTGACGAAGCGCAGCTGATCCGCAATGAACGGACCTATGAAGAGCTGCGGCTCCTGCTCAATTTCCAGATGAATGACCGCTTTCTACTGAGCCTCATTCTGATCGGGCAGCCCGAGCTCAATGAGCGTATCGCAAAGATTCCGCAACTCGATCAACGAATCGCCATCCGCTATCATCTCAAACCGTTGGAAATATCGGAGATGGTTCGGTTCATCTTCCATCGCCTGAAGAAGGCCGGCGCCAGGCGGAACATGTTTACCAACGATGCCTTGCGGCGCATCTATGAGTACAGCGCCGGCATACCGAGAAAGGTCAACAATATCTGTGATCTCAGTCTGTTGATCGGCTGCGGAGAGAGTGTGCACTTCATCAACCAGGGAATTGTGGACAAGTCAGCCCACAGCCCGGTATAGGGAGCAGCAAGATGGTGAGAATGAGCGACATCCTGAGGGAAACGGGCGGATCCAGCGAGGATCGGGACGGCCACGCCGCATCGTCCACGGCAACATCGGAACGCCCCGAAGAGATGGAAAAGCCTGCAGAGAAGCCCAGCTTGAAACTGAGCGACATTCTGTCGGTGGATGATCTCCTGCGGGAAAACGAGGAGAAGGGAATTGGGGATCTTATATCCCCGGAGGCGCTGCGTCACCGTTCCTCAGGCATTCTTCGGGAGCGGGCGGAGAACATGCCGCTGGATGGAGAATGGGCTTCGGGGGATGTCCACGAGATCTACGAAGCCTCGAAAGAGCAATTGCAGGCGGCCATGGTGCAGGGAAGGGCCGGGCATCCCATCCCCATTCAGCAGATCGCAGAGTGCACCGTTCGGATGGTGAACAACCTGCTCACCAGCGACCGCCTCTATTTGAAGGCCGTCTATCATCGTCACTCCTCCACGGATCTGGTATCCCACGCGGTGAATGTGGCGATCTTCGCCATCAAGATCGGAACCGGTCTGCAGTACAACGAAAACCAGCTGATTCGACTGGGGACCGTCGGGCTTCTTCACGACATCGGCATGGCCAAACTCCCCGCTGCGCTCATCAACAAGGAGAGCGTCCTGACGAAAGAAGAATACCAGGAGATGCAGCGGCACCCCGAGTACAGCTATGAAATGCTCTCCACCTTGGGGCCCCGCTACGAATGGATCGCGTCCGTCGTGCGTCAGGAGCATGAACGGATCAACGGCAACGGCTATCCCCGTCGTCTGGCCGCCGCGGATATTCACGAATATGCACAGATTGTGGGGTTGGTCGATTATTATGAAGCCCTGACCCATACCCGCCCGCAGCGCAGGCGGTTTCTGCCTTACGACGCCGTGAAGATCATCGTCGAACAGGAAAAGGGCGTGTTCGCCCCCAAACTTCTCAAGACCCTGCTGCGGAAGATCTCCGTCTTTCCGCTGGAGGGTTTTGTGAAGCTGAATACCAGCGAAGTCGGCAAGGTGATCGAGACAAGCGAGGAGCGGCCCCTGCGGCCGACGGTGGAGATTCTCTATGACGGTGACGGAGAGAAATTGAAGGCCTCCCGGGTCATTCGTCTCAAGGACACCCCTCTGATCTACATTACGGCGTCGGTCTACGAAGAGGATATTCTCGGAAGGCAGAGCGGCTGGAACCTTCAGGCGGCCGCACAACACCACCAGACACCGCAGGTGTAACCCCGGCCGGACACACTGGCTGCTTTCGCGCAATGTCCCATGTGACAGGGCTTTACCGCGATGTTGCCATCGAAAGACCTTTGCGCCTGCGACAACCGTTGAAAGCCCACGTTTATGCCACCTGCCATCGACGTCCAAAACCTCCGCAAGACCTTTTATCCGAGACGGGGTCTTGCCCGCTGGCTTTCGGCCTCTCCCATTTCGCACGATCTGAATGTTCTTGACGGTCTGAGTTTTCAGGTTCAGCGGGGGGAGATCTTCGGGCTGCTCGGGCCCAACGGCTCCGGCAAGAGTACGCTGCTGAGAATCCTGGCCACCCTCATGCATCCCACAGGCGGGGAGGCCCGGGTGCTGGGACACGACACGGTGCGCGACGAGGCCCGGGTGCGCGAGAACGTGGGGCTGGTCCTCGGTGATGAGCGAAGCTTCTACTGGCGACTCACCGGACGGCAGAACCTGCGATTCTTCGCAGCGCTTTATGGGCTGCGGGGCCGGGCCGGGGCGCGGCGGATCGAGGAAGTGGCCGCGCTCCTTTTCATGGGTGATTATCTGGATCAGCGCTACGATGCCTATTCCACGGGGATGCGTCAGAAGCTCTCTCTGGCCCGGGGCCTCCTGGGGGGCGCGGCGGTGTTGTTGCTCGATGAGCCGACGCGCGCACTCGATCCCGCTGCCTCGGGTAATCTGCTCGGCGCGATACAAACGCTCTCACGGGATGCCGGCGCGACGATCATGATGGTGACACACCGGGTGAGCGAAGCTCGGGCGGTTTGCGACCGCATTGGAATTCTCAGCAAGGGTCGCCTGAAATTGGTTTCCGATCTGGACGCCATCGGTGACGGTGCTGGGTCTGCGAAGCGCTACACCTTCCACGCCGCACCCGATGCCAGGCGAGCCGAGAAGTCTCTCGACGGATTCGGCTTCGCATCGGCCGTGCAGTGTGACACGACCACTCTGTCCTTGACCATCGAGGAGCCGGCGCAGAACCTCGCCAAGGTGCTGGATCTTCTCGGCCGCAAGGGGTTGCGAATCCTGCATGTTGAATCGGCCGATGCGCCGGCCCAGAGACGCGTCGGTACGGACAGACGGCAGGAGGTTGGCTAGATGTCTCAATCGGCCATACATGTCATGGCACTTCCCTTCGTTTTTCTCCAGCGGGATTTCAGCATCGCCAAGAGCTATCGTCTCTCCTTTCTCTATCAGACGGTGGGGACCTTCTTTTCGGTCTTCATGTTTTACTTCATTGCACGCCTGGTGGGGGAGACGGCCGCCCCCAGTCTGGCCGCTTACGGCGGGGCCTATTTCCCCTTTGTGCTGATCGGGATCGCCTTTTACCGTTTTCTCGGCGTCGGGCTATCCGCCTTTTCCAACGCTATCCGGGAAGGGCAGATCACGGGGACCCTGGAAGCGATGCTGGCGAGCCCCACGAGACCGGTGACCATCTTGATTTCTTCCAGCCTGTGGCCCTTTCTCTTTGCGGGCTATGAAGTGCTGCTCTATTTTTTTCTGGGGGCCGCATTCTTCGGATTCCAGGCGGGCCACGCCAACCTTTTGTCGGTGGCGGCGGTGCTGGCGGTGACCCTTCTTTGTTTCTCAGCGTTCGGTATACTCTCCGCAGCCTTCGTGGTGCGCTACAAACGGGGGGACCCTGTATTGTTTGTGGCGGGCACGCTCTCCGCCCTTCTGGGAGGGGCCTACTACCCGGTGTCCATTCTTCCCGAGATGCTTCAGAAGTGCTCGGACCTTCTGCCGCTGACATACTCCCTGCGGGCCATGCGTCTGGCCATCCTGCAGGGGGCACCGGTGTCCGATCTGGCCGGTGATCTCCGGGTGCTCGGCCTCTTGGCCGCCGTGGGTCTTCCCGCAAGTCTGGTGCTTTTCGCGCGAGCGCTGGGCCGGGCCAAGGAAGAAGGCACCCTTCTCCAATACTAGCCCGAACGCCTCAGATGCTGAAAGTCATCGCAAAGGGGTGCCGGCGTCGGTAGAGGGCCTCCTCGGTGCCGAAGCCGTTGAACTGATCGACGGCGATTCTGCCCCGGCTCGTCTCGATGACGACCCAGGCATGTCCCGAACTTCCGTCTGCTGGAAGTCCGACCCAGAGCTCATTCGTAAACCCCGAGACATCACAGAGGGCCGAGAGCAGAACGGCAAACCCCTTGCAATCGAGGGAAGGGGACAGCAGGGCCGTCTCCGGCAGGAGCCAGGGGGCGTGGGTCGTGCGGCCCTTCAAGGTGTTCACGTGTGCGATCAGTTGATGCGGGCTCGGCGGTCCCAGAGGATCCTGTCTGGAAGAGAGCCAGTGGCGGATCAGATAAGGTCTTCTGTGCCGGCTGCGCACTTCCTCCAGAAGCCGGTAATCGGAGAGGGAGAAGGGGTGCAAACTCCTGGTGTGAAGGGCGAGCCGAAGAGAGTAGGCCAGTTGCAGAGCCGGGTTGAACAAGCGGAAGAGAAACAACCGGTAAAGCTTTCCGGTCGGGGACCGACCGGGAAATGTCATCTCCCTCAGTGCTGCGCCCCATTCGAGCAATCTTGCAAGGATCATGGAATCGAAATGTTCCCGGAAGGTATGATGTGCGCGAAAGGCGAAACCCGTCGAGTCTGCACCGTCAGCAGGGGTGAAGCTCAAGCAGTTTCTTCTCAGCCAGTTCCTGCAGGAGTGCCAGCGCCTCCGTTTCGATGGCCGTCGGATCGCCGTCGAATTCCTCGGGGAGCAGCCGGAGGATCTCATGGACGGTGTTCCCCTCATGGCACAGCGCCCAAATCCGGCTTCCTGTTTCATTCAGGAGATAGGGCTCGCCGTCGGCTTCATTGAAGAGCACGGTGTTGCCGCCTTCTTCCCGCCAGAGGATATTCGCCGGGACGACCGGTTTTCTCATGTCCTCCGTCATGCATCACTCTCCCGTAGTTGTTTGGCTGCGATCAGCTGAAGACGTTGTTCTTGAAGTTCGGATGGCAGGCCACCGAACCGATGGCGCCACTGGCTTCCTCGTTACAGACCACGACACGGGTCAGGCCGGAGGTACAAAACTCGTTCCCTTTGCCTTGGACGCTTAGCGACGTCAACTCCGGTTTTTCCCATGCCTTTTTCTCTTTTATTTTCATGAAGTTTTCTCCTTTTCTTCATGTGGTATGCGAACACAGCCGGGGTATTCGCTCCAGACGTTGTGTGTATAAAGATAGGCCTCCGCGCGACACCCGCCCTTACACTCCTCGACGACATCACACGCTTTGCAGTGGCCCTGCAGCTTCTCCGGGGCGAGAAACTCCCGGTAGAGGGGCAGGCGGTGCCAGGCCCCTTGCAGGCCGTGTTCCAAGACGTTGTTGGAAAGCCCCCAGACATGGGCGGGGGTGCAGGGGGTCACGTTACCGTCCGGTAGAATTAGACAAGAGGAGGCCCGCCCACTCCCCACGGTGCAGGTGCCCGGCCGTCCGTTCGCAGCACTCGCAAGCGAATGGTTTTTGAACGAGACATTGAATCCCTCGTCTCTGAGCGCCGCAATCTCCTTTCGGACCGACGCCAAGGTTTCAAGCGAAGGTCGGAGCGTTTCGTAGTTTTCAAAGCCCCGACCCGTTGCGACGAGCTCGGAGACATTGACAAGCGCAGGGGAGAAGGGAGCCAGACTCCGGATGAGGCGGGGCAGCTCCGTGGCGTTCTCTCGTGTGAGGGTCACCTTGACATGCAGATCGACGCCTGCCTCCCGAATCCAGCCGAGCGCGTCCAGAATCCGCTCGAAGGCGGGGCCGCCCATGATGGCATCGTTGGTCTCGAGCGTCCCGCCGTGCAGGCTGACCTGGATGCGGTCGATTTCTTGGCCCGCAAGGTCTTGGATGACGCTGGGGTCGAGCAGCACACCGTTGGTGGTCAATACCGTGAAAACCCCGGCCTCTTTCAGTCGTTCTACATAGTCGACGGTTTCGGGAATCAGCAGCGGCTCGCCCCCGGTGAGATAGACCTTCAGAACTCTGTGTGTAATCAGCTCGTCCAGAATGACAGCCCGCTGCCCGACGGAGAGCTCATGCATGCGCGTCCCCGAGTCGGATTCACTGAGGCAGAAATTACAGTGCAGGTTGCAGCGGTCCGTGAGGCACCAGAAGACCTGCAGGGGAGCGTTGAGAATCATGGGCGGGTCGTTTCAAAAATTCGGTTGATGATATCCGGTAAATCGCCAAAATCCCTTATAATATTATATGTTACACGTGTGACGTTGAGGCTGTCAACGATGGAATTGGCCACGGAAAAAGCCGTGCGATTGCGAACGATGAGCGCCTGCTGCGCCGACTCGGGGGAGTCGGCCACAGTGGCACCTTCCAAAGAGGCCAGCAGCGCTGGCAGGGCCGCCGCCTTGGTCATGGGCTGGGCCGAGAGGGTGGGTGCCTCGGGCCGATTGTCAAGGACGACCACGTGTTGCAAAGGGGCCTCCTGCGGGAAGGGCACCCGAGGATCGATGCGGAACACCCTTTCGTGCAGGCTCTCTACCAGCTGTTTCTCGTACGGCAGACGGTTCAGCTCCGGCCGTTTTTCCATGACGGCCTCGGCGATCCGGATGCGCCGGGGGTAGGGCAGGACCGTGAATCGGTTCTCCGCCACCCGCTGGACCCAACTGTCCTCTTCCGAAAGATAGGCGTAACCCCCGTTGCTCAGAAGATAGGACAAAGAGGTCTTGCCCGAATTCGTCTTTCCGAGCAGGAGGATGCCTTCTCCCTCTCTGTGAAGTGCGGCCCCGTGGAACGCGGCCACGTCGCCCTGCTGCGCGAGATCGAGATGAACCAGAAAGCCGATGACTCCGAAGAGGACCACCACGGCGGCATCGGTGGGGGCGTCGGGACTCAGGTGGAGTTGAACCGAACGGTTCGGCACATTCAGGATAGAGACCATCGTCTCGTCGATCCAGTGGACCTCATCGCCCGGCAACCGCGACCATTGGATGTTCGCGCCGGGGCGTACCCGCCAGTGCTTTTGTTCCTCGACGGAGACCCGAATGCGGGGGGCGGGCTTGGCCGGTGCCTCAAAGAAGCGAAGCTCCCGAGCGAGTTCCTCTAAGATCTTCCGTCGATTCCCCGAGATGCCGACGGAGATGCCGTGAATTTGGAAGTGATAGGCCATAGTCATTTTAAGATATCTCGCTTCCATGAGATGTTTCGGGCTAGCTGACATCCCGCTTCAGGGCGTCCCACGTGAAGCGCAGCCGATCAGAGAGTCGGTCGATGGAGGCAAATGCGAAGAGCCGCCGATGGAGCCATGTGTGTCTTTGGTCTGGAGCGAGCATGGGATACTCACGCACGTACCAGTCGAGCAGATTCTTTCGGATCGGGCCGGTCCCGGCCACCGCCGTGGCATCGAGGGGGAGATCTTTCTCATAGAAGTCCTCCAGCACCGTCAGGGTGTAGCCGAGGAAGGTCGCCATCGACTGGGCCCGAGCCCGTTCGGCCACACAGTCCCAGTCGATCTGTCTCTGCGCGATCCACTCGTGCAGGTCGCAAAGCCAGCTCAGTCGTTTGAACAGGAAATGCTTGAAGAAATGCATCGCCAGATAGAGGAAGGTGTCGTCGTCCGACATCTCCAGGTACGGTCCATGGGGGCTGGCTTGCGCCCTCGACCAGATCTCGTTCTCATCGATCCGGTAGCGCCGGGGCTCGCCGAGACCCCAGTGGATCTCGAGAATGACCGGCACCGCCCCTGCCTTGATGCAGTGAAGATGATAATGCCCCTCCGCAGTCCGGCCGTTCCAGCGTTTCTCAGGCGGGGGATATCCCAGGCGATGTGCGACCTCGAAAACGCCGTCCAGCTCTTCAGGCTTCACCAGAAGATCGATGTCGACCATGGGGCGAAGCGCCGGGGAAGGGTAGAGGGCTCGGCAAAGGGCCATCCCTTTGAGGGCCAGCACGGCAATGCCCGCCTCGGACAGTCGCTCGACGAGCTGGTCGAATTCATGCGCCAGATAAAGATTACTCGCCATGGTCTGAAAATAGGCGGTGCGGAGCTCTTCGAAGCATTCAACGGTTTCCTGAGCAGATTTGTCCAACCCATTCAAGTGGTAATAAAAAAGAGGCGCCGCACCGAGGTTTGAAGCCGTGTGGGCGATCCGATCCCAGCGGATATCATCGCCGAGCGTCTCTTCGATCGCGGGCGTGTCGACGTCGGAAACGCGGGTGAGCAGTTTCATCAACCGGACTTCTCCCGAGTGCAGCCGAGGCTCGGACCGGACATCAAAAAAATTCACAAAATACTCCAAGAAAATGTATGTATGTATATAAAAATTATAAGATATCGCCTTTGTGCGGTCAATCCTATTATCGGCAGAATCTTCAAGAGCTTTAGCTGCGAAAAGCGCTCCCATCTCCGATGCAACAGGAGTGAAGGATCGGCGAATCAGTAGTTGCCCTGAACCGTGAAGAGACCGATATTGGAGAGGGCGTGAAAGAGTGTCGGCGCCGCAATGGAGCCCGTTTTGTCCCGGAGCCACCCGAAGACCAGCGCCGGAAAGAAAACGCCCACGTTCCAGAGATTGACTGAGAGCAGCAGGTGAAAGAGCATGAAGATCCCTGCAGTGATGGGCAGTCCGAGCCCCACGGAGGCGCCGAGGAGGCGCCGCGGGGTTCCGAAGATCTGATTCAGGCGGCTGTGAAGATACCCCCGAAAGAAGAACTCCTCCGGGAAGGCGATGGCGACAAACTGGAAAAGGCACATGCCGAGCCACCGGCCGACGGCAAGACTGCTGCCGGGGTCCTCCGCCGGCCGGCCGAGCCAGAGGTGAAGGAAGATGAAATAGGGCACCAGGACAATCAAAGAGACGAAGAGCCCGGTCCGAAGCGATGGGGCCAACTCATCCAGGTGCAGGCCGAAGGCGTGGAAGGATTCGTCCCGCCTGTTGAGCAGAACCCAGGGGACCCCGATCCAGACGAGGGGCAGGAAGGCATGGATGATTCGCCCGAAGGGGCTGGCGGTGGAAACGGCCTGGAGCACGGCCACGAGGGCAAAAAGCCCGACGCAGACCCACAGGCACTCGACGGCCAAGTTTCTCCTTGACATCCTCTTTCCTCAATGGCTAAGGTGGCCCTGTTCATAAATAGGGTGACGCACCGAGAGAATTGTAGCGCGCACTCATCAAGGCGCGCGACCGAGGCGTACCCTCCTGCGGTACGTCGCAGGGAGCGAAACGCAGAGCAGTGCGCGCCACGGCACTCGAATGCCACCGTATTTAGGAATAGGGCCACGAAGCTGAACTCGAACCGTATCAAAAAAGCACTTTCCATCACAAGCGAAATCCTAGCCGACAACGAAGCTCCATGAGAAATCCATCTGGTCGCGTCCCGATTCTCTATCTGATTTACGGGCTGGTCCTTTTCTGTGTGCTGGTGGCTGTCTTCTTTCCCTATTCCCGTCTTGCCGCCACCGTGCTGCGACGGATCGAAAAACAGACGGGGATTCAAGTGAGCTACCGGGATCTCGCATACGTCTTTCCCGCGGGGTGCCGGCTTGAGCGTGCACAGATCGCGGTGCCGACCCAAGTGGGAAAGATCCATGCCTACAAGGGGGAAGAGTTGACCCTGAAGGTTTCGCCCCTCTCCCTTTTTCGCAAGAACATCCGTGTGCGATTCGAAGGAGACGGCTACGGCGGCGGCATAGCGGGAAAGGCGGCCCTGGCGCTGCCGGTCGGCTCCGGTGCCGGCGCTTATCGGCTCCAAGTCGATGGGGTCGATGTGCGGGAGATTCTCGCGCCCTTTTATCTGCGCAACTTCAAACTGACCGGTGCGCTCACCGGGGAGGCCGATCTTGCACTGAGCGACCTGAAAGACCTCGTCGCCGCGAGCGGCAAGATGGATGCCACCCTGCATGACGGCGAGGTGCGAAACATCTACGTGCGCGGCCTCGACCTGCCCGATTTCGCCTTCAAGGTGATCCGCGCCAATGGGTTACTTGACAGCGGGACCCTCCAGCTTCGGGAGTGCCACATCGATAGCGAAGTGCTGCTGGCCGACATGGATGGCGAGATCCGGTTGAACCCCAGGGATTTGCGGGACAGCCAACTCAACATGAAGGCTCGGCTCAGACCGCAGCCGGGCGATCCCGCCAATCTGCACTCCGTGGCGGCCCTCTTCGGCAAGATCCCCGATGTCGAAGGCTATTATCCCTTTCGCCTCTTTGGCACCTTTCGTCAGCCCGAAGTCCAGTAACGCCCAGCCCGAGGGCGTCTTGACACCTTCCCGTGAAACATGCTAGAAATTGCAATCCTTCCAGAGCCATCCGAAGCCCCCGTAGCTCAGGCGGATAGAGCATCGGTTTCCTAAACCGAGTGCCGGGTGTTCGAGTCACCCCGGGGGCACCATGAATCATGAATGAAGGGCGGGGCTCCACAGTAGGCCTCCGGTTTTTCGATGAGATGGACCACAGGGATGCCGGTTCTTGCGGTTTCCGCTTTTCTTCGTGGGGGCAATCGTCGGTTCCGCCGATCCGTCAATAAAGCATATACGTCACCAGCCTGCCGTCGAGACCGCCGCTTTTGAGCGGTCTTTTTGCGGCAGCTCGAAGACCGATCTGTTTGATCCACTCCCGGTTGCCGAAGTAGATGAAGGCGGTGCAACCGGTGCACCGCTGCTTGAGGAAATCGCCCAGCTCCCGATAGAACTTGCCCGCCTTTTGCTCCTGCTTCAGGCGCAAGCCGTAGGGGGGGTTGCAGACGATGACCGACTTGTCGATCCTCTCGATCTTTCGAAAATCGGTCACGTTGAATTGGATCCGATCGCCCGAAGGAAGTTTTCGGGCATTGCCCGTCGCGGCGCGTACCGCCTGCGAAGAAATATCGCTGGCCCGAAGCAACCCCTCGGGCAGGGGGCGGATGGCCCCGTCGGCCTCGGCTTTCACCGATTCCCACAGAGCCGGATCAAAATCAGGCAGCTGCTCGAATCCGAATCGCGGTCGGAGGTATCCCGCAGGAATCCGGCAGTAGGTCATGAGGGCTTCGGTGATCAGGGTGCCCGAGCCGCACAGGGGGTCGACCAGGGGTTGCGCGCCGTCCCAACCCGTCATCCGGATGATGGCTGCGGCCACCGTTTCCTGCATGGGCGCTTCGACGCTCTCCTGCCGATAGCCCCGCCGATGCAGAGAGCCCCCCGACGTGTCGAGGCTGATGGTGGCCCGGTTCGAGTCGATGTGAAGATTGATCCAGACGTCCGGTGCGCGGGGGTCGATGCTGGGTCGCGCGCCGCAGGACTCCCGGAAGATGTCGGCAATGGCATCCTTCAGACAGAGCCCTGCATAGCGGGAGTGGCGGATGGCACTGTTGGACACGGTCGCGAAGACGGCAAAGGTCTGCTCTGTTCCGAACAATTCGGGCCACGGGATCTTTCGCGCGGTTTTCTGCAGGTATTTGGTGCTGTGACACTGAAAGCTGATCAGCGGGGCCAGCACCCGGGTGATCAGGCGGGAGCCATAGTTGATGCGGTAGAGCGCGGCCTGATCGGCGGTGAAATGAACCCCCCGGTAAGCGGGGGCGGGATCTTCGGCATCGAGCGCCAGAAGTTCTTCCGATCCCATCTGCTCCAGGCCGTCCGCGATCTGAGCGAAGAAACGTCGGGTTTGCTGATATTGATACATAATGACCACTTGGGTGGCGGGACGTGCTGACGCTGTGGTCCCACCGGAGCGATTGGCTCAGGCTGCCCTTTCTCGCAGGACTGAGGCCCCGTGCATCCGTCGGGAAGCAATGTGACAGCATTCTTGCCGAGAGTCAACACCGATGATGATTGTGTAAACGCTGCGGCAATCTTCTCGATTGCGCCAGCATGCTGCTTTGTGTTACATGAGCTCTTATATCTTCGGTGTTTGGCTGTTCGCGCCTGCAGTTCATGCATGACGATCACGCCGGCCTGCGATGGGAAGCTTTTTTCCCTAGGCCATCTTGACAAACAGTGATTTGCTGCTATGATGTGAAGTCAAACCCCAGATTTCGTTTGGGTGCTACTTGATTGCGTCAGAGCGAGGTTTTGCGGCCGGCAGGCCGGGGGAGTCAACCATGATGGCAAACCCAAATCTGACGGGTCATGCCAGTCAGAAATTGCCCCCAGATGCGTTCCTGGTACCTGAAGAAGACGCACGGAATGTCCTGCAGACCCTGCGGCAGATTTGCGATATCCGCAGTGGGGGTGAGGACACGAAGCTTTTCGCAGCCCTGCTGCGGGCGCAAGGGAGCGATGCCCAGGCGGAACTTTTCGACTATCTCGATGGATTGTCGACGAAAGATCTGGCACGACTGGTAGTGCGGATGGAGCGACGCCTGAAACGGCGCGGCATTATGATCTGAGTGCCCGAAGACCCAGTTGCTCTCATGCCGGCACCCGCCTATTTGATCAAAACCGGCGGGTTTTTTTGTGCCCAGGCGCCGAAAATTCTCTTTCCCGTTCTCGCCCTCTCGGGGAAGAAGTTCAAGGCGAGGGGCATCCATTTCGAATGCAGACTATCTTGTGCTCCTTGCACCGATCCCCTCCATCACGGCATTTGCTCCCCCGAGTTGGCCCCCCGAACAGATGATTTTTTGACGCAAAAGATGTAATATAGTGCCGTGGGAGTCGGTCCGGAGGGGGAAATCGGGCTATCCTGAGGGCCCCGCGTGATTCGTGCTCTGGACCCGTTCCACTGTGGTAAGTGTTGAGAAGGACGGCAAATGCGTATTTTGAGATATGCCCTGATTGGTGTGCTGCTGCTCACCCTGGCGGCGGGGGCGGTATTCTATCTTTCCAGGACTCGGCCCAGCGACTCCAAGGAGATCGAGCCCCGGTACAAAGAAGTGACGGTCGGCTATGGGACCTTTCGGGTTACGGTGACGGCCGATGGTGTGGTGAAGCCCATCGATCGGATCGAGGTCAAATCGAAGGCCAGCGGACAGATCGAAGAGCTGCCGGTGGAGCAGGGGGACTTTATTCGCAAGGGCGATCTGATCGCCAGGCTCGATCAGAAGGACGAACGGGCCGAGGTTGCCAAGGCGCAGGCCGAACTCGACATCGCAAGAGCGGAGCTCAAACAGGCGCAGCAGACCTTCCAGCGGCGCCGGGAACTCTTTGCCAAAGGTTTCATCTCCGCGGAGGAGCGGGACGAGAGCGAACGGAGCCTGGCCGTGGCCAAAGGAAAAGTCGTCCAGACCGCCACCACCCTCGACCGTGCCAGAGAGCGGCTCGCCGAGTCAGTGGTGCGGGCGCCGTCGGACGGCATTATTCTGCAGAAAAAAGTGGAGGAGGGGCAGATCATTGCCTCGGGGGTGAGCAATGTGAGCGGCGGCACCCCCATCGTCGATCTCGCGGACATGCGCTTTGTCCACATCGAAGCGGGAGTCGATGAAATCGATATCGGCAAGGTCGTCATGGGACAGACGGCGGTGGTCGTGGCCGATGCCTACCCGGCCGTGGAGTTTCTCGGCAAGGTGGTGCGGATTGCACCCGAGGCGCGGGTCGAGCAGAACGTGACGCTCTTCAATGTGATCGTAGAGGTGGAGAACACCGACGGAAAGCTCAAATCGGGCATGAACACGACGATCCGCATCACCATTGTGGAGAAAGAGGGTATCCTGTTGGCGCCGGTCATGGCTCTGACACCGGCCTCCGGGCCGGAGGCCGGCAAGAATGTCCGGCAGGTGCTCGTGAAAGAGGGGGATGCCTTCGTGCCCCGCACGGTGGAAATCGGCGCCGCCGATTTCAAGCAGGCCGAGATCCTCTCGGGGTTGACGGAGGGGAGCGTTCTCGGCGTGGCCATGACCTCGCGGCTCAAAGAGGAGAACCTCCGTCTCGAGGAGCGGATTCGCCGCAGCCGCACCTTCGGCCGGACGCGCAAGAAGCCCGCCGGCGAATAGGATGCTGCTCAAGGAAGTTTCCAGATGATTCTGGGTGAAAACATTCTGCTGGCCCTGCAGAGTCTCAGGGCCAATCCCCTCCGGTCCTTTTTGACCCTCGTGGGGATCGCCGTCGGCATCGGCGCGGTCCTCTATGTCGTCGTCCTCGGGCAGATTACCGAGAAACGGATCAAACAGCGCCTGGAATCCCTCGGATCCAATGTTCTGCTGATTCGCCCCGGCTATTCCCGCATGCGCGGGGTCCGCACCGGGCAGAGCGTGGTCAACCTCAAATGGAGCGATGCCCGGGAGATTGCGAGCACCTCGGAGGTGATCACCGAAACCGTCCCCACCTACACGGCGCCTGGTGTCGCGGAGTACAAGGACCAGAGCTGGAACACCCGGATCACCGGCACCGTGCCGTCCTACGAGTGGGTGAACAACGACCACCCTATCGAAGGGCACTTCTTCACAGAGGAAGAGACGAACCAGCGGGCCCGGGTCTGTGTGCTGGGTGCCACCGTCCATGAGAAACTCTTCGGCAATGTCTCGCCCATCGGTGAGCCCCTGACCATCAAGTCCAAACGATATACCGTCGTCGGCCTTCTGGGTGCCAAGGGGGAGAGCTGGTGGAACCCCGACGATCAGATCTTCATTCCCCTGACCACGGCTCAGGAGCGGCTCTTCGGCGTAGACCACTTGAGCACCATCCTTGCGCAGATGCGCTCCGCTCAGGACCACGATGAAGCCCTCTTTGACATCGAGACCATTCTGCGGCGCAATCACCGGCTGCGCGCGGATGCGGACAACGATTTTCGTGTCCGGCGCCAGGACCTTTACCTGGCCACCGTACAGGAGACCACCAAGGAGATCGCCAACTTCGTGATACTCATTGCGCTGGTCTCCCTCATGGTCGGCGGGATCGGGATTGCCAATGTGATGCTGGTCTCCGTGACTGAACGGATCCGGGAAATCGGTGTTCGCCGGGCCATTGGGGCCAAGAAGATACACGTGCTCCTGCAGTTCCTCATCGAAGCCATGGTGCTGGGGTTGCTGGGAGGCCTTTTGGGAGTCGCCGCCGGCCTCGTCTTCATTCGGGTCATGACCGGGGAGGTACTGATCCTGCCGTGGGACTGGATCGGCTACAGTTTTGTCATCTGCGCCGGGATCGGTGTGGCCGCCGGTCTCTACCCGGCTCTGCGGGCCGCCAACCGGAACGTCATCGAGGCGCTGCGCTACGAGTAAGGCGCCCGCGCCTGAGTAAAGCCCATGCTCATCGACATGCAGCACGTGGAAAAAGTCTACCGGTTGGGGAAGATTGATGTGCCGGCGCTTTGCGGCGTCGATCTTCAGATCGACGCCAACGAATATGTCGCGATCATGGGACCGTCGGGGTCCGGCAAATCGACACTCATGAATATCGTGGGATGTCTTGATTCACCGACGGCCGGCCGGTACCTGCTGGACGGCGAAGAGGTGAGCCGTCTCAGCGACAATCGCCTCTCCGAGATCCGCAGCCGAAAGATCGGCTTCGTCTTCCAGACCTTCAACCTGATGCCCCGGGCGACGGCCCTGCGCAATGTGGAACTGCCCCTCATCTACGCAGGCGTGCCCGCGGGGCGCCGGCGACAGCTCGCGGCAGAGGCGCTGGCGCAGGTGGGGCTCTCGGATCGTATCAAGCACAAGCCGAGCGAGCTCTCAGGCGGTCAGCGGCAGCGGGTGGCCATCGCTCGCGCCCTGGTCACCGAACCGGCCTTGATTCTGGCCGACGAACCCACGGGAAATCTCGATAGCACCACCGGACAGGAAATCATGGAGATCCTCGCCGCCGTGCATCGGGCGGGCAATACGGTGATCCTCGTCACCCATGAAGAGCAGCTGGCCGCCCAGACGGGTCGCACCATTAGACTCCGTGACGGCAGGATCGAGAACCAGGACGACACAGCCCCATCGGCCGCGCCGCAGCAGGCTGTCAGCCCCCCCTGAGGCCCAAGAGTTTCTCTCGCAGGGCTGCCTCACCGATGATGACAATTCCGAGATACCCGTCCACGGTGACCCTGTCGGCGGTGCGGATAATGTGGGTGGCCTCGGGGACCCCGGTGACGCAGGGAAGACCATACTCCCGGGCAATAATGGCCCCATGAATCAGCATGCCGCCCCGCCGCTCGACGATGCCGGCCGCCAGGGGGATGACAAAGGTCATGTTCGGATCGACGGCGTCGCACACCAGAATCTCGCCTGCTTTGAAATCGGCGAGGTCTGAAACCTTCTCGATCACCCGGGCAGCACCCGTGGCGATGCCCGGCCCCGCCGGCTGTCCCACAACCTGCCGCGTGTCCATGCGAAAGCTGGCGGATTCCCGCACGCTCGCGGGGCGCACGGTCTTCCCTCTGGTTGGATTCTTGAGCGCGTCCAGTCGTTCGATGTCGTCGAGCGCCTGTTTTGGTGTCCCCGCAGCGCCTGGGCGCCGCTGTTGCAGTGCCGTCTGCGCCCGGAGCAGCTCCCCCTTGATGCGTCCCATATAAATGTTGTCGTCGTCCCGGAGGCGATAGCTCGCCCGGGCCAGATCGAGAAGTTCTTCGGCTTCGCGACGTTTGCCACCGCCATAATGGGCAAGAAATCGCTCTGCCAGGGTCTTCCTGTTCGCGGTGGCTTCCACGGCGGCTCGCGGCGGACCTTTGGCCATTTCCAGGACGAGGCGGACCACAGGGTCGGGCCCTGAAACCGGGCCCGAGCCGATGGCAAGAAGTCCGCCGTATTGCTTGTGAAAGCGCGTCAGGCTTGCCTGAAAATCGGCGTCCCCTCCCTGACCCCCAGCGAGGCACCGGCCAAGCGCGGCATCGGCGCGCACGCGGGCTGCCATCGCTTCGAGCAGGCGATGGCGCGCATGCGTCTCCAGGTCTGCGTAGGCCAAGAGTTCCACGAACTCGAAGGGGTCCGACGGCTGCACGGTTTCATTGTACGCGATGCCGAAGAGGCGCATGCCGTGGGCAAAAGGGATGAAGCAGTCCCAATAGATGCGATGCCATTTTACATACAGGTCGGCCCGCCGACGGCACTCCGCGTCCAGGGCCGCATCGCTGAGCTCTGTGAAATCCATTTGCGAAAGGACGCGAGCCTCTTCGATGAGGGCCGGTATGTGAATCGTCTCAATTTTTTTGCGCAGAACCTTGAGGTTCTCAAAGCTTCGCCGAAGGCTCAGATACCAGCTGCGCCGGTCCTCCGGGTCGTCTGACGAGACCGTCGTAATCGGACGGGATTGCAAGAGATGCATCTGTTTCCCGCACCAGGTCCACTCGACGTCCTGCGGGGCATCGAAGAGTCTTTCCATGTCACAAACCGCCCCGTAGACTCTGTGAACCTCGCGGGCACTGAGGGGGGCTTTTTCGCGCAGGGCCGGCGGCAGCGGGGCCACCTGAACGCCCTGCGCCGTCAACACGACCACCTGGGAGCGCGCAGCAGGCGCGTGTGAGAGCACCCGTCCCGAAGAGCGTTCCAGAATCCAGCGGTCCGGCTCCAACGTGCCGTCCACGAGCCCCTGGTTCAGTCCGTGCACCGCTTCGATGACGGACTGCTCCGGATCATTGGGGTTCATCCCGAAGGCCACTCCCGATTTCTCGCCGGCCAGCAGCTCCTGGATCACGACGGCCATGGCACTTTTCACGACATCGAGCTTCAACTCCCGGCGATAGAGCAGGGCCCCGTCGGACCAAAGAGAGGCCCACACCTCCCGCACCCGATCGATCACGGCGTCCATGCCGACCACATTGAGGTAGGAAGCGTGTAGCCCCGCAAAGGAGCTTCGCGCGTCATCTTCTCCGGGGGAGGAGGAACGCACAGCCACTGCTCTGCCTGCGACATGGGGCGCCAGCGCCCTCGCCAGTTGGCTCTGCAAGTCGGCGGGCAGAGGGGTCTTTCGGAAAAGGGCCCGGATGTTCAGGGCCGTGTCCCAGAGTTCCTCCCAGCGCGCCCCCGTCAGGTTCCTGCGGTTCAGGGCCATGAGGATGCTCGTCTGCAGGCCCGTGCGGCGCACATACTCGTGGTAGACATCGGTCAGGATGCAGACGCCGGCGGGCACCGTGGAGCCGTGCTGCAGCATCCGGGCCAGCGCGCGGGCTTTACCGCCCGCGCGAGCGGAGAGTTCATGCCCGATCTCTGCCAGGGGGACGACGTAATTCATGCTTTGATGTGCAGTTCCTGAACGTTTTGAAAGCGGCTGACACTGAGATAGGTGTCCACGCGAACGCAGAAGAGTGCGCAGCTCGGCGACGAAACGAACTCACGCAGCCGTGGATGTTTGGTGAGATATAAAGTGCACTGCGCTTCTCGTTCCTGTCCCGCCAGCTCCCGGGCTTCACCGATGGCAGTCACCGCCATGGCGCGCACGAAATCGCTCACCCGGTTGGACCGGTTGTCGATGAGAAGCGCCGCACGGGGATTGCGGGAAAGATTCTTGTATTTGCGCGTACTCCGGGTCGTTGCAAAGAGCAGATGCTTCAGATCGGGGGACTCGGCGAAGGCCACGAGACTTGCGTAGGGACCTTCCGCGCCCTGCGTCGAGAGCACGGCCAAGCTCTGCTTCTGCAGGAGTGCCGCAATCCTGCGTTGTAACTGGGACAGATCTTCCGCAGCGGACTCAACCCGTTTTCTTTTCAACCGAAGGGGACTCCTCGTTGAGTTTACGGATTTCCCGAAGGAACTCATCGTTTCGGGGGACGCCCTTCTGGATATAACGGACGATGCCGTCCTTGTCGATGAGAAACGTGACTCGCCCCCATCCGTAGTCACGTCGCAACGTACCGTCCTCGTCGGCGATCAGCGGAAAACCGAGGCTGTGCTTGCGGCTGAACTCGCTGTGGGTTTCCAGACTGTCTGAGCTGACACCCAGCACCTGAGTGTCGAGGCCTTCGAAATCGGACAGGTCCGATTGAAAGGCCAGCAGCGCGCTCTTTCAGACCGGTGTAAAATCGGCATAGTAAAAGGCCAGGACGACGTTGCGTTTGCCCTGATAATCGCCGAGCCGAATCAAACCCTCGGTGGAGTTGGCCTCGAAGGGCGGCGCAAGTTCCCCCACCGCAGCAGCAAGGGCTCCGCCGGGCAAGGCGGCCAGCGCCCCCTGCACCAGCAGTGTCATCAGCTTTTTCATGATGTCTCCTCTCTACGGTCGCCGTGCCGTGCATTCAACGGGCCGCAGCAGCATGCCGAAGGGCCAAGTGTGCGCGCAGCCGCCGATCCGTTCGGACGGCACGTCGCGATCTCAGCTGCCGACAAGGGGCCGCTGCTGGACGAGATCGAAGTAGACGACAAACTTCACGGCATTGCCGGCACCCGGCACCGACACCTCGTTGGCCCGTTTCCGGATGGCCTCCAGCATGGGTCCCTCCGTCTCCTCCCGGACCTTCTTCAGGTAGAGACGCAAGCCGGCATAACCGTTCTCATTGAAGGCGTATGTGGCGTAGGGGTTCTCCTGCAAATTCGCATGGGTCAGTCGGTCCGCCATGCCGAAGGCGAGCGTGCCGTCCGGGTGCACATGGGGCCGCGAATAGATGGCGATGTCCACGCGACCGGCACCATCGGCGGTGGCCAGATAGCCCGTTCCTTTGTGGCTCTCGAAGTACTCTTTTATCTTCATGTTCCCAGCTCCTGATACTTGGAATTACCGAATGAACTTTCATACTAAAAACATTCCTGCAAACTATAGACGAGAGCCCGTGGGTTGGCAAGCGTAGCAAGCAGCCGCGCGGCGCGGTGGGTTCACAGGGGACTTCTCCGGGTTGACAATGGAATGGATTCAGACGTATAATCCCCTTTCCTGTTTTCAACCCTGGCTTCGATCAAGCATGCGAAACAAGACGTATTCTCCCTGGTTGCTGTCTCTGCTGCGTTGGTTCGACTCTTATGCCGGTCAGGCAGAGCCGGTTCCGTCGAGATCCCGCGAAATTGACTGGCTGCGAATCGTTCCGTTTCTGGTCTCCCATCTCACGATTCTAGCGGTCCTCTGGGTAGGCTGGAGTTGGACCGCCGTCAGCATTGCGGCCCTGCTCTATGGTGTCCGCATGTTTGCCGTGACCGCTTTTTATCATCGCTACTTTTCGCACAAAACCTTTAAAACCTCCCGGCCGTGGCAGTTCGTCTTCGCTCTGCTGGGAAATTCCGCCGTGCAGCGGGGGCCGCTGTGGTGGGCTTCCCACCATCGCTATCATCACCAGTACACCGATCAGGAACAGGACATTCACTCCCCGGCCCGCCAGGGGTTCTGGTGGAGTCATGTGGGGTGGCTGGTCTCCACGGAAAACTTCTTTCCCAGAAGCGAGCTGGTCGGGGACTGGGCGAAATTTCCGGAGTTGCGCTGGCTCGACCGATTCGACGTGGTGGTGCCGGTGGTCCTGGCTGTTCTGCTATTCCTTTTGGGAGCTTATCTCGAATCCGCAGCGCCCGGCCTCCATACCAGCGGGCCCCAACTCCTGATCTGGGGGTTTTTCATTTCGACGATCGTACTTCTTCATGCCACGGCGACGATCAACTCCCTTTGCCACATGGTTGGCAGACGGCGTTACGAAACGGGGGACGAAAGCCGCAACAACTGGGCCCTGGCACTGCTCACCCTCGGTGAGGGGTGGCATAACAACCATCACCATTACGCCGTCTCCACGCGTCAGGGTTTCTTCTGGTGGGAAATCGACGTGACCTACTATCTGTTGGTGCTCCTGTCGTGGTTCGGCATCGTGCGAGAACTGCGTCCCGTGACGGAGGCCGTTCGCGAACGGGATCGTCTGCCGGCCTCATCCTCGTCATAAGTCCCGAAGAAATCGGCGGGCCGCGGCGAATTCCGAGGGTGCTTTCATGAGAATCGCGATTGTCGGGACCGGCATCTCCGGGATGGTCGTGGCGTACCTGCTGCATGCCGATCACGAGCTCGTCATCTATGAAGCCAACGATTACATCGGCGGACATACCTGTACCGAAGAGATCGAGACGGACGGGCGGCGCCACGCCATCGACACCGGTTTCATCGTCTACAATGAAGTCAATTATCCGAACTTCTCAACCTTGATCCGCCGGCTCGGCGTGGAAAGCCAGACGGCTCCTATGAGCTTCAGTCTCCGCTGTGAGGAAAGCGGCTTCGAGTATTCTCCATCCACCCTGAACAGCCTCTTTGCGCAGCGACGCAATCTCCTGAACCCCCGGTTCTGGCGCATAATTGCCGACATTTTCCGATTCCGCAGGGAGTCGGCAGCGCTGCTCCGTCCGGACGCACCGAACATCACGCTGGGCGAATTCCTTGAGGACAGGCAGTACTCTAGGGTATTTCAGCAAGAGTTTCTCTTGCCCATGGGCGCGGCCATCTGGTCGGCCGATCCGACCCGATTCCGTGCGTTTCCGGCGCGCTTCTTCTGCCGCTTCTTCCACCGCCAGGGGTTTCTCAACGTGCGAAAGCAGCCGCAGTGGCGTAGCATCCGGGGCGGGGCCCAGCGCTATGTAACAGTCTTGACGCGCCCCTATCGACAACAGGTACGGTTGGGCACGCCGGTCACGGGCATACGTCGCTACCCGAATCGGGTGGAGGTACGTGCGGTGAACGCTTCTGCCGAAAGATTCGATCGGGTTATTCTGGCCACGCACAGCGATGAGGCCCTCCAATTGCTGGTCGATGCGACGGACGATGAAAAGCGGGTCTTGGGCGCCATTTCCTATCAGGAAAACGAGACCGTTCTGCACACCGATGAGACTTTGCTGCCACGATGTCATCGGGCCCGGGCCAGCTGGAATTACCACGTATTAGCAGAGAGGGGCATGGGCCCCACGGTGACCTACAGCATGAATCGCCTACAGCGCCTCGCCGCCCCCAGAGAGTTCTGCGTGACTCTCAACGCGACTCGTGCCATCTCTCCGGCGAGCATTCTGCGGCGCAGAATATACCACCATCCTGTCTACCTGCCCGCCGCGCTTGACGCTCAGCGTGATTTCGATACAATCAATGGTTCAAATCGGACTTTTTTCTGCGGCGCATACTGGGGCTACGGCTTCCACGAGGACGGCGTCAACAGTGCATTGGCCGTCGGCCGCTATTTTGGAAAAAACCTTTGAGCCATGAACAGCTGCCTCTATAGGGGCCACCTCAGGCACAGAAGATTCGCACCGGTCGGAAATAGCTTTCGTTACGGGCTTTTCCTCGTCTATCTGGATCTCTCAGAGTTGCAGGATGTTTTCCGGGGGCGATGGTTCTGGTCGACGGAGCGCTCCAATCTCGCTTACCTGCGGCGTCAGGACCATCTCGGTGATCCCGCCGTCTCCCTGGATGGGGCGGTGCGAAAGCTGGTGGCTGAGAGGACGGGGGTCCGGCCAGGGGGGCCCGTGCGGCTGCTCACCCATCTGCGCTATTTCGGGCACTGCTTCAACCCCGTGAGCTTTTACTACTGCTACGATCGGAGCGGTCAGGAGGTGGAGACCATTGTGGCGGAGATCAACAACACACCCTGGGGCGAGCAGCACTGCTATGTCCTGGCCGAGTCGGCCAACAGCGGTCAGGGTTGCTGGAAGCGATTTGAGTTCGCCAAGGCCTTTCACGTGTCGCCCTTCATGGACATGAAGCTGCACTACGACTGGCGCCTGCAGGAGCCGGGGGAAAGGCTCCATATTCATATGAACAGCTTCGAGGCGGGGCAGAAACTCTTCGATGCCACGCTCATGCTGCGGCGGTGCGATCTATCCAGGAAGAACCTCGCCCGTGTCCTCGTGCAGTATCCGTTCATGACTCTTAAGGTGATGGGGGCTATCCATTGGCAGGCCCTAAGGCTTTGGCGCAAGGGGGCACCCTTTCATACCCATCCGGCCAAGCGCCGCAACCCGTCGGAGGTCGCCCGATCATGAAGGGTGTCAAGCCTGCTGCGAAAGAAGCCACACCCCTCTCGCCAGCATCGGGTGCGCCGCTGACCAGACGGGCGGCCTGGGCCCGCAACCTGTTGTTTGCGCGCCTTCAAAAACTGCAACGGGGGCGTCTCGTCATCGTCGATTCTGCACAGCAGAGCGTCTTCGGGGAGCCCGAGCCAGAGGCATCGCTGCAGAGCGTGGTCTGGGTGCACGATGGACGGTTTTACGGGCAGACCCTTTTCGGTGGGAGCATTGGGGCCGCGCAAGCTTATATGGCGGGTTACTGGAGCTGCAGCGATTTGCCGGCGCTCGTCCGTATCCTGGTGTCGAACCGGCAGGCCCTGGACGCGCTGGAAGGGAGGTGGGCGAAACTGACGGCCCCCGCCCATAACCTGTTTCACCGCTTGCGCCGCAATACGCGCAACGGGGCCCGTGCAAATATTGCGGCCCACTACGATCTCGGCAACGATTTTTATGCGCTCTTCCTCGACGACACCATGACCTATTCGTGCGGGATCTTCGAAGACGATGGGAGCAGTCTGCGGGACGCATCGCTGGCAAAGTATGACCGGATCTGCCATAAGCTGCGGCTCCGCAAGGAAGACCACCTGCTGGAGATCGGGGCCGGCTGGGGCGGCTTTGCCATTTTTGCCGCGACCCATTACGGTTGCCGCGTCACCACGACCACCGTGTCGCGACGGCAACATCAACTGGCCCGCGCCCGGATTCAGGAAGCGGGACTTCAGGATCGGGTGGAGCTGTTGCTTCAGGACTACCGTGATCTGCGAGGCCGTTACGACAAACTCGCCGCCATCGAGATGATCGAGGCCGTGGGCCACCAGTACCTGGAGACCTTCTTCCGCTGCTGCAGCGAGCGACTGAAGCCGGATGGCCTGATGGTGTTGCAGGCCATTACCATCGAAGACCAGCTCTACGGGCGTCACGTCCGATCGGCCGATTTCATCAAACGCTACATCTTTCCGGGAAGCTCCATTCCGTCGGTGACGGCCATATGCCGCGCCGTGGGCCGGGCAACGGACCTGCGGCTATTCCATCTCGAAGAGATCACTTCCCATTATGTGCGGACGCTGCAGGAGTGGCGGCGGCGCTTCACGAAGCGCCTCGAGGCGGTGCGGGCCATGGGCTATCCGGAAGAATTCATCCGGATGTGGGAATTTTACTTCTGTTATTGCGAAGGGGCTTTCCGGGAGCGCTATATTCGCAATGTGCAGATGATCCTGACGAAACCGCACTGTCTCCGGGAACCCCAGGTTCCCATGCTGGCCCAAGCGCGCGAGTTTTGATGGGCTCGCTGATCAACTTCGCCGCGTTTCAGGTGGGCTGGTTTGCCTGCATCCTGGGGGCTGCGCGGGGCCAGCCACTGTGGGGCCCAGCCGTTGTGGCGCTCGTGCTGGTCCTCCATCTCTCGCGCACGCGCCGCCCTGGAGGCGAAGCGTTGCTGGCCCTCGTGGCGGCGGGAGCTGGTCTCCTGGTGGACACAACGCTTATTGCACTCGGCGCGTACGTACCGGTGCGCTGGCTGCTGCCCCCTCCATGGACCACCCTCTGGCTCATGGCCCTCTGGGTGAACTTTTCGACCACCCTGAACGTCTCTTTGGCCTGGCTCCAGGGGAAGCCCCTGCTGGCGGCTCTCCTGGGCGCCGTGGGAGGACCGTTGGCTTACTGGGCGGGGGATCAGCTGGGCGCCATCACCATGGATCAGCCGCTTCCGGTGTCGCTGCTCGCAGTCGGTCTCGCCTGGTGCATTGTGACGCCCGCGCTCTTTCGAATGGGGCGGTGGATAACCCGAAGTGGGCGCCTCCCCGACGTCCGTGGCCAGCATCAGTGACGGCGAAACCGGTAGTGTGATACCCACCACTCCCGCCCCGCGCGGGTGCCCCACAATTCAGCACAGGCCATGAAAAAAATCCGCCACCGCTGCGCCCAGAGCGGCGCTGAGCCTGATCCGTAGACCGATGCCAGGATGGGCAGAATCGTCGCCCCCTGCGCGTCGAAATTGCTGAGCCAAGCTTCCGCGGTTTGTTGGTAATGCCGTCCGCCGACCCGCCACTGTGTCTCCAGCATCAGGTCGTCCTGGAAGTGGCTGAGCAGATCGTCCGACGGCATCAGTCCGCCCGTGAAGAAATGACGGCCCATCCAGTTGTTGTCGCCTTCGGTCTCGAAGAGATAGGCCCATTGCCGGTGGCAGAAGATGTGCACGAATAGCTTCCCCTCGGGACGCAGCCATCGGGCGATGCGGGAGAGGAGTGCTTGGTAGTTACGCATGTGTTCGAACATTTCGATGGAGACCACTCGGTCAAAGCGCCGGTCGGTCTGAAAGGCGTTCATGTCCGCAGTGAGCACCTGAACGTTCTGCAGCCTCCGGAATCGGCAGGCCGCCTCGATGAATTCACGTTGGGCGGCTGAATTGGAAACGGCCAGAATCCGCGAACCGGCGAAACGCTGTGCAGCCCAAAGGGTGAACGAGCCCCAGCCGCAGCCGAGATCGAGGATTTCCATGCCGTCCTCGATTTCCGCCCGGTTTGCGCTGAGCACGAGCATGGCGTCCTCAGCGGCGTCGAGGTCGGTCGTGCCCTCCGGCCAGTAGCAACAGCTGTATTTCAGGCGCCGGCCGAGCACCGCCTCAAAGAAGGCAGGGGGCAGCTCATAGTGCTCTTCGTTGACCCGGTCCACGGCGACGGCGATGGGCGCATTTTTCAACATCTCCACAAAAACGGCCTGCGCGCGAGGGGAGGTGGGGCCGTGGCGGCGGGCCTCGTCCGCCAAACGCTGCCGATTGAGGCGGCGGATCCCCCAACGAATCAGCCAGTCCGGCAGTACCCCTTTTTCGGCCCAGGTAATCCACCGCTGATTCATGGCTTGCCCTTCTTCGGAAACCATGGGATGAGTGCACTGGTGCTCTCCTGATACTGCCGGTAGTCTTCCCCCCGGCTCGCCAGTGCCTGCTTCTCGGTATAGGGAATCCCTGTGATTTTGTATAGAAAGAGCAGCATGGCTACGGGTCCGAGGAGGGTCAACCAGCCGTAGGGGGCCCCGGCACCCAGCAGCACATAGGCCCACCAGTGAAGGAACTCGAAAAAGTAATTGGGGTGGCGTGAATAACGCCACAATCCTTCTCGGCAGGTCTTGCCCCGGTGCTCAGGCGCCGCCCGAAAGCGGGCCAGCTGTGCATCGGCCAGGGCTTCACCCAGAACTGCCATCAACCAGAGTAGGACGCCCCCCGTGTCGAAGGGGCTCCAAACGGGGTTGGAATGATCGGCGACCACCAGAAACGGAATGGAAAAGAGAATCGCCCAGAGAGCCTGCATCTGAAAGAACAAAAAGAAGTAGAGCGGTGCCCGTTCGCCCCACTGCTCCCGGAGCATCCGATACCGGCCGTCTTCGGGGCCCCGCAGAACACGGTTGACGAGCAGATAGAGGGCCAAGCGCAGGCCCCAGAAGCTCGCGAGCAGCGCCAGGGCCGCTCTCCGAGGGGGATAGCCGTCGGCCGCCAGGGCGTAGAAGATCGCCAGGGCGGCCAGACCGCCGGCCCACCCCACATCGGCGATACCGGCATCGGTTCGTTTCTGCTGGACGCCATAGAGGGCGGTCATGAGCACGGCCATGGCGACCCACCCCATCAGCATCAGAGTCCAGGGTCCCTGTGGCATCTTTCAGTCCTTTTCCGTCCCCCCATCACCAGGGACATGTCCGTGGTTCTGAGTTAACTGCCTTTGCAGACATCGGTCAAGCGCCTTCATGCCTGGGAAGCCGTCGTTGGACAAGGATCGGCACTCTTGGTATGGTGTGGTGATCGGCGAGATCACTGAGAGAACGAGGGGATCATGGCATACGCAACACGAATTGCGATCCTCAGCGCCGTCGCGATGCTGGCCGCCGTCGGTTGTGGGGGTGGGGCTGGCCAACGGGAGGTGGGTATGTCCTATGAACAGCTTTTCGAGCAAGGGGCAATCAGCCAGGAGAGTCCACTGGTTTCGGGCAGCCCGGAAGAGGCCGCGGCGCTAACAAGATTCTCCGATCTTTTTGCGGTGTTTACGCCAGAGGCCATGCGAGAAAAGGTCCGGCGCGTCTATGCGGAAGATGTCTATTTCAATGACACGCTGAAGGAAATTCGGGGTGTCGATGCCCTCGAAGCTTATCTGGTGGAAAGCGCGGAGGCCGTGGAAGTCGGCCGCGTGGAGGTCCGGGATGTGGCACAATCGGGCGGCAATTACTACGTCCGCTGGGTCATGGAGCTCCAGTTCAAGAAGTTTCGGCGGGGTCAGTTGACTCGGTCCCTCGGCATCAGTCATCTGCGGTTCAATTCGGGGGGGCAGGTGGTCTACCACCAGGATTACTGGGATGCGGCGGGCGGTCTTTTCGAACACATCCCCGTGGTGGGCTGGATGATCCGCAGCATCAAAGGCCGCCTGTAATCGGTTAGAGACAGGCAGAAAAAAAGCTCCGCCATATAACGCGGAGCTTTTTTCAGCGATGGTCAGTGATTCCGAATTTATACCTTCACGACGTTGGAAGCCTGCGGTCCC
This sequence comes from uncultured Nitrospirota bacterium, assembly GCA_947259355.1. Taxonomy (GTDB): domain Bacteria; phylum CG2-30-53-67; class CG2-30-53-67; order CG2-30-53-67; family CG2-30-53-67; genus CALZGC01. The sequence continues at coordinate 28,391 of CAMYMF010000007.1, read as the reverse complement.
TTGGCTCCTTCCGTGATGTCGAACTGGACGCTGTCGCCGTCGTTCAGAGTCTTGAAACCCTCACCTTTGATGGCCGTATAGTGCACGAACACGTCAGGACCATTCTCCTGCTGGATGAATCCAAAACCCTTTGATTCATTGAACCACTTCACTGTTCCTTCTACCATGCTGTTGCTCCTTTGTTTCTCGGTGGAACCTTCTCTTTGTTGGCAGCTTTTCACGCTCCACCGAATGAAAAACTGCGCGCTCCTGAATGTGTCCGTGAACTTCTCTTTTCCCTAATGCTCGATTAATGAAAAGGTGAAGGAGTGGACCACTATCTTCTTCTAACACAACAGGACGCGCCTGGCAAGAAAAAAATTTCAAAAAAACGATGGTCCTTCGGTATTCAGATGACACCCCGGGTGGTTGCACCCATGGGCGAAGTGGCGCAGTCCAGGGGAGGACCGCTCACCAGCTGTTCCGATCCGACGCCCGCTCACCCGCTCTTCCATTTGATGTTGCATCCCATACTCGGCTTCTGCTCCGGACTTACCGGCTGCCCTGCGACAATGGCATCGAGGGCTTCACGCAAATCCCGGCCGGTGACCGGCACATCGGTGCCCGGTCGCGCATCGTCGAGCTGTCCCCGGTAGACCAGTTTCAACTTTTCATCGAAGACGAAGAGGTCGGGGGTACAGGCCGCTCCGTAGGCCCGGGCAACCTCCTGGGACTCGTCATAGAGAAACGGAAAGGGGTAGCCCAGCTCCTGGGCGACCATCTTCATCTTCTCCGGGGCATCGTCGGGATAATTTTCAGCGTCGTTGGCACTGATGGCCACAAACGCAATGCCCCGGGGGGCGTAATCGCGAGCCACGGCTATGAGCTGCTGCCGTACATGTTGCACATAGGGGCAGTGGTTGCAGATGAACATGATCACCGTGGCCCGGTCCGATTTCAGCGCACCAAGACGCATGGGTTTCCCGGAAACGGTATCGGGAAGTTCGAAATCCGGTGCGGTCGTACCGAGGGGGATCATCTTGGAGGGTGTCAGTGCCATGGAAATGCTCCTTTTCTGAACGTCGCAGGCCCGCACAGCGAATCGCAGCGGACCGCCATTGAATCAATACCTCGCAAGGGTGCCCGAACCCCAAGCCGTTGTCAAGCAAGGACACAGATTAACATTTTAAATCAATATTTTAAACCGATTAGTTTATCTTACTTGTGAAGTAAAAAAGGGAGGATGGGGATACTTCTTGTGGCGGTATTGGCCCATTTTATGAAAGTGTCGGTGTGCTTTGCGGGGCTGCAGGCACCCGCTGGAAGCGTGTCACGATCATTTCTTCCAGCACTTCGCCTGCTTGCACTCGCGCACCAGGCCACAGGACACTGCGCGCAATGCGGGCGCCCGCACTGATATGACAGCCCGCTCCGAGCACCACACCGGGGCCTACGGTGGCATCGCCTGCCACGACGCATCCCGCGCCGAACTTGCAGGGGGGCGTGAGCAAGGCCTCAGGACTCTGCTCGAAGGCTCCCTCGAGATCCTCAGGAGGGGAGAAGCCGCGATCCCTCTCGAGCAGGTCAAGATTGGCCTGAAGGTAATCGGCCGGTGTGCCGAGATCGCGCCAATATCCCCGGTGGATGTATCCGAAACAGGGATGGCCGGCGCGGATCCACTGGGCATAGACATCGCGATTGATGCAGAAAGTCTCCCGCTCTGGCATCCGCTCGAAAACACCGGGTTCCATGACATGCACGCCGGTAAACATCCAGGGGTGCAGCCCATCGGTCCGCGCCCGAAGTTTTCCCAAGAACTCCCGAATCCGGCCCCTGTCGTCGGTGTGGATGGTCCCATATCGCACGGCATCTTGGTTGGGGCGCAGTGCCATCGTTGCCATCGCCCCCTGTGCACGGTGAAAGACGACCAGATCCATCAGATCGATGTCGATGAGGATGTCTGCGTTGATGACAATAAAGGCTTCATGGCCGAAGAAGGCCTGGAGACGCCGGATGCCGCCGCCTGTACCGAGCAGTCGAGGCTCCCGGGAATAGGTGATCCGCAAACCGAACCGCCCGCCGTCCCCGAGATGGTCCTGAATCTTCTCTCCCAGGTGATGCAGGTTCACCGCCACCTCCTGAATTCCATGTTTCTTCAGAAGACGAAGGTTGTACTCGATAATGGGGCGGTTGGCCACCGGGATCAGCGGTTTGGGAAGCTCGTTGGTCAGCGGGCGGAGGCGCTCGCCCAGCCCGGCAGCCAGGATCATGGCCTTCATCCGTGGGATCTCCTTTCCAATGATAGAGCGGTGCGGCCTTTTTATCCTTCCTGCGGTGAGTGCATGGCAGGATCGACCATTACCGTAAACCATATCACAAAGTGCATGAATTCAGAAGCATTTGTCCGCACAGCCCACCGTTTCGTGGGTGTCGATGCCGGGGCTTTCCCCTTGAAAAAAAGAGGGCGCTGTGCTAATTAGTGCCCATCCGGCGATCAGCCACATGTTCCCGGCCGTTTTTCAATCCCCTGGGTCGATTCATGATCCCTGCGATGCCGTTCGGCACGAGGGCGGGGTGTGCGGAGGCGACGGCCGGCCATCACGGACCGAAAGTCTCAGACGGATGGAGTGGAGACGTGGACGCAGAGTACAATCCGGCGGCAGTGGAGCGCAAGTGGCAGCAGCGCTGGGAGAGGGAGAAGACCTTCCGCTCCAAGCCCGATCCGAATCGGCAGAAATGCTATGTGCTCGAGATGTTTCCCTACCCCTCCGGTAAGATCCACATGGGGCATGTCCGAAACTACTCCATCGGAGACGTAATCGCCCGCTTTCGCGCCATGCAGGGCTACAACGTGCTCCATCCCATGGGCTGGGACGCCTTCGGCATGCCCGCGGAGAACGCCGCCATCCAGCACGGTGTCCACCCGGCCCGTTGGACCCAGGAGAATATCGCCACCATGCGGAGCCAGCTCAAGCAGATGGGTTTCTCCTACGATTGGGATCGGGAGCTGGCTACCTGTGACCCCGATTATTACCGATGGGAGCAGTGGATCTTTCTCAAAATGTATGACAAGGGCCTGGTCTACCGTAAGGACGCCTCCGTGAACTGGTGCCACTCCTGTCAGACCGTCCTGGCCAACGAACAGGTCGATACGGGCCGCTGCTGGCGCTGCGACTCGGAGGTTGATCAGAAGCAGCTGGCCCAGTGGTTCTTCCGGACCACCCGTTATGCCGAAGAGCTGCTGGAGTACTGTGAGGCGCTTCCCGGCTGGCCCGAGCGGGTCCTCACCATGCAGCGGAATTGGATCGGCAAGAGCCACGGTGTGGAGGTCGATTTTGCGGTGCAGGGCCGCGAGGAGAAGATCCGGATCTTTACAACGCGGCCGGACACCCTTTTCGGGGCCACCTTCATGAGTGTGGCACCCGAAAATCCACTCGTGGAAAGGCTGACCACACCGGAGCAACACCAGGCTGTGGCGGCCTTCGTCCAGCGGATGCAAAAGGCGGACAAACTGGCTCGAGCGGCGGATGACGTCGAAAAGGAAGGGGTGTTCACCGGGGCCTATGCCATCAACCCGATGACGGACAGCCCCATTCCGGTCTATGTGGCCAACTTTGTGCTGATGGAGTATGGCACGGGGGCCATCATGGCTGTGCCTGCCCACGATCAGCGGGATTTTGAGTTTGCCCGAAAATACGGGATTGCGGTGAAGGTGGTGATTCAGCCGCCCGACGGAGAACTCGTCGCGGAAACGATGACCGAAGCCTATGTCGATCCGGGGGTGCTCGTCGATTCGGGCACGTTCTCCGGCCTGGACAACGAAACGGCCAAGGAGCAGATTGCCGACGATCTGAAGCGCCGGGGACTTGGCGAGAAGACCGTCACCTATCGCCTTCGGGACTGGGGGATTTCCCGCCAGCGATATTGGGGCGCCCCCATTCCCATTGTTTACTGCGATGCCTGCGGAATCGTTCCCGTCGACGAGAAGGACCTGCCCGTGAGGCTGCCCGAGGATGTGGCACTGACCGGCACCGGCAGCTCGCCCCTCGCGTTGCACCAAACCTTCGTGCAGACCCGGTGTGATCGATGCGGCGGACCCGCCCGGCGCGAGACCGATACCATGGACACCTTTGTGGAAAGCTCCTGGTATTTTCTTCGGTATGCTTCGCTGGCGCGCAATGTCGCACCCTTCGACCCGGAGGAAGTAGGCTACTGGATGCCTGTGGATCAATACATCGGCGGGATCGAACATGCCGTGATGCACCTGCTGTATTCCCGCTTTTACACCAAGGTGCTGCGCGACCTGGGCTTGACCTCCCTGGACGAGCCCTTTTCCAACCTCCTGACCCAGGGGATGGTGATCAAGGACGGGGCCAAGATGAGCAAGTCCAAAGGCAATGTGGTCGATCCTGATTTCCTGATCGACCGATACGGGGCCGACACGGCGCGGCTCTTCTCGCTCTTTGCGGCCCCGCCGGAGAAGGATCTCGACTGGAGCGACCAGGGGGTGGAGGGAACCTACCGCTTCCTGCACCGGGTGTGGCGTCTTGTGGCAAGGTATGCCGATCAGGTGGCGGAACTGCCGGCGGATGCCCTCATCCCCGAATCCCTGCCGGGGCCTCTGGTTGCCCTGCGGCGAAAAACGCACCAGACCATCCGGAAGGTCACCCACGACCTGGACGGACGGTTTCATTTTAATACGGCCATCGCGGCCATCATGGAGCTGGTCAATCAGCTCAATCAGCTCCCGGAAGAGGAGACGGACAGCGGCTCGGCGGCATTGGCGCCGGTGCTGAAAGAAGCGCTCGAAACGCTCTGCCTGCTCCTCGGTCCCTTCGCGCCCCACATTGCAGAGGAGATGTGGGAGGCCCTGGGCCATGGGGACAGTCTCAGTGCCGCGCCGTGGCCGAGCTTCGACGAGACCATTGCCCGGGAAGAAGAGATCACCGTGGTGGTACAGATAAACGGCAAGCTGAGGAGCCGTGTACAGGTTTCGGCAGACACGACAAGGGACGCGCTCGAAGCGGCGGCGCTCGGCGATCCCCGTATTCAGGAACTGACGGCGGGCAAGCAGATACGCAAAGTGATCGTCGTACCGGGCAGGCTGGTGAACATCGTTGTGTAGCCGGGGTGCAGGCGAGGGGAAGGCATGGGTCGGTGCAAGCATCTCTTCAGTGTCATTATCTTCCTCGGCATGGCCGCCTGTGGCTACCATCTGGGCACGGGGCCGGAAGCCCCCGAAACATTTGGAACGGTGTCCGTGCCGATCTTCGTGAATCACTCGGGGGAGCCGCACATTCAGTCGGTGATCACCACCGCCGTCATCCGGGAGCTCCAGCAGGCGGGGGTCTCCGTGGTGAGCACGCGGCTGGCCGATAAGATCCTCGAAGGAAGGATCCTCAGCTACGGCAACCGTTCGGTGGCGCGCACGGCAGCCAGTACGGTTAGTGAATACCGTCTTTCGGCCATAGTCTCATTGACACTGAAGGACCGCAAAGGCAGAATTCTTTTCCAGAATCCCGCGGCGCAGCTTCGGGAGGAGTACTTTGCATCCAGTGTTCTGGAAGAGAATGAACAGGCTGAGGCGGAAGCCCTGTTGTCCGGCGCCGTCGATTTCGCCGAGGATCAGGTGCGTCACATGATCAACGGAACCACTGCAGGATTGGGAAATGATCGCCTATGAGCCGAGCCCCGAACAGATCCAGAAGCTCCTTTCTCTGACGTCCGGGCAATTTCGTCAAGCCCGACTGGCGGTCAGAATTTTCAGCGAAGCGCTGGACTGTGAGATCTTTCTTGTTTCGGAGCCTGCGCTGGCTCGCGAAGTGGATGGGCTGGCCTACACGCCGGATGAAATCGGTGCACTTGCTGCGATCCGGGATTCACTGAAACCCCACTACAACGAGCGCTTGAAAAAGATCCACGACGCCAAGGGAATTTTCGGGGGGATGATTGTAAAACCCATTGATTGAGATGGACGCGCTCCAAAGCCCGCTGGCACATACCCTAGGAGGTGAGGATGTCGGAACCGAAAAAACCATATCTTTCCGGAAAACCGATCAGCCCGGATGCACTCCGGGGAGACGAGGTGGTCGCTGAGCTGGTCGATCGGACGTTTCTTGCATACAACGCCGGTCGCATCCGGGAGGCGTGCCGGCTCTTATGCGATAAGATGCTCAAGGACAATGTGACGGTGGGCCTGAGCCTCTCCGGGGCCTTGACGCCGGCGGGACTTGGCCGCTCCTGCCTCATCCCATTGATTGAGAACGGTTATGTGGATTGGATTGTGTCCACCGGAGCCAATTTGTACCACGATACCCATTTCGGCATCGGCCTGACCCTGCACCGGGGCACGCCCTTTGTCGACGATGCGGCGCTCAAGGAGCAGGAGGTCGTTCGCATCTACGATATTCTCTTCGACTTCGATGTACTTCTACAGACGGACGGCTTCTTCTACGAGATCCTCTCGGCGCCGGAATTTCAGAAGACCATGGGCAGCGCCGAGCTGCACTACCTCATCGGGAAATTTGTGGCAGAACGGGAAAAGGTGCTTGGACTGGGAACGGTCAGCCTGCTTTCCGCCGCCTATCAACACGGCGTGCCGGTCTACACATCCTCTCCCGGTGATTCCTCCATCGGCATGAACATTGCGGCCCTTCAAATGAAAGGGATCGGGCCGACGATAGACGTCTCCCTCGATGTAAACGAAACGTCGGCCATCGTCTATCATACCAAGAAGCAGAGGATGCAAAGCGGTGTCGTCATGCTCGGCGGCGGCTCGCCCAAGAACTTCGTCCTGCAGACGGAGCCGCAGATTCAGGAGGTTTTCGGCCTGGAAGAGGCGGGACACGACTATTTTCTCCAAATTACCGATGCCCGGCCAGACACGGGCGGGCTCTCCGGTGCGACGCCGGCGGAAGCGGTTTCCTGGGGCAAGGTGGATCCCGATCGGCTCCCCGATTCGGTCGTTGCCTACGTGGACACCACCATCGCCCTGCCCATTCTGACGGCCTATGTCCTGGCACGGGCACCTCGGAGAGAAGCGAAGCACCTCTACGAGCGTCGGAGGGAATTGCTGGCCTTCATGAAAAAGGACCTGCCCAACAAGTTTCAGTCGGAGTTGATCTGATATCGGGGTGGGTGGGCAGAGCACCGGCCGGCGCTCGGCCCTCATGACAAAGAGTTGACAAGGATTCCAAAAAACCTATAATGGTGGGGCAAGACAGATCGGCGGATAGATGGCGGATGTCCGCAATCGGCTCTCCTTAGAGACGGGCGCCCCGTCGTCGGCGGCGACGCAGCCCCTCAGGACATGCATTCCGCGAGAGTGGCGAAACTGGTATACGCACTAGATTTAGGATCTAGCCCGCTTCGCGGTTGGGGGTTCGAGTCCCCCCTCTCGCACCAACGAGCCTTCTTGGCTCCTTGCCTCAATACGGCACGCGACTGCCACCGTATTCAGGAGTCGGGCCGCCTGCCCAAACAGATCAACGCCCCTGTTGACCCGCGCCAGTCGCTCCAACGCACCGGTGGCCCACAGGTCATGAAAGGATGATGTTCGCCATGGAACAACAGCAGAAGATCAGCGTCAACGTCGAGGAACCCAGCAAGACCAAGCGGATTCTGAAGGTGGAAGTCCCGGCGGAAACCATTCAGCCCGAGTTGCAGAAGACCTACCAGGCCTTTCAAAAGAGGGCCCAGTTTCCGGGCTTTCGAAAAGGCAAGGTCCCCCTGACGATGATCCGGAAACGTCTCGGCCGGGAGGTGCAGTCCGATCTGTTGCAGCGGGTGGTGCCCCTATACTACGAACAGGCTGTTCGGGAAAGCGCCCTCGAGCCGGTGGACATGCCCATTCTTCAAAACGTCTCTCTGGAGGAAGGGGAGCCGCTCCGTTTTGACGCCACCGTCTATATCAAACCGGACTTTGAGTTGCAGCCTTACAAGAACATCCCTCTCGTTTCCGGTGCCGTGGCGGTCTCGGAGGAGATGATTGACAAGGTTATCGAGGACATGCGGGAACGGCTGTCTCAGCTCTCGTCCTACGAGGACGCAGACCACGTGGTGGAGACGGGCGACGTGGTGGAAGCGGACTTCGAGGGGTTTCTCGACGGCGAGCCGTTCGAGGGGGGGCAGGGCAGCCGCCATCTCGTTGAGATCGGACAGGGACGTATGATTCCCGGGTTTGAGGATGGGTTTATCGGAATGAAAAAGGGCGAACACAAGGAGATCGAAGCCACCTTTCCCGAGGAGTATCACGCGCCGCATCTTGCGGGCAAAACGGTCATATTCAAAGTGGTCCTGCATGACGTCAAGAAGAAGAGCCTGCCCGACGTGGACGATGAGTTTGCCAAGGATGTGGGGGAGCAGTTCGAGACCCTCGCGGCCCTACGGGCCGGCATCCGCGAGCGCATCGAAAAGAATGAGAGCCGCCGGGTTCGCGAAAAGCTTCGGGGAGACGTCATGGATGAGGTTTTGAAACGTCACTCCTTCGAGTTGCCCGAGATCATGGTTCAGCGCCACAAAAGCTACCTCGGCGATCGGATGCAGAAGAACCCCGCCCGCGAGGCGAGTCCGCTGAGCCCCGCGGACCAGAAGTGGCTGGACGAGCAGGCGGATCGGGACGTGGCCTGGAGTCTCATCAGTGAGAAGATCGCGGAGGCCGAGGGCATCACACTCAGTGCGGAGGAGTTTGAGGAGGGGCTCGAAAAGCAGGCGCAGGAGAGCGGCATGACGAAAGAGGTGTTGAAGGACATCTATACGAACGAAGTGGGCTCCCTGGAACCGCTTCGTTTGAGCCTGCTGAACGAAAAGATTCTTGACTTTCTCGTTGAAAATGCTACAGTTACAACAGAGGGGACTGGCGATGAAACATAGCAGAGAAACCCATCTCCCCTCTCTTTTTTTGAGAACAGCGGGTCTTGGGAAAGGCTGAAAGGAGTCATTGCATGACATTGATCCCAATGGTGGTGGAACAGACTGCGCGGGGGGAGCGAGCCTACGACATCTATTCGCGACTTCTCAAGGACAGGATTATCTTTGTGGGCACCCCCATCGATGACTATGTGGCCAATCTGATCATTGCGCAACTGCTCTTCCTGGAGGCCGAGGACCCCGACAAGGATATCAATCTGTACATCAACTCACCGGGAGGGATCGTGACCTCCGGGCTCGCCATTTACGATACCATCCAGTATATTCGGCCCCAGGTTTCAACCATCTGTATCGGTCAGGCCGCCAGCATGGGCGCCGTGCTTCTGGCTGCGGGACAGAAGGGAAAACGGTTTGCCCTGCCCCATGCGCGGGTGATGATCCATCAGCCCCTCGGCGGGTTTCAGGGCCAGGCTGCAGACATCGAAATCCATGCCAAGGAAATGCTGAAGATGCGGGAGCTCCTCAACGAGATCCTGGCCAGCCATTCGGGACAGTCCCTCAAGAAGATCCAGAAGGACACCGATCGGGATTTCTTTATGACCGGCCTCGAGGCGAAGGAATACGGCCTTGTCGACGAAGTCATTATTGAACGGGATGGCCGCCAGTCCAAAGAGGGCGATTAAGATCAAGGGAGATTGAATGAAGAAGGGTGACAACTCAGGCGCGCTACGATGTTCCTTCTGCGGCAAGAGCCAGGAAGATGTCAAGAAGCTGATCGCGGGCCATACCGTTTATATCTGCGATGAATGCATCAACCTCTGCAACGAAATCATCGCGGAGGACACCGCAGACAAGGGGGTTGAGAAGTTCGAGAAGATTCCCGAGCCCCGTATGATCAACAAGATTCTGAGTGATTATGTGATTGGTCAGGGGCGGGCCAAGAAGATCCTCTCTGTCGCGGTACACAACCATTACAAGCGTCTCGCTTCCCGAATCAATCTGGGCGATGTGGAAATCCAGAAAAGCAACATTCTTCTCATTGGCCCAACGGGCTCCGGCAAAACCCTCCTCGCGCAGACCCTGGCCCGCATTCTGGATGTTCCCTTTGCCATCGTGGATGCCACGACGCTGACGGAAGCGGGCTACGTCGGTGAGGATGTGGAGAACATCATCCTCAAATTGCTGCAGAATGCCGACTATGATGTGGAGCGCGCACAGCAGGGGATCATCTACATCGACGAGGTCGACAAAATTTCCCGCAAGTCGGAGAACCCCTCCATCACACGCGATGTCTCCGGCGAAGGCGTTCAGCAGGCCCTGTTGAAGATCATTGAAGGGACCACCGCCAATGTGCCGCCCCAAGGGGGGCGCAAACATCCCCACCAGGAATTCCTCCAGGTGGACACCACCAACATCCTCTTCGTGTGCGGCGGCGCCTTCGTGGGCCTTGACAAGGTTATTGAGAACCGCATCGGTGAGAAATCGATGGGTTTCGGGGCCGACATCAAGAGTCGCGAGGCCAAGCCCATCGGTGAGATTCTCGCGCAGGTGGAGCCCGAAGACCTGCTGAAAAGCGGGATGATTCCCGAATTCGTGGGGCGCCTGCCCGTCATTGCAGCCCTCAGCGAGCTCGACGAAAAGGCGCTGGTTCGCATCCTGACTGAGCCGAACAATGCTCTGGTGAAACAGTACCAGAAGTTCTTTGAATTCGAGGGGGTCAGTCTGCGATTCAGTAAGGAAGCGCTGGTGGCGGTGGCACGCATGGCCCAGAAACGCAAGACAGGCGCGCGCGGGCTGAAGGCCGTTCTCGAGAACGTGATGCTCGATGTCATGTACGATCTGCCCTCCCAGGTGAACGTGAAGGAATGCATCATTTCCGAAGAGGTGGTCATCGGAGAGGAGCAGCCCATCCTGATCTACGAGAAGAAAGAGAGCGCCTGAGACCGCCATCCGGAGCGCCCCGCTGATCGGGTCGTTCCGGTGCCGATCCGTTTCGCTCCTCCATTCCCCGACCCTCATAGCCCCTGTACCATGCCGCCGGCCTGATGGACGTGCCATGAAGATATGGTCTGCCGAATTCGTTGTTGCTGCGGTGCACCGGAAGGACTACCCTCCCCAGCGGCTGCCGGAGGTGGCCTTCGTGGGTCGGTCCAACGTGGGCAAGTCTTCCCTCATCAATACTTTGCTCAACCGCAAAAGCCTGGTTAAGGTGAGTGGTACGCCTGGCCGGACCCAGACGATCAATTACTTCCGGATCAACGACCAGTTCTATTTTGTGGACCTTCCGGGGTACGGCTACGCCCGGGTGCCCCGAGCGGTGCGCAGTCGCTTCGGACCCATGGTGGAGCGGTATCTCGAGCGCAACACTTACCTGGCCTGCGTGGTGCACATCGTCGATCTGCGTCACCGTCCGACCCAAGGGGATCAACTCATGCGGGACTACCTGCTCTTTCACGGAATCCCCATCTTGACGGTGGCGACCAAATCGGATAAGCTCACCCGGCACCAGGGATTAAAGCAGGCTGTCGTCGTGCGGCAGGGTCTCACGCTCGATGCTGCGGCGCCGCTGATCCTCTTTTCCGCACGGACGGCGCAAGGCAAGAAAACCCTTTGGGGCCAGTTGCATGCTTCCATGGCGGCCCTGTCAGAGAAGAAAGGGCGAAGCAGATGAGACGACAAGTTGAAATGATTTTGGTTGGTCTGTGCGTTACCCTTTTTACCGTAGCCTGCGCTGCAGAACAGCCGGGCAAGGCGGGGACGCCGGCGCCGAAAGCGTCCGTCGCGGAAGTCGTGCTGGAGACCGATGCCGGGCGGATCGTCATCGCGTTGAACGGGCAGGACGCCCCCGGCACCGTCCAGAACTTCAAGAAACTCGTGGCCCAAGGCTTTTACGACGGCACTTATTTCCATCGGGTCATTCCAGGATTCATGATTCAGGGCGGGGATCCCAACACGCGGGATGACAGCCGTGCCAACGATGGTACCGGCGGACCGGGCTATACCATCAAGGCCGAGTTCAACGCGCAAAAGCATGTACGGGGTAGCGTCTCCATGGCCCGCAGGAGCGATCCCGACAGCGCGGGTTCTCAGTTCTTCATCTGTGTGGGCCCCGCGCCCTATCTGGATGGTCAGTATACCCTATTCGGTCGGGTGACGGAGGGGATGGAGGTGGTGGACAAGATCGTCCATGCGCCCCGGGATGCCCGGGACAATCCGCATCAATCCATCCATATCCGGAAAGCCACGCTCACGGAGTGACGGGCGCGCAGGGCTCGTCCCGTTTGACAGGGGCCTCCTTTCGTGGCTTAGTGAGGGTACGCGCTAGCCCATGACGCCGCCCTGCGGTGGCGTTCAGAAGAGGAAAGGTAGTCATGAAACGAATCATAGATGCCCGGGGAGCCGACGACCCCTTCGAGGAATTCGAGCAGCTCATTGTGAACGACAATTGTAGTGCAGCGGGCGGCATAGAAGTGCTTGTGGATCGGGAGAAGACCGCTCGCAAGCTCAGCCTCTTCACCTCGATACTGGGGTACGACAATCGCGTAGAAGCGCGAGACGGTTACTGGGCACTGGAGGTGGAAATCGGCCCCTGCGTCTGCCCCGTTTCGGCATAGGGGAGGGCCATGGCGGAGCGGGTCTGGATTGACGAGATTTCCGGCCATGAGGGAAAGGAAGTCACCCTGTGCGGGTGGCTTTATAACAAACGCTCCAGCGGCAAGCTCCACTTTCTTCAGGTTCGGGACGGAACGGGCATTATTCAATGCGTCGTCTTTCAAGGCGATGTAGCGGCTGATGTCTTTGCGCTGGCCGGGGGGCTCACGCAGGAATCGGCCCTGCAGGTCACGGGGACCGTGAAGAAGGACAAACGATCCCCCATCGGGTATGAACTGGCCACCGCCAACGTAACCCTCGTCGATGGGAGCACGGACTACCCCATTGGTCCCAAGGAGCACGGGGTAGCCTTTCTCATGGACAACCGCCACCTCTGGCTCCGCTCGTCCCGACAGCACGCCATTCTCCGGATTCGCCACGAAGTGATCCGGGCGGTCCGGGACTTCTTCGATGATCGGGGCTTCACCCTTTTGGATGCGCCCGTCTTTACCCCCAACGCATGCGAAGGCACCAGCACCCTCTTCAGCACGGAGTACTTCAATACGCAGGCTTATCTCACCCAGAGTGGCCAGCTCTACAATGAGGCCGGGGCCATGGCCTTTGGAAAGGTCTACTGTTTCGGTCCCACCTTTCGCGCGGAGAAATCAAAAACCCGCCGCCACCTGACGGAATTCTGGATGGTGGAGCCCGAAATGGCCTATTGCGATCTGGAGCAGACGATGGAGCTGGCTGAAGCCTTTGTCGAGTCTGTGGTGCAGCGCGTGATCGATCGGCGGCGGCCGGAGCTGGAAACGCTGGCGCGCGACCCAGCAGGGCTCGCCCGGGTGCAGCGCCCCTTTCCGAGAATTACCTACTCCGAGGCCATCGACCTCCTGCAGAGCAAGGGGAACGAGACGAAGTGGGGGGAAGACTTTGGCGGTGACGAGGAGACCCTGATCTCGGCTGAATTCGACCGACCGGTGATGATTCACCGCTATCCGGCCCAGTGCAAGGCCTTCTATATGAAGAACGACCCGGCCGATGCGAAGCTTGCGCTCTGTGTCGACATGCTTGCGCCCGAGGGGTACGGAGAAATCATCGGGGGCGGCCAGCGGGAGGATGATTACCGGACGCTGCTCAGCAAGATCGAGTCACACCGGCTGTCGCCGGAAACCTTTCAATGGTATTTGGATCTGCGACAGTACGGATCGGTGCCCCATGCAGGCTTCGGCATGGGGATCGAACGAGCCGTGGCCTGGATCTGCGGCCTCAAGCATGTACGCGAAACGATCCCCTTTCCGAGAATGATGGAGCGGTTGACGCCTTAGCCCGAATCTGACACGAGTTCAGTCTATTCCGAGGCCGGACTTGTCGCGGCGTAGCGTTCTGCGAAGACGGATAGGCCGCTGTCTGTGGCGAAAGATACCTTTCGCGATCGCCAACCCATCGGTCCCGCTGGGAGGGTCGTTGAGGGGGTGCGCCGCCAGGGCGTCAGTGGGACTTGGACTCCGCTGCCTCTTGGGGCGCAGGGGTGGCGCTGCTACCGCCTTCCCGATTCAGAGAAAAGGAGCCCCAGTTGCGAGCCAGGATGTCCTTCCAGGTTCCTTCCATCTTAGCATCTTGGATTTCGGCTTCGAAGGAGAACGCCCGCCCTTGACGGGGATTGGGGCCGTTGGCCGTTGCCGAAAAGGTCAGTCTGTTGCCCCGCAGGGTCCCGCCCACGATGTTCGCCTCCTCGAAGGTTCCGTCCATGGAAGTGATCGTCCCCCAGACCGAGCCGTCTTCTTTTTGGTTCAGTTTCAGCGTGAACGTGGGGTTGGCACTGCCCGTCTGCTGCGCCGATCCCGACCAGGTCCCCTCCGTGTTCACCAGAGGCTTCACCGGCGCATCGGATGGCTTCTTCTCAGCGGAACAGCCGCTCATTGTGGCGGCGGTGTAGAGGGCCAACAGAATGATTCCCGGGAGAATCGCTTCCTTCAAAACCATGCATGTCCTCCATAGATCGTTGAGGATCGTCGGGGGTCATAGGGGATCGGTCGGCGCCGCTGTTTCACCGCGAAGGGTGCCAGCACCGAATATCGGCAAATCAAGCTCATAAATATACTAATGGCAACGCTGAAAATCAAGGAGAAAATTCTGACGGCATGCGCGATATCCCCGTGCGAGCGGGATCATGGTCTGCGATGCCGAGTAATTCCGGTTGAAGATTCGAGGCGACTTTGTTATAGTCCGTGCAAATTCCGAAAAGCTGAGGTTCTTTCCTGACAGGAGCGACGGCACCCATGACTCTCGAAAGCGAAAAAATCGAGCAGATGAATAAGTACGTGGTGAAGATCGCCTATTTCAGCATGGAGGTGGGTCTCGCGCAGGGGATTCCGACGTACAGCGGCGGGCTGGGAATCCTGGCCGGGGACACCCTCAAGTCATGCGCGGATCTACACCTGCCGGTTGTCGGAATGACCTTGCTGCACGAAAAGGGCTATTTCGTTCAGAAGCTGGACGGTGACGGGAATCAAACGGAGGAGCCTGTCCAATGGGATCCCGCCGCCCGGATGGAACTGTTGCCTTACGTGGTCAAGGTACGCATCGCCGGCCGGGACGTGGCCCTCCGGGCGTGGCGATACATGATCGAGGGGGGGTCCGGGGCCGCAGTGCCGGTCTATTTTCTGGACACCAATATGGAAGACAATGAGCCACAGGATCGAGAACTCACGGCGCAGCTCTACGGCGGTGACGAAGAGTACCGCTTCCGGCAGGAAGTGGTACTGGGCATCGGCGGGGTGCGGATGCTGAAGGCCATGGGCTACAACC
>CAMYMF010000007.1:0-13106 GCA_947259355.1 uncultured Nitrospirota bacterium | reverse complement strand
TGAGGGCCATGCCAGCCTGCTGACCCTGGAGCTTTTGCGTGAACATGAGCGGGATCCCGAATCGGTCTGGTTCGAGCAGGCGCGCTGGGACCCCGAACTGGTGAAGGATCTCTGCGTATTCACCACACACACACCTGTATCTGCGGGGCACGACCGGTTTTCAAATCAACTGGTTCGCAAGATATTGGGGGAGCCGAGACAGGACTCCAAAGCGGGTGAGCAACCCTACCTCATCCACGGTATCCCCTTTGAAGTGGTCGACCGGCTGAGCGGCACGAACGAATTTCATATGACCCTGCTGGCACTGAATCTGAGCCGCTACGCGAACGGTGTGGCTCAGCGGCACGGCCAGGTCTCCAAAGAGATGTTTCCGGAATACGAGATCGATGCCATCACCAACGGCGTCCATGTCCCGACCTGGATGGCCGAAGACTTCCAGGCTCTCATGGACCGCTACGTCTCCGGATGGCGCAAAGACTCCTTCCTGTTGCGGCAGGCGGTGGGGATTCCGCCAGATGGAATTTGGGCCGCCCATCAGAAATGCAAGGCACGCCTCCTGGAGTACGTCCGCGAAAAAGCCGGTGTTTCACTGGACCCGGAAGTTCTGACCATTGGGTTTGCCCGGCGGGCGACGGCGTACAAGCGGGCCGATCTGCTTTTTCGTGATGTGGAGCGGCTGAAGCACATTGCCCGCGACGCCGGCAGCTTTCAGCTGGTCTATGCCGGCAAGGCCCACCCCCGGGACGAATCGGGCAAGGATCTGATCCGAAGAATCGTTCGGCTCTCGCGAGAGTTGGCGGACACCGTACCCATTGTCTACTTGGAGAACTACGATTTCTCACTGGGCGGTCTCATGACCTCCGGGGTGGACGTGTGGCTCAACAATCCCCAGCGCCCGCAGGAAGCTTCCGGCACCAGCGGCATGAAGGCGACCCTCAACGGGGTCATCAACTTCAGCGTTCTGGACGGCTGGTGGATTGAAGGGCACCGGGAGGGTATCACGGGGTGGTCCATCGGACCGCGGCCGTCCAAGGCGTCTCGGGGGGCCGGATCGGACGAGGCCGATGTTTTCGATCTCTACGAAAAGTTGGAACACGTCATTGTGCCCACCTATTACAAGAAGCGCAGCGAGTGGATTGGCATCATGCAGAACGGGCTGGCCCTGAACGGCTCCTTCTTCAACACCAACCGAATGATGCTGCAATATGTTACCAGCGCCTATCTTCGAAAGCTGGACTAGATCATTGCATTGAGACTGGACAAATGCAACAGGGAAGATGGACATGACATTTAAGGGACAGTGTCTCGGCGCGGGGATCGGCAGTCTTCCGCTGGTGGATCCGGAAGAGGCTTTTGCGCTGATTCTGGAGCATCTGCCGGAGATACCCTTTTGGCCCCAGTTGCCGAAGCGGGGCTTTCACGAGCAAATGGTACCCCAATACACGGAGAGGTTTCCGGGCCTGGTGGAGGATCCCGTTAAGGAGAGACTTCACATCGATGCAGAGCAGGCCCTGAGCCAGTTGGCGGAATTCTACGAGAAGGAGATGGCCGGCGAGGTCGATGCTTTTGCCCTCTCACCGGATTACGCCATCGGTTTCGACGCCATGATCCGGGGACTGCGCCGGCATCGCCCGGCGGCCCTGGTTTGCACCAAGGGGCAGGTCACCGGGCCGGTGACCTTTGGCTTCAGTGTCAAGGACGATCAGGGCGCGGCCATCTTTTACGATCCCAATCTTCGCGATGTGGTTGGCAAGTGGATCGCCCTGAAGGCATGGTACCAGATCGAGCGCCTGCGGGAGTTCAACGTGCCAACGATTATCTTTCTGGACGAGCCCTACATGGCGGCCTTCGGGACCACCGGTATGAATATCGGACGGGACGACGTGGTGCAGGCCATCAATCTGGTGACGGCGCGCATTCGCGAGGCCGGCGGCCTCTCCGGCGTGCACTGCTGTGGGAACACCGACTGGTCCATCCTCTTTGAAACGGACGTGGATATCGTCAATTTCGACGCCTTCGATTTCATGGACCGGATGCTGCTCTATCCCGAGCAGGTCCGCGCTTTTCTCCATCGGGGCGGCAACATCGCTTGGGGGCTCGTCCCAACCGCCTCGGCTGTACTCGAACAGTCGGTGGAGATGCTGGAAAAGCGCTTCCATGACGGCCTGGAGAGTTTCATGCGCTGTGGTATCGAGCGCGAACGCCTGCTCTCGCAATGTCTGGTGACGCCTGCCTGCGGACTCGGGAGCCTGAGCGCGAAAGAGGCCCGTTGCGCGCTCTCTCTGGTCCAGCAACTCTCCCGACATCTTCGCAGCAAACATCTGCAGCATGTCTGAGACACGAAAACGAATTCTCATCACCGGAGCCGGCGGTTTTCTCGGATGGCATCTCATGCACGGACTCCGCCAAACCTTCGATGTGACGGGCACCTACCGCACTCGCTCCGGGGCGCACCCCGTTCCCGACGGTATCCTGCTCGATCTGGCTGCACCGGAGGATATCGAAGCCGCGCTGGCAGGTCGCGTCTATGACGTCATCGTCCATGCCGCGGCCATGGCCCACCCGGATCAGTGCGAAAAGGCGCCCGAGCACGCGACCCGGGTCAACGTGGACGGCACGGATGCCCTGGCCCGATGGGCGACCTCGCAGGACAGTTTCTTCATCTATATATCCACCGACCTTGTCTTTGATGGTCGCCGGGGGAATTACGCAGAGGACGATCCCGTCTCGCCCGTCAGCCACTACGGGAAAACCAAGGTGTTGGCGGAAGAGGTGGTTCAGCGTCACTGCGCGCGCTGGGTCGTGCTCCGCCCTTCTCTGCTCTACGCCCAAGGCACGGGTCGGTCCCACTCCTTTGTCGACTGGCTCCACGGAAATCTGGGTACAGGTAAGTCCGTGGGTCTTTTTCGCGATCAGTTCCGCACCTTTCTGTACGCGCCCGATACGGCAATGGCCATTGTGCGGATTCTGAGACGCGGTGTCGTGAACGAGGTACTCCATCTGGCCGGGCCGGAGCGTCTCAGCCGCTACACTTTCGGTGAGCGCTTCGCAGAGGTTTTCCGGTACCCCCGCCGGCTGCTTCGGGCAATCTCCTTGTCGGACCTGAACGATTACGCGCCCCGCGGCAACGACTGCTCCCTGCGTGCGGAGCGGCTCGCAGATCTCGGGTTTGTGCCCACACCGGTCGCACAGGGGCTGGCAGCCATGAAAGCCGCAGGGGAGGGGACCGTCTAATGCGAAAGCTTCGCCGGGTTCGTTGTCCGGAGTGCCGCCGTCTGACCGACTGGCACGACAATCCGTGGCGGCCTTTCTGCTCCGAGCGCTGCCAGCTGATCGATCTCGGTGCCTGGGCCGAGGAGCGCTACGGCATTCCCGGAGAGCCGCTTGCCGACGAACAGGAGAAGAGCACCGAAAAAGACAACGAGGCAGAACAAGGGGGCCGGAAGGATGAAGGCGCTTCTCTTTGACGGCAACCTGCACTACCGCCGTGACGTGCCTCGGCCTCGGCCAGCAGCCGAGGAAGCGCTCGTCCGTGTCCGCCTGGCGGGAATCTGCAGGACCGACCTTGAGATCACCCAGGGTTATATGGGGTTTCAGGGGATCCCGGGACATGAATTCGTCGGCGTGGTGGAAGCGTGCGACGATCCCCACTGGGTCGGTGTGCGCGTCGTGGGAGAGATCAACTGCGTTTGCGGAAGCTGCCAGTCTTGCCGCACGGGGCGAGCCCGTCACTGCCCGCATCGCACGGTCCTCGGGATCGCCCGGCGCCACGGCGCCTTCGCCGAATATCTCTGCCTGCCCGTGGAGAATCTGCATGCCGTACCGGAAGCGGTGCCCGATGAGGCGGCGGTCTTTACAGAGCCGCTGGCTGCGGCCTTCCGTATTCTGGAGCAGGTTGAGCTCGGGCGTGGCGAACGGGTCCTTGTCGTGGGAGATGGCAAGCTGGGGCTGCTCATCGCACAGGTGATGCACCAGCATGGGGCCGCAGTCACGCTCATGGGGCACCACCCCGGGAAGCTGGCCCTGGTCGCCGCCTCAGGCATTGAGACGGTGCTGGAGGAGAAGGCTTCCGGACTGGTGCCAGCCGATGTCGTTGTCGAGTGCTCGGGAACCCCTGCCGGTTTTCAGCGGGCCCGCGCGTTGGTGACGCCCCAGGGACGGCTGATCCTGAAGAGCACCTTTGCCTCGGCCCTGGAGATGGATCTCTCCGCTGTCGTGGTGGACGAGTTGACCCTGGTGGGATCCCGGTGCGGTCCGTTTGCGCCGGCCCTTGCGGCCCTTCGAGAGAAAAGGGTGGTCGTGACGTCCCTGATATCGGCCGTCTATCCCGTGGAGCGGGGGATCGAGGCTTTCGAGCGGGCACGGGAGAAGGGAACACTCAAGGTGCTGCTCAGCGTTGCAGCTGCTCCGGGAAAGAGCGATTGACAGGGGCGCGGGGAATCTGTTAATCTTTTCAGCCGTTGTGCCAGGAGTGGGCCCGCGTCAACGCGGGCCAGAAAGAGAGCGCCGGAAAGGAGAGTTTGCCAATGGCGAAAAAGAAGAACAGAGTGGTTTCAATGAAGGAGAATCTTCAGGAGCAGATTCAGACGCTGAAAGCGAAAGTTCTGGAGATGAAAAAAGCCTCTGAAAACCCCAAGGCCGATTCGGCGCTGCGGGAGACCCATAAGAAATTAAAACGGCTGCAGCGCAAGCTGGCGCGCATGCTGGCCATGGAAAAACGGGCTGAGGCACGGGCCCCGAAGCCCGAAGCGCCGCCCGCAGAGGAAGCAGCGCCCCAGGCCGAGAGCGAAGCAGAACCCGCAGAATCTCAGGAAGCCAGTTAACGAGAGCCTGAAACGTGGTCGGGCGGCACCGTCCGCAGCCGGCCGACGGGTGGGATCCCGTGCGGATCGGGGAGTCCATCAAGACTTTCAGGCCTTCCGAGCCGTGGTCGAGGAGGCTTCCTGAAATTTCCGGTGGTAAGCCCGCACCTGCATGGCGAACTCCCTGCCGAATTGATAGAGTCGCTCTTCATCTTCCAGGGAAGGGCGATACATGACCTCCAGCCCCGGCTCATAGATTTCGAGCTTCATCCTCTTGAACTCTTGGTAAGCCTCCCGAACGGCACCCCCGCCCCATCCGAAGCTGCCGAAAGCCCCGACCATCCTGTGTTTGGGCCTCAGTCCCCGTAAATGGGTCAGGAATTCCGCCACCGATGGAAACATGATATTATTCAGGGTCGGCGTGCCAAGGAGACAGCCGCGGGACTTCCAGAACTCCTTGATGGCCACGCTCATGGGAGTGGCGCGCAGTTTGATGACTTTGGCGTCCATGTCGGCGTCCCGGACCCCCAGCAGAATGGGCTGTGTCATCCGGGTCGTGCTCTTCCACATGGTATCGTAAATGATAACCACCCGTTCATCGGTCTTGCCGTCGGCCATGTCCAGATAGAGGTTCAGCACCTTGCCGGGATCCTTCCGCCAGATGATGCCATGATCCGGTGCGATCATGTCGATCTCGAGGCCGAGTTTATTGATCTCTGCAATCTTGCTTTTAATCAGCTTCCCGAAGGGCATCAGGATGTTGGCGTAGTAGTCCTTGACGGCATCTTCCAGTTCATAGATGGAAAACTGGGTCGTGAATTCGTCATCGAAGCGGCTGGTGGTGGCATAATGCTGCCCGAAGGCGTCCTGACTGATGAGGAGCTTGTCTTCCGGAATGTAGGTCATCATGGAATCGGGCCAGTGGAGCATGGGTGTCTCGATGAACATCAATGTCTTCTGTCCGGTCTTCACAGTGGTGCCGGTCTTGACGACTTCGATCTTCCACCGAGAGGTGTCAAAATGTCGTTCCAGTCCCCGCTTGCCCTTCTCACTCAAATAGAGATTTGCCTGCGGTATGAGCTCCATCAGTGTGTTCAGGCTCCCGGCGTGGTCCGGTTCGATGTGGTTGATCACAATATGCTCGATCCGGTTGGGATCGATGATGTTGCGAATATTGTCCAGCATGGTCTTGGAGAAATCATCTTTCACGGTGTCGACCAGGGTCACCTCTTCATCCACGATGAGATAATTGTTGTAAGTCGTTCCGTTAGGGGTGACGTAGCCGTGAAAGTCCCGCACGCCCCAGTCCAGAGCCCCCACCCAGAAGATATTCGGCTTGATTTCAATAGCTTTCACGCTCGCCTCCTTTTTTCATTAAGATGGCCTCGTTGAATATTTGTGGTTGCCACTGCTACTCTCTGAAGGCCCATTTTATCGATCTTCCACGGAAAGACAAGCGTTTCTTTCTGTCCCTTGCAAAAAGGCCCGTTACTTCTCAAGCAAAATCCAGTGGCCGGCCTCTGTCTGAGCGGCGACGGCCAGCCCATGGGCGGAAAGAAAATGACGAACGTCGTTACCACAAGCGCATAGGAGGGCTAAGATATCATCATGGTGCCCCACGTATCCACCGGTGTTTCATGGGCGTTTCCTAAAGGCTCCTCAGCGATATTTCCATAATGTTTTCAATGCGTTCGATCCAGAAACGCACGGCCGCCAATCCTGGAGGCGAGTTGACATCAGTGCCTTGGATCATTACTATTCAAAAGGAAGGGGGCTTATAAAAATGTCGAATTGTGACTATTTTTTTTCAAATTCCATCAGAATTTTGGTATACTTGGAGCCGCTCCGACAGAGGGAAGGGAACAGGGTTTTCATTGCAGCATTCAAAAGCACGACAGTTACGTTCACAGTCCTTCCAACTCATTGATATCGATGGATTTCTCTGAGATCGAACGTCAGGTGTGAGCTATGTCCACCACGCAAAACAAGAAAACAGCCGCCCTGGAAAAGATACTGGATCCATCCAAGCGGATGTTGATCTTGACCCATGACAATCCCGACCCCGATGCCATCGCTGCCAGTCTCGGATTACAGTACTATCTGAAGAGTCGTTATCAGCAGGATGCCCGGATCGCCTTCGGGGGGATCATCGGACGGGCGGAAAACCAGGCCATGATTCAGCATCTCAAGATCCCCCTGATACCCATCGAGCAGGTCAACTTCCAGGATTTCCATCTGGTGGCGCTCATCGATACGCAGCCGATGACCGGAAACAATTCGCTGCCGTCCTCGGTGCTGCCCGATGTCGTCGTCGACCACCATCCCCTGCGAGACGAAACAAAGAAGGTTCCCTTTTATGACGTACGGGAGCGGGTCGGATCGTGTTGCGCCATTGTCACCTCGTACCTGAGAGAGGCCGAGATTCCCATTCAGCCTCGGCTGGCCACAGCACTCTACTACGGGATCAAATCGGATACCCAGGATCTGGGCCGTGGCTCGAGCAACCTGGACATGCAGAATTACATGTATCTCTTCCCCATGGTGCAGCGGGAACTGCTCAATCGGATTCTGCATCCCAAGGTCTCCGCCGAGTATTTCAAGCTGCTCAACCGCGCCTTCAAACGAGCCAGGATACATGGCTCCGCACTGATCACCGGTGTGGGGCGGACCCCCAATCCCGACATTGTGGCGGAAATCGCCGATATGCTCTTGCGCCACAAGGGGGTGGAATGGGTGATGGTAACCGGCACCTATCAGAAGTCGATCATTCTCTCCTTACGCACGAGCGACATGGCGGGCGACGCCGGGGTGCTTGCGCAAGACGTGGTTCGCAGAATTGGCAAAGCCGGCGGGCATGGGATGAGCGCCGGCGGAAAGGTGGATCTCAACGGGAAGACCATTCGCAGTGTAGAGGATCTGCTGCAGGATCGCTTTCTCAAAAAGGTCGGGGGCATCAATAAGCCCGCGGAGGCCCTTGTCTAGTTGAGAAAGAGAGTCGTGGAGCCGCTGTTAACGGAGCCTATACCACCGAAGAGAGGCCCTGGAGCCCATGAATAAAGAAGAGCTGATACGTCTGGTGCAACGGGCGATCCAGACGGAATACGACGGTCAGCGCTTCTACACGCGCGCCGCCGAAGAGATCAAGGACCCCAAGGGCAGTGCCATGTTTGCCCAGCTGGCCAAGGACGAGGTCTACCACGTCGAGGTCATCAAGAATCTTTACCGGGAGCTCCTGGCGGACACAGACGCGGACCCGGTCAAGGGGTTTCCCATTTTTCAGGATCGCAAGAAGCAGGAGAAGGGCAAACCGACGGATTTCAAGAATGAGTTTGAGGTTCTCCAGCGAGCCCTGGAGAATGAGGCCATGGCCCGGGATTTTTATCGCGAACACGCCCGGGATTTTGAGTCCAAAGAGGCGGAGGAGATCTTTCAGGACCTGATGGAAATGGAGGAGGGGCACATCAGGCTCCTGCAGGCCGAGCTGGACTTCATCGAGCAGAGCGGGTTCTGGTTCGACCACATGGAGTTCAGCCTAGAGGAGGAACAAGATGGATAAGGGACGTGCAGACGAGAAAACTGTAGGAAGAATCTGTCCAAAATGCAGCGCGCCGATGTTCATCGACAAGCCGATCTATTTCAATCGTGACAACTGCGAGGGCGATTTCCTGTTCCGGGAGGAAATCTACAAGTGCAGGATCTGTGGGAAGGTGGAATTTGCCCACAAGAACATGAAGTGTGCCCCCAAGCGCTTTGTCAAGGGGCAGATCATCACGGGCGGTTATGACGAACTGGCCAAAAAAAGGAGGACGGGATGAAGAAGTACGTGTGCGAGGTGTGCGGTTATGTGTATGATCCAGAGTTGGGAGATCCGGACAACGGAGTGGAAGCCGACACCGCCTTTGATAATGTCCCGGAGGATTGGCTCTGCCCGGTCTGTGGAGCCGGCAAGGATCAATTCGTGGAGGAGGAATAGACGGCGGCCATGGAGGACCGATAAGGCAAGTTATCTTCCCGTCGGGACCGAGTGTTTCGGCGGGGCTGAATCATTCGGTTTTGTCACGTCACCGCCTGCCAAGGCGGTGACGTCCTATGTAAAGCCCGGTGCCTTGCGCACGGGGGAGCAGGTGGCAGATGCCGCGCGCACCCATGCACGAACGGCGGTTAAAGATCTTGAGAATCTGCCTACAGAAAGCCGAAGGGAGACGTCATGATACGCGGTGATGAAGACATTACAGAAGGATTGCTGAACGCTTTCAGGCTGGAGAAGGGCGCACACCAGTTTTATACGGCGGCTGCTGAGCGGATGTCCGATGCGGGTGGCGTGGCCATGTTCAAGAAACTCGCGAGCGTGGAAGAAAAACACATGCTGGCGATTTACGATCTATACAATGGTCTGATGGGAGAACGCGCACCGGTTCCCTTCGATGAGTTTCGCAAGGGACAGTCAGCCGCCTTTACGGAGAGCGGCAAGCGCGTGGAAGCTGCCCTGGCGGGTGTGGAGAGCCAGTTCTTCATGGATACCAAGGCCGTGCTCAACACGGCGCTGGCGGAGGAAAAGAGCGCCCGGGAACTCTATTTGAACATGGCCCAGCGCGCCGCCGACCCGAGCGCCGCGTCCCTCTACAAGAAATTCTCCGAAGACGAGGAATTCCACATTCGGATGGTGGAGGAGGCACTCAAGGCTTTGGGCTGAAAGGAATTGCTTGTATATACTCGGACTGGCAGGAAGTCCGCGGCGGCGCGCCAATACGGAGACGTTGCTGGACGAGGCCCTGCGGGGGGCAGCCGACGGGGGCGCGGAAACGGAGAAGCTTATTGCCTCGGGGTTCCGCAATCTGAGAGCCTGCATCAACTGCGGCCACTGTTTGAAGACAGGAACGTGCGCCGTGAAAGATGAAATGCAGGAGGTCTATCCCAAACTGGATCGTGCCGATGGCTTCATCGTGGCCTCACCGGTCTACTTCATGGGCGTCACGTCCTTTCTCAAATCGATCATCGACCGCTGCCAGTGCTACTGGTCCCGCAAATATGTCCTCCATCAGCCCATCTTCCCCGACCACCCGCACCGCGTGCGCAAGGGGGTATTCATCTCCACGGGAGGGTTTGACAAGCCCATTGTTTTCAAGGGACCGAGGATGACGATTCGCTCGACCTTCGATGTGCTGGATGTCGCCTACCTGGACGAATATTTCGCCATGAGTATCGAGGAGCGGGACGATATCCTGAAGGTGGACGGCGCCCTGGACACTGTGTACACCCTGGGAAAGCGTCTCGTTGAGGCACTGAGGGCCGAGGGTGTATGAACGGTGCCGATCGCGATCGATGGAATCGCAAGTACCGGCAAAAGGAACCGCCCCCTGCGATCACGCCCGATCCCTTTCTGAGTTTGGCGTTGCAGAGGCTGCCACCCGGTCGGGCGCTGGATGTTGCGTGCGGTTTCGGCGACAATGCCATTGCCATGGCGCGCGCGGGTTTCGACGTGACGGCCATTGACATTTCTCCCGTCGGACTGGCGCAGGCAATTCCCCGTGCCAAGGCCGCGGGGGTTTCGATCCGTTTTGTCGAGACCGATGCGGAGGATTTTGATTACGGTCGGGAAGTTTTCGATCTCATCACGGTGTTTTACTTTTTGAACCGTGCCATCGTACCGCAACTCAGGCAAGGACTGCGGCGGGGCGGACACCTGCTTTACAAGACCTACACCGTCGATGAGCTTCGGTACCGCCCATCACTCAACCGGGAACACCTCCTGGCGGCGGGGGAGCTCCGCAGACTGTTTGCCGGTTGGCAGGTGCTGGTGCACGACGAAGTGGACACGGGTCGTGAGGTCTTTGCCAAACTTATGGTACGGCGCCGTCGACACGTGCCCAGAAAAGACGGGAGATGGACCGAATGAAGATGCGAGAGGAGCAGGATTCGCTCGGCAAGAAAGAGGTCCCCCGGGAGTCCTACTACGGCATCCAGACCGCCCGGGCCCTGGAGAATTTCCCGGTGACAGGCCTGCGGGCCCATCCGGTTTTCATACGCGCTTATGTTCTGATCAAGAAGGCCGCAGCGCTGACCCATGAGAAACTGGGGGGTCTCGATGCCGAGTCCGCGCGGGCCATTGTGGCGGCGGCCGACGAAGTGCTTGCCGGAAAGCATGCTGATCAGTTTGTGGTGGATGTCATTCAGGCGGGTGCAGGCACCTCCTTCAACATGAATGTCAACGAGGTGTTGGCCAATCGGGCTCTGGAGATTCTGGGGGAGGAAAGGGGACGCTACGATCGCCTCAGTCCCAACGATCATGTCAACCGATCCCAGTCGACGAACGATACTTTCCCCACCGCCATGCATCTGGCTGCGCTTTTGCTGCTCGAAGAGCTGACGCCGGTGCTCGAGGCGCTGGTCGCTGCTTTTGAGCAAAAGGCGCAGGAATTCTCTGAAATCATCAAGTCCGGTCGGACCCACCTGCAGGATGCCGTTCCCGTCACCCTGGGACAGGAGTTTGCCGCCTACGGGGGGGGCCTACGCAAAGCGACTGAGCGGGTAGAGCTTTGTCGGCCCTCGCTCTTGGAACTGGCCATCGGGGGCAGTGCCACCGGTACCGGGCTCAATGCGCCGTCGGGCTACCGGGAAGAGATCGTCCGACAGCTGGCGGCACTCACCGCCCTTGCGGTCACCAGCCCTTCCGATCTGCGAGAAGCCATGCAGAGCCGCGCAGCGATAACAGCCCTGTCGGCGGCGCTCCGGGGCCTGTGCGTGGAGTTGACCCGGGTGGCCAATGATTTCCGTCTCCTCAGTTCCGGGCCCCGGACCGGACTGGCAGAGATCCGGCTTCCCGCGGTGCAGCCCGGTTCCTCCATCATGCCGGGCAAAGTCAACCCGGTGATGGCGGAGTGCCTGAACATGGTCTGCTTCCAGGTGATGGGCAACGACACCGTCGTGGCCCTCGCATCCCAAGCGGGACAGCTGGAACTGAACGTCATGATGCCGGTCATGATTCACAACCTGCTCCAGTCAATGGAGATGCTCAAGAACTTCCTGCCGGTGTTCACCGAACGGTGTGTCATGGGCATCACGGCCGATCCCGATCGGTGCCGCCGCTATTTTGAGGGAAGTGTGGGACTCGCCACCATTCTCAACACCCACATCGGCTATCTCGCGGCGGCGGAGCTGGCCAAGGAGTCGGAAGCGTCCGGCGTCTCCGTGCGGGATTTGATACTGCAACGGGGCCTGCTCACGTCGGAGCAACTCGAGCGTATCCTCGATCCGGCTCGCATCACCGGTCGGGGCCCGGCGGATTGACAGATTCTCCTCCCTTGGCTAGACTCTTGCAGGTATCTGATAGTACGCAGAAAAATGGTTCAGACGCTTCTACGAGGAACCGTAAATCGAAGCGAGTATAAAGGTAATGGATCATTTCATGAATCCCCGCAGGGAAGGTGAAATTCCCGGCCGTCGGGTCTGGGCGACGTGGGAAACCCCCACTGGCAAGAGGCGATGCGCTCCGACCGGCAGATCGAGAGCGGCCTCAGCGGGGATGCCAAATTGAAGACCTTCGGTTGCGGCGCGACCATTGCGACGAGCACCATGGCCACCGAGATCATCAAGGGCAAGAGCGTTGAGGAGGCCGCCAAGGTTACGAACCCGGCGGTGGGAGCATGCCCTTGGCGGGCTGACCGCCGTGGAGATGCACCGCTTGGTGCTGGCTGAAAAGGCGTTGGAAGGGGCGCTCACGGATCAGTTCAAGAAGTAGGGGGGAATCGGGAGAAAAGGTCGTTCACTGGAGTAGTCTGCAGGGAGCACAGTCGCCCGTCATGAGCACGGCGATGCAGGGCATGCCTGCCAAGTCCGAGCAGGAATGTGCCCGACCCTGCGTGCACAGGGAGAGAGGATGGGGGAAGCCTACCTACCCATATTGTGGGTCTTTCTGATCGTCGGCGCGATGTCGGCGGGCGTGATCTATCTCGCCCAGCGTCTCGGCCCGAAGAAGCTGACCGACGCCAAAGCCCAACCCTTTGAAAGCGGCATTCCCGGCATCGAGCCCCACCGAGGTCCTGTCTCGGTCCGTTTTTATCTCATCGCCATGATCTTCATCCTTTTCGACATCGAGGTCATCTTTCTCTACCCCTGGGCCATTCTGTTTCGCAGGCTCGGTTTGCTGGGATTTGTGGAGGCCCTGATCTTCATCGGCATTCTCGGACTCGGTCTGATCTATGCCTGGAAAAAAGGAGCCCTCGAATGGGATTAGCCAACAGTCTCGGGCGGGATGCCATCACCACCCGGCTAGATGCGGCCATCGGCTGGGCCCGCAAATACTCG
>CAMYMF010000006.1 GCA_947259355.1 uncultured Nitrospirota bacterium | reverse complement strand
ATTGCCTATCCCGAGGATGGACGGGTCGTGAAGACGCCTGCTCGGCCCCTGCTTCACAATCTCGATGCCCTTCCCATGGCGTGGGACTGCCTCGATTGGAACGATTACACCTACTATATTCTTCCCGGTTCCCGGTTGGGGGCGGTCTGCACGTCTCGGGGGTGCGAACAGGAATGTACCTTCTGTTCTCAGCAGAAGCTCTGGAACAGAACTTGGAGGGCCCGCTCCGCCGAGGACGTCGTTCGTGAAATGGCTCATTTGAAGGATGTCTACGGGGTCGATGTCGTCCTTTTCACAGACGACTACCCAACGCCCGATCGGGAGCGTTGGGAGCGACTCCTCGATCTGATTATCGAGCGGAAGTTGGATATGAAAATCCTCATGGAGACTCGAGCGGCCGACATAATTCGAGACCGGGATATCCTTCACAAATACAAAGGGGCGGGTATCATTCACATCTACGTCGGAACAGAAGCTACGGAGCAGCAGAGTCTTGATTTCATCAAGAAGGATCTCACCATTGAGGAAGCGAAAGAGGCGCTGCGACTTCTTCGGGAAATCAACATCATTACTGAAACCTCCATGATACTCGGTTTCCCCGACGAAACGCCGGAGAAAATCGAACGAACCCTTCGGCTGGCGATGGATTACAACCCCGACTTTGCACATTTTCTGGCCATTGCGCCGTGGCCCTATGCGGACATGTATGAGGAATTACGGCACCATGTGCAGGTCTTTGACTACCGGAAATACAACCTGATCGATCCGGTGGTGAAGCCGAAGGAGATGACACTGGAGGAGATCGACGCGGCCATCGTGAAGTGCTACAAGACCTTTTACATGAACAAGTTCCGCGAGATGAGCCAAGAGAAAGACCCTTTCAAGAAGAAGTACATGATGACGTCCATGCATCTCATCATGTCCACTTCCTTTATCAAGAAAAAGATGGGGAACCTGGGGGAGGCGATGCACCGGACCCTGCCTGCGGAGATGCTGAAGGCCATGGAGGGGATCAACCCTTCGAAGGAAAGATGACGTCAGCGGACTCCTTAACCGGCAAGCGGTTGCTGAGTGAAGAGACCGCTGGGCAGGGCCAAGATCCCATCTGATAAGCATATTCCTCCGAGCCCTTTCAAACTTATAGTCGACTGAGAACGAGGCGCTCTTGGACAGAGAGCCGGACGCGGGGTTGGTTTATGCTGGGACGCAGGTCTATGTGGACTGCGGACAGGAACTGCTCCCAACCGCATGGCTGGCGCCCTGTCCCATCTTCTGTGCAGGGGCAACCGTGCAAGAAACGGCAGATATATTTCGCTTTTTCGGAAATTTGTTAGCCAAATCGATTGATCCATGACATATCTGGTGGTACAATAGGCGCACCCTTCGTTGTCCGAACGGGACATTTTCATTCCTACCTTGAGGGAGATTGAGCCATGATCCGAATTTTGCATCACGGGGCCCCCTTTTTCTGTACTCTATTTATCTCCCTTCTCCTGGGAACTTTCGACGTGCAGGCGGTCTGCATTGACAACGATATGGATGGCTTTGGCAATCCGGGCGATATTGCATGCCCCAATGGAGCCCAGGCCGATTGCAACGACAATGATGCAACAGTCTTTCCGGGCGCCGCGGAGATCTGCGACGGCAAAGACAACAACTGTGATGGTCGCACCTTCAGCACCGATGTTGATGCCGATGGTGACGGCGTGGCCCGTTGTGCGGGTGACTGCGATGATACAGATCCGGCGCGTTTTCCGGGAAACACCGAAATCTGCGACGGCAAGGACAACGACTGTCAATCGGGGATCCCCGCGGTGGAGCGTGACACCGATGGGGACGGTTTCAAGATGTGTGACACGCCGGGTGATTGCGATGATTCCAGTGCTAACGTGAATCCGGGGGCCAGTGAAGTCTGCGGCGACGGCAAGGACAATAACTGCGACGGCACCACGGACGAAACCGCTTGTATCTGTCCCGACGCCGACGGAGATGGCGACACGGCTTCTTTTTGCGGTGGGACGGATTGCGATGACACCGATGCGTCGATTAATCCGGCATCCTCGGAGGTTTGTATCGACGGGGTTGACAACAACTGCGACGGGTCGATCGACTGCGACGACACGGCGTGTGTCTCCGATCCAGATTGCGAGGCCTGTGCCGGGGCTGACACCGACGGGGACGGTTTTGCCACGTTGGGTGGCGTCTGCGGTGCCGTCGACTGTGATGACACGGACCCTCAAGTCTTCCCGGGCGCTGCCAAGATCTGTGACGGTAAGGACAGCAACTGTGACGGTCGGGCCGACTTCTCAACGGATGTCGACGCCGATGGCGACGGGGAGCCCAAGTGCGGACAGGACTGTGACGACAACGATCCGAACCGCAGCCCCGCCTTTTTGGAGGTCTGTGACGACGGGATCGACAACGACTGTGACAACCGGGCTGATGAGACCGACATCGCCGACTGCGGTCCACCAAGCTGCGAGACCGTGACCACACCCCGCGATACGCCCCATTTCGGACTGTTGCTCAATCCCGACGGCTCCGTGCACCCTGACAACAATGACCTCTTCTGCGGGAAGTGTCACGACCTGAACGATTTCTTTAACGACTTGCGCTATC
This sequence comes from uncultured Nitrospirota bacterium, assembly GCA_947259355.1. Taxonomy (GTDB): domain Bacteria; phylum CG2-30-53-67; class CG2-30-53-67; order CG2-30-53-67; family CG2-30-53-67; genus CALZGC01. The sequence continues at coordinate 77,719 of CAMYMF010000006.1, read as the reverse complement.
AGTGCCAGCGATGCCACGCCGACCCGGAAGATCCCTCGGATCCCCTCAACGGGATTTTTAAGGTCCAGTATCCCGAGCCCTATCCGTTCGGATTCGGCTCGGCGCCCAACGTCCGGACCCACGGCGCGGACGTCGTGGGAACGAAATACGGAAACTGGGGCGCCGACTGTACGACCTGTCACAATCCACATACCCAGGAGCAGAATAACAAATTCGGAACGACCTATGGGCAGTATGTCCGGCGGACGATCTGTTTCGACAACCAAGCCACAGGTGCGTCGATACAGAATTTTGTGCAGTTTACGGGCCCCACGGGTATCGGCTCTTTCGCCGACGGTCCGCCTCATGAGGAGAACGTCTGCGAGACCTGCCACACTCGCACCAATCATCACCAGAGTGACGGCACTGCGCCGGGGGGACAGTCCCATTTTGATGGCGAGAAGTGCACCCAGTGTCACCTCCATCGGGATGGGTTTCTGCCCACCGCAGGACAGGCGCAGCCGCCGCATAACACGAACTTTTTCAACAGCAACTGCGGTTTCTGCCACGTGGAAGATGTTAGCGACAATCTCATCTTCTCTGCGAAAATTCCGAGCGAAGAGTGCATGAAATGTCACGGGACACGAAAGCCCCACACCAGCGCTGTCAGCGGGACCGGCAAATACAATTACGATGTTGGGTGCGTCGACTGCCACAATCCTATGTTCGAGGTCGGGGATAACATCAAGGCGGTGCGCCAGACCACCGAGCAAAGTGTCATTGATGGGTCTCTGATTATTTTCACGAACCAGGAGGGGGAGGGCTCCTTCGCGGATGGCCCGCCATTTAATGAGAATATCTGTGAGACCTGCCATACCCAGACCCTTTTTCATCGATACAACGGCGAAACGCCCCCCCATTTTGATGCGCAGGACTGCACCGATTGTCACGTCCACGACAATTCGTGGTTGCCGCAACCGTGAGAGCGCTCGCCTGAGGCAGATAAGCGAAAAAAAAGCCGCGGGGTCCCCCGCGGCTTTTTTTTGCCGACAAAGAAGGGTTTTCGGGTTATGATAAGAAACACAATGTGCCTATCAAAGCAACCGGTGCAGAAGGGTTAGACCGCCGGGGCGGTCATCCTGCCGCAGGTCTTTCACCCGCGTTGGTTGTTGTTTTGGTGCTTCAGGGGTAGAAACGGTAAGAAGGCTTTGTGGAGAGGTCAGGTTTGACACCAACGACGTTCACAAGCCGGCTAGAACCATAGGGGGAGCCAGTTTTTTCTAAAGTATTCTGGTCCTCTCCCGATGTAGTGACTAGTTTTGTGACAAAGGCAACCTATCCCGAAAGGGATCGGGCGCAAAGCCACCTGCCTGGGACCTGCTGGTGACGGTAGAGGGGCTGCCGAAAAGACGGGTACAGTGATGGGTCTTCGGGCAGACTTTCTGGCGTCAACGGCCCATCCTCTTCTTTACATCCAATTCTCATTTCAAGCGGTACCGAGTGACATCCGTCCCTCGGGCATGACAGAAGGAGGGTTGGCTATGCAGGTATTCTTTGCACTCCTCGCAGTCCTTTCTCTCGTATGCATGGCACCATGCACCGCCGTGGCGGGGAACTTCTCGGAGACGTTTCGAAACTTTGTCTTTGGTACCGACGCGCAAGCCTTCGCCGTCGGTACTAGCGCCGTGCCCTCCGACAGTTCGGCCAGCGACTGCCTGGGATGCCACAACGGGGCCTCCGCAAAGCGCATTTCAGTGAAAGATGCCGATGCCCCTTTCCAGACGAGAGGGTTTAAGACAGTCAATCATCCAATCGGGATGTCATATGATCGTTATGCGATGAAAGACCCCCGAGGATATCGGCCGAGGCCGCTCCTTGACAAGAATATTCGCCTGGTTGATGGAAAGGTGAGCTGCGTCTCCTGCCACAGACTCAAGAGTGATGTGACCGCTGGGATGTGGAGAGCGGCCATGACCCTGAGTCCGAGTGCGGAGTGCACCGCCTCGGGGGAACTGACCGTGGGGCATTCGTCTACGGACCTCTGTGTCGCCTGCCACAAAGACAAATACTAGTCCGCAAGACGAGAGCCGAAATCTCTTCTGACTGCCCGGATCAGTTCCAGGCCGGAATTTCATGGCGCACAATTTGCGCCTTCTCTCTGAGCCCCGCCATCCAGGCCGTCTCTCTTTCCTGAATGGCTTTTTCCTTGAGGTCTGCCAGAAGTTTTTCCCGGATTTCAGCGAAGGGGACCTGTCTCTCGGGACGGATGTCGTCCACACGAAAGATCATGAAGCCCCGAAATGTTCGAAAAGGTCCGGCAATCTCTCCGGGCTTTACTTTGACGATAGCCTGCTCGATTTCAGGCACGAGCCGCCCTTCGTGTACCCAGCCCATGTCACCGCCTTCGTCCCGATCGTCTCCTTCCGCGTACTTGCGCACAGCCGCGTCAAAGGCCAGCCCTGCCCGGATTTGTTTGGCGATCGCCCCGGCCTTGTCCGCCAAAGCCTTCTCTTCGAAATCATTCGCCAAGGGGGGCACCTTGATCAGGATATTTCTTAATTTGAAGCGGCGAGGCTCGACGAACTTCTCCGGATGGGCGTTGTAATAGCTTTGGGCCTCCTGGTCGCCGAGTTGGACGCGCCCGACGACTTCCTGCTGGTAAACAAGATCGGCCAGCAGCCGCCGTTCGATCTCCGCTTTGGCATCGCGGGTGGAATAGCCTGCCGCCTTGAGTCGCTTTTCGAATTCGCGGCGGCTCGGATAGCGTGCGATCACCTTTTTGAGTTCTGCCCGAACGGCTCGCTTGTCGACTTGGAGTCCGAGACGCGCTGCCGCCTGGATTCGGAGTTCCTTGTCGATCAGAGCGTCGAGCGCGTCCTTCCGGAACGCCGCCAATTTTTCGGCATCGATGCTCTGATGAAACAGGGTTCTTGGAATGAGACGGCGCACTTCGGCGTCGACTTGGCTGCGCGTAATGGCACTGCCATTGACTGTGGCCATCACAGCCTTGGTCGAGAGATCAGATGCCCCTGTCGCCGTGGCAACGGGCAGTAGGAAAGAGAGCATAAGAAGAAGTTTTTTCAAAGCTGCACCTCGTTTATGGGTAGTTAAACGGATCGTGATCCTCGCCATGACAGACAAGGCGGCATGTTCCGCTGAAAAGACCATCGTCTCGAAACCAGAGCTGGCCACCGCTCGGAAAGACCACGGACGTGTCGAAGTTGATCAGGTGCGTATTGTTGGTGGCGGTTCCATCTACGCCGTGGGGGTCGTGACAGACCGAACAAGGAGTCTGCTCCCCTCGTATGTGCTTGTCATGCTCCTTGAAACTGTCGTCGTTCAGGATGCTGCTCCGGTTATGGCACTTGTAGCAGAGGGCGTAGTTGGCGGAACTCTCAGAGGTGAAGTCGCCCGTCTCATAACGCCTTTCGAGCAGGTAGTCATAGGTTGAGCCGTGCGGACCGTTCGGACCGCCGCCGCCGGCGCCGGGGCCGTTGTTGTTGTTGTGGCAGTCTGTGCAGTAGATCACGGAGGCGGTCGTGAGTGGCTGTCCATTGAGCGTCATGCCAGCCAGGCTCGGGACGTTTCCGTTCTTTCCAGGCCCTTCCACGGGATGGTAGGACGGATTGCTCAGGGCAAACTGCTGCCGCTTGTTCACCTCGGGGATTTGTCTCGGGATCGGAATCGGGCCCGGGGCGCTGTCCGAGTGGCAGTTGAAGCAGATCTCGTATTCATTGATGGATGGGTCGACCACGCCGCCTGCGGCGTCGACCCCCTTGACGCCCAGGAGGGGGCCGCCGGCCAGGGGAGCATTCGCCGGGGTGTCATTGGCCTGATGGGGGTTGTGGCAGTCGACACACTCCACGTGGCGCGCCATGGTCAGGTAGTTCTCGGTCGGTTCGTGGGTGCCCACCGTGCTGCCGACGGGATGATTCGACGGTTTGATGAATTCGCTCTGGATGTCGAAATTGTTGATAGCCCCCACCAGGTTGCCGTTATGGCAGGGGTAGCAGTTGTCCTCTTCGAGGAATTCGTTGAGGATGTGCGGATCCCGGCCCGCGCTGTGGGGGCGGTGGCAGTTCTCGCAAGCGTTCTCGGACACCGCAGTGTAGTCGGTATGGGGCCACGGATCCGGCGCGCCACCGTTCCACCCGGCCACAGAGTTTCGATGTGTGCAGGTGGTCCAGCCGGTTGGCTGATGGCAGTTGAGGCAGAGGGCCGATTGGAAGGTGGTGTCGGTCAGGAAATAGCCCAGCGTGTCATCGTGGGGATCGTGGCATGCCGTACACTGCAGATCGCCGTCCTTGTCGAGTTTCACGGGGCCCGTCAGGGTGGCCGGATCCTTGTACTCGGGCGTCGGCGCGCCGCCGTAGTTGAGGGAAATGGGGTGATCATCCCTCAGGTCGGTGTCCAGGAACGCGGGACCGGTGTTGAGAAACTGCTGGCTCATCGGTATCTGCGCGGGTCGGCTCGAGACCTGCCCCAGCGCGATGGTGCCGTCGTGACAGCTCAAACACTTCCGAGAGGCTTTTGTCGGCTGGCCGACAAAGGTCTGGATCGTGGTACTGTCGTAAGTCTGGTAGATGGCGGTGGGGTCCGCGCGGTTCCAGAGAACACCCACCGACTCTGCACCGTGGGGAGTATGGCAAAAGATGCAGATCTCTGCCTCCGTCGTGGCTTTGATGGTGCCGGGACCGCTGATGGAGAGATTGTGTTTGGAGTCCACTACGCTCATGAGAGCCTCGGCGCTAATGCCAAAAGCAAGAAGCAGCAACGCTGCCACGCCGATGGCACGCCTGCTGAAGCGGTTGCCCCCGCTTGTTCTTACTGTGAGCCGTTTCATATTGATTCCTCCACTGCACAAAAAGGGAGTCGTCCGTCCCCTACCGCCCGATGGTATCGCTCAGGGCGGACACGTCAAGTCTTGGTTCGGAGCTTTGAGACGATCCTGTCTGATTTCTCGACGATCTTGATGACCCGGGGCTGATCTTCTCCGATTCCAGATCCGGCTTGAGATACTGAAAGACCTGGATTCGATGGTTGTACGAGTCCGCCACGAAGATCCGATCGGTTGCATCGATGGTGATTCCTGCGGGCAGATAAAACTCGCCCGGTGCGATGCCGGGTGCGCCGAAATAGAGCAGGATCTGCCCCTTTGCGTTGAAAATCTGAACATTGTCGAAAGATGCGTCGGAGACATAGACGTGTCCGTCGCTGTCGACTGCAATGCCTCGCGGTTTGGAGAACCGTCCGGGACCATCGCCGGCCTTTCCGAAGTGGGTCAAGAAGGTTCCCTGCGGATTGAAGACCTGTATCCGAAAATTCATCGAATCGGTTACATAGATATTGCCCCGGAGATCGAGGCAGATATTCGTCGGGAAATTGAACTCCCCGTTGCCTCCACCGCGACGCCCAAAAGCGAAAAGGCGATCGCCGGTGGTGTTGAAGACGTGGATTTGTTGTCCTTTGGTGTCCACCACCAGAAGCTGCCCCAAGCTTGTATTAAGTGCCAGGCCGGTGGGGCGTTCAAAGCCTGTCAGGCTTTTCTCCAGCCTCCCCTCGGCGCTGAAGATGTGGACTCTACGGGCCTCGGAGTCGGAGACATAGATACGGCCGGCGCGGTCCACCTGCACATCAATGGGTGAGAAGAGGCGCAAGTCGTCCTTGGGGTGGGGAAGATGTTTATACACTCCTGAGTTTAGATCCAGGATATGGACACGCTGAGCGCCAGTGTCGGCGACCAGGAGGCGCTCTGAGCGATCCACCGTCAGTCCGTAGGGACGGACCAGCGTCGGCTGCGGCTCCCTTCCTGCAAGGAACTCGACGATCCGCTTCCAGGCGCTCCGCTCCTGCCGGATGTCTCTCGGGAGTTGAATCTCCCGGATGAGCGTGATTCGCGGTCGCGCAGGCGGTGCCGGCCAGACACGAGTCACCGGCGCCGGCGGGACCGGTTCCGTTGGCAGCTGCACCTGTGCGGCGCAGGCGGCCAGGAAAAGCGTGAGCAGTGCCGACCAACCTATGCGACTCCTGCCCGGAACCCGACCCTTTGTGACCCGATCCTGATTGATCATCGCCGTGCCCTCCGGTCTTGTGTTCCGAAAAACCGTCTCAAACGAACGAAGAAATACTGGCTGTCCTCGTCTCCAAATAGTTCCCGGTCGAGATCCCAGTACTCGTACGTAACGGTGAAGTCGATCCGTTTATAACGCCAGAAAAATTCGCTACGAAGCTGTATGCTCTCCTGGTCTTCGTTGATGACATCTCGGTTCGCATAGGTTGTTTCAATATCCCATTGAGCCCACCGCAGCTTCGGGAAAAAGATGGCCAGCCGGGCTGAGGCAATGCGATCGATGGTGCGATCGACGTCTTCAAAAGTAACTGTGTCGATGTATGTGCCTGTCAAGAAGAGGTCCGCGTTTGGCCAAAGGTGGACCTGGAACTCCTGGGAAAGGAAGTCTGTCTCAAAGGGATTCCGTCTCGAGCGATGTTGCTTTCTCTCTGCTTTGCTTCTTGACATACCGTAGTCGACTTCCATGCCATAGGTGCGGTCTCGGATGTCATCCAGCCGGTTGCCGAAATCAACACCGTCTCGCAATACCTGATTGATTCGGCCGCCTGCGTAGTAGGCCCTCCAGATATCTTTGATATTCAGTGTGGCACCGTAGAACTGCTCATAGGAGGTAAATTCGATGGGCGGTCGCGAACCGAAATCGTAATTGACGAAGACCGTCTGACCGGAAAGAAAACCGCCCGCCGGCAGAATGAGCCGGATCCGCGTCACCGTTCCCACAACTTCGATCTGATAGTGGATTCCTTCGGTGACGGGGTTGAGGCCGGGATCGACGAGAGGAACCCCGCTACCGTCGACGAGCTCTATGGAGTCGGGAACCACAAGATCACGGTTCAGAACAATCACGTCCGGAATGAGCTCACCGAAGGTGTGTTGTTCGAGGAAGACGCTGGTCACATTCCGTGAAAAGTCTTCATCCTCCCGCCGGATGACTCCGCGGTAGCGAAGATCCAGGGAACCGATGGGAAGCCTTTTTCGGTAATTCAGGCCGAGATCGCCCGCGTAGCTGTCGTTGAAGCCGTCATCAATTTCATAATTTTCGGCGCGTCCTTCCAGGGTGGTGACCAGACTGTCGTAGAGATGGTGCTCCAGACCGGCGCGATAGCGTTCTTGATTGGTGGTCTGGTTTTCAAAATCTGAATCGTAATGCGAGAAGCCTGCGTAACTGCGCAACCGATCGCTGTGGCGAAAGTCGAGCGTTTCATCAATGTAAGTGGTTTCAATCGGGCTGGTGCCCCGCTGGTCCTGGTAGCGCAACTGGCTGCGAAGGGCATGGCGGCCATCGCTGCCGAAGGGGAACACGTTGATGAAGTCGAGAGCGTCGATCTTCAGGTCGACATTGCTGAAGTCATCGGTGCGTTCTTCCTTCTCGTAGCGGAGAATGCTGTCGCCCAGGGAGCCCTCATTCTTGGCCTCGATATAGAATTTGTCTCGCTCTTCGTCCCGCTGAACGCTCCCCTCGCCGTCAGAGGTCTCATGGGAGTAGCCGGACCAAACGGGAATGACCGGATGAAGATAGGTGAAGCCCGCGGTGTACTGGGTCGTGGTAATGCGGCTCGTATCAAAGAACGGTGTGTTGATATCTTGGCGCTGCTGAGTAGAGCCCAGCCAGAAAGAAAGCCGGTGTTCTTTGAGGATTCGCGCGAAGACATCGTAATTGATATAGTTCTCATCCTGGTCCGGAATGGATCTGCGGTTCGTGGTGAAGTCGACCTGTTTGAAGACGGCGTCTACATCAGCCCGGAAGTCCAGCAGCCGAGGATGGTACACAAAGCCGTCGATACCGAAGCCGATCTCTTCGAAGATCTCGCTGTCCACATCTTCAATGTCGTCACCGAAGCCGTTGCCACTTTCCTCCCGGGTCTCATCCTCCCGTTCCCATCCGAAACCGACAAATCCGCGGGTTCCGGTGATGCGGAAAGGACTCGTTAGCTGCGCACGGGCAGAACCATAGGAGGATAGAACGCAAAATGCGAAGATGATGCATGCCAGGAGCCCGTTGGCCATTTGACATTTCATCCGATCTATTGCCTCCCTCCGCGAAAACAGCCATGGCTCAAAAGGCTTGTTGACGACATGTCCGGGCTAGTTGTTCGGGGCCCAAGTCTCCCGTACGATCTGCCAGCTGTCTCCCTCTCGGCGCACCCGAAGCTTCTTGGTGCCCACATCCTCATACCGATCAGAACGATAGCGCTGCAAGGCAGTGATCTGGAAGGTCTCTCCAACACGTTGGAATTCCATGCGCTCCAGTGTCACCTCTACCTGACGGCTCCGCTCGAAGACGGCCATCCGGTCGGCTTTCCACTCGTCCCAATCGCGCCCGCTGTGGCGGAAATCCGACGAGTAGAAGCCAATATAGCAGTCAAGATTCAGGGTCTCCCAGCATTGCTCCCACTGCTGCAGGAATGCGACAAGTGATTCGCGATCCGCCTCGGTCACAGCCGACGCAGAGGATGTCATGCCCTGCTTCTTCTTGCTCCGCCGCTCAGGAGTTTTAGAGGCTCTTTCCGTGGTACTCGGAGCAGCGAAATTCAACAGATAGCGAACCTGGCTCCCGTGGGGGTTGTGGCAGTCGGTGCACTCGGTCTCGTCAAAGCCGGTGTGGATTTCGTTGGCCTGAAACCACCCTTCCTCGTGGCAGTTCAGACAAAGTTTCCGGACGGTCGCTTGTTTGCGCATATAGGGGTAGGGCGATTCGTGGGGGTTATGGCACTCAAGACATGCACCGTACTGGACGGGCCCGTGAATCCAACGATAGCGCTGCTGGAGTGCCTCTTGGGACATGTCCTCGTGGCAGAGGCTGCACAACTTGTCTTTCTCCGCGCGCAGCGAAAACCCCATGGGTGCAACCGATGCCGATTGGCGCACCTGATGGCAGCCCTCGCACATTCTCGCTGCAAATGGGGGGTGTTTGACCATGCCTGAGCTGCGGGGAGTCTGGTTCTGTCGTGCCCGGGACTTCCTTTCAGTGGCTCCCTCCACGGCAGCTGTTTCGACATCTGATTCTGCAGGGGGGGTGCTGCCCTCCGGAGCCTCTGTCTCCAGTGGGGGCACCCCATCAAAGAGGGTGCTGAGGATCTTATGCTTGGTTGTTTGCTGGCAGGCCTGCCCCAGGGTGACGGCCGCGAGAGCCATACCGATGAGGAGCGCACGGGTATAGCGGTTCATGCTTGGGGATCCTCCCATGCGGAAACGCCCACTGCAGACGGCATCGATCGGCCTCCCGGGGGATTCGCAACGGGTTTTGTGCCTTCTCTGGAACTGCTCACCGGGCCTTCCATTCTTCCCGGATGATTTTCCAGGTATCGCCTTCCTTGCGGAGGGTCAGTGTCTTTTCACCAAAATCGCTGTATCGTCCGGAGCGGAAAGTCTGCAGGAAGCGGACGATGCGATCCGATCCGAACCCTGAAACCTTCATGTCTTCGAAGATCAGAAGGACATCCTTTTGTCGCGAGAAGACGCCACGCCGGTGGGTTCTCCAGCCGGCCAGGTCCATCTTATTGTGCCGAAAGTTCTGACCGTAGTTTTCCATGTAACAGTCGAAATCCAGAGACTCCCAGCAGTTTTTCCACCCCTCGATGAAGCCCAGAATCTCGGAACGGGCAGCATCACCGGCATCCGGTGGGATGGGCTTTGCGACTCTTTCGGCGGCTGTCCACTTCTCTGCGATGATCTTCCAAGTGTCGCCTTCTCGACGGAGGGTCAGCACCTTCTCGCCGTAGTCGCTGAGCCGGCCAGAGCGAAAGGTCTGCATGAAGCGCGCCCGCCGATTCGACCCCGATCCGGAGATCTGGATGTCCTCCAGTTGCACTTCGACGTGCTTCTTTTGCTTGAAAACGGACCGTTTATGGGTTCGCCACCCGGCGAGATCCATGTGTCCGTGTTTGAATCCGCTGCCGTAACGATCGATGTAGCAATTGAAGTCCAAGCTTTCCCAGCAGTTTCTCCACCCCTCGATGAAACTCAGAATCTCAGAACGGTCTGCATCTTTCGCTTCGGGTACGGTCGGCTTCGCGACTCTTTCGGTGGCGGTCCACTCTTCTCCGATGATCTTCCAGGTGTCTCCTTCCCGGCTTAGGGTGAGCACCTTCTCGCCATAGTCGCTGAGCCGACCGGAGCGAAAGGTCTGCATGAAGCGCGCCAGACGGTTCGACCCCGCTCGGGAGATTCGCACATCCTCCAGTTGAACCGAGACGCGCCTCTTTTGCCTGAATATTGAGCGTTTATAGGCTCGCCACCCGACGAGATCCATCTTGCCGTGTTTGAATCCGCGGCCGTAATGATTGATGTAACAATTGAAATCCAAGGTTTCCCAGCAGTTTCTCCAATCTTCAACCAACGCAAGGAGTTCCTTCTCTTCCTTTTCTGTTTCACTCGGCTCGGGAGGCTGGGTCGGTTCACCGGCAGGCGCCGGCGGCTCCACTGCGGGTGGGCTGGGGAACGCGCCCACTTCCGGCTTTTCAATCGCAATGGAGGGTGGCTCGGGCTTTTCGGGTGGTGCCTCCTCTGCCGCCTCTGGGGCCGCTGGTTCTTCCGACACCACTTCCCTCGGCACGGAGGCGGATTCGAGCTTGCCCGTCTCAGGCTCGTAGGCATCCGCGTCCCCTCTGGCCAAAGGCGATCCCGGGCGAGGGTCGCCGAAGCCATAAATATTCAGGTAGGGGGGACCGAACTGATTCATGACGAGAATGAGGTATTGGACATCAAAATCGGGGTTGCGGACCTCATTCAGGGAAGCGATCAGGTTCTTGTCATAAGTGATGTCAATGGAAGCTGGTAGCCAAAGTGCTCCGGGGACCGAGGCATCGCCGGGGCCTCCGAAGAAAAGCGCCGTTTGCCCCTGCGGCGAGAAGATCTGCACGTTTTCAAAGGCTGCATCGACAACGTAGATGAACCCTTCGTCGTCCACGGCAACACCCTTGGGCCGGATGAAGGAGCCGATGGCATCCCCGCATTGACCCAGGGAGAGCAGGTGATTCCCGCGATCATCGTATTTCTCGATACGGCAGTTCAGCGTGTTCGTGATATAGACATTTTCCTCCTTGTCCAAGTAGATGTTCGACGGCTTTGCTAAATTCCCGTCTTCCAGGGCTGGGCTACCAATCGTGCCAACAACATCGCCGGTGTTCTTGTTCAGGATCTCCACTTCATGGTCCTGAATGTCCAGAACGTAGAGTCTTTCCTTGAAGACCGCCACATCCACTGGTTTGAATTGGGCTTCCGCGCCGAAGGCTTTCTTGAAGTTATTGTCACTATCGTAAACCATGACCTGGCCGAGCGCGACATCGGCGACATATTTCGTCCCGTCTTTGTCGATGGCGAGATTGATAGGCTTTCGAAGTTTTCCGGCGCCTTCGTTTCGCAACCACTGGAACTTGTGGTTCGGGATATCAATCTCGGCCACGGCGGCCCGGCGCATGTCGCAAACATAAATGATGCCGTCCCGTGCTTCCACGCCGTAGGGCTTGATGAAGCGGTTCGGGGGTTCCTCGCCCAGCACAAAGCTCTGAAAACGTTTCGTGGGCACCACATCCTTGGACGATGCGATGCGGGCGAGGAACTGTATCTTCGGCGGCTGTGGTGCTGGTGGATAGAAGCTGGTGCCAAATTTCTTGTGCACCGGGGCGCAGCCCGCCCAGAGAGAAATCGACAGGCAGCATCCGATGAAGCTGATCAGTGCGGTTCGCCGGCACGCGGGAGTCCTTGCATGTAAAGCCGTCATTTTCTCTTTCTCCATTGGCGTGATGCTAATCGGGCTGGGCACTTTCTTGACAAGCTAAACGTTTGAATATATTCGAGTTTATCATGCTGGTCCAGCCGTGTCAATGAGGTATTTACGCAAAAAATGACACTCTGTTGCCACCCCGAGATGAGAAAATCTCTTTGGCTTGATTGGCCTGTGTAGATCCCCGTGCCCAATCCCCCCGATGCCGTCGAGAAACCTTTCTGTGCATAGAACTGTTGCCTTTATTTTTCCCCTGGCGTGGGCCGAAAAAAAGCCCCTATGAAATCTCATAGGGGCTTTGCTGGTTGTATGCAGGATCATGCCAAAGCTTATTTGTCGTGGCACCTCAGGCAGATTTCACTGCCGACCTTGGTCACGCGGAGGAAGGGAAGCTCCACCGTCTCTCCGGGAGAATTGTGCACATCGTGGCAGGCCACGCAGTTGATTTTGCCATTTTCAAGAATGTCCGCCAGATCCACCGCACCTAGGTTGACGCTGGCAATGGGATTCAGACCAAGATCAGCGGCGTCATCGTAAACGATGGAAATGGGGTGGTCGTCTGACAGGTCGGTGCCCAGATTGGCGTTGGGAAAGGCGGTCATGTTTATCGTTCCTGCAGAACCGCCGTAGGCGTCGATGGCCACCGTGCCGTCATGACAGCTGAGGCAGAGTTTTGCGGAGCCCGTTGGCTCGGCATCCTGCGCGCCGTCGATGAAGTTCGCAAAAGCGGGGTCACTCGCTGCCTCTTCGGTATACATGTTATAGGTTGCCGCAGACGGCGAGTGGTTCCAGAGCAGACCGCCTGCAGCACCCGTGCCGTTGTGCGGTGCATGGCAGTAAATGCAGAGCTGCGTCTCGGTGGGGACCAGGCCGCTGAGGTCATGCTTGGATCCCGAAATTCCGGTACCTGGGGCGGGACCGGCGACGGCGATACCCGCCGTCATGGCTGCGAAAGTGATGGTAAAGATGATTGCGGATACTTTTTTCATGGTGATCACCTTCCTTCCTCTAAGATTGCCAAATCTCCCTATCGTTAATTCTAAAGTTTTCGGAGAACCAACTGTTCCCGTGTCCCCTTCCCTGGGTTGAATCTCACCTCCTTTTTTCAGTCGTTCAAGGTATCCAAAATCATTTGAGTTTCGTTGTCTGCCTAATATGCTAGCAAGAGCCGTGCCAAATGCGCTTCCGGAGAATGGTTGTTTTATGAAATCTTTTGTAATCAGATGGTTAGCTAAGTCAGGGCTCCGTTTATTCTTATTATAAAGTGGATTGCCGCCGGCGAAAATGAGTTTTTTACCCCACTTCGTGTGCGATTTAGCCCATAAGAGCGCCGCTTTTTGTCATAATCACCTGTTTTTTACCGGTTTGCTTCGGTTGTAAGCCCGGGGGAGATGGCATCCCGGAGTACAGCGTCCGCCGTCTTCCAGCAGTTCGAGGCGTATAGGCAAATCCCATGACCCGAATTTGACGGTCTCCCGAACATGTTTCGGGCCTTGGGTGGCATGGACGTCGTGGCAGACGACGCACCGTCTGCCCTTGCCCGGATCGCTCACATGAACATAATGCAAGTTCTTCTCGCCATTTCTGAAGCCGTTGGCCGTCGTATTTTCTTCCAGCACCAGTGATTCATCATGGCATTCGAAACAGAGGCCATAGCGTTCCAGCGCAAAGGGGACGTAAAACTCTCCCGGAAAAGGCTTTTTGAGCATCCGCCACTCGTCGGAGCCGTGCGGGTTGTGACAGAGCGCACAGTCACCCATCAAGATGGGACCGTGATGCTCGGGGTTCTTCTCCAGATGGGCCTTCATGTTGAGGATATATCCGCTCTTTGTTTTGCGCCTGCGATCGTGGCATGTGAGGCAGAGGTCTTTGTCCTCCCCTGCTTTCAACTGTGCTTCATGATCCGAGGCATGGGGATCATGACAATTGACGCAGCTCCCTTTCATCTCTATGGCGCCGTGCGGCGTTTTCACGGGCCCCTCTTTGTCCGAGTGGCAGGTATAGCAAAGGTCCGGAGGGGGGCTGAGAAGCTGGAACTTGGTGTCGGTGGCATGCGGACTGTGGCAGCCTGTACAGCCCACCATTTCCACAGCGTCATGGACATTCTTCTTGGTCTTGAGATCCTCTTCTTTGTCCGAGTGACACAGGAGGCACAGGTTGTTTCCCTCTTCCAGGAGCTGCTTGTCGTGGGGCGATTGATGGGGGTCGTGGCAGCTCGTGCATTCCCCTTCGGAGACGGGCACATGGACATAGGCATGCTTGACCATTCCCTCATCGTGGCAGTTGAAACAGAGCTGGTTCACCGGATAGTCCGTGAGCATCTTGGGGTTCGGGGACTGGTGGGGGTTGTGGCACAAGATACAATCCCCTGAGGCCACGGGGCTGTGCACCTTGGCCTCGGTATTCTTCGCATCATGGCACATGTAACAGAGGGCGGCGCCGGTGTCCATGAGTTGAAACCGGTCATCCTCGCCCAGCAGATGGCAGATGGAGCAGTCTCCCATGCCAAAGGCTGCATGGACAACACCTTTCTCTGGAGGAGCGGCTAATTCCTTATGGCATTTGAAGCAGACCTCCGCTGCGGCGTCTCCCAGACCCGCATGCGGTGAGGCTTCAACTCCTAGCAAAGGCATCGGGGTCCACGGTGTGTGCAGAAATAACAAGAATAAGGCCAACCAAAGGTAATGTTTAAGAATCATTATACAGCGTCTCTTTTTTCCGACAGGAGATCGGAGATGATGTTCCGGACCTCGCTGATCATGAAGGGTTTGTTTATAATGCTGCTCACCCCCGCCTGTTCGACCTCGTTGCGGTCCAGAATCGTCTCGTGGGCGGTGATCATGACAATTTTGCTTTCCGGTTGCAGTTCCCGGGCCCGCCGAGCCACTTCAATTCCATTGAAGCCGGGCATGACGAAATCGGTGATGACGATGTCAAAACGTTCTTCCTGGAGCTTCGCCATGGCTTCCGCACCTGTTGCGGCAGAAACCACTCGGACATTCTGTTTCCCCATGGATTGCTGGATTGTCCATCGGACAAGCTTTTCATCATCGACGACGAGGATTTTCTTATGCACGTGCGGGTCCTTTTTGCAAGGTCTGTCTGCAGGGGCGACAGCACACAAGTACCAGTCGGTGATTCTCGAACCACGATGGAGGACACGCAAATATACACCGCTAATCAATACAATGGGCAGCAGTTTATATTCAAATTCTTGTCTTTTCAAGAGTAAAATGTTCTAATTGGGGATATTTTTCTATCGGGTTTTGGCGCAGGGAGTGGATCAGCCCGCATGCCCCAACAGCGGTGTGACCAACAGGCGTCTGTGAACCAGGCCCTGTGTCGTATAGCCATCGCATCATCTCTGCGACTTTATCGGCACGGCCGTCCAGATTGTCTACGTCCCCGGTGTCTGTACGGCAGGCCGATTCGTGATGACGCCGCAGTGCAAATCACTCATGCAATATTCGGACTAAAGCAGATCGTATTTCTTCATCCGGTACCGGAGGGTGTCGCGACTCATGCCGAGTAATTTGGCTGCATGGACCTGGTTGCCTTTGGAAGTGGCCAAGGCCTGCTGGATGAGCTCTTTTTCGACTTCCGTCAGCGAGACCCCTTCGGCGGGTAGCTGAATGGACGCGCCCTGGGGATTCGTGGTCAGCTCAGGTCGGACCACTTCCAGGGGCAGATGCTCGGGCAGAATCACCTCTTCGCTTTCGAGGATAATCGCCCGTTCGATAACGTTCTTCAGTTCCCGAACGTTTCCGGGCCAGCGGTAGGCCATCATCATCTCCGCGGCCTCCGGGGAGATACCCCGCACGTTCTTCTTGAATTCCTGATTAAATGTCGTGATGAAATGCCGTACCAGCAGAGGAATATCTTCCGATCGTTCCCTCAAGGGGGGCAGATAGATGGGGAACACTTTCAGGCGATAAAACAGATCCTCCCGAAAGCCGCCTTCGAGGGATGCCTGTTGCAGGTCTTTGTTCGTCGCAGCGATGATTCTTACATCGACGACAATATCCTTGACGCCACCGAGGCGCTTGAAGGCTTTGTTTTCGATCACTCGCAGCAGTTTGGACTGGGTGCTCAAGGGCATGTCCCCGATTTCGTCCAGAAGAATCGTGCCGCCGTCGGTCAATTCGAAGAGGCCCTTCTTCATAGCCTTCGCGTCGGTGAACGCGCCTTTTTCATGTCCAAACAGCTCACTCTCAATGAGGGTGTCAGGCAGGGAGGTGCAGTTGATCTCCATATACGGCGCCTCCGCCCGACGGCTCTGGTAATGAATGGCCCTTGCAATGACGTCCTTCCCCGTGCCGCTCTCGCCCTGCAGAAGGACCGTCGTGGCATCACTTCGGGAGAGTTTCTCCACCATCTGGAACACCCGCTGCATGGACTCGGATTGGCCCACCACATTGTTTAGCCGGAACTGGGCCTTCTGCTGACTCTTGAAAACATGGACCTCCTTCTTGAGGTTGACCGTTTCGAGAGCCTTGGCAATGGTGAGCTTCAGTTTGTCGAATACGAACGGTTTTTCCACGAAGTCATACGCGCCGAGTTTCATGGCTTTCACGGAGGTGTTGACGTCCCCATAGGCCGTCATCATGATGACCAGAGACTCCTCCCGCAGTTTCTTCACTTCCTCCAAAATCTCAAGGCCACTGATACCTGGGAGTTTTATGTCCTGGAGAATCAGATCCGGCAATTCCTCATGGATCAGTGCCAGCGCTTCTTCGCCGGTGCTGGCGGTGTAGACTTCGTAGTTCTCCTTTTCCAGATTCTCCTTCAGCGACCAGCGGATCAGTTTTTCGTCGTCCACGACAAGAATTCTTGCTTTGGCCATATCGGTTCACTCCTTGTTGCAGGTCCTTCAAGACCGGCCGTGCCTGCGTCGGGTACGCAGGGCGTCACCCAGTTGTCGGCAGAGAAAATCAGACCGACGCATCATCCAGGTCGATCATGGTCACATCCTCCGTGTAGTGCGTTACCACCGGGTCGGTGATGGTCGACAGCTTGGAGACAACACTCTTGATCTTGTCCGATTCCGATTCGATGATGCCCACGATTTCCCGTTCTTTGTCGGAAAGCGGGCAGTCCTCCCGTTTGAGCAGCTCCAGAGACCCGAAGATGGCCGTCAGCGAATTGTTCACCGTGTGTTTAATGCTCACCACCACTTGCTGGATAGCGGCGAGGCGTTCTTGCTGAATCTTCTTTTCCATCTTTCGTTTCTCCGCCGCACGCTGCCGCTGCTCTGTGATGTCCCGTCGTATTGTTATCACCTTGTCTTCGCCGTTGACCTGATGCAATGGTTGCGCAATTACTTCATAATGCTTACCGCGAGGATCGGCGGAACTGTACTGATAAACGGGCCGCTTCTTCCGAAGAATCTCATCAATGGAGCAGGGGTGGCAGGGTTCGTCCTTGCCATAAAACACGTCATAGCATATTTCCCCCACCCTCTCGTCGAAGGCCTTTACGGCAGCCCGGTTCATATATTCGATCCGGTAGTCTCGGTTCAAGACGACAACGCTGTCGGCCATGTGCTCCAGAATGGCATTGAGTTCCTCTGTCTTGTTTTTGAACTCCCGGGCTTTGACTCTCAGTTCCTTTTCCCGGTGCTGCAGGGACCGGGACATCTCGTTAAAAGTGCGTGTGAGCGTGCCCACTTCATCGCCAGAGCGGGTCTCAATGATCTCAACCGGCGCGCCGGCCATCATTCGCTCTGCACCTTTCTCAAGTGCTTTCAGCGGGACTGTGATGCCCCGCACGATCAGGAGATAGAGCAGACTCATGGCGACAATGATGATCATCGCATAGGCCAGGGCCTGCCCAATGACCAGAGCTTGCGTCGAGAGAAACCCTTTCACCGGTATCATAATGGCTACCGTACCGGCTGGTTCGTAATTGAAGGTTAAAGGCGCCAGGATGGCCTTGTAAGGGGTGCCGCCGACGTCCAGCATCTCCGGCATAAGCAAACGGGTTTCCGCGGGAAGCGGGGCTGTCGATTTCACCCATGATTTCAAGTTGGCCACTTCTGTGTCGCGCGTTTCATATAGGGTCTGTGCCATGAGGGCGCCCTGACGATCGTAGAGGGCGATGTCTGCACCGAAAGGTCTTCCCACTTCCTCGAGAAAGCTCCGGTCCAGCACGGTTTCCAGGAGGACCACTTCCACCGTCCATTGCGGTGCGGGAACTGGGGCCACTCCCACCAGATGCCACGACAGGCCGGCCGGTGCCTCGCGTCGAATGAGACCCGTTAATCGAAGGCCCCGCAGCCCTTTTTGTACCAGGGGACGCAGCGGGTCTGCCGAAGAGAGATCCTTTCCGTAAACACCAAGAAATCGGATGCTCCCGGTGCGCAGGGCCTGCAGTTCATGGATCTGCAGCAGTCTGGCCTGATTGGTGTCCGGTGTCTGATCGGCCAGGAGTTTGATTTCCACCATGTTTTGCGCATGGTGCAAAATACGCTGCTCTTGCTGAAAAAGCTCCTCGGTAATGCGGGATGCACTGGTGTGGAGCTGCTCCTCTATTCGGGATTCGATCAGCTGCAGCACGACGTGCAGAAAGTAGTAGGTGCCTAGAAGCATTGAAATTACGAAGATGGCCAGGAACGGAATTAACACCTTGGTTCGAATACTGGCTTTCCGCCAGGGTTCAAGCAACCCTGTGACAGCCTTGGCCGAATTCGGTGTATTTGGATAAACCATCGCTTCTCTTCGGTCTCGGTTCAAGGGGCAGCTCTTGGCCCACTCAAATACGTTGAGGGGTCGACGTCGAGTTCTTTCAGCATGACATAGAGGTTCTGGTAATCCCGGTGCGTCGTGGGGAGGAAACGTTCGGCACCGAAGCGTTGCAGCACTTGCCGTCCCTCCGGATCCTCTTCCATGGCCAGGAGTGCCTTTTGTATATCCTCCTTCAAATCCCAATCGAGGCTCTGGCTGACGCAGAGGCCATTGGTGGGTACCGGCAGAGACGTGGCCAGCATGAGGAGGTCGAGGGCCACCCGGACATCTTTTTCACCCACCCGCATCAAGACGAGGTCCTTGGCGGCTGCCGCGTCGGCTTTTCCGTTCAGGACCGCCATGATGGAGGCATCGTGACTTCCCGAGAAAAGGGTCTTCCCAAAGTACTCTTCCGGTACGCTGATGCCGTGCTGTTTGAAATAGAGCATGGGGAACAGGTACCCTGCCGTCGTGGCCCGGTCGACGAAGCTGAATGTCTTGCCCCGAAGATCCTGGAGCGTCTTAATGCCGCTGTCCTTTCGGACGAATAGAATTCCCGTGTAGAAGCTCTGGCCATTGATCACGGGCCGCCCCAGAACTTCCAGGGGCGCCTGCGCGTTGATCAGGCCGTAGGCGAAGCTTCCAAGCAGGGCCCCGTCAAACCTCTTGGTTACGAGATCGTGGATGAGGTGAGAATAGCTGGCTGCATATTTCATATCGATGACGATGCCGGTCTTTCGGTAGAGATAGTTGAACAGCGGGATGTAGCGGGTCTCCTGTTCCATGAGGTTGATTTCTGGGGCAAAGGCGATAGTCACTTTGCGCCGTTCAGGAACCAGTCCTTTGGCTCGGATGATCTCCTGAGCCGTCCGGCCGTACACGAAGTTCAAGAAGCGCTCGACCAAGTGCTCCGGGCGCCCCTTGATGACGAAGGCATATTGCCGAGAGGTTTTGCTGAGGCCCCGTTCAAGGTTCCAAACCGTCGGCAGCGTGCCATCCAGGCGCAGCAGGGGGATATCAAATTTCCGTGCCAGAAGATTGCTGTAAGACGTATAGCCGATGCTGCCGGGAATGGTCTGGAGGGCATCGTCCATTTGACTGACGCGCTCTAAGACCAGGGCATCCTGCCGAAAGGAAAAATCTCTGCCGAACAGCGATTGACGCAGCGCCTGCTTCGCCGAGGAGTGCTCCGGCCGGTCGAGTACGGCAATCGCCAGATCGGGTCCGCCCAGTTCTTTCCAGTTTGCGATTCTTCCAGAATAGATCTCCAGCACTTCCCGCGTGGAGAGTTCGGCCAACGGCACGTCCCGATGGATTGCAAAGACGACCATGTCCAGGGCAAACGGATAGCGGAGCAGCGCATACTTCTCTTCTTGCGGGGTGAGCGACCGCGACACCACGCCAATATCGAGGTTGCCGTCCGCCACCCCCAGAATACCGCCGGTCGAGTGGACATTTAACAGAAGCTGGATTTTGTCGCCTGGTTGCTCACGCAGGTAAGCTTCTACCAGCGCGTTCACGATGGGTGCGGCCGCGGCGGACCCGCCGATGGTGATGACCTGTCTGCCGTTATCGGGCGGGCTCACCGGTGGATTCCCGCAGCCGACGTGCTGCAAGGCCAAGGCGATCAGCGCTGCCAGGGCACCACGGACCCAGCGCCCGGGCCTGGTGCACCGCAGCAGCCTTTCTCTAAGAACTACGGAATTGACTAACATAATCCGCCAAGTGCCGACGACACCGCTCCGTACAATCCGTGAACTGAATGCCTTTTCCCAGGACCATCGCCCCACCCACTGTTTCCGTCCGGCCGCACCAGACGACCCTGCCGGAAGCCTGAATGGATTCGCTCTGATTTGGGAGGTGAAACTCGAGATGTACTTCCGTCCCCAGCCCCAGGGGCAGCTCAGTGGCGATGAAGATGCCGCCCTCGCTCACATTGACTGATTTCACTTCGTAAGTTCCCTCTCTGTCGTGGCCGTCCACCCGATAAGTTACAGTGACCGACAGCGGAACCCGAGGCCAGTTTCTTTTCTCGGAGTGCACCCTGTCAGCTCCTCATGCCATAGAACGAGCCCGTGTTAACGGCAGTCTTAGCGTGAAGCAGGTGCCGTCGCCGGGCTTGCTCTTGACTTCGATGGTGCCGTGGTGATGGTTCATGATCTTCTGGCTGATAGGCAGCCCCAGGCCGGTTCCGGTATGACGGGTCGTAAAGAACGGCGTAAAGATTCTTGAGATATTCTTGGGGAAAATCCCGCGTCCCGTATCTTCCACCAGAATCTTCGCAAACATCGGATCCTGGGAGACATCGTCTATGGAAGAGCTGATCTTTAGGGCACCGCCATTCGGCATGGCTTGAATGGCATTCAAGCCTAGGTTTACCAACACCTGCTGGATCTGCTTCTCATCGATCTCGAGGGGTGGAATATTTGAACTCAATTCGGTGAGTACCTCCACCCGCTGCTGGGCTGCCCGATCACGGATGAGGAAAAGGGCCTGCTGGATCACCTTGTTGATGTCGTGTTCTTCGAGCGTCGGTTTGGCCGTTCGGGCGTAGCTCAAAAGGTCTTTGATGTCCTGATCGATCCGGTCGATCTGTTTCAGGATCTCTTCAAAGATTTCCCGTCGATGGTCGTTGCGGGGGAAATCCTCCATGAGAATCTGTATGGCGCCTCCGATACCGGCGATGGGGTTCTTGATTTCATGGGCGATGCCCGCAGCCAGCTCCCCGATCGTCGCGAAGCGGTCCACCCGCTCCATCTGCTGCGCGTGCATCTCCTCCAGGTCCAGCTGTGCCTTCTGCAGTCTTGTGATCATTGAATTGAAATTACGCCCCAGCTCCCCGAATTCGAGCGTGTCGTCGGGGACTGCCCGAGCGGTCATGTCCCCCCGTTCCGCTTTGCGCATGGTTGTGATCAGGCTCTGGATGGGCCGGTTGACCAGATGGGACACCAGGAAGAGAAGGGAGACCATCAGCACGGCAAGCGTGACCAGTGTCGAGCTCGCCATGAATCTCTTCACCGAAGCCATCCTTTCGTGAACTTTCTGCATGGAGACATTCACTTCAAGCACACCGTTAATCTGGTTCGGGTTGGCGCCGTGGCAGCGGTAACAGCGGGGCTCGTTCATGATGGGCCGGATAATCCTGAAAACCGGCTCTTTCAAGAGTTTGGCATCGTAGATGGTGGAAAACTTTTGCCGATGAAAGAAGGCCAGGTCTTCCCTTGCGATCAGGGCACCCACTTCCTCCGGGTCGCTGGAAATGAGAATCACCCCCCGTTTGGAGAAAATCCTTACTTGCTGCAGATCAGGCAGGGAACCGATCGATGCGATGATCCGCTTGACGTCCTGACTGCGGCCGACCTCCATGGATGTCTGGATCGATTTTTCGATGGCGTCGGCAACGTCATTCAGCTTCTCTTGGGTAACATCTATCAGCTGGTTCCGCTGGATCTTCAGGAGATAATACGAGAAAACACCAATGGTGAGTGTTAGAATGAGGACGACAAAAAGGACCAATCGGAATTTGAGACTCCGATTCACATGCTGAAGCAGACCCATGGACGAACGCTTTTGAAAATGAAGGCGTGTGCCGTAATCAGTAGGTTACCCAGTGATCAACATATCATGTGGCTGGGGTGAAGGCAACAAAAATGTGTGATTTCACACACAGAGATCAAAACCCGTTCTGTTTGGCCGTGCGCTCATGGGCCGAAGCATCTTAGGGTAACCCGCAAGCTCTTCGCGCAGCTCTTCAGGAAGATGTGGCCTCCGTCCATTGTTGAGCCAATCTCGCATACACTTCCGCCTCTTGAGTCTTGCCTCGTTTCATGAATCCCCGGTGGAGAATTCGGCACTTCTGTGCCAACAAGCGCACAGCGGCTTCGACCTGGTCCGGGCTCAGCGTACCGGCTGATAAGAGCTGCGCAACACTTTGCACGCGATATCGATCGAAGCCCCAGTTGCTGGCTGAGAGTTGTCCGCGGTGGCCGTTCCGCTTAATGATGAGAGGGTCTGGGATGAGTCGCACGGGGAAATCCTTTGAGATACGGAGCCAGAGGTCGTAGTCCTCGCATACAGGGAGATCTTCATCGAATATGCCCACTGAATCAAAGATATTCCGTCTAATCATCACGGAAGAGGGGCTGATAAGGCAAAGGGTTAGACACTGAGCGAAAATCCACCCCCCATGTTTGGCATGCTTTTTCTTTGGATTCACCCGGACCCCCCGGCGGTACCAGATCTCTTCGGTGTAGGAGACCGGCTCGGCAGGGTTCTCGATCATCGCGGCATATTGAACCGCCAGTTTATGGGGCAGCCAAAGGTCGTCGGAGTCCAGAAAACAGATGAAATCGCCGCGGGCCCTTTCGATCCCCCGGTTTCTCGCTGCGCTTACTCCTTGATTTCCTTGAAATAAGTATTGAATGGACGGCCCGTATCGGGTGCCGATGGAGCCGGTTTCGTCTGAAGAGCCGTCATCGACGACGATGAGCTCGAAGTCGGAAAAGCTCTGAGCTAGCACCGAATCGATGGCTTCGCAGAGCATGGGAAAGCGATTGAACGTTGGGATGATCACGCTGACCAACGGAGGCTTCTTCATTGTCGGTTCCACCACTACATCTGCCGAAGTCTCGTCGACACTGTCCCCGCTCGTTGCTGCCGAGGTCCCCGAGCGTGAGGCCCCTTCGCTCGGATCATAGCCGAGCCATGGGCGAAAAACAAGGTTTCCTAATAATGGGGCTGTCGATCGCGATGGCCGTGGATTGGTGATCGCCATCTAACCTTTTGAAAAAAGGAGGAAAACATAGGCCAGCCCATGGTGGCTCGGCGAGGGAGGCGGTCCGGACCACTGACGCGATCGGTGCAAATGATCTGAATATATTTGACAGCACGGCGTCCAAGGGGATATAAAGAAGCGCTCTGATCTGTATCAATTTTTTTTTCAATTTCAACGGGAGGTGCCAACGATGGTCAAGTACGGAATGATCCTCATGGGGGTTTTCTTCGTTGTCATGTTCGGGGTGGTCCCGGTACATGCAGCCGATTACGTGGGATCGAAGAAGTGCAAGATGTGCCACATGAAACAGTTCAAGAGCTGGGAGACCACAAAAATGGCGAAGGTTTTTGAACTCCTCGAGCCGGGGGTCCGGGCCGAGGCCAAGACCGCTGCCGGGCTCGATCCCAACAAAGACTACACGGGCGATGCGACCTGTCTGCCGTGCCACACGGTCGACGGCACCGCAGAGATGCCGAACGTACAGTGTGAAGCTTGTCATGGCCCGGGGTCGGAGTACATGAAGGTCATGATGACGAACCGCGACTACAAGCGCGATGAGCTAATCGCGAAGGGACTGATTGTGCCCGATGAGGCCACCTGCCGCAAGTGCCACAACGAAAAGAGCCCCTTCTACAAGGAGTTCAATTACGAGCAACGTAAGGCGGACGGAACGCACGAGCACTTCCCGCTGAAGAAAGCCCACTGACGGGCAGGCAGATTCTTCAGGCAACATCAGCCGTCGCCTTTCTCTCTTGAGGCGGCGGTTTTTTTGTCCGGTCTCGCCGCCAGCGGTGCCCATCTGGGCATTGCGACGAAGATACCGTTGTCATTCCTCCGTCGGCTGTGATATAAGTCGTGCTACCCCATTTTTGTGTGAGGTTTCAAACGGTTTGCTTCTGTGGGGGGCTGAGCGCGCGGCGCGTGCCTGGCGTGCAAATCGGAGGGCTACGGGATGGACAAACCTGAGAACAATAAATCTCAGGAACCAAGAGATATGCTGGGACGCTCCGGACTGTCGGCCCGTCGGGCTGCGCAGGAGACATTCCTGTCGCACCTGGGCCGGCCGGAGCTTCGGCAAGAGCGCGTCGACGTGGTTTCGGCGCTGGGGAGGATCCTCAGCCAACCGATTGTGTCGAAGGAAAACCTGCCGGCCTTTTCACGGTCCACCATGGACGGTTACGCCGTGAGAGCCCAGGATACCTTTGGCGCAACGGAGGCCTTGCCAGGATATCTCAACATTGTTGGCGAAATCCCCATGGGCGTGCCGGCATCCGGGGCGGTCCACTCCCAGGAGGCCATGAAGATTGCGACGGGGGGGATGCTGCCGGACGGGGCCGATGCGGTGGTCATGTTTGAGCAGACCGCGCCGGTGGATGATCGGATGATCGAGGTCATGCGGGCGGTGGCTCCGGGAGAAAACGTGATTCAGGCCGGCGACGACGTGCAAGAGGGAGAAGTGGTGCTGCAGATGGGGCACCGCCTTCGACCTCAGGACATCGGCGTGCTCTGCGGCCTCGGGATCACGCGGGTGCCTATCTACCGGCGCCCCCGGGTGGCCGTGATTCCGACGGGCAGTGAAATCGTTCCGCCCGATCAAGCGGCGGGTCCCGGGCAGGTGCGGGACATAAACAGCTATCATCTCTCAGCTTTGATCGAACAGGCGGGGGGGGTGGCGGACCGATATGCCATCGTACCCGACGATCTGGCGGCCCTGAAGCAAAATGTTGGCCGGGCGCTGGCGGAGTGCGACTTGGTTGTGCTGTCCGGCGGAAGTTCCGTCGGCACGCGGGATCTGACGGCTGAAGTGCTCTCACAGCTGGGAAAACCCGGAATCGTGGTCCACGGCGTGGCGGTCAAGCCGGGCAAACCGACGATCTGTGCCATGGTCGGTAAGATTCCCGTGTTCGGCCTGCCCGGCCACCCAGCGGCCATTGTGATCGGTTTCGATCTTTTCGTGCGGCCTGTGCTTCGTCTGTTGTCGGGACTTCGAGATGTCTCCTGGTCGTCGCTCCGGTGCCCGGTTGTTCGGGCCAGAATGTCTCGGTCTGTCTCGTCCGCGGCGGGGCGGGAGGACTATGTCCGCGTGGCCGTTGCGGTCGACGAGGGTCAACTCCTGGCGCGGCCCATCCTCGGAAAATCGGGCCTCATGCGCACCCTGGTGGAAGCCCATGGGACCGTGGTTATTCCGGAGGAAAGTATTGGTCTGGAGAAGGGCGAGGCGGTGGAGGTGGCTCTTTTTGAGTGAAGCGGGAGTATGGTGTCGTGAAGCGTGAGGTATATCTGAAGAGCATGCCCCTGTCCGAATCCCTCGCGACATGGACGGAGGCGCTGACCCGACGGGGCATCTGGGAGCCGCTGCCGGGTGAAGTGATTCCCGTGGACGAGGCCCTGGGTCGCGTCACGGCCCAGGCCGTAACGGCACGGCTGTCCTCGCCGAGCTATCATGCGGCAGCGATGGACGGAGTGGCCGTGCGGTTTGCGGACACCGTGGGGCCCTCAGAATCGCGGCCGAAGCGCCTGCGGATCGGTCGGGAGGCCCTCTACGTCGACACGGGCGACCCCCTTCCGGACGGGATGGACGCGGTCATCATGATCGAGGAGGTAGACCGATGCGGCGGGGACGAAATCGAGATCATCGCGCCGGTAACCCCCTACCGGCATGTGCGGACCATGGGGGAGGATCTCGTGGCCACCGAATTGATTCTCCCCGAGAATCATCATGTTCGCCCGGTGGATGTGGGGGCCATGCTCGCGGGTGGTTTGACCGAGCTTGCGGTGCGACGGCTTCCGGTGGTGGCCGTGCTTCCCACCGGCAGCGAGTTGGTTCAGCCGGGGAGCACGCCACGGCAGGGACAGATAATCGAATTCAATTCGAGAATCCTCTGTGGCCTGATCCAAGAGTGGGGGGGGCGGGCGACGCGCCATGACATTGTTCCGGATGCGCTGGAGACCGTTCGGGCCGCGATTCAGAGCGCCCTCAAAAGCGCCGATGTGGTTCTGGTCAATGCCGGCTCCTCCGCCGGGCGCGAAGACTTCACGATTCACGCCCTGCGCGAACTGGGGGAGGTCTTTGTCCATGGTGTGAGCATCAAGCCGGGCAAACCGGTGATTCTCAGCGTGGTGGAGGGCAAACCGGTTGTCGGTATTCCTGGCTACCCCGTTTCAGCCGCACTGACGTTGTCGCTCTTCGTGAAGCCGCTGCTCTTCGCGTATCAAGCACGCCCCGTCCCCGATCCCGAAACGCTCCCTGCGGTTTTGTCGCGACAGATCAGCTCCGCGGTCGGGCAGGAGGAATTCGTGCGCGTGACGGTGGGAGTGGTGGGGTCCCGGACCGTGGCAACACCGGTTTCCCGGGGGGCCGGGAAACTCATGTCACTGGTGCGGGCAGACGGTGTTGTCCGCATTCCGGCCCTCAGCGAGGGGATCGCGGCGGGGGAGGAGGTCCGGGTCGAACTGCTGCGCTCTGCGTCGGAACTGGCGGAGACACTGGTTTGCATTGGCAGTCACGACAACACCCTGGACATCTTGGCGAATGTTCTGAAAAAACGCCATCCCCGCTTCTCCTTTGCCTCCTCCCATGTGGGAAGTATGGGTGGACTGCTGGCCATCAAGCGGGGCGAAGCGCACCTGGCGGGCACCCATCTCCTCGATGAGCAAACCGGTGCATACAACGAACCCTTTCTGCAGCGTCTTCTTCCGGAAAAAGAGATGGTATTGGTCAACCTCGTCTACCGGGAGCAGGGCCTGCTGGTTCCCCGCGGAAACCCCAAGGAGATTTCAGGGCTCCAGGATCTCGCCCGGGAAGATCTGGTCTTCATCAATCGTCAGAAAGGCTCCGGAACCCGATTGCTCACCGACGGTTGCCTGCGGCAGCTTGGACTCCTGCCCGAGGCGATTCGAGGTTACGAGCGGGAAGAGTACACCCATATGGGGGTGGCCTCGGCCGTGGCCGGTGGGACCGCAGACGCAGGGGTTGGCATTCTGGCGGCGGCCCGGGCGCTTTCGCTGGACTTTATCCCGGTGGCTCGGGAGCGATTCGATTTCGCTATTCCTTGCGACTTCCTCGCGACGGAGGCCTTGCAGTGCTTGCTTGCGATTCTGCGGGACGACCCGGAATTCAAAACGATGATTCTGGCGCTGGGCGGTTACGACGTGTCGCACATGGGAGCCGTGGTGTATGATACCCGCCGACCAGGATGAAGCCGTGAATCTCTTTGAAGCGCAGGACCCACGACAACTTCTGGCGCCGGACGGGCTGGACCCTCTGGTGCGCAAGGTTGTCCTGAACGTTTCCTTGCCCAGTCTTCGTGACAACCGTGGCGACGTCGATCGGGTGCTCGATCTTCTTGAAAAACAATCGGGTATCCAGAATCCCTCGGTGCCCTTCGGGATGGTGCCGCGAGTATCGGAGGTTCTCCATGACGGTCGCGGCCGGCTGACGGTGACGCTGGCTATGAAGGAGAGCGGTGCGGAACTGATCGATGTGATGGTCGGCGACGAGGTTGCATCGAACTTTGCGCTGGCCGTCGATCTCGGTTCGACCAACCTTGTTCTGTACCTCCTCGATTTGCATCGGGGGGTGGTTCTCGAGGCGTCGGCCGTCGAGAACCCGCAGGTGGCTTTCGGAGAAGATGTCCTGAGCCGCATGCATCACTGTGAAAAACCGGGGGGGCAGGCGGAGCTGCAAAAGGTGCTGATGGACACCATCAACGGTGCCCTCGCGGTCTTGCTTCAAAAACACTCGATCGAAGGGCGACAGGTCTACGCGGTGGCCGCAGCAGGCAACACCGCCATGGTCCATCTCTGCTGCGGGTTTTCAACACGCCGTCTCTGCCGGGAGCCTTACAGTCCCGTCATCAACCGGCTGCAGATCAGCCCCGCCAGGGCACTGGGTCTGCAGGTCCACGAGCGTGCTGTCTTCTACGCGCTTCCCAATGTAGGCAGTTATGCCGGCGGGGACGCGCTGGCCGGCATTCTCGTGTCGCAGATGCACCGGGCAGAGAAGTTCTCGGTGCTGGTGGACGTGGGGACCAACGCGGAGATCGTTCTGGGAAATCGGCATTGGCTGATGGTGGCGGCGGGCGCGGCCGGTCCGGCGCTGGAAGGGGGGGTCGTTCGCTGCGGCATGCGGGCGGGGCCTGGGGCCATAGATCACGTGCAGATCGACCGGGGAAGTCTCCGGCCCACGTGGTCCACCATTGGGGGGCTGCCCCCCAAAGGGATCTGCGGATCGGGGCTCATTGACCTGATGGCCGAGCTCTTCCTGAGTGGTGTGATCGATGAGCGAGGCAAGATTGACAGGGTGGCCGAGAACATCATGGAATCGGATGGGCATCAGGCGTATCGGCTGGTCCCTGCAGAGCAAAGTGGCACCGGTGCGCCCATCGTCTTGACCCAGTTCGATCTGGAGAATCTGCTTCGCACCAAGGCCGCCATGTACACGGCGTTGACGGTCATGACCCGCCAGGCGGGGCTTTCCTTCGGGGACTTGGAGTCTTTCTTTGTCGCGGGGACTTTTGGCAGCTATATTGATCCCGAAAAGGCTGTCACCCTCGGGATGGTTCCCGATATTCCCCTGGAGCGATACCGAACGCTGCATAACAGTGCCGGCATGGGCGCCTGTCTCTGTCTGCTCTCAAATGAAAAGAGGCGGGAACTCGAAGAAATCAGCCGGCGTGTGACGTATGTGGAACTGAATGTCGACGGTGATTTCATGCCGCTGCTGAGCGCAGCCATGTTTCTACCCCACACCGATGCAGCCCAGTTTCCTTCCGTTCGGGCCAGGCGCTAGTTCGGATACAGCACGAGCAATCGTAATGGGAGATCTTAGTGGTACCGCCGGCAAGGTGCAGGAGATCTATTGGCCCCGAATCATCGGAGTCTTTCCTCAGTTCAAGATTTCTTTTGGCGTAGCGTGCGGCAAGCTCGACGGCCTGTAAATTTGAGGGCATCTTGACTTGTTGCCGCCATCCCGATAGAATTCCACTGCTGTTGCGGGTGGCGGCACACCAATGGGATCTGTCCTCATGGGAAGACGTGTCATGCAGAAGGGTTGTGGGCCTCTCGGACTCAGCTGCCTCTGGGCTCTGATGATGGTCGCGGGGTGCATGCGGCCCGTTTCGGTGCCGCCGCCGGAGCCGCTGGCCCGACCGGCTGCAGTTTCTATTCCCGAGCGCTGGCCGGATGAGCTGCCACCGATGTCGGAAATTCGCGAGTTGACCCGTTCCGGGCTGGCTGTTCTGCTCGTGCGAGAACTTCCCATCGGGTCCATACCGCCCTCCGAGGAATTCCCCGTGATGGTAGACATCGCCGAGCACTGGGCTCGACGGGAGATTCTCACGGCTGTCCAGCGCGGGCTCATCCCAGTGCCCCCGAACCACCGGTTCGAGCCGGATCGGCCGATCAACAGGGGCGAGGCGGCACAGGTGTTGAGCGGTATCCTGGAGCGGATGAATGTTCGCCGTGAGGGACCGCCCGCTTCCGTGCGGACGCCGACCGATCTTCCGCAGGGCCATCGATACTATCGGACGGTCCGCACGGTTCTGGCAGCTGGACTCATGCATCTCGACGGCTCTGGGAGATTTCATGTGTCACAGCCTGTCAGCGGCACGGAGATGGCAGCAAGTGTCAATAAAATTAACCAGTTACTGTCTTCGCATCCCTGATGTTTGCCTCGCGAGCTCCCTTAGTTTCGCAGTGCATCGCGGGCAACCCTGTTGTGGGAGGCATGAGGCCTATGTTATACTCCCGCCGAGTCGAGGTCCACGGTGCAGCTCCTCTTGAAGCGACATCTCAATACAGTGATCTTCGTGAGTGCGCTGATTCTTCTCTCATTGCCGGCCTACATCGTGATGACGCGGGATGGGGGGATTGGCGGAGCGGTGCCCGGGAACCTGGGCCGTATCGACTCGGACGCCGAGATTGCCATTGAGCAGTTCCATTTCACCGAGCGCGAAGGGGGGGAGCGCAAGTGGGAGATCTGGGCCGAACGGGCCGAGAGGTTCCTGGGGCAAGGGCGGGTCCATATGGAGCACGTCCGAATGGAGTATTTGCCGAAGGGGGGCGGGCGCGTCGAGCTCTCCGGGCGTGTCGGTGATTACTACGAGGAGGACAAGCGTGTGGTACTGAGCGGGAACGTTACGGTGAAGACCGGTTCGGGATACACACTCTACGCAACTCGCCTCGCCTGGGAAGAACCCACACAGCGGGTGGTTTCGGACGAGCCCGTTCGGTTGGTAACCGCCGGTTACGTCCTCCAGGGAGATCGCATGATCTTTCGCACGGATCTGCAGAGTCTGGAGGTGGCGGGAAATGTGCGAACCATCATTACGCCGGCTCACAGCACCCAACCCCTGTCGCCGGGGAGCCAGCCATGATGGATGTCGGGGGGATCCCGTTGTGTAACCAGGGCGGTACCGGCAACTGGCAGAAATCGTTTGGCCCGTGGGCCGCGCAAACGGCTGGTTTCGGGCTGGCAGGAGGCGGCAGGGTGGGGGGCTCAGACACGTGGTGGCTGCCGCTCTGGATTCTGGGGGTGTTCGTGGTTGGGTTTCTTGCTCCGGGTTCGGGATGGGCGCAGGCGTCGGAGGTGGGCAAAGACCTTCCCATCACCATCACCTCCGATCGAATGGAAGGAGATCTCAAAGCGGGCGTGATCACCTTCATCGATCATGTCAAGGTGGTTCGGGGTGACACGATCCTCTATGCGGACCGAGTGGAGACCTACCCGAAAAAGGGCGCAGAGGATGTTGACCGGATTGTGGCCACGGGCAACGTGCGAGTGGTCCGCGGCAGCCGGCTTTCCATGGCTGATCGAGCGGAGTATCTCGAGTCTGGGGAGTTGTTGATCCTGAGCGGTCATGCGAAGATTACCGAGGGCAACAACACCATCTCGGGAGCAATCATCCGAGTTTATCTGGACGAGGACAGGACCGAGGTCGAGGGGGACACGGTCGAGAGGCCCCGATTTCTCTTTTTTCCCGAGGAGGGTAAGCGTAGCCGGTCGGTGAGTCCTAGTGATTGAAGATGCTTCTGTTCCCAGCCGCCGCGCCTTGAAGGCTGTCAGTCTCGTTAAACGTTATAATGGGACGGAGGCGGTGCGGGATGTAAACCTTTTTGTGGATCCCGGAGAAATCGTGGGGTTGCTCGGGCCCAACGGTGCCGGCAAGACGACCACTTTTTACATGGTGGTCGGGCTCATTCGCGCAGATCAGGGGGAGGTTTATCTGGGGGAGAGATCCGTTACGGAAGAGCCCATGGTCCGAAGGGCCCGTCAAGGCATCAGTTATCTACCGCAGGAGGCCTCTGTTTTCCAGAAGTTGACGGTGGAACAGAATCTCCGAGCCGTTCTGGAGTACCTTCCGCTCTCCGCCTTTGAAAAGAGCGAGCGGCTCGAGTCGCTGCTGCACGATTTCGGGATTGCCCATTTGCGAACCCAGAAAGCGTATACCCTTTCGGGAGGCGAAAGGCGAAGAGTTGAGATTGCCCGGGCCCTGGTGACCGCTCCGGCCTTCATTTTGCTCGATGAACCCTTCGCCGGGATTGATCCAATCGCCGTCACAGATATCGAAGAAATGATACACGAACTGAAGAAGCGGGGGATCGGCGTGCTGATCACCGACCATAACGCTAGAGAAATGTTGAAAATTGCAGATCGCTTGTATATAATGATGAAAGGTCAAATCCAGGCCAGTGGAACCCCGGATGATGTCATTCGGGATCCGGTCGTTCGCCATCATTATTTGGGCAAGAATTTCGAAATGGCGTAGCTTTCCCCTGCTAGATCATGGCAGGTTTGGTCATCACGTGTGAGGGCCCCATGCAGCTGGATACTCGACTCAACCTGAAGCTGACCCAAAAGCTTGTGATGACGCCCCAGTTGCAGCAGGCGATCAAACTGCTTCAGCTCTCGAAACTCGAACTGATTGATAGCATTCACCAGGAAATGGTGGAGAATCCTGTTCTGGAGGAGGAAGCACAGGAGACCTCGTCAGAGGAGCAACAAACCCTGGGCAACGAGGAGAGTGGCTCGGAGAAGAGCCGCGAAAACCGTGAGGAGGAGTTTGACTGGCGCAGCTATCTGAATGATTCGATGGATTCGGGCTATGCGGCTTACGAACCGTATGCCGAC
This sequence comes from uncultured Nitrospirota bacterium, assembly GCA_947259355.1. Taxonomy (GTDB): domain Bacteria; phylum CG2-30-53-67; class CG2-30-53-67; order CG2-30-53-67; family CG2-30-53-67; genus CALZGC01. Next base: position 45,319 of record CAMYMF010000006.1, on the reverse strand, counting down.
ACCGGCGAAATGCCCTCCTACGAGAATACCCTCTCCCGAAAGGCCACCCTCAGCGAACATCTGATTTGGCAGCTGAGTCTATCCCGGAGCGATGACCAGATCCGCGCGATTGCAGAGCACATCATCGGCAACCTCGACAACGACGGTTATCTGCGCGTGTCTGTCAAGGAGCTGTCGGAAATGACAGGCCGGACGGACGAGGAGGTCGCCGAAGCCCTCAGGCTCGTTCAGAGTTTCGATCCCCCCGGTGTCGCCGCCACAGACCTGAAGGAGTGTCTGGTCCTTCAAGCGGCGCAGCTCGATACCGACGGCGAGCTGGTGGTGGCCATCATCCAGGACTATCTCCCGCTGCTGCAGAAGAAAGACCATGCCGCCATCGCGAGGAAAATCGGTGTCACGGTGGATGATGTGGTGATGGCTTCCAAAGTGATTGAGAATTTTGAGCCGAAACCGGGCCGCTCTTTCGGCGGCGAGGATCCGGTGTACATTGTCCCCGATATCTATGTCGTACGGGACGGTAAGGATTTTGTCATTCTGCTCAATGACGACGGACTGCCGCGGCTCAAGGTGTCGCCCTTTTATCGGCGAATGCTCAAAGAGCGCCAGCAGTTGAGTTCGCAGACTGTGGAGTACGTGGAGAGCAAGTTCAAGTCGGCTCTTTGGCTGATCCGTAGTATCGAGCAGCGCCAGAAGACCATTTACCGGACCATGGAGAGTATTCTGAAGTTTCAGCGGGAGTTTTTTGAGAAGGGGCCGTCCTCTTTGAAGCCGATGGTTCTGCGAGATGTGGCGGAAGACATCGAAATGCATGAATCCACCATTAGCCGAGTGACGACGAACAAATACGTCCACACGCCACACGGCATTCTTGAGCTGAAATACTTTTTCTGCAGCGGTCTTCGCTGCGCTGAGGGGAGCGTTTCCTCAATCAGTGTGCAGGAACGGATTCGCAAGATCATCCTGGAGGAGGATCACCAGCGGCCCTATAGCGACCAGAAGATCGTGGAGATCCTCAGGAGCCAGGGGATTGCGATTGCCAGGCGGACGGTCACCAAGTACCGAATCGAGCAGAACATCCTTTCCACCACCGAACGAAAGCGCATGAGCCGCTGACCGGCGCTAAGCCTCGGAAGTGCCCGATGGAACGGGGGCGTGTCGGCCTGCACCGAGCCCAATGGACCCATGCTTGACACCCTGCGTCCAGCCTGTCTTTTCAGAACAAACCGAGGAAGGACTTTGCGTACCTCGACCGGCGCTACGCCGGCGATGTTGTTCGGCGGGTGCCTTGCCGGGCGCGCTTCCTCGCGGCAACGCTGACCCGCTGCCGCAGCAGATCGGATGACATTTCTAATTGAGGGTAACCCATGATGCAGGTACACATTACGGCGCGGCATATGGAATTGACCGATGGTCTTCGGGGGCATGTGGAGAAGGAACTTCAGAAACTGCAGCGTCATTTCCACAAGGAGACGGATGTTCAGGTCACCCTTTGTGTCGAGAAATACCGGCACAAAGCTGAAGTATCGTGCAATGTGGGCGGGCATACTTTCAAAGCGTCCGAAGAGACCAAAGACATGTATCAATCGGTGGATCGCGCCATCGAGGGGATTGGGCAGCAATACAAAAAATTCAAGGCCAAACATTGGAGCGGCAAGGGCAAGAGCAGCCTGAGTGCAGACGCCGAGATGCGGGGCGACGGTGCCCGCTGGGTCGGTGAGCGTGAGGCGCCGGAGGTCGCCGGGCGACGCATCATTCGCTCTCGGGGGTATGCCGCCAAACCGATGTCGGTGGATGAAGCTGCCATGCAGATGGAACTCCTGGACAAGGATTTCATCGTCTACACGGATTCGAGAACGGAGCAGGTCAATGTCCTGTACCGGCGAAAAGATGGCAACCTCGGGCTGATTGAGCCGGTCCATGAATGATGAGGGGTTTCACGAACGGAGACAGAAGTGGGAGTTTGACCGGTTCTTGGCACACGCTGCCGGCGCCAGAGACGGGGGTGCGGAAGTGCCACACAGGGGGGGTGGGGTGAAACGGAGGCATATCACAGAAAGAGGCAACCCATGAGGCTAACGGATATTCTCGATCCCAAATTGGTGTTACCCGACTTGAAGGGCCAGAACAAGCGGGAAGTGCTCAATGAGTTCTCAGCGCTTCTTTACGGAAACAGCAAGATTCAGGACAGCCATGAGTTTCTGGAAGTGATTCTGGCCCGGGAAGCCCTGGGCAGTACCGGCATCGGTGAAGGGATCGCCATTCCCCACGGAAAGCTCAAGAGCCTCAATGACCTGATTCTCTCCTTCGGTCTGTCCCGTGCAGGGATCGACTTTGATGCCATGGACGGAAAGCCGGTGCACATCTTCTTTGTTCTGATCGCACCGGAAGATTCGCCCGGGGACCACTTGAAGGCGTTGGCAAGAATCTCGAGAATTTTGAAAAATCGGAGTTTTCGGGAACGCCTTCAGCAACAAGAAACGGCCGAGGAGATCTATAACGAAATCTGCAAAGAGGATGAGCAATACGGCCCCTGAACGCTGTTCTTAAGGTATGGCAGCATCCGCGACCGCCATGCACTGAGGAGGGTCATGCCGGCCGATGGATGGAAAGCAACTTGTTCCCTTTCATGATGCCGTCTAGCTGAGACAGCGACCGCCACAGCGCCGAAAGAACCAACGGGCCTGCTGCGTCGGGCCGTGTTTACTCTGCGGGGTTTTTTATGAGGGCCGTTTCAGTCGAAGAGCTCTTCCAAGCCGCCCGGCGGAAGCTAGACATGAAACTGGTTGGGGGGGCGGAGGGGCTGGCGAATCATATCGGCAAACCCCGCATTCAGAAGTCCAGCCTGGCTCTCACCGGCTACATCGATCACATCGATGCCGCCAAGATCCAATTTCTCGGTGAGACCGAGATCAGTTATCTGCTGACACTACCCCCGCAGGAGCGGCTTCGAAGGCTGGAGGCCTTCGGCAAGAGCGGTGTGCCCTGTCTCATTGTTACCAAAGGTTTGGACGTTCCGGCGGAACTGGTTCGCGTTTGCGACGCCCAGCGGATTCCCCTCCTGCGCACTTCCCATTTCAGTTCGCGCACCATCAAATGGGTGACCGCATACCTGGAAGAGGCTCTGGCGCACCGGTTGACCCGACCGGGGGTGATGGTCGACGTCTACGGTGTTGGTATGCTGATCCTGGGTCGAAGCGGGATTGGCAAGAGTGAAGCGGCCCTGGATCTTATAGATCGGGGTCACAGACTGGTGGCCGACGATGTGGTCGCCATCAAGAAGAAAAGCACCGACTCTCTCATCGGCAGCAGTCCCGACCTGACGCGCCAGCATATGGAGATCCGGGGGTTGGGCATCATCAATATCCAGGACCTCTACGGGATTTCATGCATTCAGAAGCGCAAGGAGATCGACTTGATTGTCGAACTCGTGGAATGGTCGCCTACGGAGAGCTTTGACCGGTTGGGCCTGGAGGAGCAGACATTCTCCATTATGGATGTGCAGAAACCGTTCCTTCGCATGCCGGTGACTCCCGGGCGCAACATGGCGCTGATCATCGAGGTGGCGGCCCGGAACTACCTGCTAAAGGCGACGGGTCATTCTTCGGCGCGTCGGTTCGAAAAAAAACTGATCAAGCAGATCGATCGGAATCGCCATGACTCAGGATCTTAATGTCGTAATCATTTCCGGCATCTCTGGTTCCGGAAAGAGCACGACCATCCGTCAGTTTGAGGATATGGGTTTTTTTTGTGTGGACAATCTGCCCACTGATCTGATTCCGAAATTCCTCATGCTCTGTGAACAGCCCGGCAATGAGATCGACCGGGTAGCCCTGGTCGTTGATATCCGGGAGAAGAAATTTCTTCAAAGTTACCGCGAGGTTTTCGAGGTGATCAGAAATCGTGGCATCGCCTTGACGGTCCTTTTTCTGGAAGCGTCCGATGCGGTGCTCATCCGTCGGTTCAACGAAACACGCAGAAAGCATCCGCTGGCCAAAGCGTCCGTGCAGGAGGGGCTTGCCCAGGAGCGTGAATTGCTGGCCGGGCTGAAGGAAAATGCCGACATTATTCTGGACACCTCCGATTATTCCATTCATGACCTTCGCAACGTCTTGAAGAAACACTTTGCCCGGACGGTCAACGGGAGCAAGATGGCTATCTTGTTGGTGGCCTTCGGCTTCAAATATGGGATTGTTGCCGACGCCGATATGATTCTCGATGTGCGGTTCCTGAAGAATCCTTATTTCGTGGATCAGCTGCGGGAGCGCACGGGCAAGTGCCCGGAGGTGATCAGCTATGTCGCCGACCGGGAGGAGACCCGCGAGTATCTGAGTCGTTTGCATGCGTTGCTCGATTATCTGGTGCCGCGGTATATTCGGGAAGGGAAATCGTATTTCACCATTGGGTTCGGGTGCACGGGGGGACGGCACCGATCCGTGGTCATTGCCGACCTGGTGCGGGAGAAACTGGAAGCCCGAGGTTATCAAACGTCCATTCGATACCGGGACATCTCGCGCGGTTGATATCGGCCTACAGTCCAGCCGGCTTTGTGGAAAGGAGCGTACAGGGAAATGGTAGGGTTTGTCGTTGTCACACATGCACAGGTCGGGCGGGAGTTGTGCGCCTGTGTGGAGGGCATTCTCGGGCCCCAGCAGGGGCTCCGGGCTGTTTCCATCGATTTTACCAAGACCGCAGAAGCGGCACGAGCCGAGATTGATGCGGCCATACAGGCGGTGGATGCCGGCGACGGTATTGTAATCCTCGCGGATATGTTTGGTGGAACGCCGTCGAATATCGGTCTCTCGTTTCTGGACCGTTCTGATGTGGAGGTGATGACCGGTGTCAACCTGCCCATGCTCATCAAAGGGCTTTCGTTCCGTGAGGGCAACACGCCCGCGGAGCTGTGTGAACAGTTGGAAGCCTATGGCAAGAAAGGGATCATCGTGGCCAGTGCCCTGCTGAAGGAGCAGCAGGGGCAGGTCCCTTACGAAAGGGGGGGCTGCGGTCCCTGATAAAGGTGCGTTACGGGGTGCAACGGCCCTAGTAGCAGCAATCGGCCGGCACAGCGTGTAGCGATGCGGAAGGCATCGGGACGCATCATCACGGGGCTATCGCCCCCAGGTGCAACTGATGGGAATCGTGCTGTTTCGAATTGATGATCGTCTGATCCACGGACAGGTGGTGGAGGGGTGGTTTCATCATCTGCGTCCCGACCTGGTGGTGGTGGCGGATGATGCGACGGCGGCCAACGAATTTCAACGCAGCGTGATGGAGATGGTCGTGCCCTATGGCATTCGGACGGAGATTGTACCGATCCGTGAGGCGGTACAGCGGTGTCGGACCGGCGCGTACGCCGCCCGGCGGGGTATTATACTCTTCCGGGGCCCCGGTGCGGTCCTGACGGCACTGGGCCTCGGACTCTCGGTCGAATTCCTCAATCTCGGTGGTCTGCATTCCGAGGGGTCCACCACCGTTCTAGGACGCGGGGTGAACGCATCGGAGAGAGACCTTCGGGACCTCCGGCGCCTCCTGGGTCAGGGGGTCAGAATTGAAGTGCAACCGGTGCCCGCGGAGTCGCCCGTGGACATCCGCACCCTGATGTCGCCGCACGCTACCGGCGATGGGCAGGGCTAACGCCCGATGGAGGAGCTGACCATGTCGTTCTTGGATGTCTTGCAGGTATCACTGCTGGCAGGCCTCATCGGGGTGGACCGGTTGGCCGTCGGACAGTTCATGATCTCCCAGCCGATCGTTGCAGCGCCAATCATCGGTTGGGTCATGGGAGATTTTCATACAGGCCTGCTGGTGGGGGCCGTCCTGGAGCTTTTCTGGTTGCAGGGCCTTCCGGTGGGGGGGTACGTTCCCAAAGACGCTACGCTGGCGGCCATTCTGACCACCGCCCTGGCACTGGGCGCCTCTCCGGTCCGTGGGGTGCCGGACGTTGCCTGGATTACTTGGGTCTTCCTCTGGGTGGGGCTTCTCATGTCGCCCGCGGCAGCATTGGATCGGTGGGTACGGCAAAAGAACGCCTTTCTGATAGACGTCGCACGATCCGACGGGAACATCGGTCGGGGGATCACTCGAGCCGTCTGGATGGGAGTAGGCGTTTTTTACCTCTATTATTTTTGCGTGACGCTGCCGGTGCTGTGGCTGTCCGCTGGGGCCCTGAAGTCTACCTATGGATGGCTCTCTCCTCGGTTGCTGCCGGGCTTGCGCCTGTTCTTCTTTCTGCTGCCGGCCATGGGAATGGCGTCACTGCTGACGCGCAAGGCCCATCCCCGGGGCCGTCTGTTTGCCGTCGCAGGCGCTGTGGTATCGGTGGTCGTTTTTCTCGGTTTCGGCCTGGACGGAACGGGACCTGCGGTCGCCTTGTTGATGGCAGCCGCCCTGGCGGTCGTTGTGGAGGAACGGCTCCGGGCCGTTTAGATTCTGTTATGGAAAGAAAAGCGCTTCCATTTCGAAGACTCATGCAGGCAGTGGGCAGAAGCCTCTTTATCCAGTCGGCGTGGAACTACGAGAACTTTCAGGGCGTCGGCTTCGGGTATGCGCTGGTGCCGCTCATGAAAGAGACGGCGTCGCAAGACGCCCCGGACCCGGACTTGGCGGCGCGTCATCTCAAGTCGTTCAACACCAATCCCTATATGGTGGGTATGATCCTCGGCGGTGTGCTTCGTCTGGAAGAGCGACTGGCTTCGGGGCAGGGATCGGTGGAAGATGTGGAGAACTTCAAGAGTAGCCTGATGGGCGCTTTCGGCGCCCTCGGGGATTCCTTTGTATGGGGTGGCCTCAGACCCCTGCTGGGTCTGCTGGCGGTGATGCTGGCCGTCCTCAGCGGCGCCGTGGCGCCCCTGGTATTTCTGGTCTGTTACAATGGTATTGTCCTGTGGCTTCGGATCGCGGGTGTCCGAAACGGCTACGCGTACGGCGCGGAGTTGATTCAGTATTTGAAAACCATCAACCTGCAGCGCAAGATCTACCGCATGAACGGCCTAACACTCTTTATGATCGGCGCGCTGCTTCCCCTATGGGCCCTCCAGGTTCGACCGGAGGTGCCGGTGTTTTTCGCAGGTCTCTTGGCTCTGCTGGTGATGGTGATCTATCTGCTCTGGAAGGCCGAGCGAAAGGGAGTGCCCATGTTGCTTCAGGCGGCAGCCCTGCTGCTCGTCGCGCAGCTTTTGGCACAGACGGGATGGTTTTCTTTCTGAATCGTTTAATGCTCGGGCGCCTGTCCGGGCAGAAAGCGGTGAATGGCAGCATGCGGGAAGTCGAGGTCGAGATTCAGAACAAGCTGGGGATGCATGCCCGGTCCGCAGCCATGTTTGTCAAGCTGGCCAACAACTTCGAGTCGGAGATTCTTATCAAACGGGAAGAGCTCGAGGTGAATGGCAAGAGCATCATGGGGATCATGATGCTTGCAGCCGCCAAGGGCACCGCCTTGATCATTCAGGCCGACGGGCCTGACGAAGTAGAGGCCCTCCAGAGGCTGCGGGCGCTGGTAAACGACAAGTTTGGAGAGGACTAGATGAGATTACAGGGCATGGGGGTGTCTCCGGGCATTGTCATCGGCAAGGTCTGGCTGCTCAATCGTGAACGGGTCGAGGTTCAGAGTCGCCCGATCTCTGCAGAGAAGGTGGCCTCGGAAATTTTCCGGTTTGACGAAGCCCTGGCCAAATCGGTGGAGCAGCTCGAATTGGTCAAGAAGCAGTTCAGCGATCGGATCGGCGAGTCTCACACCTACATTCTGGACAGTCATATCCTGATGCTGAAGGATGACATGCTGACCGATGGGACGCGAGAGGTGATCCGCGAGCAACGGATCATAGCGGAGGGTGCGCTGAAGAGTGTTCTGGACAAGTTCCTCGCAATATTCAATGCTATCGAAGACGATTATCTCAAGGAGCGCCAAGCGGATATCGTCCATGTGGCGGAGCGGATTCTGCGTAACCTAGCTGGACACGAACAAACCACCTTGACCGATCTGAAAGAGGATGTCATCGTTGTGGCCCACGATCTGACGCCTGCGGACACGATCCAGATGGACCGAAAGCACGTCAAAGGATTTGCCACCGATCTGGGCGGCAAGACGAGTCACACCGTCATTATGGCACGCTCTCTGGAAATCCCTGCGGTGGTAGGCATGCGCAATATCACCGCCCGTGTGCGGACGGGCGACCCGCTGATTCTGGACGGAAACAGCGGGGTCGTGATCGTGCATCCCGACAGCCAGACCTTCAATCAATATCTGGAAAAACAGCGGCGTTTTATCTATTTTGAACGGGAGCTTCAGAAGCTGGCCCTCCTGCCGGCGGAGACCAAGGACGGCTGTAAACTTCGGCTCTCGGCCAACATCGAGACGCCCGATGATGTCTGCGGTGTGCTCGAACATGGCGCCGATGGAGTCGGGCTCTTCCGAACGGAGTTTCTCTATCTGAAGCGGCGGGAACTTCCCAGCGAAGCAGAGCAACTGGAAGCTTACAAGAGCGCTCTCGAAATGATCCATCCCGAACCGGTGACCATCCGGACGCTCGACCTCGGGGGCGACAAGCTCATTGGTCACGTCACCTATTCGGGTGAAAGCAACCCCTCCATGGGGCTGCGGGCCATCCGGTTGTGCCTGCATCACTCGGACATGTTCAAAACGCAGCTGCGGGCGTTGGCCCGGGCCGGCGTGCACGGGAATCTCAAAATCATGTTTCCCATGATCTCAGGCCTTCGGGAGTTGCGGATGGCCAAGGAAATGTTCTACCGCGCCTGTGACGAGCTTCGCAAAGAGGGGGTGCCCTTTCAGGAGAATATCCCCCTGGGTACCATGATTGAAGTCCCCTCGGCTGCCATCGTGGTCGACCTGATCGCCGCGGAATCCGATTTTCTGAGTATCGGTACCAATGACCTGATTCAGTACGCGCTGGCCATTGATCGTGTAAACGAAGATGTGGCCTATCTCTATGAGCCGCTCCATCCGGCCGTCATGCGGATGATTCGAAATGTCATGACCGCCGCAGAGGCCGCTGGCATTCCGGCCGCCATGTGCGGGGAGGTGGCGGGAGAGCCTCTCTATGCGGCGGCCCTATTGGGCCTTGGTCTGAGGGAGTTTAGTATGAACCCCGTTTCCGTGCCGCGGGTTAAGCGGGTCCTGCGGGAAGTCACTCTGGAGGAGTCAAGGCAGCTGGCCCGTCAGATCCTGCAGCTTTCCACGGCGCGGGAAATCGAGGAATACACGAAGTCCTACATGCGGGCGCGTTTCCCCGATGCCTTGATGTGGGAGGCTGCGGAGAACGGCAATGGAGGCGCCGAAGCGTGACGGCTCTTAGCGGCGGATAATTCGTTTTCTTTGGGAAACGGGGTAGGGTGGACGGCGGCCGCCCAGGCCTCCGGGCATTTTTTCGAGGTGAAACTGCAGCCACATCTCACCGTAGTGCTTCATCTTCATCTTCCGGTTGTTCTGCAGATTAATCAGGTTGTTTCGGATCTTTTCATCTTGGGGCAGCTTCTTGGAGGCTCGGACCAGCGTTTGAATGGCTGCGTCGCGATCCCCCAGCCGAAGCAGGCAGTAGGCGTAGAGGTTCCAGAGCAGACCTTCCTTGCGGTTGTAACGCACCGCACGGTTGAACGTTTTCACCATATTCTCCCGGTCCTTGCGACGCATATAGATCACGCCGAGCATTCCCTGGGCGATCCAGTGTCGAGCAAAGCCCTGCTTGAGGAAGGTAAAGGCGGCGTTGAAATCCTTCTTGATGTAGTGAATAACGCCGATCTGTGCCATGAGTTGGGATTTGATGAAGAACTGATACCGGCTGTATTTCAGTCCGCCCTCCAGGGAGTGGATGGCGCGGTCCAGTTTCCCGTTCTTGATGTCAACGGCCACCTGCTCCATGAGCGCGGTGATGGCTTTGTTCACGCGCCGTCCCAGGAAATAGTTCGCGACCATGATGCTGATAAGCCCACCTGCCAGGGCAAACCCCCAGTGTGCCACGAAAGAGAGGCCGAAGAAGACGGCCGTTCCCAGAGAGAGCGATAGGAGCAAGTGAATCATGGGGCATCCCTGCGCTGTGATGATCCGATGACGAAATAGGCAGATTCAGTGCTGACGAAGCGCGTACCATATCAGAAACGTCCCCGGCAATCAAGAGAGAAAAGCCTTGACATGAATCAGGGGACTCATTAAGATTCAAAGGCGACGGGCCCGATCTTTCAGGGGCCGCGTGGCTGGAATGTTTGGCGGGGCGTAGCGCAGTCTGGTAGCGTACCTGAATGGGGTTCAGGTGGTCGGAGGTTCAAATCCTCTCGCCCCGACCAGTTTTTCGGACAGCCCGCCAGCCCTTCTCGTCCATCGGTGCTCTCGCGTGCGAAATGGAACAGACCCTGCCGAGCCCCTCCGGGGCTTTTTTCGTTTGTGCGGGTCTCGGACCGGGTTGGATCGGAGTCCGGAGGAGAGCGGCGTTGCTTATTCTTGTTTCCAACGATGATGGGGTGACGGCTCACGGAATTCAGGCCTTGGCCCGGACCCTGGGTACCCTCGGTCGTGTGGTGGTGGTGGCCCCCGACCGGGAGCGGAGCGCGGTGGGGCACGCGTTGACCCTACACAAACCGCTTCGCGTGGAGAGCCTCGACACCGATGTGTACAGCGTTAACGGAACCCCCACCGATTGCGTGACGCTGGCCGTGCACAGTATTCTGAAAGAAAAACCGACCCTCGTCGTCTCCGGAATCAACCGCGGCGGCAATCTCGGCGACAACATCACCTATTCCGGAACGGTCTCGGCCGCCATGGAGGGTGCCCTTTTGGGGATTCCTTCCATCGCTGTCTCTCTGGTGGGAAACAGCAACATGCGTTTCGCCGAGGCCGCCGAACGCGTACTCGATCTCACGGCCCGGGTGGCGAAGCACGGGTTGCCCCCCGATACGTTGTTGAACGTGAATATCCCCAACATGCCAGCCGGGCGGATCCTCGGGATGCGGGTCACCCGCATGGGACGGCGCATATTCAAGGATCCGGTCGTCGCGAAGACGGACCCGCGCGGGCGTCCCTATTACTGGATCGGCGGTGAAGAGGTGGTGCCGGAGAGCCAGGTCGATACAGACTACGAAGCCATCGAGCAGGGCTATGTCTCGGTCACCCCGCTCCATCTCGACATGACCCATCACGGCGCGCTGCAGGAGATTGCCGATATCCTGTCGCGATGACCCCCAGCAGGGGGCACGAATCGCCGGGATGTCCGATCGCTTCCGCCGTTCTCTCCGCCTTGCGGTTCCGGCGGAGCGGTCTTGCGCAACTTGTTCAGGCTGAAAGGGCGGTGTCTTCAGAACCATGGTGCAGTACAGCCACCCCGAAATAGCCCGGAAGCAACTGGTGGAAAAGGTTCTCCCGAAGGCAGGGGTTCGTGACGGGAGAATCCTGGCAGCCTTTGCTGCGGTGCCCCGGCATCTCTTTGTCGAGGAGGTGTTGCAGTCCCGGGCCTATGAGGATACATCCCTTCCCATTGGTTTCGGCCAGACCATTTCCCAGCCGACCACGTTGGCAGCCATTCTGCAAGTGCTTGCGTTGTCCGAAAACGACAGCGTGCTCGAGATCGGCGGTGGTTCGGGGTATCAAACCGCCCTGCTGGCCCATCTCGCCCAGCGGGTCTTCAGCATGGAGCGGGTCGCACCGTTGTCCAAACTCGCGTGGCGACGATTGGATAGCCTGGGGTTTAGCAACGTGGCGCTCAGGATTGGCGACGGCACCTACGGATGGCCGGATAAGGCCCCCTTTGATGCCATTGTGGTCTCCGCCATGTCGCCCCGGGTGCCGGACTATCTGGTGGCGCAGCTCCGGGTGGGAGGGCGGATGGTGATCCCCCTGGGGGACCGCCGCTCGCAACGGCTGGTGAAGGTCATCCGGCGACCTTCGGGGATCGATCGCATCGACTTGGCCGCCTGCCAGTTTGTGCCGCTCATTGGCAGGTTCGGCTGGGAGAAGAGGGGCCCCGCCCCGGAGGGAGCCACCGGTGGAATGGATTCATGACCTGAAAGCCTGGACGGTTGCCTGGGCCCAGTCTGACAATGCTGTGGTGGCGCTTTTTGCGCTGGCCTTCGCCGAGTCCTCCTTCTTCCCCATTCCGCCCGATCTGCTACTGATCGTGATGGCCCTCAACACACCGGAGCAGGCCCTCTTCTACGCCTTGGTCTGCACATTGGGCTCCACCGCGGGCGGAGCCTTCGGTTACGGAATCGGTCTGAAAGGGGGCCGTCCCCTGCTGGGAAAATTCGTTTCCGAGCCAAAGATCCGGATGGTCCATGACTACTTTCAGAAATACGAAGCCTGGGCCATCGGCATTGCCGGTTTTACCCCGCTTCCCTACAAGATTTTTACCATTTCCGCCGGGGTTTTTTATATTGACTTTACAAAATTCCTTCTTGTATCCTTTCTGAGCCGCGGTGCCCGGTTCTTTTTGGTGGCCGGTCTGATTCGCATTTTTGGAGACTATATTACTGGATTCATCGAACGGTATTTCAACCTTCTCTCCGTCCTGTTCATTTTGTTTCTGCTGGGCGGATTCTATGTCGTCAAGAAAATGTCTGTTCGTGCGGTATCCCAGGAGGACGGAACGTAGAAAACGGGATCGGGGCGTGGCTCAGTCTGGTAGAGCACTGCGTTCGGGACGCAGGGGTCGGAGGTTCAAATCCTCTCGCCCCGACCAGTTTTTCCGAGTCCTGGGTGGACGTCACCGCAGGTTCCTGGCAGACAGGCTTGACCTGCCATGGTTGGCTATTTCGTTATTTTCTTGTTTTTAGCCGTAAGATGTTATAAAATAACGCATTCTTCACAATGCAGAGGTGGTCTGTGATTCAAAAACGGCAGGATCCATCCGAAGAAGAAGGCCAGGATGCCCTTGCCAATGAGGCGGAGGACGGCGAGATCGATTTCGAAGAAAAGGAAGTATCCACCCCGAAAAAGAAAGTCAAGACGGCAAAGAAAAACGTCTCCCCGTCCCTCGATACGATCAAGATTTACCTGCGGGAGATCAGCCAGATTCCCCTCCTGACCCCCGAAGAAGAGGTGAAGCTGGCCAAGAAGGTCTGGCGGAAGGACAAGGCGGCCCGCCAGAAAATGATCGAATCCAACCTTCGTCTGGTGGTCAGTATTGCCAAACGCTACATCAATCGGGGCCTCCCCTTCCTCGACCTGATTGAAGAGGGCAATATCGGCCTGATCAAGGCAGTCGAGCGGTTCCAGTATAAGAAGGGTTTTAAGTTCAGCACCTACGCATCGTGGTGGATCCGTCAGGCCATCGAACGGGCCCTGGTCAATCAGACCCGGACCATCCGGCTGCCCATCCATGTGGACGAGAAGATCAACCGTTTCATCAAGGTGTTGCGGGAGCAGATTCAGGCCAAGGGGCGCGAGCCCACCATGGATGAACTGGCCGCGGTGATGGAGACGACGGTGGAAAAAGTGAAAGAAGTCATGCAGGTGGTCCGTTCGACCCAGTCCCTGGATATGCCGATCGGCGAGAAGCAGGAGAACTCACTGAAAGACGTCATAGAGGATCAGTCGATTCTGTCTCCCGACGATATCGTGGAGGGCATCAAGCGCCACGACATGATCGCAAACTGGCTCGACAAGCTGACAGAAAATGAAAAAAACGTGGTCATCTTGCGGTTCGGTCTTGAGGACGGCGAGCCCAAGACCCTGGAAAAGATTGGCGAGGAGTTCGGCGTGACCCGGGAGCGCATCCGGCAGATTGAATCGTCCGCACTGAAGAAGCTTCGCTATATCATCGCACAGGAAGAACTGATTCTGGACGAGATTTTGTGAGACCCATTGGGCCGCAGGCTGTCATCGCAGGGAGAAGCCTATGGATTCACTGAAACAAATGATTCGTGACATCCCGGACTTCCCGAAGAAGGGGATTGTGTTCAAGGACATCACGACCCTGCTGTCCGACAAACGGGGGTTTGCCAAGGCCATAGACACCCTGGCCAATCGCTATATCGATCAAAAGATCGACCTCGTGGTGGGCATCGAGTCCCGGGGGTTCGTGATCGGTTCGGCCCTGGCCTATCGTCTGGGGGCCGGCGTGATCCTGGTGCGAAAACCTGGCAAGCTCCCCTACAAGACGCACAAGACAGTCTATGAGCTGGAATATGGCACGGATCAGCTCGAGATCCATCAGGACGCGATTGCGCCGGGTCAGCAGGTCTTGATCGCCGATGACCTCATCGCCACAGGTGGGACCATTAAAGCCGCCGTTGACCTTGTGGAAAAGCTCCAGGGCAATATCGTGGAGTGTGCGTTTCTGGTCGAGCTGGCATTCCTGAAGGGAAGAGAGAAGCTCGACGGGTACCCTGTATTCTCCTTACTGCAGTTTTGACGACACCAGCTCCCGGGACCGGTTCAATCCGCACCACCCCTGCGGCCATCATGACAAGAGCTTCTTCCGACGGATACGGGAAAAGGATGTCGGCCGAAGCCCGGAAGGGCCACTTCTTGACGCGAGGAGGACAGCATGTCTAGGAAATATCTGTTTACATCCGAGTCGGTCACTGAGGGGCACCCCGATAAGATTGCAGATCAGATTTCCGATGCCATTCTCGATGCCATTCTCTTGGAAGATCCCAACGGTCGGGTGGCTTGCGAAACCCTGGTCACCACCGGTCTGGCCATGGTGGCGGGAGAGATTACGACCGGCTGCTATGTAGACATCCCGAGGATCGTACGGGAGACCATCCGGGACATCGGATATACGCGTGCCAAATACGGTTTCGATTACGAAACGTGCGCCGTCATTACTTCCATCGATGAACAGTCGACTGACATTGCCATGGGTGTCGATCGGGAAACCCAGCATGAGCAGGGAGCCGGAGACCAGGGGCTCATGTTCGGCTACGCCACGAACGAGACGGCCGAATATATGCCGTTGCCCATCAGCCTGGCGCACAAGCTGACCCGCCGACTCTCGGAGGTCCGCAAAGAGGACATTCTCGATTATCTCCGGCCCGACGGCAAGTCTCAGGTGACCGTGGAGTATGACAACGGGACGCCCAAACGTGTGCACACTGTCGTTGTGTCGACTCAGCACAGTCCCGATATTACGTTGAAGGAAATTCGGGAAGATCTGATCGAAAAGGTGATCAAACCGGTCATCCCGCCTGAGCTTCTGGATGAGGAGAGTGTGATCTACCACATCAACCCCACGGGACGTTTTGTGATCGGCGGACCCCAGGGCGATTGCGGACTCACAGGTCGGAAGATCATCGTTGATACCTATGGGGGTGTCGGCAGCCATGGCGGCGGCTGCTTTTCCGGCAAGGACCCCTCCAAGGTAGACCGCTCCGGTGCTTACATCTCCCGTTACATCGCGAAGAATGTGGTGGCCTCGGGCATCGCAGACAAGTGTGAGGTGCAGTTGGCCTATGCCATCGGTGTCGCCCAGCCCGTTTCAGTTCATATCGATACCTTTGCGACGGAACGAATTCCCTATGAAAAGACCGTTTCTATCATCCGGGAGGTTTTCGACATGCGCCCCGCAGCGATCATACGGCAGCTGGACCTGAAGCGGCCGATTTACAAGCCCACGGCGGCGTACGGGCATTTCGGCAGAAGCCCCGAGGGGATTCTGTGGCCCAAGGGGGAGGGGTTCACCTGGGAGCGGACGGACATGGCCGATGAACTGCGGCGGCTCGCCGGACTCTAGAGAAACTTGTAAATAGAAAATGGTAAATGGGAAATAGAAAATGGACATTTACATCGCGACATAGATAGATACGCATACAGAGCGACAGAACAAAACAGACCGAGGCGCGACGAAGTCGAGGCGTGAGGCGTACGCATCGTGCGCTGTGACGACGAGACGAGAAAGCAACAAAGGTATGTGAAGTTATGTCGCGCTGTATAGAAAGGAGAACGCATGAGCACCAAAACCCAAGTGAAATGTGACATCGCGGTGCCCGAGCAGGCCGACAAGGGGCGGCAGCGTATTGAATGGGCCGATCAGGATATGCCTGTGCTGCGTGAGGTGCGAAAGCGGTTTGAAAAGGAGCGCCCCCTGGCGGGGATGAAGATGTCGGCCTGCCTCCATGTTACGGCGGAGACGGCCAATCTGGTTCGTACGCTGAAGGCCGGAGGGGCCGATGTGCTGCTCTGTGCCTCGAACCCCTTGTCCACCCAGGACGATGTGGCCGCGGCACTGGTGCACCATTACGGCATTGCCGTTTACGCCATCAAGGGAGAGGACCGCGACACCTTCTATGCCCATATTGACGCGGCCATCGCGCATGGCCCCCACATTACCATGGACGACGGCGCCGATTTGGTCTCCTCCATCCATGCCAAACATGCCGATCTGGCCGGTCAAATCGTGGCGAGCATGGAAGAGACCACGACCGGTGTCATCCGTCTCAAGGCCATGGAAAAGGACAATGCGCTCCTCTTTCCGGTGATTGCGGTGAACGATGCCGACACCAAGCATCTCTTCGACAATCGCTACGGAACGGGTCAGTCCACGGTGGACGGCATCATCCGGGCCACGGATATTCTGCTCGCGGGCAAGACAGTGGTGACCGCCGGTTACGGGTGGTGCGGCCGTGGCTTTGCCATGCGGACGCGGGGCATGGGTGCCAACGTGATCGTCACCGAGGTGGATCCCATCAAGGCCATCGAGGCCGCCATGGACGGTTTCCGGGTGATGCCGATGCTGGAGGCGGCCCCGCAGGCGGATCTTATCTGCACCCTAACCGGAGACATCCACGTGGTGCGCAAAGAACATTTTCAGGTCATGAAGGACGGGTGCATGGTCTGCAACTCGGGGCACTTCGACGTAGAGCTAGACCTGGTGGCTCTGAACGCTCTGTCGAAAAACGTCCGAAAGGACGTTCGGAACTTTGTTGATGAACACACCCTGGAAGACGGCCGAAAGGTCTATGTCCTCGCCGAGGGGCGTCTGATCAATCTGTCCGCGGCGGAAGGCCATCCGGCCAGTGTCATGGACATGAGCTTTGCCACCCAGGCGTTGGCTTCCGAATATGCTGTGACGCAAAAAGGGAGCCTCGGCCCCAAGGTGTATAAGGTGCCGCAGGAAATCGATAGCTGGGTGGCTTCGTTGAAGCTCTCCACCATGGGGATTGCCATCGATGTGTTGACGGAAGAGCAGCAGAAGTACCTGGCCTCGTGGGATATGGGAACCTGAATCAATAAGAACGCGCGAAAAAGAATCAAAGAGAAGCAAATTCAATGATAGTGGCTCAAGATTCGGACGGGGCGCTGATGAATGCTCTCGTCTGTTCAGCCGTCGACAACCCATCAATTTTGGTGTTCGTTGCTTTTTGATGTTTGCGCTTTCATCTTTGACCTGAAATGTTATGTCTCTCCTTGTGACCGGGATCGGGCTGACGCCCGATCAGGACAGGGGGGACTTGAAGAAGACCGTCGCCGCTCTCCTGAAAGTCTCCCCCGCTGACATCCGGTCCCTCCGTATTGTTCGCAGGTCCGTCGATGCCCGCCATGATGCGCGCCTTCTTTATCAGTTGGAAATCATGGTTTGCGACGAGGACGCCCTGCTTCGCAAGTTTGAGAAGCACCGCACCCTCTGCCTTCGGCGAATCGAGCCCAAGGCACCGGCAACGCCCATGGGGAAAGTCCGTCTGGCGCAGCGACCGGTGGTGGTCGGGTTCGGTCCCGCCGGCATCTTTGCGGCCCTGATTTTGGCAGAGGCCGGTGCGACTCCCCTTGTTCTGGAGCGGGGGCGCGCAATGGCGGAGCGGGTGCGCGACGTAAAGGCTTTCTGGTCGGGCGGTGGGTTCTCATCCGAGAGCAACGCCTGTTTTGGAGAGGGCGGGGCCGGGACTTTCTCCGATGGCAAGCTCAGCACCGGCAAGCGTTCGCAGGCGATCCCCTGGCTCTTGAAGCAATTTGTGGGGGCCGGCGCAGACGGAAACATCCTCTATGAGTCGCGACCGCACATCGGAACGGATCGACTGCGTGCCGTCATCGTCAATCTACGCAGGCGGATTGAAACACTGGGCGGGGAGATACGATTCAACAGCCGTGTGACCGATGTGATCGTGCGAAAGGGGCGGGTCTGTGCACTGCGCATCGATGGGGGCGAAGAGCTTGCAGTGGATACGGTCATCCTGGCCACCGGCCACAGTGCTGCGGACACCTATGAGACATTGCACCGGGCGGGTCTACAAATGCGTCCGAAACCGCTTGCGGTGGGGGTCCGGATAGAGCATCCGCAAGCAATGATCGACCGAGCGCAGTATGGCCGATGGGCGGGCCATGACCGGCTGGGGCCTGCCGATTATCGCCTCACCTTCCGGGACACCGTCGGCGGTCGTGGGGTTTATTCCTTCTGCATGTGCCCCGGCGGCCAGATCATCGCGGCCAATGCTGAGGCCGGCAGTGTGGTGACCAACGGCATGAGTCGTTTCCGCCGCGACAGCGGGTATGCCAACAGTGGACTGGTGGTGACCGTGAACCGGAAGGATTTCGGGCCGCCCGAACCGCTAGCGGGTTTGGCTTACCTCCGGCTGCAGGAGCAAAGGGCCTTCCGGATGGGTGGCGGGGACTACCGTGCACCGGCCCAGCGGGTCAGCGATTTCCTGAATGGTCGGCCGTCGGCCACTTTGCCGCGAGTGACCTATCGGCCCGGTGTGTCGGCGGTGGATCTGACCAGCCTGCTTCCGGGATTTGTGACAGAGGGCCTGCGGCGCGCCCTGCCCGGCTGGAATCGTAAGATCCCTGGCTTTGTCTCCGACGAAGGTGTGCTGGTCGGTGTGGAAACCCGAACATCGTCGCCGGTGCGCATCGTCCGGAACGAGAGCTATGCGTGCGTGACTGCCGAAGGGCTCTATCCTGTCGGCGAAGGCGCGGGTTACGCCGGGGGCATCGTGAGTTCCGCCCTTGACGGGATGCATTGCGCCCAGCGCATATTGGCGCGCCGGGGGGTGCAGACGGTGCATGGGAAACAATAGCGGAGGGCTTCGGTCATGGCAACCCTTGTCAGGGATGGGCAGGAGAAAAAGCGCCGGGGAGGCGTCATCGATCTTCTGGCCCACGTCCACCCGCCGTGGATTCCCCGCAAGCGGGTTCGTTTGACCTTCACCTTTTGCATGGGCGGGCTGTCGGCCTATCTCTTCTTCGTGCTGGCGCTGACGGGAGTGTTGCTCATGTTTCACTACCGCACCGGCGCTGATGCAGCCTATCTGTCGGTTCGCGAAATCACCGAGTTGGTGCCCTACGGGGAGCTAATCCGTAGCCTGCACTACTGGGGCGGGCAGTGGCTGGTTCTCCTGATTCTCTTTCATATGATCCGGGTGGTGCTCACGGGCTCTTATCAGGGCGCCAAGCGGTGGATCTGGGTGGTGGGGGTGCTGCTGCTGGGTCTGGTGGTGATCATCGATTTCAGCGGCTACCTGCTCCGCTTTGATCGGGACACTTACTGGGCAGGCTTTGTGGCCTTCGGCGTAATCCGGGAGATCCCCTACGTCGGTGACGGCCTGCACCGCCTCCTCGCGGGCACGAGCACCTACGGGCCGGCATCGATACCGCGAATCTATTTGTGGCACTGTGTTGTGTTGCCGATGACGGTCTTGGGGTTCATGCTCTATCACTTCTGGAAGGTCAGCCGCCTGGGATATATGGGCCGCTTTCTGTAGCCCGACATGCGGACGAATCGGATGGAACGTACGGAAGAAGAAAGAAGTCCAAGCTGGGTATCGCGGGAGACGCTGATTCAGTATGAAGTGGTGGCCATGCTGGCTGTCTCGGTGGCGCTCGTGGTGTGGTCCCTGCTCAGCCCTGCGCCGCTGGGAGAGCAGGCCGATCCGGCCACGACGCCTGCGGCCGTCAGTGCTCCCTGGATATTTGCATGGGTGCAGGAGCTGCTGCGTCACCTCCCGCCGGTGATTGCCGGGGCGCTGTTGCCTGTCGCACTCTTCGCAACACTCAGCCTGATACCCTTTGTGTCACCTCGGGCGGCCACCGAAGGTGAGGCAGCGCCGAGGATGCCGGCGGGGCTGATTCTTATCCTGATTCTCGGCGCAGTGTCTCTCATGACCCTCCTTCATTTCATCCGGTAGTGCCATGAAGCGATATGGGGAAACGGTTGCGCTCCTTGTGCTGTTCTTCGCGCTGAGCCTTTTCTGGGCCGCAGCAAAAGAAAGGAGCAAACCCTACCGTCAATATCAGAAGCTCTATCAGGCCCGCAAGATCGCGCAGCTGCGGGTAGAAGCGGCGCAGGCGTCGAGCTCTGAGATTCAGGAAGCCATCGCAGCCCGCATCGTTGCCCTGAAGCGCACCCTGCCGGCGATCCAAGAGACACAGCTGCCCGGCAATCGGCGGGAGCGGTGTCTGTCTTGCCACATCGGCATTGAGTCCATCGGTGATGCCCACCCGCCAGAGACCTTTGGATGTACCCTCTGCCACGGCGGGGATCCCCTCTCGGTGCGATTGCCCCAGGCGCATAGTGGGTTGATCGGCGGGCGAAACCCGTCTGATTTCCGGGTGATCGATGCGAGCTGCGGACGTACGATGGCCGACGGGACCGCCTGCCATAACGGCGATGCGGTGCAAGAGCGGGACCACATTCAACGGGTGCGGACAACCATCATGGCCACCAAGGCGGGCGAGATTGCGCTGCCCCGCTACGCTTTTGGCGCACAGAAAGAGCGGGCGGCCCGCTTCGGCGTGAGCGCGGTCCACGGCAAGACGCCCGATGGGACCCGCAGCGTAGTGCCGGCACTCCGACCGTTGCCTTACACCGAGGCGGCGGACCTGCCCCGCACGGAGGGGGGCGAGCTTCTCCGTGCCGATCCCACAGGGGTGCCCTACGAGTTCTCGGCACATCCCGTCGACACCCAGTTGCATCGAAACTGCGTGAATCAGTGTCATCTCTGGGCAGTGGGTCAGGAGGAGCCTTACCGCTATCGGGCTTCCGGTTGTGCCGCCTGCCACTATTTGTACGAAGACCAGGCCTATTACCGCGGCGACGACCCCACCATCTCTCGGGACGAGCCGGGGCACGGCACCGTGCACAAACTCACCCTGAAGATCCCCTATAGCCAGTGCAACCATTGCCACAATCGGGGAAACCACGACCTGCAGCGGATGGCCTTTGACAAACGGACGGACCTCGACCATGGGACGCCGTCTTCAGAGAAGGCCAGGCGTCTCATGGACTATTACAACCCCATGACGCTCTTCACACGCTGTGAGTGGACGCTTGACTGTATCGACTGTCACACAGACAGGGAGGTCATGGGAGACGGGTACCTTTACAGCGATCAGAAGGGGCAGCAGCGCATCCGTTGCGACACCTGCCATGGCACGCTGGAGAGACGGCCCATTTTGCGGGAGCTATCCGGGACGGAGTCCGCCAAGGTGCAGCGGATCATGCGGCGCTATGGACGTCGAGCGGGGGAAACAGCGCTCTTCTCAGAGGATGGCGAGATCCTGCCCCATGTACGCCCCGAGGGGCAGCGGCTGATCCTGACGGGCAAAGCGACGGGCAAGACCTATGTGCTGCCCCTCGTCTATCAAAGCCGTTGCCGACAGGATCCAAAAGTACGGGACGCGAATAGCTGCCACCAGTGCCACGACATTCACCTAGGACCGAGGCCCCTCCCACGTGATGCGGGGCAAGAAAAAGCAAACGAGTTTCCGGATGGAAACTAATTCGTGTCCGTTCTAGAACACAAACTAATACGAGAAGCTCACGGGGACATCCTCCCGGTGCTCTGGATCGATCTGCCACAGTTCCTTTGTGCGGTAGTTGAACAATTTTGCGACGAAGATGTCGGGGATCTGTTCGATGCGGATGTTGTAAATATTTCCGCTCTCGTTGTACATTTCCCGCCGGTCGGCGATTTCATTTTCGATTTCGGTGATGCGCGACTGCAATTGGCCGAATCGCCGGTCGGCCTTGAGTTCCGGGTAGTTCTCCGACACGGCAAAGAGAGATTTGAGGGCTTCCTTGATCATGCCATCCGCCTGTCGGCGCTCATCCATGCTGTCTGCGTTCGCCATGGCCGCCCGCGCCTTGATGACCCGCTCCAGAGTATCCGCTTCGTGCTTCATGTACCTCTCACACACGGATACCAGTTTGGGAAGCTCATCGTGTCGCTGCTTCAGCAGGACATCGATGTTGCTCCAGGACTTGTCTACATTGTTTCTTACGGTGACGAGGCCGTTGTAGATGATCACGAAATAAGAGGCCAAGGCCAGTAGCGTAAAACCCAGAACTGAAAGAACAATCAAGGATGCCATATTTCACCTCCTGTTACGGTTCGAGACACCTCGCCTAAGGTGCAAGGACAAGTGCCAACCCCCCGATGAGCAGCGCCAGCCCGAGGGCCAGAAAAAGGGGAATGCGCCAGCCCATCGACCGGGTGAGGTGTTCCTCGTGCCGGTCTGAAATATAGAAGAGGCCTCCCGTGGGATGCTCCGAAATGCAGACGCGATCCCGTCCCCTCTCGGTCCCCTCCAGAAGCGCTGCGTCCTGCATCTCCCGTCGGGCGTTCTCCCACTCGGTATCGCTGATGGTGCCGTCGCCGTCGAGATCATATTCCTGCAGGCGCGAGGGATCACGCTTGAGCTCCAGGAGTTTCCCGCGAATACGCGACTCCCGCACCTGCCGGCCTGTACGCAGCGGGCGGGCGAATCCCATCACATAGAGCGGCTCTCCAACGGGGATCACTCGCTCGACGATCTTTTGTTTGCCGGTGTTAACCAACAGTTCCGGTATCCCCAGGGTACCGCCGAAGGGTGCGCTCATCTCCTGCGTCGTCCCGGCGCTCACGACGGCATGCTCGGGTTGGACCAACGCCCGCCCGGTTTCGTCCTCCAGGTAGAAAGGGACGCGACCGCTTTCGCCCCATTGCTTCAGTCGATAGCCCGACTGATTGCCGAAGTGTTCCCATTCGTATCGCTTGTAGCTGTAATAGACGCAGTCCGTCAGGGAGAACGGTGCTTTCAGGGAATATCTCTGGCGCGCGCGGCCTTTGACCTCCACCAGACCCATCGACATGGAGCGCACTCTGCTCGTGGGGCAGTTTTCGATGGCCCGTTTGCGTCCGAGCAGCACGAAGGCATGGACGAAGACCATCAGTCCGATGGCAATCGTGGCGACGGCATAAGGCAGGCCGACAGGGTGATGGTGCCCGACCAGGAGCGCCCCCAGGGCGGTCAATGCGAGCGGAGAAACCAGAAAGGGCGGTCCCATCTGGAGCACAAATTTTCGGAAGCGCTTCATCAGCAACCAGGGCATTTGGACGCTTGCGGTCAGGTCACCGAAGGAGAGATCTCTTGGCGCTTCCGGGGGCGCTGGCAACGCGCTCTGGGATTGAGCCGGCGCACCGTGGGAATTGTTGTAGACGGCGGAATCGTGCTTGTCCGGTGGCGTGGCGCCTGTCAGCAGTGGCCCCCCCCAGAGAAGGCCTGTAAGATTGTCCACGGCCGAAAGGGGCGCGGGTGCCTTCTCGGCTGCCGTCGGGCGGAAGATCCCCTGCCCGTCTGCCTGTGAAACGAATGCGGCGTATTCGAAGAATTTCTGCAGCGTCTGCTCTGTGCCCAACCCATCGAAGCTGTGAAGAAAGGGAAGGTGATTCTCGCCAAAGCCTGTGTCGATCCATGTCTCCCGGGCATGCTGCTGTATGGCGCCTATCAGGACGGGAAAATTGAGGGCCACAGCTTTTTGGTTCTGATCGCCGAGGGTCGAGAAATTGAACCGCCGGGCATCGACATAGCAGGGTGTTTCACAGCCTTCCAGATAGAGGACCATGACGGGATGCCCCTGAAAAATGAGTCGAAAGAGGCGCTCCTGGGGCAAGCTGGGCGTGCCCGCTGCGGCGAGTTTCGCCATGCGCCGGTTTCGTAGCTGCTCGATCTTCAGGGACGACAAGACGAGCAGGCACCGCTTGGTGCTGTCCAACGTCTGGAACAGATCCCCCGAGCGGCCGCGCAGGCCGAGCCGCTCCCGGCCCATATCGAGCCCCACGATGCGCTGGGGAGACGGGGCGCGATGCAGTGTCTGCCGGCTGATGAGCACGGCCGGAAAGCCTGCATCCTTTAGCTTTACGGCGGTTTCTTGCAGGGCGGTTGCATCGGGGCTGGACCGGAGAACCTGCAGGGCTTTGCCGGTAAACTTCTGCCGAATGGTTCCTGGGTCGAGCCCGGTGAGCTCAGCCAGAGGGGCCAAATAGGGTGCGAGGGCGTCGGGGTTTTCCGATAGGGGGCGTATCACCAGATAGGACTGGCTGCTCTGGAGGGTCTGCTTTGGGGGAGACCCGAGAGTGCCCTGACCTGCCGGACATGTACGGGATTCGACCATGGAGTTGTTTCAGGCGAAAAGTGTGCCAAACAGATAAAATTAGGTCTATAAATCAATGATAACCCTCGGAATGCTATTTCATCAAGGGTTATTTAGCCCGGATCGGAGAGGAGAGGCGGCATAGAGTGGTTCGAGACAATCTTCTTGGAGAAGTCGGTTCCCGGCCCCGGTGGCGTCGATGGGCCGTGGGCAGCGCCGCTCAGCGTGCGCGCACGCCGACGGTGGCCATGTAGACAATTGTTTCGTCCGTGCCGTCCAGATCGAAGAGGCCGTTGATCTCGTCGTCAAAGAGCGCACCGATGGCGCAAACACCCAGGCCCAGGGCTTCGCCAGCGAGGTAGAGATTCTGGGCGATGTGGCCGGCATCGAGGTAGATGTATCGGTACGCCCGATCTTCGTATTTCCACAGGGCTCGGGCCACAATGGCCGACCAAATGAAGGTGACCTGCGCCTGCTGGACCATGTTCTGTGCCAGCGCTGCGGCGGTGAGCTCCCGGGAGTGATCGCCCTTCTTGAGAAGCTCCAGGTCGAAATGCTCCGGCCGGAAATGATAGAGACCGGGCTGCAGGGTCTCCACGGCCCGTACCGAGAGGTAGGTCTCCACGGGGTAGAGGGCCCCCGCCGAGGGGGCTGTACGGAATAGAATCTCCCCCTTTCCGGCCGAGATGCCTTGCGTCGCCCAAAGGAGGGCGGCCAGAACTTCCGATCGAAGGGCCACGGCATGGTTGTAGCTTCGACGAGACCGACGATGCCTCAGAGCTTCCCACAGGTCGACGTTTCCGCCCAACTCTGGCTCCGGCAACGGGATCACCGCAAGAGGCTCTTCGTAATCCTTGAAGGGCGCCGCCCGACGGTGCCGCTGCCGGGCGCGCCCGTAAAGGTCCTCACGGGTGTATTTCGTTTCCTGTTGATAACGTTCGCCGATACCGCTCATGTTCCTCGATGACCAAGGTGCAGTCTACCCGGATCCGACCCTACTGCAATGCCTCATAAACCTTGCCGACCATCTTCTCCGAAGGCTTGAGGGTCTTGTCCCCCGTGTCCCAGTTGACCGGGCAAGCCTCGTCCGAATGCCGGGCCACGTGGAGATTGGCTTTAATCTTGCGCAGCAGCTCATCCACGTTCCGGCCGACATTGTAGAAGTTGACTTCCGATGCGAGAAGCATCCCCTCAGGATTGATGATAAAGGTGCCCCGTAGCGCCAGACCGGTCTGCTCATCGTAGACGCCGAAGAGCCTGGCCACCTCACCGGTCGGATCAGACCCCATCAGAAACGTGGCCTTTTCGAGAAGTTTTTCGTCCCGCTGCCACGCGAGATGCACGAATTTCGTGTCGGTGCTCACGGTAATCAATTCACATTCCAGAGACTTGAACTGTTCGTGCCGATCTGCCAGATCAGCCATTTCCGTGGCTCAGACAAAGGTGAAGTCGGCCGGATAAAAGAAAAGTACGGTCCATTTCCCCTTCTTTCTTATTTCGTTCAGGGTTATCTGACCAAAAGCGAAGGAGGCCGGATTGAATGTCTCCAGTTTGAAATCCGGGACACACTGTCCCAGCTTCACGCCGCAGCAGATTGGTTGTTCCATAAAGAGTCCCCTTTCTATGGTTCGCTGTTCGAACACGTGCCCCTCGATGAGAGGCGCTACGTTGTTTTCCAGGCAGTATATGCGCTGCGCGCCATTTTGGCAACTCAGCTGCGCGAACCATTCACAGGAAGGCGAACACCCTCAGGATGTTTCTGGGTGGCTGTTCTTGGCGCAAAAGGTGATCACCGTTTCAATGATCTCCTCGGGAGCGCTGCAGAGCTTGATTAAATGCACATCTTCGGGAGAGATGTTCTTCGCCCTCAGCATGCTCTTCTCGATGAACTGCAGCAACGGTTTCCAGTACGCACCGTCGAAGAGGACAATGGGGAATTGCTCGATGGTGTGGGTCTGGGCCAGCGTCAGCGCCTCAAAGAGCTCGTCCATGGTTCCGAAGCCCCCGGGAAAGATGACAAAGGCCGTGGAATATTTGACGAACATCAGCTTGCGTACGAAGAAGTATCTGAACTCCAGGGAGATGTCCTGGTAGGGATTGGGCGCCTGTTCAAAGGGGAGCTCGATATTGCAGCCCACCGACAATCCCCGCCCCTCCTGCGCGCCGCGGTTCGCAGCCTCCATGATGCCGGGTCCACCCCCGCTGACAATGGGAAAGCCTTTCTCCGCCAGCATACGGGCGGTCGTACGGGCTGCCTCGTAGTGGGGGTGGCCCACGGGGGTCCGGGCCGAGCCAAAAATAGAAACGGCTCCAAACACATCGTGCAGGGCGTCGAAGCCGTCCACCACTTCGCCCAGAATGCGAAGTGCCCGCCACGGGTCCTTTGAGGTGAAGTCCTTTCGTTCCTCCTGGCGGGGTGTGCGCAGTAGCTCTCGATCCTCATGCACCGCTGGTTTCGTTCTTTTCTTCATGGCAAGAACCTTTGGGGACGGCGTTCACGAGATAGTCGCGCCCGAAGCCCCAGAGCACGGGGCTTCGGGCGCAGTTGGCTTGCTACATGTTGACGTCGGGTAGGTTGGCCAAGGCGGCCTTGATCTTGGCCTCAGGATAGTCGAAGTCTTTGAGCTCACCCGAGAAGTATGCGTCGTAGGCGGCCATATCAAAGTGGCCGTGTCCGGAGAAGTTGAACAGAATCACTCGCTTCTCTCCCAGCCGCTTCGCCTCCAGCGCTTCGTCAATCGCGGCGCGAATGGCGTGGGATGTCTCGGGCGCGGGGATGATCCCCTCCGAGCGAGCGAAGAGCACCGCCGCTTCGAAACAGCAGAGCTGGTGATACGCCCGGGCCTCGATGATCCCCGCGTCCACCAGCTGACAGACGAGCGGCGAGTCGCCGTGGTAGCGGAGTCCCCCGGCATGAATCCCCGGCGGGACGAAATCGTGGCCGAGGGTGTGCATCTTTACGATGGGTGCCATGCGGGCTGTATCGCCGAAGTCAAAGGTATATTTCCCTTTGGTGAGGGTTGGGCAGCTCGCCGGCTCTGCGCCCAGGAGCCGCACCGGCTTGCCGTCGGCCTTGTCGGGTACAAAGGGGAAGGCGATTCCCGCGAAATTCGACCCGCCCCCCACACAGCCGATGACGATATCGGGGTATTCGCCGGCCATCGCCATCTGTTTCTTTGCTTCCAGTCCGACGATGGTCTGGTGCATACAGACATGGTTAAGCACGCTGCCCAGTGAATAGTGGGCCTCGGGATCGGTGGCCGCCTTCTCAACGGCTTCGCTGATGGCAATGCCAAGGCTCCCGGGGTTGTCCGGGTCCTGCTCCAGCAGCTGCCGGCCATAGTTGGTCTGATCCGAGGGACTGGGGAATACCTTTGCGCCCCAGCTCTGGATCAGTGAGCGGCGATAGGGCTTCTGATGATAACTGACTTTCACCATGAAGACCTGAAGCTCGAGGTCGAAGAAGTTGCACGCCAGCGACAGGGCGCTGCCCCACTGGCCAGCACCGGTTTCGGTCACCAGCCGTTTGGTGCCTTCCATCTTATTGTAATAAGCCTGGGCGGTGGCGGTGTTTGGTTTATGGCTTCCCGCCGGAGAGACGCTCTCGTTCTTAAAATAGATGTGGGCAGGGGTATCGAGGACCTTCTCGAGCCGAGTGGCCCGCACCAGAGGCGTCGGTCTCCAGATGCTGTAGACGTCGAGAATCTCCTGCGGAATGGCGGTCCAGCTCTTGGTGCTGACCTCCTGTCCGATCAGTCCCATCGGGAAGAGCGGCGCCAGATCGTCCGGGGTAACCGGCTGCAGGGTCGCCGGATGGAGCACCGGCGTCGGGGGGCCGGGCAGATCGGGGATGACGTTGTACCAGCTGGTCGGCATTTCATCTTGTTTGAGGAGGATCTGTTTGCTCATGGTCTTTTCCTCTTGGAAAGGTGATCGCCGGAATCGCCCGAACCGTCTCGTCCGGGACGAAACATGCCCATCGACAGAAACGGCGCCACCCGCGGGGGTGCCGATCGCTTCCGGTGGAAGGATTCGCTTACGGTATCAAGACGTTTTGCCGATGTCAACAAGGAGTTGGCGGCAATGCGCACTGTTGCGCCCATTCGCGTAGAAATCGGGCTATTCCTGGAGCGAAAAGAATTTCTCAAAGAGACGGGGATCATCGAAGGTTCGCCGTCCGATGAGGGCCGTGGGATGGTGCCCCCGTTGTCGCATGCTCCCGGCTTGGGGAATACCCACGGAGAAGAGAAAGAACCGCTCCCGCCGCTCCGTCTTGCCCTTCACCAGGCCGTTGGAGGTGAAGATGCTCTCGATTTTTCCCGAGTCCCGGGGAAGCGATTCGAGCCTTTCATAAGGTACCAGTTCATATGTTTTTGGCGCCTCCGGGGACCCGTGGTCCCGATGAAGGCGCTCGACCCGGTGTCTCCTTGTTTCGATACGGACAGCCAGTCGGGTCTCATCACTCAGGGGCGGGAGCCACTGCGGCACAAAGGCATCTTCCCGAAGGGGCTCCATGCGGGCTGCCTTGAAGACCCGCGGCGACGGAAAAAAAAAGTGGTAGCAGCCGCAGTTTTGTATGACGTCGACCATAATGGGTCGACCCGCCGTGTCGAGTGTCAGACGCAGGGTTAAGCCGTCAATCCTTCCGGCGGCGATGTCGAAGAAGTGCTGCCGGGGCCGCTCCGTGTACCAGAGCACGTAATTGAGCTGCAACAGGGCTCTGCCGTGCAGAATGGCATGGCTCCCATAGTAGTAGACGGTCGTTCGTTCCGGGTCGATGGCGACCAGTCCGTCCTGCCAATACACTGCGCCGGGAATGTCATAAACGCCCGTGACATCCGGTTCCAGAACCGGTGCAAACCGGTGCGCCAGCACGGCCAGCTGCCCCTGAGACAGCATGGGGATCCCCAGGGGGTTTCTTGAGGCTTCCGCAAGGAGCGCTGCGGTGGTGGGGGCGTCCAGGTCTGTGAACAGGGGCGCAGCCGTGTACCGATCAAGACGTCCCTTGAGTACAAGGCGGGCGAGGGGAATCTCGTATCGGTCCGCTACTTCCCGGCGATAGTTGCTGACGGCCACCCCAATGGGAACGGCAAACAGCGGGTAAAGGCCGAAAATACGACGGACCATCCGATACTCATCGGGGATGCCCGGTCGGCCGGTGAAGAGGCTCTCTATGGGGGGTGCCTGTTTTAGACGCCTCCAGGTCCGGTTCAGGCACCGCTCGGCCATTTGGCCGATGGCCTGTCGCGCGGCGGTGCCGTCTTGGCGCACTTGCTGTTCCCCGCCGAATTGTCGCATCAGCGGCAGCAGCGCTTCATGGGGAAGCTGCTCGAGCGCCCCCGGGAGTGCGGTGCGACCCTGCTGCGCAAGCCGATCGAGCCAGAAATGCCAGGCGTTCCGGTCGCTGATGAAGTAGCGCATCTCCTCCAGAAAGCGGCTGGTTCGAAACCACGGGATCCCGGGGACAGGAAAGGTACCCCCGTTGCGCACACCGCCGGGCTCGATCGTCTGGCGGAGGGTCTGGTAGAGCGCGTCGCAGGTGGAGGAGGTCTCGACAGCGCCGTCTTGCATGGCCGGCGTCGAAGGGGCAAAGAACACCAACTGTGCCGCGATTGTGACGGCAAGGCCAGTGGTTGGGAAAATGCGGCGCAGCTGGTCGAACCGGTTCATCTCTCGACGCTCCTTCATACGGAGTATAGAGCAGCTGCTTCAGGCAGACAAATAGCCGGACAGTCTCCCGCTTGGCCGGGGGCTTCGTTGTTTCGACCCCGCGCAGGGTCGAAAAGATCCCCCGCTCAGATGAGGTCCAGGCATGTCAAAAAAATCTTTCTTATGGATTGACTTTCTGCTAGAATATACTTAAAAGAAAGAAGTTAACCCTACGAAAACAGAGATCCCTTACGACGATCAGCTCAAGAAAATATGAACAGGAGAGACTTTCTTAAAGCCATTTCCGCAGGTGTGATTGGTGCGGGTATCGCTCCGGACGTGTTTGCAGAAATTGCCGGCAGTGCATCTTCTGCGCGGATGACTACGCTCGATGACCACATCAAAGACTACCTTCACAAGATGCGAGATTTTAACAAGCCCCACCACGACGATGTCTATCTGGCGCGAAATGAACTCCCCATATTGAACTCAACGGTGAAACGGCTACGGCGTCTTCAACGGACCGTGGGTCACGGCAACTTCCACCTCCTGAGCTTCGACAGTGCTATTCGCTATGCATCCAATTACTCGCGGGTGGGGGCATTCACCCGGGACGAACTGCACTTCCTGGAGCGGATGTTTTACGAAGATTGTTCGCCTTACGGTTTCTTCGGTCAGAAACCTGTCAAGAATCTCACGGAGTCCGTCTCGAGACGGCATGTTACCAAGATCCGTGGCTCCGGGAATTACCTCTACCGAGGTGAGCCGGAACGGATGTATGCAAAGATCCGCAGGGAATTGGGCTCCCAGGTGATCCTCACATCGGGTATCCGGAGCGTCGTCAAACAGTTTCTCCTCTTCCTCAACAAGGCCTACAGCAACGCGGGAAACCTCTCGCTGGCATCGCGCTCGCTGGCACCGCCTGGGTACTCTTATCACGGTGTTGGCGATTTCGACGTCGGCCAGGTTGGTTTCGGGATCGCGAATTTCACGGAACGCTTTGCCACGACCCGGGTCTATCGGCACCTCATGGATCTCGGCTACATCCAGATTCGCTATGAACGGGGCAACATGCTCGGCGTTCGGTTCGAGCCGTGGCACGTCAAAGTCACCTAGCCTTTCCCTCGATCTTTCAGGCCACAATCTGATCATGCGCCGACAGCTGTCCGCGGATCGGTCCTGCGAATGATGGCGCTGACATTCTTCTTGTTGAATCCCCTATAACCCTCGCGCCGCTGGATATTCTCCAAATGGCTGCCGATGGCCCCCCGCGTGCCGAATGCCTCGGCCCGTCGGCGGTCAATCCGCTGGTCGTCGAGCAGTGCGTGCACTCGGGCTGGATCGACCGCCCAGATCTCACCACTGCTGAAGGCCTGTTTCAGATAAACGAAGTCACTAAAGGGGGCCATGAAGTCTATGCCGAAGGAGACGAGCGCTTCCGGGAGTCGATCGAAGAGAAACCGGGCGGCCAGGTGGTGCATACCGGCTGCGAGAATCGAATCGCCGTGGAGGGCGCACCAGAGTCCCACCGTTCCGAGGGAGTCCCGCTCTGCGAGGCCTTGTGCGGCAAAATCGATCGTCACTTCCCGGGGCGTGAGATCGACATCGAGAAAGAGCACAAGCCCGGCCCGTCTGTTTTCCATCACCTGGGCGCCCCAGCCGGCCTCTTTGCCCGCGTAGAAACGCTCCCGTTTTTCGAAGCCCAGTTGCTCGAAGAGGGCCACCAGGGCAGAAAAACGCTTGCGAGAACTTCGAAAGGTATGGTGGTCGTGGTTCGCCCAACCTAGTCCGAGCTGATCCTGGCGCATTTTCTGGATCCGACCGGCGGCGTTACGGGAAAGCCAGTAATCCCGTTCAGAGCGGCAGACGACGTGCGCGGCCAGGTCCGGACCCAGTTGCGACGCGAGCCGTCGCGCGGCCTGCGCGACACTCCCAAAGGCCAAATCTTCGTCGTCGAGAGATCGGGGTAGCCGCCGCCATGTCTCCACGGCCGCGATATAGCGATCCCTCTGGCCCCTCAGCGGTGCCGTGATCTTATAGGCCCGCGCGCCCCTTCGTTCGACGGCCAGCAGCGATATCCCACCCTCGGTGAACAGGCGGCAGCGCCGCAACGGACTCAAGGGCGCCCCGTCGATCTGCCCCGCCATCTGGTTGATTTGAAGAAAGCGAGACAGGTTCTCCACGCGTATGGTCAGACCCTGGCGAACATCGGCGCCGCGCCCTGCCAGCAGCACGTCGGGCAGGGAGACGCCGGGGTGTTCGTACACCGTGGTAGGGGTATCGCGACGTCGGGAAAACCCCAGCTCCTTCAAAAGGGACCGGGTCTTGGCGCTCCATGGCAGGATGAGATGATCGGTCCAGTCGAGCAGGCGCGTGCTGCTCACACGCACCAGCTTCCCCGAGAAGTCCCGGACGGGGGGACTTTGTTTCTCGAAGGTGCGGATCCACCGGCGAAAGAAATTCTCCACTTTGGGCCAACGCTGCCACCGGATGTCGTGTCGCCCGGTCATGATTCCTCCTCCTGTGCGGCTGTATGACCGCGCGCGTCGGAGAACTCAGGCGCCAAATGATCGGTGAGCGGCCGGTTGCTAAACATGACACCGGGGTTGAATATGTCCTCGGGGTCGAAGATGCTTTTGAGTTCCCGCATGTATCCGTAAAGCGCCTCGCCCCATTCCCGTTTCAGATAGGGCGCCTTCAGTCTGCCCATCCCGTGCTCAGCCGCAATGGTACCCCCATAACGCAGCACCAGTGTGTACACATCATCGGCCAGTTGCTGAATCCGCCGGGCCAGACCGGGCCGGCGCAGGTCGAAGAGAGGACGGAGATGCAGATTTCCGTTTCCCGCATGGCCGTAGACGATGGCCTCCGTTTGATGCTTTTCAAAGAGCCCCTCCACCTCGGCAATGAAGGCCGCGAGATCCGCAGGCGGGACGCCCACATCATTGATCACGGCCAGCGCCCGCCGCCCCGAAGCCACGCGGTTGAGCACCGGCAACGCCTGCTTGCGCAGTTCCCAGACCGCCGCGATCTCCGCGTCGGCCGTCAGCACTGAGGGTTGCGCCAAGAGGCGATAGCGTCTCGCGCCGATGAGGTCGTTGATCTGCGCCACCGTGTCCGTCGCCCCCGGGCCCTCGGTCTCGACGAGCAGCACATGGGCATCCGGCAGCATGGCGCGGGGGGTGCCCGATGCTGCCTTGAGGATCCGAACGGTCTCACGACTCATGATCTCGACGGCCGCGACCGGATGGTCGAGCAGGGCACATACGGCATCCCCGGCTTCCGATAGGTTCTCAAAGGAGAGCAGCAGCGCGCATTTTTCCAGCTCGAGGGGCAGGGCCCGGAGCCTGACGGCTGTCACAACCCCCAGGGTACCCACGCTGCCTGTGAGGACTTGAGCGATCAGGCGGTCGGCGGGAAGCCCCTCGGTGAATGCGACCATGTTATAACCGCTGGCGGTTTTCATAAACCGCCGTGCATTCAGTTGCTCGCAAACACGCCGGTCCCGCGCGATTCTTTCGCCGAGTGCCGAGAGCCCGTCCCGGATTCTCACGGGAACCGTTGCCGGATCCCCCGTGTCCACCCGTTCACCCCGGTCCGTTATGAAGACCAATCCCTCCACGAAGCGGTGGATGGCGCCGTGCCGGAGCGCGTGGGGACCGCTGGCTTTGGTGGCCACGTTGCCGCCGATCTGGCTGATCCCAGCGCTGGAGACATCGGCCGGGAGGTAATAGCCCCGCTCCCGAAGCGCGGCCTGCAGCGTCCGGTGGAAGACCCCGGCTTGCGCGGTGACGAAGGCTTCGCGGCCTTGCTCCGAAAAGTCGTGCATCCGGCTGAGACTGCCGCCTCGGGGTAGTGCGAGGACGATCCCTTCACCGAGGGCGCCGCCTGCCGTGCCCGAGCCGCCGCCCCGGGGGGTGATGGGAATCTGTGCGTCCCGAGCAAAATGGATCAGCCGTGCAATCTCCTCCTCGTCCTGGGGGCGCACAGCAGCCAGGGGGGGGATTTCATAGATGCTCTGATCCCGGGAGAAGCGCTGAAGCGCCTCTTCATCGTCCACAACGCTGCCCCGGATCAGCTCTTTGAGTTTGGCCATCAGCGTCGCGCGGTTCATGAAGGATTCCAAAGCCCCGTCCGATCCGCGGGCTCACAGGCGGGCCAGGGCGGCCTGGATCAACCCGATCCCCTCGAAGATCTCGTCCGCGGAGACAATCAGATGGGGGCGAAAACGAATGCTCTTTTCGCCGCATCCGATGATCAGCAGCCTGTCCTGAAAGAGACGATTGCGTAGACGGTCCCGGATTTCTCGGTCCGGAAGGTCGAAGGCGCACATGAGACCACGGCCGCGCACGTTGGAAACCAGCGAGGGGAAGGACGCGGCCAGTTTTCCCAATGCCGTCAGGAGCGCGGCCCCCTGGACCCGTGCGTTTTCGACCAGATTCTCGGCTTCCACGATCCGCAGGATGTGGGTGAAGCGGACCATGTCGATCAGGTTTCCGCCGAAGGTCGACCCGACGCGGCTGGGCTCTTCAAAGATATGGCGACGCACCTCCTCGATGCGCCGGGACGCGAGGACACCGCAGACCTGCGTCTTCTTGCCGAAGCAGAGCAGATCCGGTTGGATTCCGAAGTGCTCGTGGGCCCAGAACTTGCCCGTCAATCCGACGCCGGTCTGAATCTCATCCAGAATCAGCAGCACGTCGTGTTCGTCGCAGAGCCGCCGCAGGCTCTGGAAGAACTCGGGGCGGAAGTGATTGTCGCCGCCCTCGCCCTGGATGGGCTCGATGATCAGGCCGGCCATCTCGGCGCCGTCACAGGCGATGGCGTCTTCGATCTCGGCGACGGCCCGGTCCTCCAGGGCCTGCAGCCGCGCCAGACGCTCCCCGTTCAGGGGGAATTCTATCTTCGGATTCACCACCCGCGGCCAATCAAACTTGGGATAATACTGCGTCTTTCGGGGATCGAAAGTGTTGGTCAACGAGAGAGCATAGCCCGTGCGCCCGTGAAAGGCCTGCTGGAAATGGATGATCTTCGATCCCTTCTCATCGGTGTGTCCCTGCGCGAAGTTCTTGCGGACTTTCCAGTCAAACGCGGCCTTCAATGCGTTCTCCACGGCCGGCGCGCCCCCTTCGATCAGAAAGGTATGGGGCAGGTGGGGAGGGATGCCCAGGCGCGAGAAAGTCTCCACGAACTCCGCGAGGGCTTCGGTATACATGTCGGAATTGGACGGCTTTTGGATCGCGAGGGCCCCCAGCTGGTCCTGCACCGCCAGGAGGCGGGGGTGATTGAAGCCCACCGACATGGAGGCGTACATGGAGAAGAAATCGAGAAAGGCATCCCCGGAGCGTTTGTCCACCAGCCGCGAGCCGCGGGAGCGCTCCAGGTCGAGCACCAAGTCAAACCCTTCCGTCAGCAGATGGCGGGCCATTATCTTTCGGACATCCTCCGTTGCGATCATGCTCTCTCCTTATATGTCAAAGCGGATTCCCTGCGCCAGGGGAAGGTCGGTACCGTAATTGATGGTGACGGTCTGGCGCCGCATGTAGGCCTTCCACGCATCGGAGCCGGCCTCCCGACCGCCGCCGGTCTCCTTCTCGCCGCCGAAGGCCCCACCGATCTCCGCGCCCGACGTCCCGATGTTGACGTTGGCGATGCCGCAATCGGAGCCCTCCGGTGAAAGAAAGGTCTCGGCCTCCTGGACGTTGTCGCTGAAGATGGCCGAAGAGAGCCCTTGGCGCACCCCATTCTGAAGGGCAATGGCTTCAGAGAGCTCGCCGGTATAGCGGATCAGATAGAGGATGGGCGCAAAGGTCTCCTCCTGAACAATGGGCATATCGTTTCGCGCCTCCACGATCGCAGGCAAGACATAACAGCCCGATTCGTATCCCTCGCCGGTCAGCACCGTGCCCCCGCAGAGAAGGCGACCGCCCTGCTCCCGGCAAGCGTCGAGCGCGCCGGTCATGGCCGTCACCGCGTCCCGGTCTACCAACGGCCCCATGTGATTCCCGGGGTCCAGGGGAGACCCGATCCGCACCGTCTGATAGGCTTTCTGCAGGGCCTTCTTGACGCGCTCGTAGATGGCGTCGTGGATGATCAGCCGCCGCGTCGTGGTACAGCGTTGTCCAGCGGTCCCCACAGCCCCGAAAACGATGGCAGGGACGGCGAGCTCCAGGTTCGCGTGATCGGTGATGATGATGGCGTTGTTTCCGCCGAGTTCCAGCAGCGTCTTGCCGAGGCGCCGGGACACGACTTCGGCCGCATGCCGACCGGCGGGCACCGAACCGGTAAAGGAAATCAGGGAGATTCGGGGGTCCTGCAGCATGGCTTCGCCGATCGTCGAGCCGCGGCCGACGAGCAGTGAGAAGATCCCGTCGGGCAGATTGTTCTCCTTCAGAACGGGGCCCAGAATTCTCTGCGCGGCGATGGCCGAGAGAGGGGCTTTGCTCGACGGCTTCCAGACGCTCACGTCCCCGCAGACGGCGGCGATCATGGCATTCCAGGCCCAGACCGCCACTGGGAAGTTGAAGGCCGTGATGATTCCCACGACACCCAGAGGATGGTACTGTTCGTAGAAGCGATGTCTGGGTCTTTCAGAATGCAGGGTCGAGCCGCAGAGTGTCCGCGAGAGACCGGCTGCAAAATCGCAGATGTCGATCATCTCTTGAACTTCGCCCCGGGCTTCCTCCAGGGGCTTGCCCATTTCGTAGGCGATGAGGGATCCAAGGGGCTCTTTGTGATCTCGCACCCTGAGCCCGATCTGGCGCACGATCTCTCCCCGGTGGGGTGCGGGCAGACGCCGCCATTGTCCAAAGGCCTCCTGCGCTCGCTTCACCACGGCGTCGCACGCACGCTGCGCAGCCTGACGGATGGTGCCGATCTGTGTGCCGTCGACCGGCGAACGGACGGCAAGCCTCTCACCGGTTGTGTCGTGCCAGGTGGAGCCCGTGGCACAGCCCGTCTGCTCGGCGTCAATGCCGAGGGTTTTTAGAAATTCCATACATGCCTCCACGCTGTGTCGTCACGACTCGTTTCGCCGGTGGTGTCAAAGCTTTTTTTCATTACACCATTACTTCATGCCGTCGTCAAACCACGACGACCCGGCCACGGCACTGTAGATTCGTCTTACGGCTGCAGGAGCTCGAATCCTGTCGGTGCGTCAAAACGCCGCGCGGCTCCCGTCTCCGTCAGCTCGAAGAGCACCGCTTCCATCACCTGCCACACCCGCACGCCGCGACGCACACAGCCGGTCACGGTTGCGCTTCTTCGACCGCAGGCCAGGTGCAGGTGCAGCACCGGTTCGCCCGACTCATTTGGAAAGAGCGTTCCCGTGCCTGCGACCTCGTGGACGTCATCGAGGATCGCCTCCATGGGTGTGACGGGCGAGGTCCGGCCATCTTCCGG
Organism: uncultured Nitrospirota bacterium; assembly: GCA_947259355.1. GTDB lineage: Bacteria > CG2-30-53-67 > CG2-30-53-67 > CG2-30-53-67 > CG2-30-53-67 > CALZGC01. Next base: position 7,985 of record CAMYMF010000006.1, on the reverse strand, counting down.
TCCAACCACGAGGCGACTGCCGGCGTCGGCACCGCCGAGGATGAGCAGCGCCGCTGCTGCGATGGACTGCTTGCGGGCCATGGCTTCAATGGTCTCATGCACGATGTCTCCATCCTCCAGGCGGAGGACAAAGATGCGTCCCGGTTGGGCTTGCGAGTACTTCATGGCAGACTCCTTTTCCCGATGCGATTCCCGCCGTGCCGGCTTTGCATCACGTGTTTCGATCCAATGTGCCGAGCCCCCACTCCCGAAGCGCGAACCAGGGGGCGAGCACTCCCATGTACCAGACAAAGCAGAACAGGGCAGTCAGGGCATCGAAGGGGACAAAATTGGTCAACGGCCGAAAGATCCGATCGTGAAAACCTAGCAGCGGCGTGCGCTTCGGGCCGAACAGCGGCCGGGCCAGGACATCCATAAAGAAGAAGGGCTGCCACGCGTTCTGCCGCACGTAGCGTCCCACCGCAAGCCAGGCGCGGAGGCTGCCGCCCAGTCCCAGCTCCTCACGCATCATCCGCCGGATCGTCCGGAAAAAAGGGGTGAGCAGCAGTCCCGTCTCGGGGTGGCTTCGGTAGATGTCGGGGGCCCGCTTGAAGAATCCGTGTGCTCCGACGGAGTAGATCCCCATGATGATTCCCATCAGCAGGTAGCGACGGTGGAAGCCTTCCGCTTCGAAGCGGCGCGCGGAACTCTCCAGCACCCCCGGCAAGGTCATCCAGACGCCGTCTCGACGGATCCGCTCAGCCATCTCCTGGTCTTCGAGAAACGGCAGGGCTTCGCTGAAACCTCCCAGGGCATCGAAGAATTCCCGGGCCATCAGGAAGCCCTGGTCCCCGTTGGTGGTGTTGGTTCTGTTCAACGTGGTCTTGGCCTCGATGTAACGGTAGGCGAGGGTGTGTCTGCCGTCGGCGCGGATGAAATGAAGCGGAAAGTGTCCGGCCACCTTGGTGTTTCCCGCCGCATCGATTCTTTTTTGCAGGGCATGGACCGCGTGGTCCAAGAGCCAGGGATCGCGCAAGTGTGAATCGGCATGGAGGAAAAGGAGAAAGGGATGGTGCGCGGCTCTTGCGGCGGCGTTCATCTGCGCGCCGCGGCCCCGGGACGCGCGCACCACGTGTGCGCCGGCCCGCCGGGCGATCTCCGGGGAGCTTGAGTACGGGGATCAAAACGGAGAGGGCGGAGGATGCCATGGATGCATCCCTCATCCATGACCCGGCACATCGCGCTGTCTCTCGAGGATCTGCGCGATCTCCTCAGCCGTGTAGCGCTTTCCCTTGCCGACGCCGGGGCAGACCGCTGCCACTTCTTTGCGCCACACGCTGGGATCCATGTTCTCCGGCCAGAAGGGCCACGTGCGGCATTGCGTCGGGCGGGCGCAATAGACACCACAGCGCCCCTTTTCGAGAAAAGGGCAGGGCTCCTCGGGATCTTTCAAATGAAACCACCCATCGGTCTTCTCGGTGTGACGTCGGGTGAACTGCAGTGTGGTGAGGCCGAGGCAGGCGGCCAGACGGCGCCGGTCGTGCAGCGTGACATAGACGTAGCCGTAGTCCTCCCGTGTCATGCAGCAACGGCCAGAGCCTTGACATTGAAAGCGGATGCCGTCGATCAGCGGGCTCGCGTCCCGTTTAGATTTCCGTTTCCGCGTCATGAGAGGGCTCTCCGTCTTCCAGGGGGTTGCGTGCTGGCAATTGCAGCGGCGGGCGATGGGCTCTGGCCCGCAGCCAGTTGACCGCGCGCTGCACCGGTCTCTTGCGAATAATCGAGCGCTCCAGGGCTCGTTTCCCCGGAAAGTTCATCAGTGTGACGCCGATGAGGATTGTCAGGATTCCCTGTCCGGGCAGAAAGAGCAGGGACAGACCGAGCAGCACAAAGGCGGCCCCCAGAACATTCTTCAAGATGAGAACGGTGGGCCGCACCAGGGGATACCGGAATGTCCAGTGTTCCGGCGGTCGTTCGGTGCGCGTAAAATAATCGTTGGGGATGCGGACCACCAGAATGGGGACGACAATCACGGTTGCCAGAAAGGTGATGAGGGAGAGAATCCCGATCCACCAGAGCGCCGCTTCGTTTGTTTGCAGCCATTGCATCATGGGTCACTTCGGGACAAAACATGCCGCTCCCCGTTCGGAGAATTTGTGAAAGGTTTCACCGTCTGGGTTGCCGGTGAGACTTTAGCCTCTCGGTGCGCGTCTTGTCAAGAAAAGAGAGACCGACCGCAAAGCAGCGCTCAGCCTTGTCGCTCCAGACGTTGGAACTCGGCGAAGGACCGGGAGACACAGTCTTCGATGGCCACGCCGGCAAAGTAGTTCCCGGTCAGGAGGATCTTCTTGCCCGCAAGCGTGGCATCGATGGATCGGATGGTATCCTCATGGCCGACCCGCAGTGCCGGAATGGTATTCTTCTTTTCCGCGACCTGGGCGATCTGCCCGGCCGGGACCCCCAGTACGTCTGCAATACGCGCCAGTTTTGCTTCCCGCTCGAGGCGGCCTGGCTGGAAGTGAAAGGTAAAGCCCCGGTAGCGCGGGTGCGGCACGATGTCCCGGGAAACGACGGAGAAGAAGGCTTCGTCCGTGGCAATGAGCCCCGCCAGGGGATCGAGGCGGGGCTTCTCTTTCTCCACGACCACCCCCATCGACTCTACGCCGCTTAGCGCGATGCCAGCGAGCCGCTCGGCCACGTCCGGCAGGCACCCTTTCAGCAGGTTGGACGCAACCGGCGGCGGTGTGGCCACCGCCACGGCGCGTGCGGCATAGGCATGCCCGTCATCGGTCACCATGTGGAAACCGTCTCCGGAAGCCTGCACGGTTTCCACCGCAACGCCGGTGACGGTCTGAAGACCGGGCAGGCCGGCCACAACGGTCGCGATGCTCTGCAGACCTCCGTCGAGGGTGAAACTCTTGAGAAGGTCTTTGCGCCGCTGGCGTTTCTTGAAGAGCATCTCCGCCGGGAAATCGGCCGTGTCCTGGGAGAGGACCGAGTTGAATGCGTGGGCAAAGAGACGCTCAAAGTTCTGTTTACCGATGATCCTCTGGTAGTACGCAGCCACACTCCGTCCCGCTTTTTGCGTGACGAAGAGCCTCGGCACCGAGCGGAGCAGCTCCAAGAAATTGAGTTGGGAGAGGATGGAGTGCACCTGGCCGTTTCGCAGGACCCGGAAGGGAACCTTTTCCCGGCGGGTCAGCCGGTCGGCCATTCCCGAGCCTTCAATGACGGTAATCAAATTACGATAGGAATTGTAGCAGGTGTGGGCGCCCAGCTCGAGCCAGAAGTCCCCCCCGTCGTCGGGGATCCGATGGGAGTGAAACGCACCGCCCACCGCGTCGCCTTTTTCGAGGACCAGGGTGTTCATTCCTTTCCGGGCGGCGCAGTAGGCGAGGCTCAAGCCGCTGATACCGGCGCCGATGACGATGAGTTCGTAGCTGTCCATGCTGTGTTTCTCTCCTTCTCAGCCGCTTCTTTCTCCCGAGAGTCTCCTCGCAACCACTATAGAGTAAACAGCGGGTTTTGTCATGTGAGCAATGCTTTACAGTCGGATTCCCAGGTCGTTGAGTTCCTGCGCCACCCGGGGTTCCCAGCCCCGGTTGGCCCGGGGATTCGCCGGACTGGGATGCGTGATGCACCCGATGGAAACATCCATGCCCTCGAGGGCCTGTGCCGCTCGCGCCGCGGCGAAGCGCCCGACGCCGACGACGTGGCGGGGCTGCAGCCAGCGGACCGTCTGCTGGAGCGCGGCGTCGCAAACCACCTGCAGAGGACGGCGATCTGCGGCGGGCAGCGTATTGGGTGTGATGTTCCGGCCGTTGTCGGCGAAGAAGATCAACGGACAGTAGTTGGCCACGAAAAACCGGCGGAAGAATCGCTGCGGCGTCCGGAAGGTCTTTTCCGCCCATCCCCAGAGGCGTTTACCGCTCACCTCGCTTCGGGTGCACGCGAAGCCCATCACGGGGCGTTTGGGGTGGACGGTGCGCGGGGTGCCGACGGGCGCGTCGATACCGAGCCATCTCTTCACCAGCTGCACTTCTCCGAAGGGCACGCCCGTCTGGGCCATACCCCAGGGCCCGGGATTCATGCCGACGAGGAGAACCTCTTTGGGCCGGTGGCCGAAGCGCTTGAGATACGCCCCATAGGGCATGGCGGCATACTCGAGGGGGTTGTAGACCGTCGCCACGGGCGGTCCGAAACGGAGGCGCCCAATATCGGCGACGAGTTTTTCGGTGATGGTCTGCAGATCCAAGAGACGTCTCTCCATATCTACGACCGCACGCGGGGTCAGGCATGCTGCAGCAGGTAGTGCTCCCGGGGACGAAGCTCCGGGGAGTCGACCCCCCGATCGATCACGAGAAAGCGGCGGACTTCGAAGCAGAGCTCACACTTGGTCGCGTAGTGTTTTTTCGACGGAGCGAACCCATAGGTGTCCGAAACGTACGCAAGGAGCGGACCGAGACCGCCTGCATACAAGCGTGTGATGAGGGGATAGGCGTCGGCATCAAGAGGAGACCCGAGATCCTGCGGCGCAATGGCGAGACCCGCGCAGAGACCCGGCACGTAATGGCCGTAGAGGTCCAGATGAAAATGTGTCGTGTCGGCCAACTCGGCACAGCCTGTCTTGTTTTGGTCGATGAGGCGGTGCAAAGGGATCTGCGTCATGTAGGGTCCGAAGGTCTCCAAAGCTCGGCCCCCGGGAGAGATCCAGTAACGGCCGGTGAGTCGGGGCAGGTAATCCGCCCCGAAGGTCTGCTCGTACTCTTCAAGCCCATGGGGCCGCTCGGGGTCGAAGGTCTCCAAGTCGGGCGTGAAGCCTGCAATCCAGGGAAAGACGGAGATCCCCTTCGCCCTGCACGCTGCGAGCACCCCCTGGACTTTGCAAAAGGGGATGAACTCATTGTGAAAGGGACTGATGGAGACCAGCAGGGTGGAAAGGCCCGCGGCGGCCAGCCTTTCGAGCAACCGGCAGGCGGTCTCATGGTTCCGGTACCATGACGCATTGGTCTCCACGTACTCGATGTGCACGCCGGCCTTTTGCGCTGCTTTCAATACGCTGGCGACCCCTTCCGGATTGAGCAGCGGCTCGCCGCCGCCGATGTGGAGGCTGCGGCAGCCGAACCGCCGGCTGGTCTCCAGCGCCGCCTGGGCCTCCTCGGCGGAGATGAACGCCTTCGGCCATCGGGGACTGCAGCGGTAAAGACAGTGTCGACAGGCGGAGCTGCAGTAGTAGTTGGTGATCAGGCCGCCCGATTGCAATCGAGAAATGCAAAGTCCTTTGGATGCCATCGTCTGTTACCGGGTTCGGGAGTTCTGTTCGGCACTTCCCGAAACAGGGCTCACCAGGGTGCCGATGGGCTCGATTGTGACTTCCACGCGATCGCCGGGCGCGAGAAATACCGGCGGCTTTCGGGCGAATCCGACGCCGCTTGGTGTGCCCGTCAAAATGACCGTCCCCGGCAGCAGCGTGGTGCCGCTCGACAGGAATGCAATCAACTCGGCCACCGGGAAGATCATGTCCGCGGTATTGCCTTCCTGCATGCACTGACCGTTGAGCCGGCATGCGATGGGAAGGGACTGGGGATCGGGGATCTCATCGGGCGTCACGAGCTCGGGCCCGAGCGGACAGAAGGTGTCGAAGCTCTTGCCCCGGACCCACTGGCCGCCGCCCGCGTGCTTCTGCCACCGTCTGGCTGAGACGTCGTTGCCGATGGTGTAACCGAGCACATAATCGAGTGCGCCTGCCGCGGAGACGTCCCTGGCCGTGCGGCCGATGACCACCGCCAGTTCCGCCTCGTAATCGACCTCCGGGGGGTTCATGCAGATGGGGGGCAGCACGATGGGATCTCCCGGATGGGCAACGGAGGCGGGGTTCTTGGCAAACACCACCGGGTACTGTGGTACGGGGGCGCCGAATTCCGTGGCATGCTGATGGTAGTTAAGACCGATGCCGAAGATGGTACGAGGCTCGACCGGCGCCAGAAGTTTTCTCACGGAGGCCGGCTCGCCCGAATCCTCCAGGCGTTCGAACGGGTCGCCTGCAAGCAGGGTAGTGCTGCCGTCCGGTCGCCGATGCCCAGAGCGGATTTGGTTCTGTTCATCGAGAAAACGAATGATGCGCATAATGGCATGCCTCCAGCGGCTGAACGGGAGAGGCTAAAAACCGACCCACCAACCGTCGTCGTCCCTGGCCGTTCGTCTCAGCTCTTTGATCGTCTCCGTGAGCGAGGCCGAGCAGGGATGGTTTTGCACATAGGGACACTGCTTCAAAATGCTCAGCACCTTGAGCTCGTCCGCCTGAATCATCAGGTCCTGGCCGCCCAGCCAGTGGGCGGTCTCGTGCCACAGGATCATCGCCAGTCGGAGCAGCGCGGCCGCATCTTTGTCGTCGGTTTCATCGAGGTCCCGATTGGGCAACCGCGACGTGTGCACCAGGATATAGCGATTCCACAGGTTCGCCAGGAACTTCTCATTCCAGCCCAGCGCCCGCCTCTGCCCGAGGAAGGCGTCATCGTGGCCGAAATAAGACCGTACGGCTCCGTCGCCATCGGTCAGCTCTTCCAGTTTCGTGAGGACGCCCATCCAGCGCCGATGCCCGCCGACGTCGGGGCATGCGCGAAAGATCTCCCCCAGCAAGTGGACCGACTGGCGGATGCTTCTCACCTGGTATTCTGTCAATGGCCCCTTGGGCGCCATGGTGAGACTCCTCCCTCCGCGGCGTCTCGTGACGATCCCGCAGGCACGATTCGGGCTGGGCTAGTCGGCCCGCAGCCTGGCCGTGATGGGAAAGTGATCGGAGAAGCCCTCCACCCATTTGCGCTGCCGTCTTCGAAAGGGCTTCGGCTTACTGCCGTCGCGGATCCATTTGGGCCGGAACACGGCCATGGTTTCTTGCTCGATCTTGAGACCGTTGCTGCCGGTGAGGATGCCCTTGGAAACCATCATTTGATCGAGCATGTTCCATCCCGCCGGGCCGCTTCCGAAATAAAAGCTGCCCGGCGTCGGGCCGTCCAGCAGCGGCCAGGACAGGTTGTAGAGATAGGGCCGTGCCTTGGGGCTGTTCCGACGGGCCTGCACCCGTGCCCGGTTCCGGATGGCGAACAGGTACTCCTGAACGGAGCGGTTGAAGGGCTCGTCATTGAAATCGCCCATGAGCAGGATGTTGGCCTCCGGATCGTCCCGGTAGTGCTGCTCCACGATCCAGGCGCAATTCTCCGCGACCAGGATCCTGTACGGCTCGCTCTCATACTGCCCGCCCGATCGCGACGGCCAGTGATTGCCGATGACATGGAGCACGCTGCCGTTTTTCACCCGGAAGGTGACGTCGAGAATGTCGCGCGTGGGGTAGCGTTTTCGAATGTTGAATGCCCGGGGTTTCGGTTTTGAAACGACCGCCGGACGATAGAGGAATCCCACATCGATCATCCGCACATCGGGGCTGTCGTGGTGCACCATGGCATAGGTGCCGCTGTTCGGCAGCGCAGCGCGCACGTCGTCGAGGACCCCATCGGACTGCACCTCGCAAATGCCGATCAGGTCGGGCCCCATACCGCTGAAGAGCGCCCCAATCACGGAGGCCACGTTTCGTATCTTTTTGTCGTAGCGGTTTCGGCTCCACCCGTCTTTGAGCTCCGGGTGCTGTCCCGGCTCGAAAAGGTTTTCCAGATTGTACCAGGCCAGGCGGATCTCGCCCATGGCTCAGCCTCCAAACCCGGCGCGGGCGCGGGCAACGCGCCCGGTGAGACAGGGTGTCGGCCGACCACCCGAGCTGTCACAGCCTGCCTTCCGCCCGTGGGCGCGGTTCACTCGTCTGGACCCTCGGGCCTTCCGAGGAGTTGCAGGGCCTGCTGAATGTGGCTCCGATAGGGGGATTGCTGATAGGTGTTTGTCAGTTCGTTCCATTCGCTGAACGTGCCGTCCGCTATGTCTTGGTGCAGATAGTCGAATCCATACTGGTAAACACGCCCCTCCGACGTCACGAGGACACCGAGCTCAAAATGCAG